>DINP01000124.1:16805-76733 GCA_002426025.1 Bacteroidales bacterium UBA5537 | reverse complement strand
TTGTCTTACTCCTGAAAATCCCTGAATACTGAACACCAGGATTTGTTAGGATAGTTATTAACTATTAGTTTTTAACTGTTAATTATCAGTGCTTTGCATATTATGGAACACATTGGTGACGTCGTCATCATCGTCCATACGTTCGAGCATTTTTTCCACATCGGCCTGCTGATCAGGTGTTAAAGTTTTCATATCGTTGGGGATACGCTCAAAAGCAAAGGACTTAATTTCAAAATTATTTTCCTCAAGATACTTTTGAATAGGTCCGAAGTTGGAGAATTCGGCATAAATCATAATTTCACCTTCATCAACAAAAATTTCCTCAACTCCCAAATCAATCATTTCGAGCTCAAGTTCTTCAATATCAATTCCTTCTTTCATTTCTACTTTGAACGAACATTTCCGGTCGAACAAAAAATCAAGCATACCCATGGTTCCCAGGCTGCCGCCATTTCTGACAAAGTAGCTGCGCACATTGGCAACGGTGCGGGTGGTATTATCGGTAGCAGTTTCAACTACAACCGCTATGCCATGGGGGCCATAGCCTTCATAAACCACTTCTTTGTAATCGGTAGAATCTTTTGAAACGGCTCGTTTAATGGCACGTTCCACATTCTCTTTGGGCATATTCTCACTTCGGGAAGTCTGTATCAGCAGCCTGAGCTTAGGATTTAATGCCGGATCAGGTCCACCTGCTTTTACAGCGATTTCGATGTCCTTGCCCAAACGGGTGAAAACCTTGGCCATATTGCCCCAACGCTTCATTTTCCTTGCCTTGCGAAATTCAAATGCTCTTCCCATGAGGAGATAATTTCAGAATGATTAATAGTGTTGACTGTTTCAGAATTGAAGTGCCAAAATTAAGAAGACTCATCGAATAATCTGAATCTAAGTTGGAAAAATGCAATAACGAAATGTTGAAACGGAGAATCAGATTTGAAATACAGATTTGAGTTATTTATAGGTGCGAAATTCTATAATTACATAATCCTTTGGTACCTTTGTAAAAAGCCCCGGAATGGTTGAGTCCCTGATAGAATTGCGTCACGATTTGCACCGTTGCCCGGAATTGTCGGGAATGGAAAAGCAAACCGCGCGCCGCATAATCAGGTTTTTAAAACCACTTAAACCTGATTTGCTTTTTGAAAAGATCGGGGGTTATGGAATAATGGCTGTTTTCGACAGCGGCCAGTCTGGACCTGAGGTGCTTTTCAGGGCCGATATGGATGCATTGCCAATTGCAGAAACCAACCGTTTTGATCATCGCTCGCAATTTCCCGGTATTGCGCATAAGTGCGGGCACGACGGACATTCAGCCATTCTTGCAGGTCTGGCTGCCTTTATAGCATCAAATCCTCCGCAAAAAGGAAAGTTCCTGCTTTTGTTTCAACCGGCCGAAGAATCCGGCAAAGGGGCTGTTTCTGTTCTTTCCGATCAGGCCTTTAGGCAATTTCATCCTGAATATTGTTTCGCTCTTCATAATCTGCCAGGATACGATCAGCATACGGTGATTATACGTAATGGTACATTTGCAGCGGCTTCTCGCGGAATGATTATCCGGTTGAAGAGCCGGCCAGCCCAGTCGGGAGTGCATGATAAAAGCAGTAGCCCGGCAACGGCCATGGCTCAGTTAATGGCTAACCTTCCCAAGTTATCGGGTAGTGGGCCTTTTTCAGGGTACAACGATTTTGTATTGCTCTCCTTAGTTTATGGAAGTCTGGGAACTCCGGCATTTGGAACTACGCCGGGCGAGGCTGTAATTATGGTGTCGCTCAGGGCTTACCTTGATGCCGATATGGAAAAGCTCATAACGAAAGCAACAGCTATGGTAAAAGAGCATGCCGGAATATCGCAGATTGACTATGAGATTAGCTATAGCGATGAGTTTCCCGCGGTTATCAATCACCCGGATGCTGTTAATTTGATTACTGATGTTGCGTTTGCGCTCAGGCTAAAGGTTATTGAGGCTGGACTTCCATTCCGTTGGTCTGAAGATTTTGCACATTTCGCCCTCCAGAGTAAAGCTGCACTGTTTGGAATTGGTGCCGGTACCTCAGTTCTACCCCTGCACGATCCGGATTATGACTTCCCCGACGTGATAATTCCAACCGGAATTTCAATCTGGAATCAACTTTACTTAAAACTCGCTTTCAATAAGTAAAGTATTTTTACTTTTAAGTTAAATGTCTGATGGCTTGCATTTAACCACACTAAAATCAATATTTAAGTCTTAACATTATTTTGAAAGGGCGCAGATCTAAGTTATTGATATTGGGGAATTTACTTTCCTGAAAAATTGACTTTATTTAGAAAGAGTATAAATTTGTTATACCTGATTGTCGGTAATAAGAAAGTATGAAGTATATTTGAACTGGAATATTGATTCTGGAAGAGGGATGACCGTAAGTTTATATAGCTGATTTCGGGTCAGAATTATAGCTAAGGGATTGATATCAGTTTTATTTTGCTTTCCAGCAGGAAAAAGGTTTCAACATGAAAATGGTAATTAATACCAGTGACATCAAAGTCGGGGGGATGTTGCAGGTTGCGCTTTCTGTTATTGATGAACTCAGGAATTTCCCTGAGCACGATTACCACGTTTTTTTGTCTCCCGAAGTTGAACGGCAGGTTAGGAAGGATAAATTTCCTGAAAATTTCAGGTTTTATTCATTTATTCGTTACTCGGGTTATTCGGCTGCACTTATGCGGAAATGGATGACTTATAAGAAGCTGAAGCAATTGCAATTGCTTGAAAAGCTGATAAAGCCCGATGTTGTTTTTTCGGTTTTCGGACCCACTTACTGGAAACCCAAAGCACCGCATGTGGCAGGTTTTGCTACACCACAATATGTTTATCCCGAATCGCCATACTTCAGCGAAGTACCTTTCTCGCATCGCATTAAACAGACTTTGTTTGGCTGGCTAAGGCAGTGGCTAATGATCAGGAATATTGACTTTCTAATTGCCGAAACGGAAGAAGTGAAGCAACGTCTGATAAACATATTGCGGATTGACGAGCACAGAGTTTTTCACATTTCAAATACGCTTAATGAGATTTACAATAAGCCTGAAAAGTGGACCTACAGGGCGAAACTGCCAGAGAGAGAGCCGGGTGAACTGAGGTTGGTGACGGTTTCGGCCAACCACCTGTTCAAAAATTTATGCATTGTAAATGAAGTAATCAATCAGATAAAAATACTTCGGCCGCAACTAAAAGTTAAATTTATTCTTACTATTCATCGACGGGAGTTTAAAGACCTGGGAACAAACCGGAAGTATGTTCATTTTACCAACAGGCTTAATGTTGATGAGTGTCCTTACCTTTATTCGCAGTGCGATTTTATGTTTTTACCAACCTTGCTCGAATGTTTCTCTGCATCCTATCCCGAAGCCATGAAAATGGGCTTGCCAATCCTGACTTCTGATCTTGTATTTGCCCGTGAAGTTTGTGGTGATGCCGCACTTTATTTTGATCCGGTTAACGCGCACGATATTGCTGAAAAGATAGTTTATTTGCATGAAAATACTGAATTACAGGAGAATATGAAGGCAGAAGGATTAAAGCGCCTTACTGATTTTGGAACAGCAACTGAGCGCGTGGAGAAGTACTTAAAGATTGCTGAAATCGCTGCCAGATGCCAATCAACACAGAAAAGAGGGCTTCATAGCGTGATTACTTTACCAGCTTTACCGATGACATCTGCCCCTGCAAATCCGATAGCCTGATAATATAAACGCCAGGTTTTAATTCACTGATATCCATTTTTATTTCATTTCTGCCTGCAGCAAGTGTATGGTCTTCTGTGCGGATAGTTAGCCCTGTTATTGAAATAAGTGAGATTGTAGCATTTTTTGCGACAGCAGAGGTTACAAAAAATAATGCCTGTGATTGATCAGGAATGTAAACCCCGACATTACTGAAAACGGATTGTTTTGCTATGTTTCCAGGCCCATTTGCATCCAACAACAAGTCGAGCCTTACCGGCAGGTGGTCAGAATTACTTGCCAATGCATTCAGGACATCGGTTGGAACTAAGTTATTTTGAGGCAAATCGTTGATTGATTTGTTAAAGTGCAGGCCATCCTGCCCAACAGCATGATAGGAATCCACAATATATTTCAGGCCGCGGCTTCCATTCATAATTTCAGCAGTTGCCAGAATATGGTCGAAGCGATCATCCATACCACCACTTGCCTGACAGCCATTACCTGATGCCGAAACCGATTGGGTGTGCCAATCCGCGAAAGCACTGTTGTTGTTCCAGTCACCTGGTTTATTTACGGGATCAAAAAAGCGGAACTCAAGAGCGGAAATTCCTGTCAGGTTCTGGTAACAGTTTTCTGTAGATGTATAGGTGTTGAGATCACCCATAAAAAGGTAATTCCCTGCCAGTTGATTGTCTTTCAGGAAATTGATTGCATTTGCGGTCATTTCGGCCCGTTTGATTGCATCGGCAGAAGTATTTCCTGCCTTCAGATGGGCAACCAGGCAATTCAGGAAAACGGTATCGCCTGATTGCAGGCTGTTGGTTTTAAAATAGAGGGTAAACAGGTCTATATCACGCACATCGGACTGTACAACCCGGTGCGATTTGAGGCTCATTTTGTTCGTGTTGAAGTATAACATATTCACCAGATCGGAACCCGCCAGATTAGGAATTGACGCCCTTTGGTAGTAATTCCGGCCATCAGCGTTCATCACCATATCCAGAACCCGGTCGTGATAAAACGCATAGCGGCTGATCTCATTCACAGTGAAAATATCGGGCAACTCGAAACCAATAATGGTCCTTAGCAGGATATCCTTATTTTCATGGTTGTTATTTGCACTCGTACAGTAGGAAGTATAATTTCCGTAGTTAAGAAGATTATAGTTCAGTACTTTAATTGTATCCTGCGGCCTGGCTAAAAGCGAAAAAACTACCAGGAGCAGTGTAAGTCGAATTTTCATATCTTTTCTGAACTATAAAATATCATGTTTCATATGGGGGAAGCCACATTTCTAAATTAGCCCCGGTAACTGTTGTACTGGTTGGCTTACCTCTTAGCGTACAATTCAACATCTGCTGCCGTAATGGTGTTGTCGCAGAGGATAGCTAGGCGCTCCACAACATTGCGCAGTTCCCTTATATTGCCTGTCCAGTTTATTTCCTGAAGAGCTTTAAGTGCCGCCTCATCAAAAACCATCAATGGCTGGCCATTGGTTTCACAGATATCAGCAATGAAATGCTTTGCAAGCAATGGGATATCTTCTCTTCTATCGTTCAGTGAAGGAACATGNNTCGATCTCTTCCTGGATGTTTTTGTTGGTAGCGGCAATTACCCTCACATCAACCGGAATATCTTTTTCGCCTCCGACCCGCATGATTTTATTTTCCTGAAGGGCACGCAATACTTTGGCCTGGGCAGCCAGGCTCATATCGCCGATTTCATCAAGAAACAGGGTGCCACCGCTTGCCTGTTCAAAATCGCCTTTGCGCTGTTTGATAGCCGAAGTAAAGGAGCCTTTTTCGTGGCCAAACAACACACTTTCAATTAATTCACCGGGTATAGCAGCACAATTTACCTCGACAAAAGGCCCCTCTGAACGGTGGCTGAACTCATGCAACCATCGGGCAACCAACTCCTTGCCGGTGCCATTATTTCCTGTAATCAGCACGCGGGCATCGGTGGGGGCTACTTTTTCGATCATATCCCTTATTTGCTGAATAGGCTCTGATTCGCCTATCATATCGTAGGTTTTACTCACCTTGCGCTTGAGCACCCTGGTCTCTTTAACAAGGCTGCCTTTTTCCATTGCATTTCTAATAGTGATCAGCAGACGGTTAAGATCAAGTGGTTTCGAGATATAGTCATAGGCTCCCCGTTTTATTGCATCAACCGCAGTTTCAATATTTCCGTGTCCGGAAATCATCACAACAGGAGTGTCGTTCATAACCAGGAGTTTGTCGAGCACTTCAATGCCATCCATTTGTGGCATTTTGATATCGCAAAGAATAACATCGTATTTTTCAGCAGCAGCAAGTTCCAGTGCTGTTAATCCATCAGGAGCCTCATCCATTTCAAATCCTTCATATTCAAGGATTTCTTTCAAGGTGCTTCTGATACTGCGTTCATCGTCTATAACCAATACTTTTGCCATACTTTTCGTTTTGTGTTCAGAGTTCCGTGTTCTGTGTTCNNGTGGTAATCCCTTCCAATCAGTGTCATCTGTGTTCTAAAGTTTCAACGACGTTCAGCGTTCAGTTTTATTGGGATGCATAAGCGTGTGTCAGCTACGCCTGGCCATCGTCTGAAATATGCGCCTTGCGCCCTGTGGCTTCGGTACGATTTGATCAATGTTACGTCTGAATTCAACATTGCTGAACAAATCACTCAGCCCCTTGCCCTGCGCCCCTTGCCCTGCGCCCCAGGCTATTACCCCTTATAAAACAGCCACTTCCACATTTCGCCCCAGCTTACTTTTTTGCCATACATCAGAATACCTGTCCGGTAAACCCTTCCGGCAAGCCAAACGGCAGCAATAAAAGTGAGGGTCAGCAGAACCATCGAAAGTGCCAGTTCCCAGTATGGTACCCCGAAAGGAATGCGTACCATCATTATGATAGGTGAAGTAAACGGAATCATCGAAAACCAGAAAGCAATCGGGCCTTCGGGGTTGTTGATGACAAATTGAGCCATAACGATTGACAAGATCAACGGAATGGTCACCGGCATCATAAATTGCTGGGTATCGGTTTCATTATCGACTGCTGCACCAATGGCTGCGAACATAGCACCATAAAGCAGGTATCCGCCAAGGAAATAGAACAAAAATGCGCCTATCATAATTCCGTAGTTGATTGAACCAAGGGCCTCGGTTATTTTTGAAATTCCGTCTGATTCCACTTCTTCTTCAGCAATAACTGCGGTGCTGGCATCGGCTGGTATGCGTTGGGCGGGGTTAAAGGCTTCAGTTGCCTGGGCCTTATGCATTTTATCCGGCATAACCGTCTGAAAAACAGTGACCAATGCAAGTGTCAATACTACCCATAGCATAAACTGGGTAAGACCGACCAATGCCACACCTATGATTTTTCCCATCATCAGTTGAAATGGTTTCACCGATGAAACGATTACTTCAACTATACGGCTAACCTTTTCTTCAATCACACCACGCATCACCTGGGCACCAAACAGAAAAATGAAGAAATAGATGAGAATACCCGCAAACATGCCCACCCCCATACTTACTTCTGTAAAACTTTTCTCTTCCTTACCCTCTTCACCCATTTGAATGGAAGTTAGCGTGATGTTGGTTTTGATGTTTTTCAGAATTTCTTCGCTGATAAGAGTTTCTTTTGCGAGTGAATCAGCTCCGCTGGTTTTATAGGTCGGATTTACTTTACGGATTTCCTTTAGCAATTCAGCTCCCAGTTTTTGATTCTCAACTTCCTTTGACATTACATTCCGGATGTAACTCTTCAGATCTATACTGGCCTGCTTTTCGCTGTAGATAACTGCTGCTGATGGTACACTGGAAGTTGGCCGGGGAATATACAGAAGTGCATATCCCTTTTTCTCAGTCATATTGGTTTTGGCCGTTTCAAGATCATCAAAAACATTGTTGAAATGAAAGCGGTCAGAATTCTCAAACTTATTGATAAACCANNGCCATAAGGATAGGCCCCAGAATCGTCATAATGATAAACGATTTCTTCTGCACCCGCGAAAGGTATTCGCGCTTGATAATGAGTCCTATTTTGTTCATACGTGGTTGTTTTGAGAGGTTGCCGAATTATTTACGGCGTTATTTACTGTCTGGATAAAGATTTCGTTCATCGCTGGAATGATTTCATTAAACGAATGAAGCGAAACATGTGGGATTATTCTGGAAATCAGTTCGTTCTGGCTGGTTCCCTTTGGTAGTTTAATGGTAGCTCTTGTAACATCATCCTCAACCGTTTGATCTATCAGGTCAAATTCGGCCGGAAGTACTGATTTCAGTGGCCCGCTGAATCCATCATATTCAATTGCAAATACGTTGGCTTTGTAAGCATTCCTGATATCTTTTACACTGCCTTCAAGTATCTTATGCGAATTATTGATCAGGGCAATATTATCACACAACTCTTCAACCGACGCCATATTGTGGGTCGAAAAGATGATGGTGGCCCCGTTTTCCCTGAGTTTTAAAATTTCTTCCTTCAGCAGGTTGACGTTAATCGGGTCGAATCCGCTGAACGGCTCATCAAAAATCAACAGAGATGGCTCATGGATGATGGTGACGATAAACTGAACCTTCTGTTGCATTCCTTTGGAAAGTTCTTCAACTTTTTTGTTCCACCAAGCCTGAATTTCGAACTTTTCGAACCAATACTTCAGCTTTTTCAGTGCATCTGATTTGCTGACACCTTTAAGCTGGGCGAGGTAGAGCGCCTGTTCGCCAACTTTCATTTTCTTGTACAAACCCCTTTCCTCGGGCAGGTAGCCTATGTGCTCAACATGATGTGGTGCCAGTTTCTCGTTATCAAACCATATTTCACCTTCATCGGGGCCGGTAATCTGGTTGATGATTCTGATCAGTGAGGTTTTTCCCGCGCCATTTGGCCCCAGCAGTCCGAAAATACTCTGCCTGGGTACATCAATACTAACGCTGCTAAGCGCGGTATGATTGGCGTACCTTTTTGTAATGTTTTTTGCTGAAAAATAATAGCTCATTGGCTTAATGTATTGAAGTCTGTATATCGAATTAAACAAACAGGGGATGATACCTGAAAATTAAGCAACCATCCCCTGTTTCAATTTCCTGCAAATGCAAATCTATTGAAAATATTCTTTCATTCTGTCGAAGAACGATCGGTCTTTAGCTCCCGGATGCGGCTTGAAGTTTTCCGATTCCATCAGTTTCTGTAATATATCCTGTTCTTGTCGGTTCAGGTTACGTGGCGTCCATACACTGATATTGATCAGTTGATCTCCCCGGCCATAGCCATTTAGAGAAGGAATGCCTTTACCTTTCAGGCGCAAAACTTTGCCGCCCTGGGTGCCGGGTTCGATCTTGATTCTTACTTTGCCTTCTATGGTCGGGACTTCAATTGAAGTACCCAGCGTAGCTTCAGGGAAGCTGATAAAATGTTCGTAGAGAATATTCGATCCATCCCTGATCAGCTCAGGATGTTGAATCTCCTCTATCTGGACTATCAGATCGCCGGGGACTCCGCCACGGGGAGCTGCATTACCTTTGCCACTTACCGAAAGTTGAATCCCTTCAGAAACCCCTGCCGGGATATTCAGACTGAGAACCTCTTCGCCTTTAGTTGTGCCGCTTCCGCCACAGGTGTTGCATTTGTTAGTGATGGTTTGCCCTTCTCCGTTACAATACGGGCAGGTTGAGGTGGTCTGCATTTGCCCGAGGAAGGTACTTGTAACCCTTGTTACCTGGCCGGTGCCACGGCAATGTGAACAGGTTGAAAAGGCCGATCCTCCGGCGGCTCCGGTTCCGCTACAGGTTGAGCACGATACCAGTTTATTGACTTTAATTTTCTTCTCAATTCCGGTGGCAATTTCTTCAAGTGTCAGTTTAACTTTTACCCTGAGGTTGGTTCCTTTGTTGACCCTGCGTCTGCTGCCTCCGCCACTGAATCCGCCAAAACCACCGCCAAATGCACCACCAAAGATGTCGCCAAACTGGCTGAAGATATCGTCCATACTCATGCCGCCGCCAAAGCCTTGTCCACCGCCATTGCGCATACCATCGTGGCCAAACTGGTCGTATCTCGACCGCTTTTCAGCATTGCTGAGCACCTCGTAGGCTTCAGCAGCTTCTTTGAAATGCTCTTCAGCATCCTTGTTTCCCGGGTTTTTATCGGGATGATACTTCAAAGCCATCTGACGGTAAGCCTTTTTTATCTCGGCATCACTCGCGTTTTTTGATAACCCCAATATTTCGTAATAATCTCTTTTCGCCACTTTTTTGGTGCTTTATGAAACAGACAAAGCTATTCCGGCTGTTTCTTATTTTTCTCTTTTCAATAAAATATCCTGGATTTACCCGAATATCTTGTCTTATTTTTTATAAATACTGAACCAATTTCCAGGGAAGAGGATAAATGTCCCCGACACTGATCACGGGAATCTCTGACTAATTTCCAACCACAACCTTGGCAAACCTGATGACTTTCCCGTTAAGGGTATAGCCTTTTTGGGTTACATCAATAATCTTGTTCTTAAGTTCTTCTGTCGGGGCGGGCACGTTGGCAATGGCTTCGTGAAAATCGGTGTCGAATGGAAGCCCCATTGCTTCAGTTTCAACTACACCTTTTTGTTTGAGGCTGTTTTTTAACTTGTTGTAAATAAGCAAGGTGCCTTCTTTCAGCGGTTCAACAGTGTCAACCGTATCATAAGACGAGATAGCCCTTTCAAAATCATCAAGTATCGGCAACAAGCCGGTAATCATATCTTCTGATGCATTTTTGCTCAATTCCGCTTTTTCTTTAATTACCCGTTTACGGTAATTATCAAATTCGGAATAAAGGCGCAGAAATTTGTCATTCAAATCCTGGCACTTTTTATTCAGTTCTGCAATAATGTCTTCGGGCTTCGCTTCCTCTTCGATTGCCGGTTTGTTATTTTCTGCCTCTGCAGCAGTATCGGTATCAGCATGTATAGTCTCCGGTGTTGCAACGTTGTCAAGGGTTTCTTTTACCTCAGGTTTGCTTTTACGTGGTTTACCCATATTGTCAAAAATTTTCATTCTGTCCTGTTCAATATTCTTTAAGCCCTGCCTTGCAAAATGCTTGCCAGCAAGGTAATAAGCGCCAATTTGTCAGTCGGGAAATGTGTTGGCTAATTATCAATGCGTTCAATATCGGCACCGAGTGAACGCAACCGTCCGTCAATGTTCTGATAGCCGCGGTCAATCTGCTCGATATTATCAATCTGGCTCTTGCCTTTGGCTGAGAGAGCCGCAATCAGCAATGCTACTCCGGCCCTGATGTCGGGCGACGACATGGTGATTCCCCTGAGTGGATACTGGTGATTAAGTCCTATAACTGTTGCCCTGTGCGGATCGCAAAGGATAATCTGCGAACCCATCTCTATCAGTTTATCCACAAAAAACAGCCGGCTTTCAAACATTTTTTGATGAATGAGCACACTTCCTTTTGCCTGTGTGGCTACAACCAGGGCGATGCTGATAAGATCGGGTGTGAATCCGGGCCATGGTGCATCTGAAATGGTCATAATCGATCCATCCATAAAGGTTTCAACCTCATAGGTTTCCTGAGCCGGTACATAAATATCATCGCCTCTGAGTTCAATCTTAATACCTAGCCTTTTAAACACTTCGGGAATTATTCCCAATTCGTTGAAATGAACGTCTTTTATGGTGATTGCAGAGCCTGTCATGGCGGCCAAACCGATAAAACTTCCGATTTCAATCATATCGGGAAGCATGGTGTGGGTAGTTCCGCCCAGTTTTTCAACCCCTTCAATTACCAGCAGGTTTGATCCAGTACCTGAAATTCGCGCGCCCATGCTATTGAGCATACGGCAAAGCTGAACCAGGTAAGGTTCGCAGGCTGCGTTAAAAATGGTAGTGGTTCCTTTTGCAAGAACTGCGGCCATTAAAACGTTTGCTGTTCCGGTAACCGAAGCCTCATCCAGAAGCATATAGCAACCTTTTAATTCGGAAGCATCAATGCTATAGAAAGTGTTTGGGCCTTCTGAACTGAACCTTGCACCCAGTTTTTGTAAACCGATAAAGTGAGTGTCGAGCCTGCGGCGACCAATTTTATCGCCGCCAGGGTGGGGGATATAGCCTTTCCCAAAACGGGCAAGCAGCGGTCCGAGTATCATAATGGAACCACGCAAACCGGCACCTTTTTTTCTGAAATCGCTTGATTTTAGGTATTCGAGGTCAACATTCGCGGCCTTGAAAGTATAGCTGCCTGTTCCTGCGGGTTTTACCTCAACACTCATATCGCCAAGCAATTCTATAAGCTTGTTTACATCCCTGATGTCGGGGATGTTGTTGATGGTAACGGTTTCAGAAGTCAGTAAGGTAGCACAGAGAATCTGGAGCGCTTCGTTTTTCGCGCCTTGCGGGGTTATTTCTCCTGAAAGTCTCCTGCCCCCGTTAATTAGAAAAGAACTCATATTACAATCCTGTGAAAGTTGAACAATAAAAAGATAATTTTCAGGCAGGAAAGTTAATTCTTTTTGCGGTTCCGCATATCACGGTAGTTCGTATTCTTTTCGTTTTTCGGATTGTATTTCTTCCGGCGGTTGGTGCTTTGGTGATGGGGTGTATTGGCAGCAGGTTTTGATATAAGATCATTGGTGTGCGCCAGTCTCATATCATCGCTGAGCTTCAGCTTTCCATGCGAAAGTTCTTTGAGGTGATCGGTAATAAGCTCGTCGTTCACCGAATCGCGGTTCCAGTTGAGGTAGGATTTTTTCAGATGATTGGCTATGTTTTTAACCAGGGCATCTTTTTCGGGGCCATCTTCAAAAGTTGTGGCTTTTTCAATTATTTTGGCAATATTTTTTCCGTAGGGCCTGAATTTGATGATTTCCTGCGGATAGGGGATGCGGTTGGGTTTGCCAATCCTGTCTTCTGGTGAAGGTGCCGGGAAAGGTCCATCTACATCAAGCCTGAAATCGGAGATGATATACAGGTGATCCCATAGCTTCCTTTTATAATCTGTTGTATCTCTTTGGTCAGGGTGTAACTGGGTCATGATGTTTACCAGCGCTTTGGCCATGTTGGTGCGTTTTTCGCGGTCTTCAATGGTCAGCAGGTAAGCTGCCATTTTTTGAACATTGCGCCCATACTCAGGTATAATGAGTTTGTCGCGGGTGCTGTTATAATCCATAAATTCAATTTATTGTACTGAAATTTTTTCTTTGTGGTGATGAGGCTGATAAAACCCGGCAGGATAAAAATGTAAGCTATCAACTACCTAAACTATAATTTGATTCACCAAGACCGCATTCATATTGTAAAGCGGGTTCTGTTATGTTAAAATCGGGAGAGAACGGGGATGAATCTTCGTCTGCAAAGATACAAATATTTACATCAACATAACCGACATTTAAAAAAGTTCCTTCTTAACCGGATTGCTCTTTTTAATAAAGGTTTCAAGTGTCTGTAAAATATGCTGCCAGCTGAATAAAGCTTAAACAATCCTTAATTTGGCAAATTTCAGCAGTAATTGCTTTTGGCCTACCGCATTAAAGAAAACAGTTGCTTTTATATTCGATCCATTGCCTTCTATGCTCAGCACTTTGCCTTTACCGAAGCGTTCATGTTCTACTTCAACCCCGGGTTGTATCAATTCCGTTGGGGTTTCATACGAAGCTACAGTACCTGATTCATCATCTGTGATTTTTTTCAGGTTTTTTTTAATGAAAACCGGCGCTTTTTGCATAACAGGCGATGACGCAGATGGTTTTACCTGAACCCTGCGCGTTGTCTGTTCAATATAAGTTTCGTCAATTTCCTCAAGAAACCGGCTGGGTTCGTTCATCGTAAGGTTTCCCCAGCGGTAGCGGCTTTCGGCATACGATAGGGTTACCCTCTTTTCGGCCCTCGTAATGGCCACATAAAACAGGCGGCGTTCCTCTTCAATGTCAGCCCTCGATTGCAGCGACATCATCGATGGAAACAGGTTTTCTTCAACCCCGACAATGTAAACGTAAGGAAACTCAAGGCCTTTGGCAGCGTGAATGGTCATCAGGGATACCTTGTTGTTGTCATCTTCATTATCGCTGTCAGCATCGGTGAGCAGTGCAATTTCCTGCATAAAAAGATCGAGTGATCGGGCTTCCCTGTTTTCTTCCGGTTCAGTATCTGATTCACCAGGAAAAAGTGATTCCTCTTTTTCAGAAAAATCTTTGAGTGCGTTCAATAATTCCTCGCTGTTTTGAAGGCGCGACAGGCCTTCTTCCGATTGATCGGCTGCCAGCTCCTTAAACAAGCCCGAATGACTGGCAATTTTGCGACCAAGTTCATAGGCCGATGTTTTGTGCAACTGGGCGTGGAAGCTGGCGATCATTATGGCGAACTCCTCAATTTTTGCGGATGTACTTCTGGCCAGGTTGGGAACATAGCCCGATACGGAAGCGGCAACTTCAAAGAGGCTGACATTTTCATTGGCAGCGGCCAGTTGAAGTTTGTCGAGCGTAGTGTTGCCTATGCCCCTTGCCGGGAAATTGATGATGCGGTTAAAGGCTTCATCGTCGTTGGTATTTACAACCAGCCTGAAATAGGCAAGCAGGTCCTTTATCTCTTTTCGTTTGTAAAAAGACAATCCGCCATAGATGCGGTAAGGGATGTTTAGTTTTCTGAATGCTTCTTCAATTGTTCGCGACTGCGCATTGGTCCTATAAAGGATCGCAAAATCACTGTTAGGCAACTGCAGGTTCATCTTAGTCTGGAAAACTGAATTGGCAACCAGGGTTCCTTCTTCAGTGTCTGAAGCTGCTTTCAGCACCTGTATGAGGCTGCCATCTTCGTTGTCAGTCCATACCTGTTTGAATATCTGGTCTTTATTTTTACTAATGATGCTGTTGGCTGCATTAACAATCACCTTTGTAGAACGGTAATTCTGCTCCAGCTTAAAGGTTTTTACGTCGGGATAGTCATTCCTGAAATTCAGAATGTTTTGGATATTTGCACCTCTGAACGAATAGATGCTCTGTGCATCATCACCAACTACGCAGATATTTTCATGCCTGGCTGCCAGCTTTTTTACGATCAGGTATTGGGCATGGTTGGTGTCCTGGTACTCATCAACCAGTATATATTTGAATTTTCTCTGATATTTTAAGAGTACTTCAGGGAAATCGCGGAGCAGCATATTGGTATTAAACAACAAATCGTCAAAATCCATAGCCGATGCTTTGAAACAACGGGCGCGATAATGCAAAAATATCTCACCTGTCATGGGCCGTCCGGCAATGCGGTCGTTGTCCATAATGTCGCTGTTGAGCATATACTCATCTGCAGAAATAAGGTTCGATTTAGCAGCAGAAATGCGCGAAAGGATCATACCAGGTGTATAAACCTTGGTGTCGAGTTGCAAGTCCTTAATAATGTGCTTGATCAGGTTTTTCGAATCATCGGTATCGTAAATGGTAAAATTCTGCGGATATCCGAGGAGATGACCTTCCACTCTCAATATTCTGGCAAAGATAGAGTGAAAAGTACCCATCCAAACATTGCGGGCATCACTTCTTCCAACAAGGCTTATTATGCGCTCTTTCATTTCCCGGGCCGCCTTATTTGTAAAAGTCAAGGCAAGCACCTGGAAAGGATCAACTCCCTTGCTCAGCATATAGGCAATCCTGTATGTTAGAACCCTGGTTTTGCCTGAACCTGCCCCGGCTATTACCATTACCGGACCGTCGCTGCAGGTTACAGCCTGTTGTTGCGCTTCATTAAGCTGATCGAGAATTTCAGACACTTTTTAGTTTCGGTTTTGGCGGCAAATTTACATTTCTTTTCAGTGCCAGCCAATTGTAAGCCCGGGTAGTTGTCAACATCCGCAAGGATGCTATATAGAATAATTCTAAATTAAATTATACACTATTACTTTTTAGGGTTACTAGGATAAACGAATGTAAGCTCACAGAATTAACTCTACTACTACACCTACTACAATTTTACTATATGATGAACTTACTGAAGCAGGGAGGAGGATTTGGCCTGATCGTGGAACAAGTCGTTGATAAGCAGATAAAGCGCAATTATCCTCCCGAAGCAGCAGAAGCCTACAACAGATTAATTGGGGATTCGTTCTCCGATCTGGAGGCGCGAAGGTTGATATCAATGGCTGTTCAGGTTGAAATATTCAGACTGATGCGGTATGGAGAAGCTTTCAACCACGCAAGATACATTGGCAACCTTCACGGATTGCCCGACTTGCCTGATATTGATTAAATAACATTGAAAATTTGGGTTTTATTTTTCATAATTGATGAGTAATTTGGGGATTCCGGGGCCTGTAACAAGGTCCCGGTTTTTTTTATGCACAAGCATATCCTGTTTACCGATAAAATTCCTTTGTTCACCGATTTTAGCTGGATTCTTCATCAGGCAGTCAGTTATCTTTGCTTCATAAAAACGTTAAATTCAACTACAATGGAAACCTACACCGAGAATAATAAAATTAAAAAACAACACAACAGTTTCAGAACGATGCTGGTCGGCCTTCTGATTGTTGCCTTCGGTCTGCTATATATGTTAAGGAATATGGAAGTCATTGACCATTCCACATGGAGAATGATTTTTTCGTGGCCTATGCTGCTTGTAGCCCTTGGTCTTGTTAACCTTTCGGTAAAAAAATATGGATGGGGACTATTGCTGCTGTTGGTTGGAGTTGTTTTCCTGTTCGACCGGTATTACGACCTTCCATTCAATCTCTTTACATTCTTCTGGCCGGTTATAATAATAATAATAGGTATAAGTCTGATTTTTTCGAATGCCTTCTCATCAATTGCTTTCAGGCGGGGAAAACCGGATATTAGCACCCTGGAAGGCGACTACATTGACGAAGCTGCAATTTTTGGCGGTAGTGAACGAACCATTCATTCGCAAAACTTCAGGGGTGGTAAGATTGTTTCTATTTTCGGGGGATCGAAGATTGACCTTACCCAGTGCCAGCTTTCACCGGAAACTAATATAATCGAACTGATTGCGGTTTTCGGAGGTTCTACCCTTATCGTGCCGAACGACTGGAACGTAAAAGTTGAATCATTCAATGCATTTGGCGGTTTCGCCGATAAGCGCAAAAATCTCAACATTGACCATGGTAAAATGCTGATAATTAAGGGTGCATCGGTATTTGGTGGTGGTGAACTCAAAAGTTATTAATTGCCAATGATTCAGAATATGCTGAACAAGGTATTCAATAGCAAACAATTGCCGGTTTATGCTGGAGCATGGCTGGCAATTGCTGTTATTCATTTTTTGATTGTTACCACTCAGCTAGGCATTGATTCCTTTTATGCCGGTGCAGAAGCATTGGTTTTTAGCCTCGTGTTTGCTTTGTTGGGAGTTGGACTTTGGTACCTTGTCAAGTTTTTCGACTTTGAAAAACAGAACCGCCAGGAGATAATAATGCAACAGGCGAGTAGCAGTACCGTAACATTGCTAATCTGGTTTGGGAGCAGTTACCTGATAATGGGGTTAATAGCAGGGCACGATGATGCTTATATGCAGATTCTGAATGACACCATGGCTGTCAGGATTATGGCCGGGCTATTGTTATATGCAGTTATGATAACCGTTTTTTACCTGGTAATTAATAATCAGAATCTTAAAGATCGGAAAACGCGTGAAGAAACGCTCCAGAATATGCTGCATGAAAGCGAATTAAACTCGCTTCGTTCGCAGATAAAGCCTCATTTTCTCTTCAACAGCCTTAATTCAATCAGTTCACTTACCATCACCAATCCCGAGAAAGCGCAGGAAATGGTGATCAACCTGTCGGAGTTTATGCGGTATTCGCTTGGTTTTACCGATAATAAAATGAGTACTCTGAAACAGGAATTGTATCATCTGCGCCTGTATCTCAATATTGAAAAAGTAAGGTTTGGTGGGCGACTGAATGTTGAAGAACATATTGAGGATGGAACTTCAGACTGGCCATTGCCTCCGATGATTCTGCAGCCACTTGTTGAGAATGCTGTTAAACATGGGGTTTATGATACCCCCGGACAATCATTTGTTTGGATTGAGGGGCGAACGGATAATGGGTGGCTGGAGATAACAGTACGAAACAATCACGATCCGGCAACCCCCGGCAAACGGGGAACAGGCACCGGCCTTGCCAATGTGATGAAACGAATGCAAATGGTTTATGGCATGTCGAACCTTACAAAAATCAATAAAACAGAAAATACGTTTGAAGTAAAACTGAAATTTCCGGGAAATGACAAAAATTAAAGTACTTATAATAGATGATGAACCGCCTGCACGAGATATTATCCGGCACTTCCTGTCAACTGAGCCTGAGATTGAAATAGCCGGTGAATGTGAAAATGGGTTTGACGCGTTAAAAATGATCAATGAATTAAAGCCCGATCTGATATTTCTTGATGTGCAGATGCCAAAACTAACCGGTTTCGAATTGCTCGAATTATTGCCTGATCCGCCACAAATCGTATTTACAACCGCCTATGACGAGTTTGCTATAAAGGCATTCGAGATGAATGCGGTTGATTACCTGCTCAAACCATTTGCCAAAACCCGCTTGCTTCAGGCCCTTGAAAGAGCACGACAGCGGCTTGATGCCAGAGAACCGGAAGAGAAACAGCATATCGAAAAGCTAAAATCGGGGATTGATGATAGCCGCGAGGAAATTGACCGGGTAGTAACCCGCTTGGGCAGTAAAATCATCGTTATCCCTGTTGATAAAATTTGGTATATAGAAGCGCAGGACGATTATGTGATGATTTACTCCGAACTTGGCAACCATCTGAAAGAAAAAACCATGAAGTACTTTGAAACCCACCTGGCTCCAAAGGGCTTTATCAGGATTCACCGAAGCCATCTGGTGAATGTGACGGAGATTTTATCGGTTGAACTCTACGGCAAGGATACCCACCTTGTCAAATTAAAATGCGGAGCAAAACTGAAAACCAGTGCGGAAGGATATAANNTAATTCAATGCATACAACCGTTTGAATTTACCAATTATGTTTCATAATTCTTCATCAGAAGATTTGGTTCTTTAACTGCTTCAAAATGAGCTAACCGGAGCTCATTTTTGTTTTTTATTGATTTTTGCACAAAAAAGATCATAAAAAAGTTGGACTTGTAGAATAAGTTTGTACTTTTGCAGCCGCATTTCGAGAGAAGCAATCATTTTGCAACTTTCTGAAATGCACAAATTTTCTGAGATTTTCGAATCCGGGAAACCTGATAAAGTTAGACAACTATAGGTTTCAATCAATGCCAGCCGCAGGGCACCGACACTTAAAATTCCGGGGTATTGATTTAGTCTTGGGCCGATGGCCCGACGTGTCTGTCAATATCTTCTCTCCCTTTCATTTTTCAGAATTTTACCCTGGTCAGCATTGTTTATATCCGAAAAGGATTTTTCCGATGAATTGAAACACCTCGGAAATGCTGTTCTGGCAAGCACAGGATAAGAATGTAATTATTTTTTGTTCAGCTTCTTGTAAAGTTAAAATTAAGTTGTACTTTTGCAGTCCCCTAAAAAAAGGGGTAGCCGAGTATAAAAACCAATTTAAAAGTTCTAATATGCCTACAATTTCGCAATTGGTTCGTAAAGGACGTAAAAAGTTGACCGATAAGAGTAAATCTCCTGCATTGGATTCATGTCCACAGCGCAGGGGTGTTTGCGTTAGGGTTTATACTACTACGCCCAAGAAACCAAACTCTGCCATGCGTAAGGTAGCCAGGGTAAGGCTCACCAACGGTAAAGAAGTGAATGCATACATTCCGGGCGAAGGCCACAACCTTCAGGAGCACTCGATCGTAATGATCCGTGGCGGCAGGGTTAAAGACCTTCCTGGTGTAAGATATCACATTATCCGCGGTGCACTTGATACATCTGGTGTTGATGGTCGTAACCAGCGCAGGTCAAAATACGGAACCAAGCGTCCAAAAGGTGGCAAAGTAGCAGCCCCTGCAAAAGGTAAGAAATAATTCCTGATTCAGTTCTTAGCAAAGTATAAAGCAATGAGGAAATCAAAACCAAAAAAGAGAATCATCCTTCCTGACCCGAAGTTTAACGACGTTCTTGTAACCAAATTCGTCAATAACCTCATGTACACAGGAAAGAAAAACCTGGCTTTCCAGATTTTTTACGAAGCCATCGCTACTGTTACTGAAAAAATGGGCGAAGACGGACTTGAGATATGGAAAAAAGGGCTCAACAATGTTACCCCTAACGTTGAGGTTCGCAGTCGCCGAATTGGTGGTGCTACTTTCCAGATTCCTTCTGAAATCCGCCCGGGCCGCAAAAGCTCAATTGGAATGAAGAATCTGATTCTTTTCGCACGTAAACGCCACGAAAAAACCATGAGCGCAAAACTCGCCGGTGAAATTATGGCAGCATACAAAGAAGAGGGTGCAGCATTCAAACGTAAAGAGGATACCCACCGTATGGCCGATGCCAACAAGGCGTTCTCGCATTTCAGATTCTAGTATTCACAAACCAAATAATAACTAAAGCATCAATACAATAATTTAATGACCGAAAAACTGTTACATACACGCAACATCGGCATTATGGCGCACATTGACGCGGGTAAAACCACGACAACGGAGCGGATATTGTATTATACCGGCATTAGTTACAAAATTGGTGAAGTACACGATGGAACTGCTACCATGGACTGGATGATTCAGGAACAGGAGCGTGGTATTACCATCACATCTGCTGCAACTACCGTATTCTGGGATTGCAGGGATCAGAAATATAAAATTAATATTATTGATACGCCTGGCCATGTTGACTTCACAGTTGAAGTGGAACGTTCGCTCAGGGTACTCGACGGTGCTGTTGCCATTTTCTGTGCGGTAGGTGGTGTTGAACCTCAAAGCGAAACAGTCTGGAAACAGGCCGATAAATATAACGTTCCAAGAATAGCATTCGTCAACAAGATGGACCGCTCAGGAGCCGATTTCTTTGGTGTTATCAGCCAAATGAAAGAAAAGCTCGGAGCCAATCCAATTCCTCTCCAGATCCCAATCGGAGAAGAAGAGACTTTTACAGGTGTTGTTGATCTGATTACCAATAAAGCGATTATCTGGGATAACGAATCGCAGGGAATGAATTTCACCGAAAGTGAGGTTCCTGCTGATCTTCTTAAGGTTGTTGAGGAGTACAGGCTCAAGCTGATTGAAGGCGTGGCCGAGGAAAATGAACAACTTTTCGAGAAATTTCTGGCCGATCACAACTCTATTACACCAGTTGAAATGCGTGATATAATCCGTAAAGCTACAATCGAGCAGCGGATTATTCCTGTTTTATGCGGTGCCTCTTTTAAAAACAAAGGTGTTCAGCCACTGCTCGACGCCATCGTTTCATACCTGCCAAATCCTTCAGATGTAGAATCTGTTTCAGGTATCAATCCATATACCGAGAAGGAGGAAGTTAGACATGCTGATGCCAGTAAGCCCTTCGCGGCCCTTGCATTTAAAATTGCGACTGATCCTTTTGTAGGCCGGCTTGCTTTTGTAAAAGTATATTCCGGTTCATTAACTGCCGGAAGTTATGTTTTGAATACCGGAACCGGTAAAAAAGAGCGTATCTCACGCATTATGCAAATGCATGCCAACAAGCAAAACCCGCTTACCTCTGTTGAAGCTGGCGATATTGTTGCTGTGGTTGGATTTAAGGAAGTTAGAACAGGTGATACTCTCTGCGACGAAAAACATCCTATTGTTCTTGAATCTATTGTTTTTCCCGAACCTGTTATCAGTGTTGCTGTGGAGCCAAAGACCCAGGACGATGTGGATAAACTTGATCTGGCTCTGAATAAACTGGCCGAAGAAGATCCTACTTTCAGTGTTAGGGTTGACGGAGAAACCGGACAGACGATTATCAGTGGAATGGGTGAATTGCACCTTGAGATTATTGCTGATCGCCTGAAGCGTGAATTTAAAATTGACACCAACAAAGGTAATCCACAGGTAGCCTACAAGGAAGCACTTGTTTCTACGGTTCACCATCGTGAGGTTTATAAAAAGCAGACTGGTGGTCGTGGCAGATTTGCTGATATCGAATTTGAAATCGGTCCTGCTGATGACGGCATTAAAGGACTTCAGTTTATTAATGATGTTAAGGGTGGCAACATCCCGAAAGAATATATACCGGCAATCGAAAAAGGATTCCGCATTGCTATGCAAAACGGGGTATTGGCTGGCTTCTCGATGGAAAGTCTGAAAGTTCGCCTGATTGACGGTTCATACCACAATGTTGACTCTGATCCATTGGCTTTTGAGATTTGTGCAAAAGTTGGATTCAGGGAATCAGTTAAAGCCGGGCGCAATGTTTTACTTGAGCCAATTATGAAACTGGAAGTTAATGTTCCTGATGAATATGTTGGTGATATCACAAGCGATTTGAATAAGCGCAGGGCAAATGTTGAAGGAATTGATAGCAAGCCACGCTATCAGATAGTGAAGGCACATGTGCCATTGGCCGAAATGTTTGGCTATGTAACAAGTCTTCGCACTATTACATCAGGCAGGGGTACTTCGAGTATGGAATTTTCGCACTATGCAGAATTGCCACAATCGCTTACCGATGATGTGATTTACAAATTGAAGGGATATCTTGTCAAATAAAGAAACTAACTCAATAAATACAAAATAACGTGAGCCAAAGGATCAGAATAAAACTGAAATCGTACGATCACAATCTGGTTGATAAGTCAGCCGAAAAAATCGTAAAGACCGTAAAATTGACCGGTGCAGTTGTTAACGGCCCAATTCCTCTGCCTACCAACAAGAAGATTTTCACTGTGTTGAGGTCAACCTTTGTCAACAAGAAATCGAGAGAGCAGTTTGAACTAAGTTCGTACAAGCGCTTACTTGATATCTACAGCACAACCAGCAAAACTATTGATGCGTTGATGAAGCTGGAGTTGCCAAGTGGCGTGGAAGTTGAAATCAAAGTCTGATTTCTGCCAATGAACTGGCGATCGGAAACGAACAGCCTAAAGGAAAAGAATCATCAATTTTAACATGATACTGCAATGTCAGGAATTATAGGAAAAAAAATCGGAATGACCAGCGTGTACGATGCCAATGGCAAGAATCTGCCGTGTACGGTCATTGAAGCCGGCCCTTGCTATGTTACTCAGGTGAGGACTAAAGAGGTAGATGGTTACGATGCCATTCAACTGGCTTTTGGTGAAAAGAAAGAGAAACATACAACCAAAGCTGAGATGGGTCACTTTGCCAAAGCCGGGATTACCCCAAAGAGAAAACTTGTTGAGTTTTCGCGTTTTGAAGCAGGCCATCAAAAAAAGTTCGGCGATATTGTATCGATTGATGTTTTTGAAGAAGGTGAATTTGTTGACGTTGTTGGTACATCCAAAGGAAAAGGATTTCAGGGTGTAGTTCGCCGTCATGGTTTCAGCGGGGTTGGTGGTGCTACCCACGGTCAGCACAACCGTCTCAGGGCTCCAGGTTCAGTTGGAGCATCTTCATGGCCATCACGTGTATTCAAAGGAATGCGCATGGCAGGTCAGACCGGAAACAAAAGGATTAAAACCATCAACCTTCAGATTATCAAAATCGTAAAGGAAAAAAATCTTCTGTTGGTTAAAGGTGCAGTACCAGGCGCTAATGGATCATATGTAATTATTGAACGATGGAGCTAACAGTATATAACACAAAAGGGGAGAAAACTGCAAGGACAGTTACCCTCAACGATTCGATTTACAATATCGAACCCAACGACCACGCTATTTATCTCGATACCAAGCAGTATCTTGCCAATCAGCGTCAGGGAACCCACAGCTCTAAGGAGAAATCTACTTTATCAGGAAGCACACGCAAACTGAAAAAGCAAAAAGGTACAGGTGGAGCCCGTGCAGGTAGCATCAAATCGCCTTTGTTGCGTGGGGGTGCCAGGGTTTTTGGTCCTCAGCCAAGAGATTATAGCTTTAAGCTGAACAAAAAACTGAAGCAGCTTGCACGTCTTTCGGCATTGAGTTACAAAGCAAAAACTGAAAATATTGTTGTTGTTGAGGACTTCACTTATGAAAGTCCAAAGACAAAGAATTTCGTTGAACTACTCGAAAACCTTAAACTTACAGGAAAAAAGACACTTATGGTGTTTGCCGAAAGCAATAAAGCCGTATATTTGTCGTCCCGAAATCTAAGGCAGGCAAAGGTTATAAGGGCTTGTGATTTAAATACATACGAAATCATACGTGCTAAAAACCTGGTTATTCTCGAGGGCTCAGTAGCCGAAATCGAAAAAACATTTCAGAACTAATTCACCGCTCAAAGCGCTGAGATTAAGAACCATTAACAATTAAAACGATGGGTATCATAATAAAGCCGTTAGTTACGGAAAAGATGACCGCCTTAGGTGAAAAGCTCCACCGTTATGGCTTTATCGTGCAGAAGGAAGCAAACAAGCTGCAGATAAAGAAAGCAGTAGAGGAAATCTACGGAGTTGATGTTACAGAGGTTAATACAATGAATTACGCTGGCAAGACCAAATCGAGGTACACAAAAGCCGGAGTTGTAAAAGGAAGCGGCAATTCATATAAAAAAGCTATCATAACATTAGCTGAGGGTGAAACAATTGATTTTTATAGCAATATTTAAAGATAATGGCTTTAAAAAAATTCAAACCGACCACATCAAGTCAGCGCTTCAAAGTTGTTAGCGCGCTGGATGACATAACTGCCACCAGTCCTGAAAAGAGTTTATTACAGCCCAAGAAGAGAACCGGGGGACGTAATAGTGAAGGAAAAATGACCATACGGTCAGTTGGTGGCGGTCACAAACAGAAATACCGTGTTATTGATTTCAAACGCGATAAGGAAAACATTCCTGCCACAGTAAAAACAATTGAATACGATCCGAACCGTACAGCCCGTATCGCTCTGTTGTTTTACGCTGATGGAGAAAAACGCTACATTGTGGCTCCCAACGGATTAAAAGTTGGACAGGAAGTAGAATCGGGAAAAGGTGTTCAGCCAGAGATTGGCAATTCACTTTACCTGAGTGAAATTCCTTTCGGAACTGTAATTCATAACATTGAACTAAGGCCTGGTCAGGGTGCAAAAATGGCCCGCAGTGCCGGTTCACATGCACAGTTGATGTCGCGCGATGGTAAGTTTGCCGTAATTAAACTGCCTTCAGGTGAAACACGTATGATTTTGCAGACATGCAAAGCAACCATAGGGATTGTATCAAATACCGAACATAACCTTGAGGTTTCAGGAAAAGCTGGTCGTAGTCGCTGGTTTGGCCGCAGGCCCCGCACACGTGCCGTTGTTATGAACCCGGTTGATCACCCGATGGGTGGAGGTGAAGGAAGATCTTCAGGAGGACATCCAAGGTCGCGTAAAGGATTACCTGCAAAAGGTTATAAAACACGCTACCCGAAGAAAGCTTCGAACAAATATATCATCGAAAGAAGGAAGAAGTAATTGAACCTTAAACAGCATTTAACATGAGCCGTTCGCTTAAAAAAGGTCCTTATATCGACTATAAACTGGAAAAGAAAATTCTGGATGTTATCAGCAACAACAAAAAAGTGGTTGTAAAAACCTGGTCGCGGGCATCTATGATTTCTCCTGATTTTGTAGGACAAACAATTGCAGTCCACAACGGGAACAAGTTCATTCCGGTGTATGTTACTGAAAACATGGTAGGTCACAAATTAGGTGAATTTTCTCCTACCCGTATTTTCAGAGGACACGCAGGAAGTAAAGATAAAGGTAAAAAATAAAGAATAATAACCAATGGGATCACGGAAACATAACAAAGCCGAGCAGACTAAAGAGGCAAAGAAGCAGGTGTCGTTTGCCAAGCTTAACAACTGTCCTACTTCACCAAGGAAAATGCGCCTTATGGCTGATATGATCCGCGGCATGAACGTGGAACAGGCACTGCATGTGCTCAAGCATTCGCCACAGGAAGCCAGCGGTCGTTTACATAAGCTGCTACTTTCGGCCCTTGCCAACTGGCAGGCCAAAAACGAAGGCACCCGCATGGAAGATACCAGCCTTTTTGTAAAAGAGATTGGTGTTGATGGAGCCCGCTCACTAAAACGCATACGCACCGCTCCACAGGGACGTGCACACCGTATTAAGAAACGTTCGAACCATGTAACCCTCGTTATTGATAACAGGGGAGCTGTTAGTACTGAAAAAGAAACTGCAAATCAGGTTATAAAAACCAAATAATTATTTGTTGAATGGGACAAAAGACAAATCCAATAGGTAACAGGCTAGGCATCATCAGAGGATGGGATTCCAACTGGTATGGCGGTAAGAATTTTGCGCTGAAGCTGGTAGAAGACGATCATATCCGCAAGTATTTGAATGCTCGTTTGTCAAAAGCCGGTGTATCGAAAATTGTGATCGAGCGCACCCTTAAACTGGTTACCGTTACTATCCATACTGCCCGTCCGGGAATTATTATCGGAAAAGGGGGTCAGGAAGTTGACAAGCTGAAAGAAGAATTGAAAAAGGTTACCAAAAAGGAAATCCAGATCAATATTTCTGAGATCAAACGTCCGGAGATGGATGCTGTGATCGTAGCCAATGGAATCGCCCGTCAGATTGAAGGCCGTATATCTTACCGTCGTGCTATTAAAACCTCAATCGCTTCTACTATGCGTATTGGTGCCGAGGGAATTAAAGTGCTGATTTCTGGCAGGTTGGCCGGAGCCGAAATGGCTCGCCGCGAGTTGATAAAGGATGGACGTATTCCGCTTCACACACTGCGTGCAGATATTGACTATGCGCTTGCCGAAGCTCACACAACCTACGGAAGAATTGGTATCAAAGTATGGATTTGCAAAGGTGAAGTTTTTGGAAAAGTTGAGTTGACACCCAACGTGGAAGCTCAGGGAACCGGAAACCCACGCGAAAAATCTATGCCGCAGAGACCAGGCAACAGGCCACCTCGTGGAAATCGTCCCAACAGAGGTCCCAAGAAGTAAGAATTCAGAAAACTGAGTAACAACAACACGATCAATATCCGATAATAATGTTACAGCCAAAGAAAACCAAGTACAGGAAAATGCAGAAAGGCAAAATGAAAGGCAACACCAAGCGTGGAGCAGAACTTTCATTTGGTTCATTCGGCATCAAAACCCTGGAAGAAGCCTGGATCACCGGAAGGCANNCCCGAATATTTTGTAGCCCGTATCAGCCCAGGCCGTATGCTCTTCGAAGCCGAAGGCGTACCCATGGAAGTGGCAAAAGAAGCCCTCAGGCTTGCAGCTCAGAAATTACCTGTTGCTACCAGGTTTGTGGTAAGAAGAGATTACGTTGAAGAAGAAATATAACGAACGATGAAACAAGAAGTCATTAGAGAGCTCTCAACGGCCGAACTTAAGGAACGGCTCGACGAAGAAACCAAACAGCTCACCAAGCTCAAGCTTAACCATGCTGTTTCGCCTCTTGAGAACCCCAATAAAATCAAAACCTATCGCAGAACCATTGCACGCATGATAACTGAATTGCGCTCACGCCAATTGAAAGATGCTGCACAGGTCTCAGCCGCCGTCAACAAAGAATAACCGGAGAAGCTATGGAAACCAGAAATCTGAGAAAAGAAAGAATTGGGGTAGTTGTCAGCAATAAAATGCAGAAATCTATCGTCGTTCAGGTTGAGCGCCGCGAGAAACATCCCAAATACGGAAAGTTTGTGAAGAAATCCTCCAAATTTGCAGCTCACGACGAAAACGACGACTGCAATATCGGTGACACTGTTCGCATTGCCGAAACAAGGCCACTGAGCAAAAATAAATGCTGGAGATTAGTCGAAATCATTGAAAGAGCTAAGTAATTATGATACAACAGGAATCACGACTTACGGTTGCTGACAACAGCGGAGCTAAAGAAGTTCTGTGCATCCGGGTACTGGGCGGAACACGAAAAAAATATGCCTCAATCGGCGATAAAATCGTTGTGACCGTTAAAAATGCCCTTCCTTCGGGAAACATTAAAAAAGGTACTGTTGCAAAAGCAGTAGTTGTCAGAACCAAAAAAGAAATTCGTCGCAACGATGGATCTTACATCCGGTTTGACGATAATGCTGTAGTATTGCTGAATGCTGCTGGTGAAATGACCGGTACCCGTATCTTCGGGCCTGTTGCCAGGGAACTGCGCGAAAAGCAATACATGAAGATTGTTTCATTGGCACCAGAGGTGCTGTAAATGACAAAACAAACTATGAGCACGAAGTTAAATATTAAAAAAGGCGACACCGTGAAGGTTATAGCCGGTGACTCAAAAGGTAAGCAAGGCAAAGTTCTCGAACTTGATGTTGTAAAACAGCGTGCCATTGTTGAAGGGGTAAACCTGGTTTCAAAACATACAAAGCCCAACGCTCAGAACGCTCAGGGTGGTATTGTTAAGAAAGAAGCGGGAATACACATCTCGAACCTTATGGTAGTTGACAATACTGGAAAGCCGACCCGCGTTGGTCGTAAGCTCGACAGCAAAACCAATAAATCAGTACGTTTTTCCAAAAAGTCTGGGGAGGTAATCAAGTAATGAACTATTCACCACGCTTAAAAGATAAATACGCCAAGGAGATAATTCCGGCTCTGACAAAACAGTTTAATTATACAACTGTGATGCAGGTTCCCAGGCTGATGAAAATCAGTGTAAACCAGGGTTTAGGAACGGCTATTGCCGATAAAAAACTCATTGACGTTGGAGTTACCGAGCTTAGCGCCATCACCGGTCAGAAAGCTGTAGCCACCAAATCAAAAAAAGACATTTCAAACTTTAAGTTGCGTAAAGGTATGCCGATCGGCGTGCGCGTAACCTTAAGGGGAAATACAATGTACGAATTCCTCGACAGGCTTGTTTCGGTTGCTATTCCACGTGTAAGAGATTTCCGCGGAATCAATGAAAAAGGTTTCGATGGCCGTGGAAATTACACCCTTGGTGTTACCGAACAGATTATCTTTCCTGAGATCTTGATAGATAAAATCGTAAAGATCAACGGTATGGATATTACATTCGTAACCACAGCCCGCACCGACAAAGAGTGTCTGGCATTGTTAAAGGAATTTGGTTTACCATTCAAAAATCAGAAATAAACGATATGGCAAAGGAATCAATCAAAGCAAGAGAGCGCAAAAGAGAACGCCTTGTTGCAAAATACGCAGCCAAACGTGCAGAACTTAAAGCTTCCGGAGATTATATCGGATTGCAGAAACTGCCGAAAAATGCATCACCGGTACGTTTGCACAACCGTTGTAAATTAACTGGACGTCCCAAAGGATACATGCGTCAGTTTGGAGTTTCGCGTATAAACTTCCGTTTCATGGCATTGGATGGTTTAATTCCAGGTGTGAAAAAAGCCAGTTGGTAAGTAAATAACAGAAATTAATCATAATATCAAAAGGATAAAATGGTAACAGATCCTATTGCAGATTACCTGACACGTATCAGGAACGCCGTGATGGCAAACCACCGGATCGTCGAGATTCCTACTTCAACATTGAAGAAGGAAATGACCAAGATTTTGTTTGATAAGGGATATATTCTCAACTACAAATTTGAGGATGAGACTATTCCGGGAACTATTAAAATCGCGTTGAAATATCATCCGATTTCAAAAATTTCAGCAATCAGAAGTCTTGAGAGGATAAGTAAACCCGGTTTGCGCCGCTATGTTGGTGCCGACGAACTTCCAAGGGTACTGAATGGTTTGGGTATTGCGATACTCTCAACCAACAAAGGCCTTATGACTGATAAGGAGGCAAGAAACCTTCAGATCGGTGGTGAAGTATTATGTTACATCCACTAATTAAAGGAGATCTACAACGATGTCGAGAATAGGAAAAATGCCGATTGTTATCCCTGCCGGAGTTCAAATTTCGGTTTCGGAAACAAATCTGGTAACCGTCAAAGGAAAACTCGGGGCACTTACTCAGCAGGTGGACCCCAATATAACCATGAAGGTTGAAGGATCTGAACTGTTGGTTCAAAGAGCAGATGAAACCCAGGATGTCAGATCAAAACACGGACTTTACCGTTCGTTGTTAGCCAATATGATACAGGGTGTTTCAGAAGGTTTTACCGTTGTTCAGGAGTTGGTTGGGGTAGGTTATAAAGCTACAGCTACCGGCAATCTGCTGGAACTTGCGCTTGGATATTCGCACAGCATTTTCTTCGAAATGCCAGCCGAGGTAAGCGTAGAAACTGCCGCCGAAAGGGGAAAAAATCCGACTATTACGCTTAAGTCATACGACAAACAGCTTATAGGCCAGGTTGCTTCCAAGATTCGTTCGTTGCGCAAACCAGAGCCTTATAAAGGTAAAGGTATCCGCTTTATGGGCGAAGTTGTTAAGAAGAAAGCCGGTAAATCAGCATCTGACAAATAACATTTAACATAAACCAATCCCGGTTAAGCCGGGTTAATTCCTAAGTAAGGATGGCTATTAAGAACAGAAAAGAATACAGAAGGCACAGGATCAAACTCAGAATCCGGAAAGTAGTTACCGGTTCTCCCGAGCAGCCAAGGTTGACCGTATTCAGAAGCAATAAACAGATTTATGCCCAGATTATCAACGACCTGGATGGTAAAACTCTTGTTTCTGCATCGTCACGCGTTCCTGAAGTTGCAGGAACTCCAAGTGCTAAAATTGAACAGGCTAAACTGGTTGGCCAGCTTATAGCCAAACGTGCCCTTGAAGCAGGAATTGCCGAAGTGGTTTTTGATCGCAACGGGTACTTATATCATGGTAGAATCAAATCCCTGGCAGAAGCTGCAAGGGCAGGAGGCCTCAAATTTTAAAGGAAATGGCAACAGCAAACATAAAAAGAGTTAAATCCAGCGAGATTGAATTCAAAGACAGACTGGTAAGCATTAATAGGGTTACAAAAGTTACCAAAGGGGGTCGTACCTTCAGTTTTTCGGCTATTGTTGTAGTTGGAAACGAAAATGGTGTAGTTGGCTACGGACTTGGCAAGGCTAAGGAAGTTACCGCTGCTATCGCCAAAGGAGTTGACGATGCAAAGAAAAACCTGGTAAAAGTACCTGTACTTAAAGGCACTATTCCTCACGAACAGCTTGGCAAATATGGCGGAGCACTGGTGTTTCTGAAGCCGGCATCAGCCGGAACCGGAGTTATCGCCGGTGGTGCTATGCGTGCTGTACTTGAGAGTGTTGGTGTAAAAGACGTTCTTGCCAAATCAAAAGGCTCGTCAAACCCTCACAGTGTTGTTAAGGCTACCATAGATGCTTTGGTTAATATGCGTGATGCTTATACCATTGCCCAGTTGCGCGGAGTTGATCTAAACAAGGTATTCAACGGCTAATTTACAACCGTTAAAAAATAGCAAGATGAAAAAACTGAAAGTAACACAGATAAGGAGCGGAATCAATCAGCCCGAACGTCAGAAACGGACATTGAAAGCCCTGGGAATTGCAAAAGTGGGCCGCCCGATTGAAGTGGTTGCAACCCCGCAGATTGAAGGTATGATTGCTAAGCTCAATCACCTGCTGAAAGTTGAAGAAATCTAATTAATATACAACGTTAATCGGAAAGACATTATGGATTTAAGTAATCTTAAACCGGCTAAGGGCGCTACTAAAAATAGTAAAAGAATTGCCCGCGGACAAGGATCAGGCGGAGGCGGAACTGCTACCCGTGGTCATAAAGGCCAGAAATCACGCTCAGGCTATAGCCGGAGGTTTGGTTTTGAAGGAGGCCAGATGCCAATTTACAGGCGCCTGCCAAAATTTGGATTTACCAATATTAACCGGGTGGAGTATCGGAGTATTAATCTCGATGTAATCCAACTGCTTGCTTCTTCCAAAAATGTTGAAGTAATTGATATTGATTTCCTGGTTGGAAACGGTATTGCTTCAAAAAACGACAGGATCAAAATACTCGGCCGTGGCGAACTTACTGCCAAAGTTGATGTAAAAGCTCACGCTTTTTCAGCTTCTGCTGCTAAAGCAATTGAATCAAATGGTGGTCAGGCAATCAAAATCTAGACTTTAGATGAAAAGACTAATACAGACAATACGGAACATTTATAAGATTGAAGAATTGCGGAAACGCATCATGTACACCATTGGTATCGTGATGCTCTACCGACTCGGATCTTATGTTGTGCTTCCGGGTGTTGATCCAAACCAACTGGCCAATCTGCAAAATCAGACCAGTGGCGGATTACTTGGCCTGCTTAATATGTTTTCGGGCGGTGCTTTCTCCAATGCTTCAATCTTCGCATTGGGAATTATGCCTTACATTTCTGCATCTATTGTGGTGCAGTTGCTTGGTATGGCCATTCCTTACTTCCAGAAACTTCAGAAAGAAGGCGAAAGCGGTCGTAAGAAGATCAACCAGATTACCCGCTATCTGACTGTACTGATAACTGGTTTCCAGGCTCCCGGCTATATTGCCAACCTGGTTTCACAGCTTCCGGCACAGGCTATTACGCCGTTTGATCCTGCAGTAACTGTTCCATCCACTTTCTTCTGGGTGTCGTCGGTCATCATCCTGATTTCCGGTACGCTATTTGTAATGTGGCTTGGCGAAAAAATTACAGATAAAGGAATTGGTAACGGTATCTCCCTGATCATTATGATCGGTATTATTGCACGCCTTCCTTTTGCACTCTTTGGTGAACTCGTTTCGCGTATGGAGCAGAAAGGTGGTGGTCTGGTAATATTTATTGTTGAACTCGCTGTACTGATAGGAGTAATTTTGTTGAGTATCCTGCTTGTTCAGGGGACCAGGAAAATTCCTGTGCAGTATGCAAAACGCATTGTCGGCAACAAACAATATGGTGGTGTACGTCAATACATTCCGCTGAAAGTAAATGCTGCTGGTGTTATGCCGATCATCTTTGCACAGGCAATTATGTTTCTGCCTTTGACACTGGCCGGCTTTGCATCATCTGAAGCACTTTCGGGTTTTGCTGCCGCTTTTACGAATATACAGGGTTTTTGGTATAACTTTGTATTCGCTTTACTGATCATTGTCTTCACCTATTTTTATACTGCTATTACGATTAACCCTAATCAGATGGCTGAGGATATGAAGAAGAACAATGGTTTTATTCCTGGTGTTAAACCCGGCAAACGAACAGCTGAGTTTATCGATCAGATAATGTCGCGTATTACATTGCCCGGCTCTATGTTTCTGGCTTTTGTAGCAATAATGCCTGCAATTGTTGGTCATATAGGGGTATCAACTCAGTTCTCCCACTTTTTCGGAGGAACTTCACTGCTGATTCTCGTGGGTGTTGTGCTCGATACTTTGCAACAAATTGAAAGCCATCTGTTGATGAGGCACTATGACGGACTGACCAAGTCAGGACGTATCAAAGGGCGTTCATCAATAAGTATGGGATAATTCAGCAGTTACTGGTTTGAATTCAGTAGAATGATCCATTACAAAACTGAAGAAGAAATAGAATTAATAAGGTTAAGTTCTTTACTTGTTGGTAAAACCCTAGCCGAAATTGCCAGGCATATTAAACCCGGTGTCACAACCGGAGAGCTTGACAAGATCGCAGAAACATTTATCCGCGACCACAAAGCGGTTCCCGGGTTCAAAGGTTATGGCGGATTTCCCGGCACCCTTTGTGTATCGGTAAACGATGTGGTTGTTCATGGAATTCCGGGGAAACTGGAATTGCGTGATGGAGATCTTGTTTCGGTTGATTGCGGCGTGATTATGAATGGATTTTATGGTGACTCAGCTTACTCTTTTGCAGTTGGCGAAGTCAGCGAAGAAGTCAGACTGCTGATGGAACGTACCAAAGAATCGCTCTACAAGGGAATTGATGCTGCTAAAGCCGGGAAACGGGTAGGCGATATCGGATACGAAATTCAAACATACGTTGAAGGTTTTGGTTATTCGGTGGTTCGCGATCTGGTTGGACATGGACTTGGCCGACATCTTCACGAGAAACCTGAAGTTCCCAATTATGGGAAAAGGGGAGTAGGCACCATGCTTCAGCCAGGAATGGTTATCTGCATTGAGCCAATGATCAATCTCGGGGTTCGCTCGGTGGTGCAGGAGAAAGACGGTTGGACAATCAGAACAGCTGATCGTAAGCCCTCTGCCCATTACGAACACGCGATTGCAATTAAAGCAGGGGAAACCGAAATTCTATCTTCTTTCGATGAAATTGAAGAAGTACTGAAAACAAACACATAACAAAATAATAAATGGCGAAGCAAATTTCGATAGAACAGGACGGAACCGTTACCGAATCATTGGGTAACGCAATGTTTCGTGTTGAACTTGAGAACGGGCACATCATTATTGCTCATATTTCGGGTAAAATGAGGATGCACTACATCAAGATTCTACCCGGAGACAAGGTAAAACTTGAAATGTCGCCCTACGACCTGACAAAAGGAAGAATAATTTTCAGATACAAATAAACAAACAATCCTGGAAAATGAAAGTAAGAGCATCTGTCAAGAAGAGAACACCTGACTGTAAAATCGTCAGAAGGAAGGGGCGCTTGTACATTATCAACAAGAAGAACCCGAAATTTAAACAAAGGCAAGGATAATTGAATTAACTTCAAATAATAAAACAATATGGCACGTATTGCTGGTATTGACTTACCCAAAAACAAAAGAGGCGAAATAGGACTGACCTATATTTACGGCATCGGACGCAGTACTGCGCAGATGATTCTGAAAACTGCCGGTGTGGATTTTAATAAAAAAGTTCAGGACTGGGACGATGATGAGCAGAACGCGATTCGTACTATCATTGGCGATCAGATTAAAGTAGAGGGAGCCCTTCGCAGCGAAGTTCAGACTAACATCAAGCGACTGATGGATATTGGTTGCTACCGTGGAATCAGGCATCGTCTTGGTTTACCACTTCGCGGACAGAGTACTAAAAACAATGCCCGTACCCGTAAAGGGAAGAAGAAAACTGTTGCCAACAAAAAGAAAGCAACTAAAGGTTAAGAAATAGCTTAACCCTGTAGTAAAAACAAACGAATTGGAGAAAAATAATTGTTATGGCAAAAACTGCTAAAACATCAAAGAAGAAAATTGTTAAAGTTGATCCCATCGGACGTGCATACGTAACCGCTTCGTTCAACAATATCATTATTTCCCTTACCAACAATGCCGGACAGGTTATCAGTTGGGCATCGGCCGGTAAAATGGGCTTCAGGGGATCGAAGAAAAACACTCCGTATGCTGCCCAGATGGCTGCTACCGATTGTGCGAAAGTGGCTTATGATATGGGCCTGCGCAAAGTAAAAGTCTTTGTAAAAGGACCAGGCTCGGGCAGGGAATCAGCAATCCGTACCATCCACGCTTCAGGTATTGAAGTTACTGAAATTATGGATGTTACTCCATTGCCACACAATGGTTGCCGTCCTCCAAAAAGAAGAAGGGTTTAATTACCCGGTTGTCTTTGCCCCGGATATTCTTTCACAGGATGTTTGTTGTTTCCGTGGCACGGCTTCTGACAGAAAAACAAAATGATCATAAAATAACAAGTAATTATGGCCAGGTACATAGGTCCAAAAACCAAAATTGCACGCAAGTTCAAAGATCCGATTTACGGTCCCGATAAGTATTTCGAAAAGAAAAACTACGGTCCGGGTATGCACGGAAATTCGAAAAGGCGTAAAAAGCTTTCAGAATACGGAATTCAGCTTCAGGAAAAGCAGAAAGCCAAATATACTTATGGCATTCTCGAGAAGCAGTTTAAGAATGTTTTCCATAAAGCAACCCGTAAAAAAGGTATTACCGGTGAGGTACTGCTACAGCTTATCGAATCGAGACTCGACAACATGGTATTCCGCCTTGGTATTGCTCCTTCGCGTAATGGCGCCCGTCAGCTTGTTTCACATCGTCACATTACCGTTAACGGAAGTGTTGTCAATGTTCCTTCTTACGAAGTAAAGCTGGGTGATGTTATTGCTGTCCGCGAAAAATCGAAATCACTTGAGGTGATTCAGGAAGCTTTGGCTGCAAAACGCAATACCTATCCATGGCTTGAGTGGGATAGCACCCTCATGAAAGGGAAATTGGTTAGTCTTCCTACCCGTGAAGATATTCCTGAAAATATCAAAGAGCAGCTCATCGTCGAGTTGTATTCGAAGTAACGGTTTTATTGGTCAACAAATTCATTACACAAGAGGAAGAAAATATGGCAATATTAGCATTTCAAAAGCCTGAAAAGGTTATAATGATCGAAGCTGATGATTCGAAAGGCACTTTTGAATTCAGGCCTCTTGAACCGGGTTTCGGAATTACAATCGGCAATGCACTCAGGAGAATACTCCTTTCATCGCTTGAAGGATTCGCAATTACTTCTTTGAAAATTGAAGGCGTTGATATGGAATTCTCTTCGATTAAAGGCGTGGTTGAAGATGTTACCGATATTATCCTGAACCTGAAAAAAATACGTTTCAAACGTCTTCTCGACAGCGAAACCAGCGAGCGTGTTCACCTCGTTATCTCGGGTCAGGATGTATTTTCGGCAGGTGATATCAATAAGTTTTTATCGGTATTTCAGGTGTTAAACCCTGAAGTAAGTATCTGCCACATGGAGCCTTCGGTTAAATTAACCATTGACCTTACCATTGACAAAGGTCGCGGTTATGTTCCGGCTGAAGAAAACAAAGTGGTTGGTGCCCCGCTGGGAACCATCGCTATTGATTCAATCCACACCCCGATTAAAAACGTAAAATATACCATCGAGAATTTCCGCGTTGAGCAGAAAACCGACTACGAGAAACTGATTCTTGATATCGTTAGCGACGGATCTATTCAGCCGAAAGAGGCCCTTAAAGAGGCAGCCCGCATTCTCATTCACCATTTTATGTTGTTCTCAGACGAGAAAATTACCATTGATACCGAAGAGAAAGCTGTTGCTGAAGAGTTTGACGAAACATCGTTACACATCCGCCAGTTGCTTAAAACCAAACTGGTTGATATGGACCTCTCGGTTCGCGCACTCAACTGCCTCAAGGCTGCTGATGTAGAAACCCTCGGTGAACTGGTATCGTACAATAAAAATGATCTTTTAAAATTCCGCAACTTCGGTAAGAAGTCGCTCACCGAGCTCGAAGAACTGGTGAAGTCGAAAAGCCTGGAATTTGGAATGAACATTGCAAAATATAAACTTGATAAGGATTAATTGAAATGAGACACGGAAAGAAAGTCAACCATCTTAGCAGGACAAGCGCACACCGTAAGGCGATGCTGTCGAACATGGCTTCTTCGCTGATACTTCATAAGCGTATCAATACCACACTGGCAAAAGCCAAGGCATTGAGAAGTTATGTTGAGCCCCTTATTACCCGCTCGAAAGACGACTCAACTCATTCGCGCAGGATGGTATTCAGCTACCTACAGAATAAAGAAGCCGTTACTGTATTGTTCAGGGAAGTATCTGTTAAGGTTGCAAGCCGCCCCGGTGGTTACACACGCATCCTGAAAACAGGTAACCGTCTTGGCGATAATGCCGAAATGTGTATGATGGAGTTGGTAGATTTCAACGAAAACATGCTCGCAGCTAAAGAAGCACCAAAAGCAAAAACTACCCGTCGTAGCCGCACCACAAAAGCCAAAGCTGCTGCTGATGCCCCTGCCAAACCGGTAGAAAAAGCCCCGGAAGCTCCGGTTGTTGAGGATGTAAAAGAAGAACCAACTGCTGAAGCAACTGACAACAAAGAGTAAAACCGATATGATTAACTTAATGAGGATAAAGTATCTTATTACTTTGTCCTCATTTTGTTTGTTATCAGGTTTTTAATTTGAAAACCACTATTGTCTGGTAGAAATCGGAAAATTTCTTGCCACAAAATCACGAAGACTCCAAGATACACAAAATGAATAAATTAAATTTGTGTTCTTTTGTGATTTAGTGTTTTGGTGGCTCAATTGTAAAAGTAGAATGCTGTACTACAACTGTTGTAAATGAGCAGCAATATCAACTATTTAGAATGATATCTGGAACTTTCGCCTGACAACAATTTTTGAAAAACTAAGTTAAACTAATTTAATAAATTTTACAGATGAGCTCAATAGCTAATATTTTTGCCCGCCAGATACTTGATTCTCGCGGAAATCCNNGATAAAGATTACTATCTCGGAAAAAGTGTGCTGAAAGCCGTTCAGAATGTGAATAAGGTACTGGCCGAAGAGTTGAAAGGCTACCTTGTTTCGGAACAGAACGAGATTGATCAGCGTATGATCGAACTTGATGGCACACCCAATAAAGCAAACCTCGGCGCTAATGCCATTCTTGGTGTTTCGCTGGCTGTTGCCAATGCTGCTGCACAGGAATCGGGTCAGTTCTTGTTCCGTTATGTTGGCGGTGTAAATGCCAACACCCTACCAATCCCCATGATGAATATTATCAATGGTGGATCACATGCCGATAATGCTATAGATTTTCAGGAGTTTATGATTATGCCGGTTGGCGCTCCCAATTTCTCTGAAGCATTGCGCATGGGTGCTGAGGTTTTCCACAACCTGAAATCGGTTCTGAAAAAAGCCGGCTACTCTACCAACGTTGGTGATGAAGGTGGTTTTGCACCTAACCTTAAATCGAACGAAGAGGCGGTAACCGTTATCCTTCAGGCAATTGAGAAAGCCGGTTACAAACCCGGTGTTGATATTTTCCTGGCTCTTGACCCTGCGTCATCAGAGTATTTCCTTACGGATGAAAATGTTTATCATCTGCACAAATCTACAGGGGATAAGCTTACTCCTTCGCAAATGGTTGACTACTGGAAAACCTGGGTTGATAAATATCCTATTATCTCTATTGAAGACGGTATGGCCGAAGACGATTGGGATGGCTGGAAGAAGATGACCGATGTGATGGGTAAGAAAATTCAGTTGGTTGGCGACGATTTGTTTGTAACCAATTCGAAGCGCCTGCAGATGGGTATTGATAAAGGTGTTGGTAATTCGATTCTGGTTAAAGTTAACCAGATTGGTAGCCTTACCGAAACCATTGATGCCGTTAACCTGGCTTACCGCAATGGATATACCGCTGTAATGAGCCACCGCTCGGGAGAAACCGAAGATACAACCATTGCCGATCTTTCTGTGGCACTGAACACCGGCCTTATTAAAACCGGATCAGCCAGCCGCACCGACCGTATAGCCAAGTACAACCAACTGCTTCGTATCGAAGAGATTCTTGGCACTTCAGCACGCTATTTGGGTAAAGATTTCAAATACGCCAAATAATACTTTCCTGTTTTTATTAAAATCCCTGGTTTTTAAGAGCCGGGGATTTTTTTTGGGGAGGCTTGACAAAAAGCAAAGAAAAGATTCTATTTTTTTCATTTGAATCAACAAAGTCTAATATTTCAAGCGAATTTAAACTAAATCCAACTTTTATGAACGCGTGAATTATAAACTCTATTCTATTCATATAAAAAGGGTATTCAATTTTTGTTTTCTTATCAATTTTTTTTGTTGAAAGACAGCCGTCTATATATGTTTCAGTATTATATGAGTTAATGTTTTTAAGAATATCAATCAGGAAATCAGGTATGTAAATAAGTAGCTGGCCTTCATAGGCAATTGCGTTAAATATATTATAGCATAACTCATCTGTTAATTTAAATTCTAAAAGAGTAAAAATTGAGTATATAAAGTCTAAGTTATTAATAGGTAGTATTTTGAATAAATCATGAACTATAAATTCTAATTTTGAGTTATAATATTTTTGATTTGCGAATGTAATTACTTTTTCATCAATGTCTAAGCAGTTAAAAGTCTGTATATTAATAGCGGAACTAATGATTCTATAAGGGATATAACCAGTTCCGCAACCAATATCAGCAAGATGATGAATTTTTTTATGATTTGAGTTTATATAATTTATCAGGTGAGGTAAAATCACATTATTTCTAATATAATCTTCTCTTACAAAACTATCCCAAATTTCAAATTTGTCTGTCCAGAAGTTATTTGTTCCCATTTAGTGTAAATACTTTTTTAACGTATTAAATATTACCTGTTCTTTTTCTGAATTAATCACTTCAAATATAAATAAATTAATACAGTACTCGTTTGAATCAAATAAGGAAATTATTTTTTTGTTTTGCTGAATTATATACCCCACTTCCATTGCTGTATTGATTCCAATATAACCGTTTGGATTATATAAAATGCATAATCGTGCACGATTTATTTTAAAAAGATGGTCATATACTAGCCCTTTGCCAGCCCATTCACTTAAAAAGCCATCACGCGAATCAAAATCATAGAATGGAGGGCATTCACATGGAATGCCCTTATTATTAATGTATTTGCAGAGATTTTTAATTTCTCGCGAAAACTTTCTGCTTCCAATAATTATTATCATAGTGCTTGATTTAAATACTTTCAATAAGCCATTTGGTAAAAGCAGCAGCAGAAATAGCGGAATATTGATGCCATTTATCACTTTTATCATCATTGCAATAATCAACAATTCCGCGGACAACAAAATAGTCTTTAGAACAAGACCAAGTTCCATCTGCCACTCCACTAGATTCCATTTCTATGGCCTTTACCCCATGTTCGTCACGTAGAATATTTCTTATATTTTCATTTTTGAGGAGTGTATTTGAGCACCCAATCTTCCCAATATGAACCTTGGGCAAGTCAGGATTACGCCCTGCAACTAAAGGATGTTCAACATTTTCTCCATTAATTCTCAAAATGTCTGATGATGCATCAGGCCTTAGCCCATTATGTACTCTCTTACTTGCTTCCGAAATATAATCAAGCCAAAGTTCTTTACCCAAAAAAATCTCACTTAATGCCATCCTTGTTCTTCCAATAAACAGTGCCGATGGTTTTGCAGACTTGTCTCTAATCTTAATTGTCTTTGAATCAATTTTTAAATTATCATATTGAATTAAGCCCTCGTTATCAATAACAACAATATCCCCAAGTCGTACATGTTCTTCAGGTTTTTCTATATTAGGCGTGCCACCTGCAATACCCACCATTATTATTTGTTTAACTTCAGGATAAGATCTAATTAGGTTTGTCGTCACATTAGCAGCTTGGTTAGTGCCAATTTCCTTTGCCATTGCTAAAATAATTTTAACATTTTCTCCACGTTGTGTTTTTATATATCCCATCTTATAGTCATTTGGATCCTCAATTATTTTGGGAGGGTCTTTTTCATCTATTAACATAAGGCGCATAGCTGTAAATTCTACCGGGAGAGCTGTAATTATACCAATTGTAGTTTCATTCGTAATTATCATCGCATTTGTTTTGTGTAAATTGATTAGTATTTCAGATTGTTTTCTTTTTCGAAGAAGGGAATCGTAATAAATTTCATTAATTAGCTCACTTTGCCTATTTTGAATAATAGAATCTACTTCATGGTTGAGTAGGTGTTTATACTTAGAAGGATTGCCAAGTAGAATCTCCATAATAGTACGGTAAGAAATGGCATTTATAGCCAAAGAATTAACCTCTTCAGAGTCCAAATATACTAAATCAGTAATTACCGCGGATTCTAATGTTTGAATGTAATGATTGAAATAGGCATGATTTATTATTCTATGTAAATGATTCTTAACATTAATATTTCTATCAATACTTTTGTCTAATAATGGTATTACGTGACTAACAATAAAAGCTTTTCCATTTAGTTTCTCTGGTATCATTTCCCAACTTTTTGAAAGTTTATCAATTTTCTTCTGGGAAAAGTAAGGGTTGAATATTCTAATGATTTCATCAAAATCTTTCAGTTTAGAATGCCATTCATTTCTAATATGTTGCGTACTACTGCCTTTTTTTTCTTTATAAGGTAGTATATGTTTCTTCATTGAAAATTGTCTGTAAGTTTTCCCAAGATTAGTGCCTTTAGGATATTGACTCATTTTGCTTTCAATATATTCACTTAAAGTAGTATCGCCGCCAACAAAACAAATTATACCAAAGTTGAATAATGGTCTGTATTTTTCGAGAATTACCTTACAGAATGGAGATTCTATGAAGGAAGTTAAAGGTATGAGCGATCTCTTTGAAAAAAGGAATGACATAATCAATGCACTTTCCATTTCCTTTAAAGCCATTCTATGTATTCTATTTAGCCGTTCTTCGACGAAGGTAGAATCGAAAAAATGTAGAAATGAATTGTCAAATATCATAATCAAAATAATTTTAACTGCATTTCATCCATAATAATCTTCTTTTTAATTTCTCGATATATTAAATTAATATCCCCATTAGTCATTATACAGTTCCAACTTTTGAGCTCTTTTTCGTATAATTCAGGATAGTCATATACTAAATATACTTTTTTCCCTTGAGTCATAGCTATTGCAATCGAAGCAAATACACTCGGTTCAATATAGTTGGGAATATTAAATAAATCTTGATTAAAAACTATTATACCATAAGTTTTTGGGTTTCTTATTCTTCTGATTGTTTCTTGATAACTTTGATTAATAAATTTATCATAAGAAAAAATATCATGGTACTGCCAAAGTTTTTCATCATTATAACTTATGTAACAATAGATATTTCTTTCAGCAAACCACTTTCTTACATCATTCATTGAATTTAGAAACAGATTGTGCCCACAAAGGACTAATTCATTATATAATTGACTAGTTGTCATCTTTGCATTGTGAATTAAGAAATGTGATAATTGACAAATTGCTTTTCATTGTTGTGTTAGTGTTGTTCAATAACTTTTCTCCTTATTCTCCTCGATTTTTTTATATTTTGGGGAGAAATTGCACATTATTTGAACAACAAAGCCATAAGCTAATAGGTACTTATAGTATCCCATTCACACAGCCAGAATATTTTAATAAATGAATGAACTTTGTTTAGTCCACTATTCGTAAATTGAAGTTTTCCTCTTGTGATTGTTGGATTTCCTAGTTTAGGAAGTTGGATATCGTTGAGGTATCTCTACTTAGTTCCTATTCAGGATGAGGATTGCACAGGTTAGTATGGTAAACCCCTATAATCCCACAATCAGCGCAACTCAACTTTTTATCCGCGATATTGGTTTTCTTAATTAGTCAACAACCAACTACATACTCCAATTTTACCAATTTATATTTTGAGTCACATCATTTTCAGCATTATTTATTATTAGTTATCAAATGCTTAAACACAGGACTGTATTTACTTCCAACTTGTAAATAAAAGAATTTCGCCTTTTGTACTGGATATTTACACAGCTAAAATAATGAAGTTTTTATTATTCAAACTATCAATTGACCATTTTATTAATAAAGACCAAATTGTGGGTAATTACGTAGAATATGTCAGGAGATTTCCAAGTCTGCAATGGCTACCATACAAATGTACAGGCACTACTGCAAACCTGCAATGGCCGTCATACAATTGTACAGGCACTACTGCAAAGCTGCAATGGCTATCATACAATTGTACGGGTACTACTGCAAAGCTGCAATGACCACCATTCAATTGTACGGGCACTATTGCAAAGCTGCAATGGCTATCATACAATTGTACGGGCACTACTGCAAAGTTGCAATGACCACCATACAATTGTACGGGCACTGCTGCAAAGCAGCAATGGTCGCCATACAATTGTACGGACATTACTGCAAAGCTGCAATGGTCGCCATACAAAAGTATATATTGGCAGCTTTACCGACCTTACTATGCCCGAACTTTATAAATAATTTAAGCATAAGTTGCTCAACCAGGTATAATCATATAATGCATTACTGGTATAACATACCCAGCCAATACAAAAATTGAAGAGCAATTAGATTGCTAATAATATTGCTATTCAGAAAATTATATAAAGTTTATTTTGGTTTGATGGGATGAGCAAAAAAAAATTCACAAAATTTGTTAGGGTCATAAAATAAAATGAATCATTATGTGTTATCTATAGTGATTATTACAATACAACAGTTTTATAATCCACTATTTTATTAATCAAACATTATCAGTAACATGAAAAGATTAGAGGCTTATGCCGTTTCTCCTTTCAACACCTATAGGGTAGGGAGGGACAAAATCGTTGATTTCTTCAACGACCACAAAAACAGACTTACCCAGGCAGTTGCAGATGGAGCTCCCTTTGCCGAACTGCTTGAAGCTTTCACTCCCGCTCTTGGCCGACTTGCCGAAAGCAAAACAGGCACCGCTGTGAACCTTGCACAGCAGGGTTCTGAAACTATGACAGTTGACAATATTAAGGAGACTTTTAAAAATGAAATTACTAAACTTGAACCCCTGGTATTGATTCAGTTTCCAAAAGATTCTGTTGAGTATCACGAATTTTTCCCACAGGGAAAAAGTGCGTACAACCACATTACAAATGCCAATATTGAAAACCTTTTTGCTGTAGTTATTTCAGCCTGTGGCAACCATAGCGATAAAATTGGCGAAGACCCCGAACATACTTTTATAGCATTACGCGATGCCTACAGAACTGCCCGCGACCGCCAGCAACAGAAAAAGGAAAGCACTGGCAGTACCCGTTCTGCCTGGGACGATAACCTTGAAATTGTTTCAAACCTTGCTTTCCACAATTTGCTTGTTATTGCCGCTAATTACAAGAACCAGCCCGAGAAGCTGCGTATGTATTTCGATGTAAGTATTGCCACACCCGATAAACACACAAATGATGATGGTGGCTCAACTGAGCCTTATTCGCTGGTAATACCAGCCGCTGATATTGCNNTTGATCAGCCCTTACCTGTCACCCCTTTCGAACTGGCAGTTGATGATGAGACTGAAGTTACAGCAGCCTCACTTGGAGCTCCTTCCAATAAGTTCCTTCTGTTTAAGAACCGCGATGAATTCATCGAAGGTGAAGTGGAGATAGTGATGCTGTAGTGCTCATTCATTTGTTTTAAAAAGCACCCGCTCTCAGGTTTTGAGGCGGGTGTTTTTGGTTGAAGGTATGCATGTAATGGAGTAACCCAATCGAAATAAAAAAACCATAACCTATTTCATTTAAGCTAAAATACCTTTAGGATACGGCCACGTACCTGAATCTAATATGTGGTATGGGTTGATATATTTTTATAAAATTATTTAGAAGCAATATAAATTTCTTTATGCGCTTTTAATTTGCAAACTATTTAATACATTTACAGCACTAAAATTGCTTATTGAATGGTTAGAAATATTTTATTATTCATACCATTTAATTCCTATTATTAGAAATTATATTTTTTGAAGATTACTAGTAAATACTATTACAAACCTATGAAATTTTGGTTAAATGAGTATTCGGAATGAAAACTTGAAATAGGGTTAGATGCTTATTTATTGCTTTCAAATAAAAACTGCTTACTTTAGAACCACTTGTGCTCATTTTTTTTGACTAATTGATATCTACTTCGGAAAAGTCATAACATCAACATTTATTAAGTTGATATACAAAGTTTAATCTTTGAATGAAGAGTTCAATATCTAGAGAAAATGGCTGGAATATTCCGATTGATTAACGAATACAACATTAATTATTATTTAGTATCCACAAATTTGTAAAAGCAGTCAAGTCCTATGCTAAGACAACTTAAGGGAATCGGCAAATTAAATTCATTACACTATTTTTTGCTATCTCATAAAATTCAAATACCTTTTATTCTTTTCCTTTTCTTTTTTTTATTCTTTCCATCAATACTATGCGTTGGACAGACTAATACTCCGCTTCAAAGCGGATATCCAATAGATTTTAATAAAATAAACCCACCTTCACCTACAACAGCAGAGCTTGGAAAATATGGTTCATTTCCCGTAAACTACTATACTGGTGTGCCAAACATATCTATTCCAATATATGAGTTGGAAGCCGGATCATTAAAGTTACCCATATCATTATCGTATCATGCTTCCGGGATAAGGGTTGATGATATTGCTTCCTGGGTTGGGCTAGGCTGGAGCCTAAATGCAGGAGGAGTAATCTCAATTACACAAATTGGCAAACCGGATTTTCCATATTGTCCGCCATCAGAGGATTGTCCCACTAGACTAACTCCTATGACTTATTTGGACATCATAGATAATAACGTTACATTTACAGGTGAACAACTTGAAACTATGAGTTTGGTAAATGGTAATAACTTTGACACTGAGTCAGATTTGTATAGCTATAATTTTTCAGGATATTCAGGAAGTTTTTTAATTGATCACAATGATGAAGTAAAATTAGTATCAAATAGTGGAGGATTGCAAATCACTGTAGATAGGATTTTAAAAAAAATTACAATAAGGGATATTCATGGTAATTGGTACTATTTTAGTGAGCATGAAATAACTTCAAATACAACTATTTCGTATGGGTTGTCCACCTCTGATTTGACAAATTTTGTATTATTGCCATATGGAGGCTTAAATACGACTGAATCAATCACATCATTCTTATTAACAGAGATAGTAAGCTATGATGGGCAAGAACATATAACATTTGAATATGACCCAGTTACTTATAGCTATCTATCAAGAATCAATGGATTCATTGAAACAAAAAATTCTTCAGCTTGTTCTAGTGGTACGCCATGCGATATTGCGGATTGCCAAAGCATAGAATACACCAATGAATATAATACTAATTATCATAATGAATGGGAATTACAACCAACTTCTGCAAACTTTTCACGAGGAATTATTAACATTAGTGGAAAAACATTAAGACATATACACTATGATCGAGGAAATATCGACATTGAATTTATTTCACAAAATAGAGATGATATTGTTAGTTCAAAAAGGCTTAGCGAGATTATACTTAATCTTAACGGAGATAGAATTAATAAATGGCTTCTTATTAATAATACTTATTTTCATTCAAATATTGCGAAGTTTGAAGATGTTGTTTATTCGCATTATTCGCATAATCCATTGCACTTGAGACTTAGGTTATCTGGAATCCAAGAATTGGGGAAACTAGGTAATAATTCACTTAAATCGTATTCATTTGATTATTATGGGGATGATGATCCGAATCTTAATTTGCCATATAGAAACAGTTATTCAGGATTTGATTATTGGGGTTTCTGTAACAATGGGAACCCTACTAATAGTGATGTAAGTAATGCAATAAAACAATTCCCAAGTAATATCGTATCAATCTTTGAATCAAATCCATCTTTACCTGGTAGTAACGCACCAGGTCATAATAGCGTAAACAATTCAAATTCAATACCGCTTGTTATTGGTGGTAATCTAGAACCCAATGAAACATATATAAATGCAAATATGCTTAAACGAATAACTTATCCAACCAAGGGTTCGACAGAGTTTATCTATGAGTTAAACAGTTTTTCACAAGTCTTGAATTCAACTTACGGTTACACATTAGGAGGTGGCCTTCGGATAAAGAAAATTATTGATATTAGCAATAGTTCGCCTGAGATTATCAAAGAATATACCTATCAAGGTGGCTGCGCGTTTAATATACCAGCTTATTTAACGCAAGGTTTTGTCAGAGATGGCAATTTTGGATATGGTTATTACAAAAATAATTGTTATAAACTGTTTAATAATCCAATAAATTCTTTATCTTCATATGGTAATCTAATTGGGTATAAACTTGTTACTGAGAAAATATCAAATAGTAAATCAGTTTACATGTATTATACACCAAATGATGATTCTGGAGGCGAAATTATCAATTATTTTTCAAGAATTGATTTTGGGGATCCCAATGGTGATTGTGGAAGTTATTTCAATATGCGAGTTGGTAGTAATTTTGCTAACACAAATATCTTCCCAAGAAACAGGCAATTTGATCAAGGAGAGTATGGAAAGAGTTATAAATGGGGGTTAGCAAAAAGCATAACAACTTATAATTCAGATAATGACATAATAAAAAATGAAGAAATGGCCTATGATTATCTTGAGGGAGATAAGGTCTATGGAAATAAGGTCTACCTAAAGAAAGCCACATGTGGAATACATTGTGAATGGTGGCCAGTAAGTTACTATTTCATTTTATTTTCATATCATCATCAAACAGGCAAATCCTTCTTAAAGACTAAGACAACAACCTTGTATGATGAAGACGGGAATAATCCGATAACTACTACTGAGGAATATAACTATAATGCGGAATACGAGTTGATAAAATCGAAAGAGGAGCAGCTCGGTTCAAGGACTATTAAGACTACCTATACCTATCCATTTGATTATCCGGATGAGACTTATGAGGAAGCTATGGGTAACAGAACACCGTTTCTGGATGCATTACATTATATGACGTTTAAGAGAATGTTGGCTTATCCGGTAGAGACACTGATTTCAGAAAATGGAAGTTGGAAAGATGGGAATTTGAATTTGTATAAACGTGATGATAACAGAATTCGGCCTATAACAAGTTACAATTACAAAATTGGTGTTCCGCAGATGGGGACACAAGCCTTCAATGGAAGGGTTGAAAATCCTACATATTTTTACCGAACAATAAATTATGATTTGTTCGACCTGAATAATAATATTTTACAATATCATAAAGAAGATAATATTTATAACTCTTATATCTGGAGTTACAATAATACTTACCTCATATCAGAAACAAAAAATGCCACAATAAACGAAACCGGCCACACAGGTTTTGAAAACCAGGAATTAAATGGATGGAGTGGGAATCTGCCACCAATAGCGCAGAATATTGAGAATGTAAGAACCGGTAAATCTTCTATCCTGGTTGAAAGTAGCACTGGGCCTTTTCAGGAATTTAGTGTTGGAACCAATGCAAGAAATCATAGCGGTTACAAAGCCAGTGTATGGGTAAAGGGTCACAAAAGTGCTTATTTGCATATTGAGGTTAACGGGGAATGGTCTTCTCATGTAAGAGTTAGTAATGAATCAGGTGATGATAACCAATGGCATTTGCTTGAAGTTGAGCTACCCCGTGCTAAAATAGAGCCTTACTTTAATCAGGAAGCAAACCTTAAGCTAAAAGTATATATTGGTACCGATGTCGGCCAGGCTTATTTCGACGACTTGCGTTTTTACCCCATGGATGCCCAGATGACCACCTATACCTATGATCTATTGATAGGAGTTACCTCTGCAAGTGATGCCAATAATAAAGCAACTACCTATGAATATGACGGATTAGGTCGCCTTGTTGTAGTAAGAGACTACCTGGGTAATATCCTGAAAATGAATGACTATCACTATAAGCAATAGTAACAATATCTGAACAGTGTTAAAAACAGTTACCTATGAAAGCAGTAATAAATATCAGGTTCAGTTTATTCATAGTTGTTGCTTTAACTATCGGCAATATAAAACTTACACAGGCACAACAACTTTCCCTGCAATGGGCTCAGAAGTTTGGTCATACTGGTTGGGACTATATTAATGAAATAAAGCAGACCGAAGAGGGAAATTATATATTAGCCGGAAGTTTTAAGGGTAACCTGCCTGAAGATTCATTAAACCTTAAAACCGAACTTAGCAGTAATGCCTGGATTGCCTCCTGCGATACCAATGGCAGTGTACTATGGCAGAAAACTTTTGGCGGGAGAGAATTTGAAACAACAACTTCGATTGCAAAAACACCACAGGGAATATTGATCGCTGGAATGTATCAGGACACTATCCGGTTCGATTCATTAGAATTGATTTCTTCAGCATATACCAGTGCATTCACTGCTCTGATCAATGAAAACGGTGAATCTGTCTGGTTAAGACAAACAGGGGGTAAAGCAACAATCAGTAATTTTTTAATATCATCCAACGAAACGGGGGTGTGCTTTATAGCTGGTTCTTTCAGGGATTCATTGGAATTAGCAGGCAATCTACGGGCAAGTGTTGGTGAATCGGGTCTGTTTCTTACACAATTATTGCCCAATGGCAATGAGTTGAACCCGATAGTTTTCAAGGGTACAGGAGCCAGTTCATTGGGAGGTATAAGTTGTAACGACAGTCTTGTTTGTATTGCAGGATCATTCAGCGATACCCTGCGATTTGCCGATACACTTATATTACCACTCGGTGAAGAGGACACGTTTATTGCCGTGTTCAACCATTCCGGCCAATTACGCTGGATACAAACAGCGGGGAGTATTGGAGCAACCAAAGTAACAGCAATTGCTTTGGCTAAAAACAGTGAAGTTGGATTTACCGGCAATTATAACTTCACCTCCCTGTTCGGCCAACAAATCATCGAATCAAATGGTGGTCGGGATATGTACATTACAGTATTAAATCCCGATGGAAGATTCAAATGGGCAAACAGCATAGGAGGCATATCAAACGATTATGGTTACGCCATTTATGTAAATGACCTAAACGAATATTTTGTATCGGGAAGCTTTGTACATACAATCGGAATACCTGATGAAAATGGTGAAATTGTTGAGATGGAGTCATTTAGTCCGTTTGGCAATGCCTTTATAGCAAAATATAACAATGCAGGCATACTTAAAGCATCATACAACCTGCCGGGTACTTCCGAAGATTATTGTAAAAGCCTCACGGTAAATGAAGAAGGGATGATAACTGCTGTTGGTAATTTCTATGAAACCCTGCAATTAGAGGGTGAAAATGGACAAATCACGGAATTGGTATCATCCGGCAAGAAGGATATGTTTATACTGCGGTTCAGGGATATGTGCAAGGATTTTACGGTTGAAGCCGGGGTGGATACCCTTCTATGCCCAGAGCAGTCAATCTACCTGAGTCCTTCCGAAAGCTACACAACCTACCAATGGTTGCCCGGTGGCATAAAAAACCACGATCTTGAGGTTACCCAACCGGGAGTATATAGTTTAACTGCAACCAGTATGTATGGTTGTATTGCTACCGATAGCCTCCTTGTCGAGCTCGCTCCACTCCCCGTCGCTTTTGCAGGTAAAGATACGATTGCCGAAGCCGGTACATTAGTTCTCCTTAACCAGGGCATTGTAACTGAAGCCGATGAATTATACTGGAATACCAATGGAGAGGGGTATTTTGGAAATAACTACGAACTGAATACCAATTATTCGATGTCGAACAGCGATATAAGCGAAGGTTCGGTAATACTCTCGCTTACGGCAACAAATATGTGTGCAAGTGTAGCTGACAGCCTTATCGTTACCATTCCGATGGATGATGATGGAATCACTGCTTTTCCCAATCCAACAGCAGGATTGGTTACCCTGGTTTGTGAGGACAATATGATTATACAAACGGTAACTATAACCAAACAATCGGGATTTGTTATTGAGAGCGGAATAACAGTAAATAATACTGAGTTCACCTACAATCTGCAAACCCAGGCACCCGGAACATATTTATTCTATCTCACCACCAATGTAAGCGTGGTTACCAAGGTTATCAATAAGCTTTAATTAATCTGTCATCCATAGCCCTATGAAAAATATACAGTCAGCAAGCAGGTATTTGGTAACAATGGCATTAGTAACCGCTATATATAATAATACCCGTGGTCAGTCACCTGACCAGAATTATATCCACACCTACGATATGCAGGTTGGTATTACGAATATAAGTGAAATAGTTCCAGGAATATCTGCAACTGCAGCAACACAAACAATTCAGTACTTCGATGGATTGGGCAGGCTAAAACAAACAAACCAGCCTTCCTTTACACCTGATGGCAAAGCCCTGATTATACCTAAAATATACAATGAAGTTGGATTAGACGAGACGAATTATCAACCATATTATGACAATTCAAACAGTAATTTGTATCGGGATAACTATCAGGCTAAATTGACTGAATTCTATTCCAATCAATTTGAAGGAGATCAGAATGGCTTTTCACCTATTGAATTTGAAAAATCACCTTTAAACCGCGTACTTAAGCAAGGTGCACCAGGCTCCGAATGGGGGCTTACGCACCCGATAGCTTATAGTTACTTAACCAACAATACAACAACTACAAAGCTACAGGCAATACTATGGCAGATTGAAGAGGGTGTTTGTAAAAACAATGGATTGTATGAATCAGGTGAATTGTATGTAACCAAAATAGTGAATGAAGATTTGGCTGAAACTTATGAATTTAAGGATAAGTGGGGTCAAGTAGTATTGAAGCGATCAATTCTCGAAAATGATGTTTTGGTTGACACCTATTACGTGTATGATGATTATGGACTATTGCGTTTTGTAATATCACCTGAAGGCTCAAAACAAATAAGCAGTGGCTTCATATCTACAGATGAATTAGCTCAGCAATACGTTTACTGTTACACCTACGATTCGCGAAAACGATTGATCGAAAAGCAAATCCCCGGCAAAGAGCCAGAATACTTTGTTTATGATAAAACCGATAAGCTGATAATGTATCAGGATGGGAATATGCGAAAGAAAAAAGGCGAAAATCTTTCCTATGAATGGATGTTTACAAAGTATGATGCATTGGGAAGAGTTATTATAACCGGAAAGACCGCAAGTTATCCCAATCAGTCCCCCAATGCTTTACAAACATTAGCAAACACAGCAACAAACTACTGGGAATACGTTACAAACCCAACTACCTACCCGGTGGCGGATGCTAACTATTATACAAATCAATCATTTCCATACCTGGATTTAAATTGTGAGATTTATACAATTAATTACTATGATAACTATTCCATTTACATGAAGGAAGGCAGTAATATTATAAAGAAGCCCATAATTAACCAGGATAATATGGAATTTGATCCATATATTGCCAGCTTTACCATTGAAGATCCGGAACTGAACTTTGTTAGCGGTATGTTAACAGCCTCGTATGTTAGCTTTCAGGGAACACTGCTGCCAACGGCAACATACTATGATATTCGCGGAAGAATTATCCAAAGCCGTACCAAAAACCATGTAAAAGGAACCGGAATCAGTTCAAACAAATACTACGGTATAACAAATCGCGTGCTTAATAGTTACTTATATCAAAGTGTTTTAATTGACAAAAACTCATTTACTCATAGGGAAAATTATACTTACACTTATGATCAGGCAGGGCGCCAACTAAACAGAGAATACAAGGTTGGCGAAACTCTGGCAATACAAAAAACGGAGAATAAATACAACGCCCTTGGCCAGTTAATTGAGAAGAAGATTATTGAAGGGTCTAATCTATGGCAGACAATTAATTATGGATACAATATCCGTGGTTGGCTTACCAAAATTAATGAACCTGAAAATGTAAGTGTAACTGGTGCCATACCAGGCACATATGGCGATTTCTTTGGCATGAAGTTGCTCTATAATACAGAAGTTCAGGGCCTTGAGAATCAATCACTTTATAGTGGTAATATTTCAGGCATCTGCTGGCAAACTGTGCAGCCAACAGGCACAACCACCCCAGTTACAACAGGCGAAAAAGCATATACTTACAGCTATGATAAACTAAACCGCCTGCTCGAAGGATTTGATTCGGAAAGAACACAAGGTACCTGGAACGGAACAGGAGTTTATAGAGAAAAAATCAATGCTTATGATTTGAACGGTAATATTCTGGGTTTGCGTAGGCATGGTATAATGTATCCAGGCAAAGCGACAAATTCAATTGATTTGCTGGAATATACTTACGAAGGTAACCGTTTAATAGCTGTTGATGATGCTATATCAAACAATAACGGAGGTGACTTTTACGACAATGGCCAGTATTATTACCTCACCCATACTCAGGAGTATGCCTATGATGCCAATGGCAATCTGGCAAAGGACATAAACAAAGGCATTATAAACATAAGTTATAATAATCAAAATTTGCCTGTAACCTTGGAAAAGGAAGGAGGTACCTTATTGGAATACCAATACGATGCCGTCGGAAATAAATTAAGGCAATTGGAATATACAGCAGGTAAATTGGTAAAAACAACCGATTTTGTTGCTAACTTTGTTTACATCAATGGCAAAACCGCCTGGAATAGTTTTGACGAAGGACGCATAGTGTACAGCACATTCGACAACACATATTATGCAGAAAACCACCTTAAGGACCACCTGGGTAATGTGCGGGTTGCATTTGCCTATGAAGGCAGCAGCCTGAAAATTAAACAGGTAAACAGCTACTACCCCTTTGGAATGAATATTAAGGAGTTATCGTTAAACGAAGGAAGGGAATCTGCTAAATACTACCGCAATGAGTACCTCTACAACGGCAAAATGATGCAGGATGAAATGGGGCTGGGGTGGTTGGATTATGGGGCCAGGTTCTATGACCCGGTAATTGGTCGGTTCCCTAGCACTGATCCGATTTCAGAGTCATTTTATCATGTTACTCCGTATAATTATGCTGAAAATGAGCCTGTTGGATCAATTGATTTATGGGGTTTGCAAAGATTGAGAATCGCAGGTAATATTGCTTTGACATCAGGTAAATGGGGAATTAAAGGAAATTTTTCTAATTTGATAGGAGTTGGAGGGTCATACACAAAAGGAGGTGTTTCACAGTCTATTGAAGTGTTTTTAGAAATTGATACCAAAACGGGGCTACCTTCCAATATTGGAATTTCTCATACTCAGAAGCAAATTGAAGAAGCGTCGTCCTTAGAAGTCGGCCCAATCATTGGGGAAATAAGCAAGGAAAAGGAGACGAAAAGGGAATTAAGTTCGAAAGATGGCAGTATTAAAACAGAAGATAAAAAATTTGAAAAAAAAGAAAGTGGAGGCTTCGGACCAATCCAAACTAATGAAGAAAACGGAACTGCAACCTCAAAACTAAGTATGAAAGCTGAAGTTAACGCTGGAATTTTAGGCGTTGAAGCAGAAGGCTCTTTAACTTATATTAAAGGTTCTGAATCTAAAGGGGATGGTAATAATGATAAAGGCAATACAAAATCCCTTCCTGTTGAAAAAGAAGTTAAAAACAGATACTAAATGAAATCAAAAAAACTTAGACCTCTTTTTAATATATGTTACTACATTAATATTCTTATGTTAATTCATGTAGTATCTATTATTATGGCATCTTTTTTTAGTTATGATGCATTTTTAGAATTTTCTTTTTTTAATCAACAGTTTATTTACTTCAGAACCTTGTTGTCAATTCCTGTTTTAATATTATGGATAGGTAGTTTAATAATATGGTCTAAGCACGACAAGAGAATTGTGCAATTTTTTCTTCTTTTTTTTCTCATGGGATTATATAGCCCCTTTTATTATAGAAAATCCAAATTAAATGGATGGATATAAAAAAAGCAACCAGCCCATGTTTAGTGGCAACATATCAGCCGCAGAGTGGCAAACCGTACAAACCACCGGAAACACCGCTCCTGCGAGTTAAATTCTTAATTATATTTGCTGCTGACTTTCTATGTGATCATAAATAAAGTATTGAAAATGGGTTTTGGCTTATAAATATGTTGTAAACNNGGACATACAGTAATATATATTGGTACAACGCCCATTAACTATTATTAATCTACACAAAATTTAACAATTTGGCTATGAAGTACAAGATTATTTTAATTTTTTTATTGATTACGTCTAATTCATTTTCTCAAGCTAATCATAATAAACGTTTTGTAGTATCTATTATACCGATCCAACCATTAAATTATCAGACAGAACAAATGAAATTGCAAGTTAAGTGTAATGTTTACCTCAGATTTATACCTGACACTGTTATTTCAAAGGCAAGAGTCCTTAAAATTAAAAAGCAGAAGTATGGCTTTCTTATCGATATAATGGATGTTGATAATTCTAATTATTATAAAATTGTATCTTGGTGCAACTCATGCAATAAGAAAAACAGAATTATGATAAACCAAGTTTATATTTTTGAAATCTGGGAAGGGGCTCCTAGACAGCTTGGTGATTTTGTTTTTTTTGCTAAATGGGTTGAGCAGGATGAAAAAAAAATTAAGTTAAACTACCAAGTGAAAAGAAGAAGAATATTGACATATTACTTTACTAATAGTTTAAATGGAATCTCTTATATAAATGATCAATAAAAATTTTAATCCGCATTGACGCCCCAGATTGCGTGCGCTTGCTCGTGTAAGTATCCCGAAAATTAAGACAGTTTATTAAGTCTTTCAAACCCCCTCATTCCAGCCCAACCACCCTGGCTCCTGATTCGCGAACCGAATAGAATGGCAATCCCATGTCTGCGGCTTCCTTTGCCCAGGTATTTGATTTTCTGACTGAATTGGATGCATCGGCTATAAATGTTGCACCCGGAAAATAGNNCGGCCGGGTGGAGGCAGTTTAAGTTCGCGTGTCAATACAATGCTTTTTTTACCGCCAAGGCTGAAGAAGCCATTTCCATAAGCTTTGAATCCGTGCATTTTGCAGTCTTTAGGTCGTGATGCAGATATCCCGGCGTAAGCAATCTCACGGATACCTGATTTAATCTGGCTGCTTTCTAGCGGATATTTGAGCATGGCCGGTTTTGCGATAATGGCTGAATCGGCTATAATCATTTGCTGTTGGCCTGATGTATAACTTATAACTGTATGCCGGTTTATGCTGTGAACCATGAAGGTCTGTTGTTTCATCCTGCTGATTGAAATATAGGCCCAATCTGCAGCAAGCAACAAACAGGAAAGCATCGCTATGTAGAACCATGATTTTTTCTTCTGTAGATAAAGCATTAATCCTGAAAAGAGAATCAGATACATTATAATTACAGCAAATGGCGAAAGATAAAGGTGTTGGCTAACTGAACCGGGAAGGCTTTCGATAAATGCTACACTGCTGTTCAGGAATTTTATCTGGGCAACCACAATGGCAGCGAGTATTTTTCCAACGAAGGGAATAAAGGAGAGCATAATAAATATCAGGCCTGAATAGACTAATGCCCCTGCAAGTGGAATTGCAATTATATTGGCCAGAAGAAAGTAGTTTGGGAACTGATGAAAGTAGTAAACTGAAATGGGCACGGTAATTAATTGAGCGGCAATTGAAACAGTAACCAGCCCCCACAGATATACGGCTATCTTGTTGCGGGGTGCGAGTATCCGCTGAAAATGAGGCTGAAATGTTACAATACCAATGACTGCCGCATAGGATAACTGAAAACCAAGATTGTACAACATTCCCGGATTGATAACCAGCAGTATAAATGCCGAAGCCGCCAGTGTATTATAGGTGTGCGCAGGGCGGTTTAGCGACTTTCCGATGGTGATCAGCGAGAACATCAGCGAAGCCCGCATTACAGAAGGTGCCAGTCCAGTGATCAGGGCATAAAGCCAGATAATAGAAATGATAAGCATCGGCCTTAACCAAAGAAACTTCTTACGCTTTCGCATAAAAAACAGAAGGTTATCAGCAAACAGAAAAATAATGCCTACATGCAAACCCGAAACGCATAGAATGTGAATGACCCCGGCGCCGGCAAATTCCTGACGCTGGCTGGCATCAAGCAAATCGTCATAGCCGATGAGTAAAGCGGCTGCAACAGCAAATTCGCGGCCTTTTATGCCATTTTGCTGCATCGTTGTGAGAAGCCTGCTTCGGGCATTCAGAGCGAAGGCCTTCAGGAAATTACCACCAATCTTGCCGGTAAGGCCAAAACTCTTGCTTCCAAGGTAAACCTGATGAAATACATTTTTCACCGAAAGGTAACGGGCATAATCAAATTCACCCGGATTGGCCGGTTTACGGATAGCTTCGGGCCTGGACGAAAATATAATCTCTGAACCATAATTAAGCTTTTTTACCAGAGAATCTTTCTCCGCATAAGCCAGAATTCTGCCACAGGCATTAAAGAGCTTCCCATCAACATAAACCTTGCGTACTGATAGCGTGAACTTATAAGAATTTTCCCGCTCTGCAGGGGCTTCTGTCAGTTCAGCCAGGTAAACAATCTTATCATCTGATGTAAACCGGGCAAAATGAGTTCTCTGATTTTGCTGATTTGCAACAAAGGATAAGTGAACGCCAAGCCAGAAAATAAAAACATTCAGTAAGCCGCCAAAGAGCCAACGTTTGCTATACGATTTCAGTTTTAAGCCGAGCAGCAGAAGTGATAATAAAACGATACTGATGATGGAAACTGACCAGAAATTGAACCATGAAATTTGCTGGATGATGCTATAGCAAAGTATTCCGGCTATCAGCGGAAACAACATGCGAACAAAGGGAAACCGGGTCCAGAGTTTCACTTTACAAGCTGATTGGTGTGTTACTTTATCACTTTTTTCAGGCTTATAAATATAGGAAACTATCAGATAGTTGCAAAATAAATTATCTGAATCAGAAAATCAGGAAGAAAAGCCAAAAGATTTATTTGCAGTACTTTTCCAGCATATTGGCTGCATTCTTGTGGCCAAGTTCAATGGCTTTTTTCCAATCGGCACAAGCCTCGGTTAATTTGTTTGTCCGCTGCAGCGAAAAAGCCCGGTTATAATAGGCATCGGCATTTTTTGGCTGCTTTTCAATCACAATGGTATAGTCATTTGCGGCATCATCAAAACGATTGAGCATAAAGCGGCAATTCCCACGGTTGGTATAAGCCTGAATGTAATCAGGGTCTATATCGATTGAACGGGTAAACATCTCGTCTGCTTCCGTAAATTTTTTCAATGCAGCAAGCGAAGTTCCTTTATTGTAATAGGCCAGTGCATGGCCGGGAATCTGAACAATGGCTGTGTCATAAGCGGCAATTGCTTCCTGGTGCCTGCCAAGTTTGGCCAGTACCACGCCTTTGTAATTTAAGGCATCGGTATAAGTGGGCGCATATTTCAGGGTCGAATTGAAATCAGAAAGTGCTTCTGAATAGCGCGACTGTTCGAGGTACATCTGCGCCCGGTAATAATAATACGGTGCCTGCATTGGCCTGATGCTGATAGCCTGGGAGAAGTCCTTATCAGCACCTTTAAAATCTTTTAACTCCCATTTTGCTTTGCCGCGATAAAAATAGGCATCTGGATTCCTTTCGTGGATGGCAATTGACTTGGTAAACTGCTCGATAGCTCCGTTCAGATCGCCTTTGGATGCCAGATCAATTCCCAGGCGTCGCTCTTCGGCACCTTTGCCCTTGAAAGTGATCTGCTTAAACATTTCCTCTTTGCGGTTTTTCCCGGGAGGCACTGCTTTATTACCAGGCTGAAACTGCTCAACCAGAGGGATCTGATCAAAACCTTCCGTTGATGAACCGGGAGTTTCAACGGATGTTGTTGTTGTGTCTTTATCAGGAATATTGTTCAACACAACTTCTGTTGAATCATTTTTTGCATTCAAATTGGCTTTCTGGCCCTGATTACAGGATGAAGCTGTNNATTCAGCAACAATCCGAGTTCAGTCTTCAGATTCTTGCGGTTAAGTTCGTTTTGAATCAACTCTTTAATCACAAGCCGATCCATAATCAGATTCACCAGCGAAATAAATTTCACCTTTATAAGTTGTCGTGCTATGAGATAGGAAACTGTTCCGCCTTTATAACAAACAACCTGAGGCGTACCGATTAAAGCTGTTTCGAGGGTGGCGGTTCCCGATGTAACTAATGCAGCCGACGATTGCCTGAGTAGATCGTAGGTGCGGTTCATCACCACCGGCAGGTTTGAACCGGGCATAAGGTTCCTGTAAAATTCTTCACCAAGTGATGGAACACCAGCAATGGCAAATTCAATATGGGGAAAATCATCGGTGACAGAAAGCATTAAAGGAAGCACTTTTTTGATTTCCTGCCGACGGCTTCCCGGTAATAATGCTACAATCCTCTTGCCAGTGTCGGGCAATACAGGGCCGGATGCATTTTCGGCAAGTGCGTCGAGCAAAGGGTGCCCTGAAAACTCCACTTCAATGCCATGCTTTGCATAAAAGTCTTTTTCAAAAGGCAGAATTACAATCATTTTGTCAACCACCTTTCTGATGGTTTTTACCCGCGATTGTTTCCAGGCCCACACCTGCGGAGAGATATAGTAAATAACCGGAATCTTTTGCTCGTGCAGAAACCCTGCAATCCGTAGGTTAAAACCGGGATAATCAATCAGAATGACTGCGTCGGGTTTATAATTGAGGATGTCGTTCTTACAGAAAGAGAGGTTGCCAAGGATTTTTCTGAGATTAAGAATAACTTCAAGAAAGCCCATAAAAGCCAGATCGCGGTAATGTNNGTAGAATCAAGCTTTTTTATTTCACCAATAAGGTTAGATCCATGCAGGTCGCCCGAAGCTTCGCCGGCAATTATATAATACTTCATACATTCAGGAAAAAGATATTGACCGGTTTTTCATCAAGCAACAGGAAGTAAAGGATAACAAACAGAAAGGTAACAGCTACGGTTCCCATTCCGGCTTTCTCAAAACGTAACTTCCTCATATAATACCGCATAAGCAGAATGGAAGGAACCAATGCCAGCAAAATAATTTTATTCTGAGGCTGGAATTCAGAAAACATCCTGTAGAACCAGGGTGCGGTAAAGATTATAAGAA
>DINP01000124.1:0-16742 GCA_002426025.1 Bacteroidales bacterium UBA5537 | reverse complement strand
AAAACACCTGTAAGCCAGAAATAGTCGCGCTGATGCGGATCTTTGCGTTGGTCAAATTTTTCGTCCCAGAATGCCATTGCCTGCCTCACAATTTTAATCCCCTTTATCGGTGATCCATTGACAGCGGGAATATTTACATTCAGACAGGTGTATTCCGGTAGGCCTTTTTCCAGCACATTTCTGGCAATTGAGAGGATGTAAGGTTCGCATTTGCTGAAATCGGCAGTGTAAGTGTAATCATTTAATGAAAAGCCGATGGCCGGAATGTTTTCCATGGCACCTTCAACAACAGCGGCCATAGTGCCTGAATAGATAACATTCACCGATGAATTTGATCCGTGATTTATCCCTGAAACAATCAAATCGGGATTGCGGCCCAATATGGCCTTTTGGCCGAGTTTAACACAATCGGCCGGGGTTCCGTTGCAGGAGTATTCGATATGGCCGGGTGTGTCAACCAGTTTGTGCACTCTAAGTGGTGATGAAATAGTAACCGCGTGCCCCATGCCCGACATTGGCTTATCAGGAGCAACAACCATCACATCGCCAAGCTGTTTCATTGCATTAATCAGGTTGCGTAATCCCGGAGCATGGATTCCATCATCGTTGGTAATAAGAATCAGTGGTTTAGTCATTTATTCAATATTATCTAAGGTTTTCGCAGGAATGAATTGACTGTGTAATCTTCTATCCAATTGATTATGCACTGCCACAAATCAAACCCAAAAAACTATAAAAGGTTCATCAATCGTGGGCTCTTTGCTTATTGTCAATACTTGTAACGCCTGCACTCACAATAAATTTCATTACTTCAGCGGGTGAAGCATCCAAAGGTGTGATGCTTTCGACCGAAACAATAAACAGGTTTCCCGAAAAGTTGTAGGAGTGAGGCAGGTAAACTGCCACCTTCCCGTTGGGAATATTTAGGTTTGACAGGTCTTTTTGAGTGATAAAGCCCATTTTTTCGAGGTGGCCATCACGAGTCACCTTCACCAGCACAGGCTCGGTAAAGCGCCTTTCTTTTCCAACAAACGCCGACATAAAATCCTTTATGGAAGTATAAATGATTTTTACCAAAGGAGCCTGACTGATAACCTTATCGAGATAGGAAAGCAGCGGTTTAAAAACAATAGATGAACCCAGAAACCCTATCAGGGTAATGGAAACCAGTATAACAACCATGCCAAGGCCTGGAATCCTGAAACCAAAAATACTCAGGATCACATCGGTAAGAATCCCATCTACAATTGTAAACGAGACATAGATGATGTAAATGGTGAGTGCAACGGGTGCAATAAAGAGCAAACCCTGAAGAAACCATGCCAGCAGTTTCTTCGAAATCTTTTTATTGTTCATGTCTTATATTTTGAAAAACAATAACTTACGTTCCAGTTATTGCATGGTTTATCGTTTTGCAAAGGTAGTCAATCTGATGTTAAATTTGATTATGACTAAAACGGGCTGAATATTATTAAAAGCCCGACTGTTATTCAGATATCATAAGAGATTGTAAAATTCAATACTAATTATTCAGCAAGGTTTATGACAGCTGTCAACCCAATGACTTTATCTGATAACTGAACCAAAAAATGAATGATGAACAACCTTTCATTTAAGATAGATTTTAATAAAGCGCTGTTTCCCAAAAAATAATCCGACCACGTTTCAACAAATAATTACTCTGTTGAGACGGGTCGGATTAGAATACGGATTTATAACCCCGGATAAATGAACGCATTTGCTACCCGCAGGATATAAACAAGGTTTTATTTTGTCTGGGTAATGAAATGATTGTTGCTGTAATAAGCATATTCATTGTCAATTTTTCCGTCCTTATCAAAGGTGTGTGAAAGCATTAGCGGAAATTCAACTTTTTTGCCATCGCTTTTGGCTGTTCCTGACCAAACCCACCATGAATATACCACGAACCCATCGTTTTTGGCATAGTGCATACAATCGGGATAGCCAACCTGCTTCATTTTGATGTTATCATAAGCTGAGAAGTCATCAGCCCATTCTTTTTTTCTGGTAGCAAAATCTTTTGTTTCGCCCCATTTCATAGTTGAGTTGCCAAAATTTGCTTTCGGGGAAAAGAAACTTACCAGTTTGGTCATATCCTCAGCACAATATGCATTTACGGCCTTCCTGACTGAAAGAATATAGGGGTGATTTATATAGATATCTCCGTTTTCCTGTGTTGATTCGCTGTTGTTGATGGCTTCAAACTGGTCATTGTTAAAATACATGAACAATGCAGTAATTTTACCATCCTTATTAAAACTGTACAAATTGTGTAAATGCAGATTCAGGTTAATTCCGCTTTTTTTATGAGTAGCGCTTAATAGCAACCAGTCCTGTACCCAGAGTCCGCCCTTTGCGTAATCAATTGCATCGGGATATGCCGGTGTGTCGTCAACCACTTTCAGGTTTTCAAACTCAGATGACCACCAGTCAATACTATTCAGATAATCAGCCTTTTTCTGTGGATTTTCGCCACCATTGTAAATGACTACCATACTGTCTGCAAGAAAAGCTCCGAAAGCAGCTTTGTCTCCTTTTTCAAAAGACGTCCAGAATTTTTTTGTTTGATCAATAGCTGAATGTTTGCTGTAAACAGTCCCGTTTTTCTCCTGAGCATAGGTTGAGAGACCAATAAATACAGCCATACTCACAAATAATAATTTTTTCATGTTTAATGATTTTGAGTTGGTGTTTTCCTACTCTGTTTAAGGATTTTCGGAATCCTCCATTATGTCATATTAAATATAACAATATATATAACACTATAGATATGACATTGTTCTGATAAATCCAAATATTAACAGATCGTTAACAATTTGGATGATACCTTCCTGGCTCTTTACACTATATAATATGTTTCATTCTAACAACGACAGTTATATATTTCAAGATCAACTATAACAATCGTTTCAATGATAGTCGGTTACAGTTATAAGTATAGCATCGTGTTGAGCCACTTTCAAACTAAAAATTACAACAATTAATTTTTTATTATTCAGAGACTACCTTATGTTAAATATTTTTTCGATTATCAAAATAATGTATGAAAACTATTCACCTTATCCTTTCGAAATAGTTTCAGTAGTTGATTTTCGAGCCAATAATGGTTTCTATACTCATAAGACGTCTATTCAGATCATCATTGACTTTTTTTAGCATTTCATTTTCAGCATTAAGTTCTTTTATGGCATTTATCAATGCAACAATTACCGGGTGCATATTAAGATCCAGGTAACCATCATCGCCAAGTGCAACTGCTTCGGGAAATATTTTTTGTACATCCTGAGCTACAAATCCTAGTTGTTCAGTACCTGAAGGCAGATCGCGCGGATTGTTTTCCATGTAGGTGAACCGGACAGGCTGAAGTTGTATAATTTCGTTCAGCCCTTTCTCATAATTACCAATCAGGTTTTTCAGCCGTTTGTCGGATGATACGATCCATGTACTCCCTCCCAGGCTCTTGGCGGCATTACCGTCCACATAAAGTTCATAAGCCGGGGCCATATTGCCATTACCTGCAATTTTTAACCGATTCCCAAAGAAATTATACGTTCCACTATAACCCCAACTAAAATAAGTGTCATTATACCAAAGTGCCTCATCACTATTACATCGGAGTGCAACTCCTGACGTAATTCCTTTATTGAGATTTACTGTCCCTGCTACATCAAGAAGATAAGAAGCGGTGATAGTCGTTCCGATTCCAATATTGCCATTGGGCTGAATTAAAATATTGGTTTCACCGTTTGTACCGATTGACAATGCTGTACTTTCGTAATTCGACAAATAAGCATAGCCTGCCCCTGTTCCAATCATTAATCCATCGGTTGAGGTGGTCCCTGTCGCATTGGTGAGGAAATTTGCGAAACTTAAACTATAACCATAAACCGAAAGGTCTCTGCTTGGATTGGTTGTTCCAATACCCAATGGGCCATCACTATAGAATTTTCCTCCTTGAAAATATCCCGAAAAACCATCAGGGGAACTAACCAAACCCCGGACTCCGATCGTTTCACCTGTTAATGAAGAGGCGTAACCGAACACTCCTCTGCCTGACGATGATGCTGAACCTCCCTTTACACCATAACTATATCCTGTAAATGAAGTAGCTTTACCAAAAATACCGGTACCACTGGAAGTGGTAGCTTCTCCATATATTGCGTTACCTATTCCAATGTTTGTTATACTCATTGCATCCAGATCGGTAATTACAGTTACTGTATAGGGAAATGACAGCTCTCCCACTTTAAGCCAGAAAGGGCTTACACTACTACCAGAATTGTAGTAATAACCGGGTGAGTTGTCAGTCTGATAAATCATTAACCCAGTTGCGGGGCTGCCAATGGTATTTCGTTGGGCCATTGTCATTCGGGGTGCAAGAAAACCCTTTGAGGTGCTTTTAACATCCAGCATAGCTGAATTATCTGGGTTTGTGCCATCGGTGTTGATGGCGACCTGGGCGTGGATTGTAATACAAAACGCAAACAGGATAATGATTAATAATGCTTTCATAATTCTGGTTATCAAGTTTTTAAAATACAATATTTGAGTAAATATTGCTGATCAGGATTGGAGAAGATAAAAACTGGAAGTCAGATAAAATAGTGGTGAGAGCTGTTAACGAATGTATAGATATAGCCTGATCAGTATTTGATTGGAATGAAAAGATACGACTATTTTAACGCGATTGCAAATAAAAAACAAATGAATATTGCCGACAAAGAATTAAATGTATCAACAGATTAATAATTGTTATTCTGGTTTTTTAACCATGAATTGCTGAGTTACATTAATAGATTTCCAGATTTAAAGGGCAGTATTAATAATTCCTATCATAGCATTTAGCTCAAATTTCGTATTGTAATTCCTTATTTCGTTATTTTGCAATTTAGGGTAAGGAATATTTTTTAAATTCAACAACCCTTAATAAGACAGATTATGTCGAAACACCCTCCATCAGGAAGTACTGGAATATTTTCGGATATGAGGTATTTCTTTTTGAATAAACCTGAGTATCAGACAAAAATCAGGTTTCAAAGTGAGGAGGAAAGGATAGTATACAGACAAAGCATCTTACAGCGCACCGGAATTGGCATGAATGAGTACAGCGTGCTTAATATTCACCGGATAGGGATAGAAACGCCAGCGACTTTTGTTTTCGAGGAGCTGCTAAAATGGAATGGAGATTCAAGCTGCTGGCCTAATCATATTGCGAAAGTCACGTTAAAGGATGGTGAGTTGCAAAATATTAAGGTTAATCTGTTTGGATGGCCTAAGAATCCGTTTTCTCACAAAAAGGGATTGTCAGTTTTAAATCTGTTTCATCTTTTCAATATGACTGCGCTAAAAATTCAAAAAACACCAGCTCCTTTCGATTTCGATAATGCAAGATTTTTGTTGTACGAATGTAGCGGTGGATATCCGATTGGAGTATTTTCAATGTATGTGCGCTCTTCTATTCCCGAAAGGGGTGAAAAAGAGATGTCGCAACTTTTTATGATGGTTGGTTTTAATTTTTATGGAAGTGAAAAACTTTCAAAACTGAATATAGTCAACAAAACCTGGCAAGCGATCCACAACAGGGTTACATCCAACACCATGTGCAGATTTAAGCAATTGTGTGAATGGAGGTTTGAGAAATTTGTGAATGGCGGCATACATATTTCAGAACTATACAACCAATCTATTTCCCCTGAGAAATCCGGATAGAGGAAACTTCTATATCTCCATTTTCAGAATAGAGGCTCAAAGGGTTATTGTCTTCATGAAACTATTATCTTGGGCACTGATATCAATGACAATACTTTTCATTAATCCAACAGGGTAAAATCCATTCATCTTGTCGGATTATTTGAAATGATTGTTGCTGTAATAGATGAATTTATCAGCTATTTTATCACCATTTAAAAGCAATGTGAAAGCAAACGTGGAAATTAGACTTTCTGCCTTAATTCAGGAAAGTTTCAGATCAGACCCAGCTGGAATTTTATTTATAGCGCTAATCCTGAAGACATCGGACAGAAAACCCTTTTGTTTTAAGAAATCCATGCCTAGCAACATGAATTCCATCATAATACATTACGCGCTCCCAGGCCGATTCATTTGATAAATCACTGGAAGACCACCAATATCCGATCGAATTTAAAAAGTGGAACTGGCTGTCGCTATCCCGAATGCCACCGGGGAGGGCTGAGAAGCCACTTTCGTTGGTTGCACCTGTATTTGGACTTGCCCATAAGCCGGTTCCGGCTTCAAGGGTGCCGATTGTTTTTAGTTTCCCCCCTGCTATTTCCCATCCGCCAAGGAAGTCAATCAGGGTTTGCCATTCAGTATCCGAAGGAACATGCCAGCCACTGGGACAAAGACTTCTTGGGTCGCTAACAGCATACCAGTTGTAAAGTTTTCCAAAATCGTTTTCATATTGATTATCATTCATAAACCACACCCAGGCACCGCTTGTAAGTCCCGTCCATTCAGTTCCATCGGTCACATTCGGAATAGGATCACCATTATTATAATGAGCAGTACGAAGGTTTTCAACTGTCCATACCTGATCTCCTATGGTCACTGTTGTGTAAGTGTTTCCATCATAATCCCTCAAAGGGATCACCCCTTGAGATACCAGGAAATTTTCCAGGGCATCCACATAGGCTTTGGTTGCAACATCCTGAGCATGTGTGGGGTCGGCTAGGTTTTTTATTTGTGCCCCTCCTGCATCATTATCCTGGCTTAATAAAGTGGACAGGTTTACAGACCCACTCCCATTTATGAGTTGCCAGTCGGGACTTGACGGGGTTCCGGCATTAAAATAGAAACCAGCAGTCTCATCTATCTGAAAAACAAGCAAGCCTGTTGCTGGACTTGAAATAGCATTGCGGTCTGCTTCGGTCATTCTGACGATAAGAATACCTTTTTCTGTGCTTTTTACATCAAGCATCGCTGAATTATCCGGCGATGAGCCATCAGTGTTGATTGCAATCTGTGCATCAACATTGACCCAGATTGACAAAAGGAAAAAAAGAACAAGTTTTTTCATAAACGTTAGATTCAATGGTTAAACATAATTTTAAGCAAAGTAAAATTTACTAAGCATCTATTAAAAATGTGCCTGAGGACTCAGGAATACTCAGGTAAAATGTTAAAGATCAATCCACATTGAGCCATTATAGTATCGCAAAACATTTAAAGAATTGTCGAAATAGATCGTGCCGGCAGAAGGGGAAGCCGGTTCGCTTGTTGGTGTAAGTCGGATCAGATCTTTAAGTTGAATCACACCAGATTCATCCCTGATAATGCTGTTACCGATGTTTATCTGGTTCGTGGCATTCCCATCAATCAATTGTGCATCGCGGCCAATGGCAATATTGTTGGCTCCAATACCAATATTTATAGCTGCATGGTAACCGATGGCGATATTCCCTTCACCTTCAGAACTGAATTCATTTCCCAACAATGCCTGTTCGCCAATTGCCACGGATTGATTACCATCATTATACCTGGCAGCTTGAAAGCCAAAAGCTTCTACATTTGATCCGGTATTGTATTGTGCTGCTTCAAGCCCCAAAGCGTTAACGCCCGCTCCTGTATTGTACTGTGCGGCCTTATTACCCAGCGCATTAACACTATGATTTGTATTGAACTGTGCCGCCATAGCTCCAAAACCATTTACTTCACTGCCCTGATTTTCCTGCGCTGCCATGTGCCCCATTGCATTTACCGAATTGCCGCTGTTATTTTCGCACGATTGCGAGCCAAGTGAATTAACAAGAAAGCCCGTGTTACTATGAGCAGAACCTGCGCCCAATGCGTTTACCGCCCACTGTGTGTTGGAATAGGCTGCCTGAAAACCAAAAGCATTCACATCCTGTTCTGTGTTTTCATAAGCCGCCTCATACCCGATTGCATTCACGTTTAAGCCGGTGTTATTAAAGCAGGCTGACTGCCCGATTGCATTTACATATTCCCCCTGGTTGGACTGGGCAGCGCTTGCACCTATTGCATTCAGGTTTGAACCGGAATTACCACCGGCGGCATACACCCCGAATGCATTAACGGAATAGGCAGAATTACCATAAGCCGCATACTGGCCCATTGCATTTACATTTTCTCCACTGTTGCTATAGGCTGTTTCAAGTCCGATTGCATTCAGGTATTTGCCACTATTATCAAAGGCCGTATTTAGGCCAATAGCAACTATGTAAGCATCGCCAATGGTTGTTTCGGAATTGCAAACTCCATGTCCGATAGCTATTACGTAGTTGGATGGCCCTCCGAGGTCGCTAAATGCATCACTCCCCAGAGCAATATTAGACGATCCCTCTAAGGTCTGATCAGCGCTGTTGACTGAAAGAATATTATTGTTTCCATCGATCCAGATAAAGTCTGATCCTCCGGTTGATGTCTCCAGGCTTTTCCATCGACTTGATAAGGCATCCCAATAATAAAAACCAGGATACATTATATCGCCACCCGAACCCGAATTAGCCGAATTAAAGATCAACAAACTGTTTGCTGGAGTCTGAATGGTTGTATTGTCAATAGCACTGGATAGAGATACTCGGGGAATCAGCAACCCCTTATTGGAAGATTTCACATCCAGCATCGCAGAATTATCCGGCGCTGAGCCATCGGTATTGATGGCAACCTGAGCCTGTGCGCTTGTTACGAGCACTAAGAGGCAAATAATAATAAATGGTTTCATACGCTGCGCTTATTATGGTTAGGTTCCCCCAAAGGGATTATTAACAAAGCAGGAGTAATGAAAAAAGCCCGGAAGCCGGATTAGTGATAGGCGGGAAGTACTTTATAGCATTGTGAACAAAAGAACCACAAGGCAAAAATTCAGATTGTTAAAGTACAAAAAAACTTAAAAAATTGCAAGCAAATGACCCTGAAATTTTGTTTAAATGCTTTTCTGAGCCGATAAATGACCAAGGATTAGATTTTATAAAAATAGGATAATCATATTGTTAATGGGTGTTTGATATTTTTTTTAGTTCGCAATATAGTCGTTGAACCGGTAAGCCCATCACATTAAAGTACGAGCCTTCAATCCGCTCAACTCCGATGTACCCAATCCATTCCTGTATGCCATAGGCACCGGCTTTATCGAGTGGTTTGTAATGATCTACATAATAATCAATCTCGGCCGGATCGAGTTTCCTGAAAAAGACATCGGTGTTTACATAAAAGGATTCAAGCTTTTCGCGTGTCCGGAGGCAGACGCCTGTGGCAACCGTATGCTTTCGTCCGGAAAGTTTTGCAAGCATCTCGCGTGCATCGGTTTCATCAACAGGTTTTTCGATACATTTTCCATCGAGCCATACTATGGTATCGGCAGTGATAACCANNTCGCATTGCAAATGAGATGGATAGGATTCATCGGTTGGCTTAACCATAATCTCAAATTCGAGGCCAATTTCCTTTAGCAGGAAATGCCGTCTGGGCGATTGTGATGCCAGTATAAAATGATATCCTGAATTATTTAAATCATTCATAAGCTGTTGTTTACAAATAAATTGCCAGTATAGCCATACCCAAAATTCCGCTGAGCATAATTAGTTTAACCAGAGTGCTGATCCGGTGAAAATCTTCTCTTGAGCGGGAAGCTGAAAGCCTTAAAATAACATAGATTCCCGGCAAGGCAACCATCAATAAATAATAAAGCGATGGAATCATCATTGTAAAGCCATAGAGTTGCCAGCTGCCCATCAAAACCAGCAACAGTGTTAAAACAAGCAATATAATTGCAATGATTTTCGAATACTTAATACCATAAACAACTGCGATTGTATGGCTGCCAGTCTCTTTATCTCCTTCAATATCTTCGGCATCTTTCACAATTTCCCTGACAAGAGTCAGGAGAAAAGCAAACAGGGTAAAAGCAAATACAATTCTACTCAACAAACCAAGAGATGTGTAAACCGTCATAAATTTATCGGGCTGCATTTTCAGCGCGTAGAACTCAAAGAGCCAGACAATCATTACAACCATAGCCGACATAAACGCAACCGCCAGGTTTCCGACCAGAATGGTCCGCTTATAGCGCTCGGAATAAAACCACAACAGTATAATCATTAGCGGAAAAATCAGTCCAAGTCTGAATGAGCCAACTTTTAATGAAATAAAGAAGCCAAGCAACATGGCGATGCTGTTGACAATCATGTGGAGCTGAATGGCTTTGCGTCTTTTCAGGAATTTTCCCACTATCACAGCTTCCGGCTTGTTGATGAGATCGGCACGCACATCAAAATAATCGTTGATGATGTAGCCTGCCGCGGCAATAATTACGGTTGTAAAAACCAGGGCAGCAAATAGCAATATATCCAAGGCTGGTTCAATCCCCGATCGTGCATAAATGGGCCCAATAAGCGCGAACATTACCAGGCATTGGGTAAGAATAATAATTAGCAGGTTAGGCCAGCGGATTAAGCGTAGAAAAGATTTTACAGTAATTGAATGAGTCCGGGTCATAGGATTACCAGTGAAAGGCGTTTCCGTTCATCCATTTTCCCTGAACTTTCATTACCTGCTCAATAATATCGCGCACACAACCTTCTCCACCGTTAAAGTGGCTGATGTATTCCGAGATTTTTTTTATTTCTTCAGCTGCATCCGAAGGACAAGCCGGCATTCCAACCATTTTCATCACATGGTAATCGGGGATATCGTCGCCCATGTAGAGCACTTCATCCATCGAAAGATTCTTTTTCTGAATGTAGTCTTCAAATACCTTCACCTTATTGTCTACTCCCAGGAAGACATCGGTCAGATTCAAGGCATTGCAGCGATGGCGCATTGATTCGGAAAACCCGCCCGAAATCACGGCAACGTTATAACCGCTTTTAATGGCCAACTGCAGCGCATATCCGTCTTTAACATGCCCGGTGCGCAATTGATCACCGGTGTTGGTGATCAGCACTACACCGTTGGTAAGCACCCCGTCGTAATCAAAAATGAAGGTGGTAATCTTTGTTAGTTTCTCTTTGTAATTTGACATAAATATATGATTAACAGGCTTTACCTGATTCTTTAAGTTTGGTTATGTGCTCGCTGACTGATTTATAGAGTTCCTTCAGTTCGGGATTTTTCCGAAGCATACTAAGGTGCATATCTATGGTTGACCAATCGCGGCGAACAGCCGGGCCGGTCTGTAAGTCAGCAGCATCTCCACCTTTAAGTCTTGTGGCAGTTTCCCTGATAAGTGGTAGCAATATGTCGGGCTTAACATTTGATCTGGCAAGCAGGCAATCTGCAACAGCGTACATATAGTTGCTGAAATTACTGGCAAAAACTGCGGCCAGATGTATGGCAGCCCGTTGGGCTGAATCAATAAAACGTACATCGCCTGAAATTTTCAGCGCAACCTCACCAAGCAATGCCTGAATTTCGGGCGAGGAGCCTTCAATACAAAATGGAACAATGCCAATACCGGGATTGGTATGCCTGGTGAAAGATTGCAGGGGATAAAAAACCCCGCTTCTGCTATGGTGCATAGAAATGGCCCCCATCGATTGTGAACCGGAAGTGTGCGCCACAATGCCTGTGAAATTGAAGGTTTTCTTCAGTTCAGATGAAAACACCGGAATTACCTGATCGGGCAGNNGCACCGACAGATGAAGCAAGTGATAAGGCTTTGTCGGGATTCCGGCTAAGGATCGTTCTGATTTCAAATCCGGCCCTGAAGAGGGCAGGAGCCAGATGACCGGCAACATTACCGGCACCTGCAAATGAAATTGTTCTGATTTTTCCTTCCGCTGACATGAAAACTGTTTTGCAACAAAGTTACAAACCTACATGAATTAATGCTAATTCAAGCAGGGAACCTAAAAAGTTCATGATGGAAAATCCGAAATGTTTAAATCCAACTGAACATAAAAAGAATCAGGCAATTTCTAATCAACTGCATTTTTGGCTTTTACAGCCCTGCGCCAGATACTCAGGGTTACTCCGCAGAACATAAGAATGGCTCCGGCCCAAACAACCCATATCCAGGGGAAGAACATTACCTTGGTGGCGATAAATTCCTGCTGTTTCTCGAATACACCCAACAATATTGACTTTGGCTTTTCAGAGATATTGTCAAACCTCAGCCTGATTCCCTGCTTTTTCAGGTCAATAATTCCGCTTTCAGCAAATCCATCCTTAACCGTGTAGGTTAACGGGAATTTACGGTAACTTCCCAGGCTGTCAGGGGCACTTATCAGCGCGGTAATAATTATTTCAGGGGCATTTTCGTCCTGTGTATTCACATATAATGAATCGAAAACCACTTCGGTGCCGGCAGCATTCAATGTATCTCCCAGCGTTAGTTCAGTAGTTCCTATCTGGACAAAACCATCAGCCATTCGTTTTGACGGATCATCGGCATAGGTCAGAAACATAAACACATCGCCTTTCAGCATATTCCGCGTATCGGGATTATAAACATTGCCCATTCTCATGTTCCGCTTAATTGAAGGAAACAGGGAGAATTGAAGGTGCAGTTTGTCATCAGCTCCCTTTTTCAGGAAATCAACCTGATAAAAGGTTTCATCGCGTTCAACTTTACTGTCGGTGTAGCAAACCTGATAATCGCCCAGTTCTTTTACCTGGTTTTTAAACAGCATTATATTATCACCTCCGCCCTGCATTGCAACACCCTGGGTTCTTGACAATACTTCAGTATTTGAAAACGTAATGAGAACTCCGAGCAGAAAAATTCCAAAACCAATATGGGTCACAGCGGCACTAGTATTAACCTTAGCGCTGGCAAATTTAAGCAGGTAACCAAACGAAGTTAATATTGTGAACAGAATACAGAACAAAAACACCCCGTTAACTATGCTCATGTCGGTATCCAGGATAAATCCAATTACAGCAATTACGAGCGCTATAGCCAGTGGATAGATGATGTTGCGATAAAACTGCTTTGGTTCGTTTTTGCCATACGATACATACTGTCCCAGCCCCAGCAGAATGGTTGCCAGAATCGCGAAAGGAGTTTGCCAGTTGTTGTAAAAACCAACCACATCGGCAGGTGGGGTAAGCCCGGTCCCAAATATTTTATTTATCACGGGAACCGAGGTTGTGCTGATAACCTGAAATGCAGCCAGCAGCAATACTACTGACCCATACATCATCAGAAATTCCCTGTTGAAGAGATTGGGAAGATCGTTGGCCGGAATTGCTTTCCGCCTTTTCATCAAAGCCCAGACGGCAAGCAGAATAAAGACAACAGTAAACAAAATCAACTGAAAACTACGTCCGTCGTCGCCAAATGCGTGGACTGAGGTTTCGCCCAGCACACCCGAGCGGGTAAGATAACTGGCATATAACACCATTATAAAACCGAGGAAGGTAAAGATGTAGGTGCCCAGATAATACTTTTCGCGTTTGTAGGAAAGCAACATATAATGCAGTGCCGCTACCAGTACAAGCCAGGGCACAAATGAAGCATTTTCAACAGGGTCCCATGCCCAGAAACCACCAAAGGTTAGTGATTGGTAAGCCCAGGCGCCGCCCATAATCAGACCGATGCCGAGCAGGGCAACGGAAAGGGATATCCATGGCAATGTGGGCTTAAACCAATAGCGTTTGTCGTTCTGCATAAGCGATGCAAATGCAAAAGCAAAGGGGAAAATGGCTGTGGCATAGCCCATAAAGAGCAGTGGCGGATGTATCACCATCCAGGGGTTTTCAAGCAGTGGGTTCAATCCGTTCCCATCTAAAATAAATTTCAGATATTCGGGATGGGTGAAAAACTCCACATCGGCATTGGCCGGAACCATGCGCAATAACATAAAAGGATCGCTGCCGATTGTTATGCCCAGAAAATGAGATCCAAGCACCATTGTCATCAGAAATAACTGAGCCAGAATAACAATAATCATCGAGGGGCCTTCGAGCTTTCGCGCGGTAAGCATAGCACCTACCCCAAACAAGCCTATGAAAAATGCCCACAACAGGAAACTTCCTTCCTGGCCGGCCCAGAAACTCGAAATAATATATTTGGCTGGCATCAGCGTTGATGAATGCTTGTAAACATAAGCATATTCAAAACTGTGGTTCACAATCAGATAGAACAAGGCCAGACAGACCCCAACAATAGCTGAGGTTTGAAGCAGGTATGAGAAACGGGCCAATTTTAGCAGGGATTGGCTTCCTTTTTCCTTCAAAGTCAGTTTCAGATAGAAATAAATACCTGCAAGTCCTGAAAAAAATGAGAGGTAAATCAATAACCTCCCAATGGTTCCGGGAAGCAAATGCTCCCCGATGTATGCAACTTCTGTCATAAGTATATATTTATCAGTGTATAAGCCGCCTGTTTTCCGTTTCTTCTGTCCCACGGCTACTGCAACTTATCAAGCCACTAAATTACAATACTTTCGTTTGTATTTCAGAGTGAAATAAATCATCTTTGTACAAGCTCCGATAAACTGAAATGGAATTGCATACGAATTCTGTGATAAGCCGCAAAATATGAGATCTGAAATCAGGATTGTTGAGAACCGGAAAACTCTTCGTGATTTTATAATGCTTCCCGCAAAAATACACGCGCAGCATGCGAACTGGCTGCCCCCGGTTTATATGGATGAGTGGAATTTCTTCAATCCTGAAAAGAACCGGGGATTCAGTCATTGCGATACTATAATGGCAGTTGCTTACCGCGATGAAAAACCACTGGGAAGGATTATGGGCATCATTCATCATACCCACAATAAGCAACACAACGAAAAGTCGGCCCGATTCGGTTTTTTTGATTGTTTTGATGATTATGAGGTTTCAGTTGAACTGCTTGACTTTATTGCTGCATGGGCCCGAAATAAAGGAATGGAAGAACTTAACGGCCCTTTTGGTTTTTCCGATAAAGATCCCCAGGGTTTTCTGATTGAAGGTTTTGACGATCTTCCGCTCATTGATACCAATTGCAACCTTCCGTATATGCCGGCATTTCTTGAAAAAGCAGGCTTTACCCGTTTTGTTGATTGTCTTACCTACCGCTTTGGTATTGATGTTGTGCTGCCCGAAGTTTATACCCGCACCAAACAGCGGATTGAAAATGGCCACCGCTACGAATTAATTGAGTTTACTTCGCGAAAAGCGCTGAAACCATACATATTGCCTGTTTTAAGACTAACCAACGAAACCTACAGCCACCTTTACGGCTTTTACCCGTTGAACGAAACGGAAATGCAGGATCTTGCAAACCGCTACATGCCGGTGCTGAACCCAAACTATGTGAAAGTGGTATCCTATAACAACGCTATTGTGGCTTATGTGGTTGGTTTGCCAAATATGTCGGCAGGGATAATAAAGGCTAAAGGCAAACTGCTCCCATTTGGGTGGATTCACATTTTGCGATCAATGAAAACAGCCACACAGCTCGATCTGATGCTTGGTGCAGTAAAAAAGGAGCAACAAGGACTCGGACTTGAAGTTTGGATGGGGCTTAAGTTGCTCGAATCGGCAAAAAAAGCGGGAATTAAAACCATTGAAACCCATCTGATACTTGATACAAATACCCGCATGCGCTCAGTAATTGAACGCCTGAATGTTCCCATTGCAAAACGGTTCAGGGTTTACACCAAGACCTTATAGTAATTATCTTTTTCCCTGAAAATTTCCCAGTCTCGAAAATATGTCATATATTTAAGCGACAAACAGAGGTTAAGATTGTTAACCTATAGAATATCAAACTACTATTTATGAAAATACCCTCTAAACTATTGATAAGACTGGCGCTTGCCTACGGGATTATGAACCGCGAAACTTTCGAGGCTCAGATCAGCCGTTTACTCTCTGATTATACCGATAATCCTGAAGACTTAAATAAATATTATGATTTCCTTTTTTCTCAGATGAATGAGTTTAAAGAGCTTCTGACACTAGAGCACATTATGGAGGCTACAAATTCGGCAAAAGGTTCGGGTTCGGCCACCGATATGAGGGAAGAGATTAATGAATTGAAAAAGGCAATTGAAATGTTAACTGAGAAGCTCGATAAAAAAGAAGGAAAATAATATGAACCTCCGTAGGATCTACATCATATATCTGCAACTGATCAGGGCTAAACAAATCATTTTTGTTATACTCAGACATTCCATCCGCGAGTGGATCAACCGCACAAGGATTGGAATCCGGTTTAACCGCAGGAAAAAGAAAGGTATTACACGCCACGTTTATTCTACACCGGAACGGATACGGGTTACTATTGAAGAATTGGGGCCAACGTACATAAAGTTTGGTCAGATTCTGGCTGACCGGCCCGATATGGTGTCGGAGCGTTTCCGCAACGAACTTAAAAAACTTCAGTCGAAAGCCGGGCCTTTCAGCGATGCCGAAGCTTTCAGGATGATAAGGAAAGAGCTGGGCCTCGAAATAGAAGACGTTTTCAGCGAAATTGATACCAATTGCCTGGCTTCTGCATCTATTGGCCAGGTTTACCGTGCAAAGCTGCGCACCGGCGAAGATGTGGTGGTGAAAATTCAACGCCCTCATATCGACAATAAAATCAAACTCGACTTATACCTGCTGCGGTATCTGGCGAAAAGTGCAATAAAAAACTATCCGGAACTGGCCGCCATTGACATTATCGGCCTTATTGACGAATTCGGGCAAAGCATCCTGAAAGAGCTTGATTATCATAATGAAGCTTCGAACCTTATCCGTTTTAACGAAATGTTTAAGGACGATCCGAGGGTGCATATTCCGAAGGTTTATCTTGATTTCTCTACCCGCCG
>DINP01000144.1 GCA_002426025.1 Bacteroidales bacterium UBA5537 | reverse complement strand
ATGCGGGCTGCTTCTGATTACGAAGTTCCTTATGATTTTGAACTTGGTTCCTGCGGTGGTTTTTCAACAGTTGAAGAGTGCTATGCACACCTCGATCATATGGCTGATCTCTATCCTGACCTTATTACAGTTAAACAGGAAATATCAACCACTACCACCACTCTGGGAAATCCGGTTTATTATGTGAAAATTTCTGATAATCCAAACGAATCAGAAAATGAGCCTCAGGTTTTATATACCGGTATGCACCACGCCCGCGAACCCATTGGAATGCAGCACCTTGTATTTTATATGTATTATATTCTTGAACATTACGATACTGATCCGGAAATCAGACAGCTTATTGACAATACAGAAATGTATTTCGTGCCAATTTTTAACGTTGATGGCTACCTTCAGAATATTGCAACCGATCCCAATGGAGGTGGAATGTGGCGTAAAAATCGCCGCAACAATGGTGACGGTACGTTTGGAGTTGACCTGAACCGAAACTATGGATTTGCGTGGGGGTATGACGATGAAGGTTCTTCACCATATACCAGTGATGAAACCTATAGAGGTCCTGCAGCTTTTTCAGAACCCGAAACTCAGATTATGAAAGAGTTTTGTGAAGCTCATGATTTCAAAATTGCACTCAATTACCATTCTTACAGCAATCTGCTGCTTTATCCCTGGGGATATATTGAAGATATCTGCCCCGATGACAATGTTTTTGCTGAATACTCGCGCCGGATGACAGCCGATAACAGCTATACCTATGGCCCCGGAAGCACCACTATTTACCCTTCAAATGGTGGTTCTGATGACTGGATGTATGGCGAGCAGTCAACAAAAGAAAAGATTTTATCCTATACGCCGGAAGTTGGAGGAAATGGTGATGGGTTCTGGCCTCAGGCCTCACGTATTATTCCACTTTGCCAGGAAAACATGCTCCAGAGTTTACTCGCAGCTAAGTTTTCGGGCAGCTATGCTGAAATAGAAGATGTTACATCTTTGATTATTCCCGAAAAACAGTCTTATTTTAAATTTAACCTTACCCGCCTTGGCCAGACTGACGGCAGTTATACTGTTTCAATAGCACCTCTGGATGACAATTTTGTTAGCGTCGGTGAACCGGTTACAATAGATAACCTAGCAGTGCTGCAATCAAAAATTGATTCAATTTCTTTTGAGTTAAGCGATAATGTGAATAATGGCGATACCATCCGTTTTGTATTGTCGCTTGATAATGGTTATTATGTAATGCATGACACCATTGAAAAATACTATGGAGAGCCGGTTGTTGTTTTGTATGATGATTTTCCGGGTACTGAAAAATGGACTGGAAATTGGGGGTTATACAGCATGTTCCCTTATTCTGCACCTTATTCTATGGCCGATTCGCCTTTGGGTAATTATGCAAACAATGCAAACAACTCCATTAGTTTAATAGAATCCGTGTCTCTTGAAAATGCTTCAGTAGCTGTTTTAAATTATTATGCACGCTGGCGCATTGAAGCCGGGTATGATTATGTTCAGGTAAAGATTTCAACTAACAATGGTTCGACATGGACTCCATTGGCAGGAAAATATACTAAATTAGGAACCAACAACCAGGCATTTGGTCAGCCGGTTTATGATGGTATAGTGGGCTCATGGGTTCGCGAGGAGATTAATATAAGCCAATATGCCGGTGAAAATGTTAAACTAAGGTTTACACTTCGCAGTGACGGAAACACCATTGCGGATGGATTTTTCTTTGATAATCTGGGTATATCAATTATTGATGTTACTACAGGAAATCAACAATACGATATTGATGAAAACCTGACATTATCCAATCCATGGCCCAACCCTGCAAATAGCTTTGTCAGAATTAGGTATTCATTACCTGAGGTAAATATTGAACCAAGCCTGGTAATTACTGATCTTAGCGGGAAAGTGATTGAAACCCATCTGTTAACCAACAGAAAAGGGGAGGTTGAGGTAAACACTGCCAAACTTGCTTCTGGCTTGTATCTTTATTCATTGGTTCAGGCTGATCGGAGGCTGGTTACCAGGAAACTGGTAAAACAATAGATCAAAAATTTCAGCCAAAGATTTAGAATACGCGATTTAAATAAACTTTAATAACTAAAAAAGAGAGCTTTAGAGTTCTCTTTCTTTTTATCCGGTATTTTCAACGGAGATTATCCTCAAATCAGAAATCAACTTGTTTACTGACATTTCCTCTATTCTGGAATAATGGTATCGGCTTGTGATCCTCATCTACCGCAGCAAAGCTAAATAATGCATCCAAGGCTTTTTTCCTGTTCCCGGTGTACATCTCTTCAACAAATAACTCCACCTTCACTTCAAGTTTAACACTTTTCACTTTTGTAATATTTCCAACAATTTCAACAATTCTACCTGCATAAACCGGAAGTAAAAAATTAACCTTCTCAACCGAAACGGTTACAAGTCTTTTCTTTAAAAAACGGGTTGCTGTAATATAAGCCACTTCATCAAGCCATTGCAGTGCAATCCCCCCGAAAAGAATTCCATGGTCGTTTAACAATGAGGGTAATATTACCCTGCTTTGCCGTGTTTCCGATTTTTTTATTCTTTCTTCCATCTGTTGAAATTTTTCGACAAAATTATTCATTTTTTGAAGATAATGAACTATAGTTCATTATCTTTGCAGCGAACAATAGCTCATTTAATATGTCGCCACGATTAAAGAGACTCCGTAAAATATTGAATCCGCCTGTAATCAAGGGGTTTAAGCCGTATGGTTCTGATGCCAATGTACAGCAGGCTGAGCCCGTAAATCTTCTGTTTGAAGAGTATGAAGCGTTGCGCCTGAGCGACTATGATCGGCTGAACCACCACCAGGCGTCAGTGCTAATGGGGGTTTCAAGGCCTACTTTCACCCGGATTTATGCTGCAGCACTGCAAAAAATAGCCATCGCATTTGTCGAAGGCCGGCAAATAGCTATTGAGGGTGGTAAAGTTTATTTCGACAGCGACTGGCATCAATGCAGCGACTGTCGATGCTATTTCAATCATCCGCAAAAGGATATTCCTATTAATAAATGTCCACTTTGTGGCAGCAAGCAGATTCAAAGCTATGACCTTCAGGATGAAACCGAAGGAAAAGGAAACTGTAAAGACCTTTGTTTTTGCCCACAATGCAATTACAAACAGAATCATCAACCCGGGATACCCTGCAATCAGCAGGTTTGCCCCAAGTGTGGACATACAATGAAAAGAAAAGGAACACCAGGCCCGGACAGAATAAAATAAAGCAAACATGAAAATCGCAATAGCATCGAAAGGAAACACATTAGAATCACAACTCGATTCAAGCTTTGGCCGCAGTGCCTGGTTTGTCGTGTATGATTCTGAAAATAGCGCGATGGAGTTCATTCCCAACCCAAACAAACACCTTGAGGAGGGGGCTGGACTGGCGTCAGTTGAACTGCTTTCATCACGCACCGTATCCAAAATCATTTCAAGTGATTTTGGATTTAAAATCAAACCATTGCTCGACAGTCAGAAGATACAGATGATAGTTGTAAAGGATCCTGCAATGAAAATCAAAAATATCATTGACATGCTAAATAACGGAGGAAACTAAAAATGCCAAAACTTGACGGAACAGGCCCTGTCGGAAAAGGTTCCAAAACAGGAAGAAAACTTGGTCTTTGCAGCAAAGCTTCACCTGAAGAAAAACTGGAAGAGCTTGGCAAAGGATTGGGGAAAAAACGTAATTCCGGCGGAGGAAAAGGAAAAGGAAATCGCTTAAAAAGCGGGTTAAAATAGTTTTAACAATTTTAAAAGGAGGTAAANNAATGGGACGTTGTGCTAATGATAGTGCAATTCTTAAAAATCAAACCGAGACTGAAATTGAAGACACAAACAAATCCAAAGTTGATGATTTTGCAGGCAGAGGAATGGGTTGGGGTCGCGGCTGCATGGGTGGTCGTGGTCGTGGACGTGGTATGGGACGGCAAAATCGTTTCAGAGGTGGAATTTAAACAAACAACCTTTACGTAAACAAACTGTATTCTCGGAAAATAAAACATGATGAGAAGACAAGTGATTATTGTTTCATCTGAAAAATGAAAGATGAATTTTAAAAATCAGGTTTTAACACTTAAAGAAAACAAAACATGGAAAATCAGAATCAGGAAATCACCCCTATGCCACGCATAGGCGATGCAGCGCCGATATTTAAGGCAGTAACCACACAGGGAGAAATCAACTTTCCGGCCGATTACAGCGGAAGCTGGGTTATTTTGTTCAGCCATCCGGCTGATTTTACTCCTGTTTGCACCTCAGAGTTTATGACGTTTGCAAGTCTTCAGCCAAAATTCAATGCTGCCAATTGCAAGTTGGTTGGCCTATCAGTCGACGGCCTTTACAGTCATATTGCCTGGTTGAGGACCATAAAAGAAAAAATCGAATACAAAGGGATGAAAAATGTGGAGGTAAATTTTCCACTGATCGAAGACATCACGATGGAAGTTGCCCAAAAATATGGGATGATGATGCCGGGTGAAAGCAATACAAAAGCAGTCAGGGCAGTATTTTTCGTTGATCCGAAAGGAATTATCCGCGCAATAATTTATTATCCACTGAGTCTGGGAAGAAATTTTGATGAGCTCTATCGTGCTCTTATTGCCATGCAGACTGCGGATGCATTCTCTATAGCTACTCCGGCTGACTGGCGCCCGGGCGATGATGTAATTGTACCACCTGCCGGTTCGTGCGGAGCAGCAAAGGATCGTATGGAAAACAAAGAAGGAATAAAATGTTATGATTGGTTCTTCTGTACCAAACCAATCAGTAAAGAAACAGTAGAAAAAACCCTAATTAAAAACTAATATGAAGAAGAGAATTGCGATTCCCATGCTGGGCGAAGTACTTTCAGAACATTTCGGACACTGTCAGGCATTTGCCTACATTGATGTGGAAAATAACGCTATAACCAACATTACGATGATGGATCCGCCTGAGCACCAGCCCGGAACTTATCCCCGCTGGGTTGCTTCAAACGGAGCAACAGATGTAATCGCCGGCGGAATGGGGCCAATGGCTGTTGGTCTGTTTAACGAAGCAGGTGTAAATGTATTTGTTGGAGCTCCGGTTGATAATCCAACCAATCTGGTAAATAGTTTCCTNNCTTACCGGTTCAGGATCAGCATAATTTCCTGAGCTATTTCAGAAAAATAATAAGTATGAACAGTTTGGCAACAACGCCGGAGATACAGCGGGATTTGAATATCCGATTCAGCGCTATCTCCGGTGTGGTTGATCCTTTTGCTGAGGAGAAAGCAGAAAGCAATCGCCTGGCTTCGAAACTCTATACCGTATGGAAGCCAAAAGTAACAACGTCTGACCACCCTTTTGAACTGGCATTAAGACTTTCCATTGCAGGGAATATCATGGATTATGGAGCCAACAACAGCTTTGATATCCACCAGACAATTAAGCAAGTGAATGCTGCCGATTTTTCAATTGACCATACTGACCTGTTGAAACAGCGGATCAGCCAGGCTAAACGGATACTTTACCTTGGCGATAATGCCGGAGAGATTGTATTTGATAAGCTCTTTCTTGAAACAATCGGTCATCCGCTGGTAACCTTTGCGGTCAGGGGAGGCATCACATTGAACGATGCCACTACTAAGGATGCGGAAGCTATAGGGATGAATTCTGTTGCCAGGGTCATATCGAACGGATTTGATGCTCCGTCTACGGTACTTGAAAAGAGCAGTGCAGAATTTTCATCGGTTTACCATTCAGCTGATCTGATTATTTCAAAAGGACAGGGGAATCTGGAAGGACTTATCCATGAAAAAGATCCACGCATCTTTTTTCTGTTGATGGTAAAATGTGAAGTGATGGCCGAACAGCTCAATGTTCAAAAAGGAAGTTTTGTAGTTTTTAACCAAATGTATTAACGCTTCGTTTCAAATCATAGTTAAACATGGAAAAGATAAAAGTTGGCATTATTATCTGTGACAGATACCATACCTGCGCCGGGGGCAAATGTTTCCGATCGCTACAAAACCGCGAAGGCGCTTTTAAAATGTACGAAAACAAAGAAGTGGAACTTGCCGCCTACACTACCTGTGGCGGTTGTCCCGGCGGGAATATCGAGTATGCGCCCGAAGAGATGAAGAAGAACGGGGTGACGCATGTTCACTTTGCGACCGGATTCCTTGTGGGTTACCCACCATGCCCCTACATGGAGCATTTTTCAAAATTCATTCCTGAGAAATACGGCATGAAAGTGATTTTCGGAACACATCCAATTCCCCAAAAATACTATCTGACCCATAAAAAACTGGATACCTGGAATACACCTTTTTTGCAGGAGGCCATTCAGCAAACACTCACTGAGGAAAAAACAAGATTGAATTATGACTAACCGAAAACCTTTGAAGATTGCGATTGCCAGCGGCAAAGGAGGTACAGGGAAGACTACTCTGTCGACCAATCTTGCAGCTTTTATTGCTGATCAGGAAGAAGTTGCGTTGGTCGATTTAGATGTTGAGGAACCTAACTCCGGCTTGTTTTTCAATGGAGAGCTCTTCCATGAAGAAGAAAATTTGAAAATGATTCCCAAATGGAATGAATCAAAATGCACATTGTGCGGCATTTGCCAGAAAGTTTGCAATTTTCATGCTGTCATTCAACTTGGACCATCCATCATTGTTTTTCCTGAATTGTGCCACAGTTGTTATGCCTGTTCCGAATTGTGCCCTGTTGATGCACTGCCCATGGTTTCAAAAAAAATCGGGGTGCTCCGCGATTTTAAGCTAAACAAACTTCATTTCGTTGAAAGCCGGTTGGATATTGGCGAAGAGCAGGCCGTTTCGACTATATCCAAAACAAAAAAATATGCTGAAAAGAATTATGGTAATGCGCACATTACCCTGTTCGATTCACCGCCTGGAACTTCCTGTCCGGTAATGGAAGCTACCAAAGATGCAGATTTCGTGATGCTGGTAACTGAACCTACGCCCTTTGGCCTGCATGATTTAAGCCTTGCAGTTGAAACCATGCGTGCACTGAAAAAACCGTTTGGAGTCGTTGTCAACCGAGATGGAATCGGCAATAACGCGGTTGTTGAGTATTGCGAAAAAGAGAATATCCACCTGATGGCAAGAATTCCAAACAGCCGTAAAATAGCCGAATTGTATTCATCAGGAAAATTGATTTACCGGGAAATTCCGGCAGTAAAAATGGCATTACAGGGTATTCTTGACTACTGTCTGGAAACTGTGGAAGGGGAAAGGAAATGAAGGAAATAGTCATTATTTCAGGCAAGGGCGGAACCGGGAAAACCTCCATAACAGCAGCCTTTTCAGTTTTGGGGGGACAAGACGTTGTGGTTGCCGATTGTGATGTAGATGCTGCCGATATGCATCTGCTTATGCAGCCTGATTTTGATTTCTCTGAAGATTTTTACAGCGGTGAAACCGCTTACATCGACCAAAGTAATTGTATCCGTTGCGGAAAGTGCGCAGAGGTTTGCCGTTTCGGGGCCATACAAGATAAAAACAAATTATTTATTGTTGACCCACTGAGTTGCGAAGGCTGTGGGTATTGCGCCCGCATTTGCCCGACGAATACCATTGTAAATAAGGAACGTCTGGCTGGAAAATGGTTTATCTCAAATATAAAAACCGGCAGTATCATGGTTCATGCCCGCTTAGGCATTGGGGCCGATAATTCGGGGAAATTGGTGGCCAAAGTCAAAGACGAAGCCAAAGAAATCGCCCTTGAGGAACGCAAGGATTTCATCCTGGTTGATGGCTCTCCGGGTGTTGGTTGCCCTGTGGTTTCATCGCTTTCAGGAGCCAACTTTGTCGTTTTGGTTACAGAACCTTCTGTTTCGGGACTCCATGATTTGAAACGGGTTTATGAACTGGTTAAAAAATTCAACATCAAAGCCGGATGCATTATCAATAAAGCGGATATAAATCCTGTTAAATGCGCTGAAATTAAACTGTTTCTGGAAGAGGAAGACATTTTGCATCTAACAGATTTGCCTTATGATGAAAACTTCACCAATGCAATGACAGAAGGACTTACCATCGTTGAATTCGATCATGGATTATTGAAAGCTCTGCTGACTGACAGCTGGGAAAAAATCAAACAAGTAGTATCAAGTAAAAAGTAAAAAGTAAAAAGTCTAAAGTAGGATTCCTTTATAAATTGAGGATTCGCTTTATACACAATGCGTCAATTTCTAATTGATATAAAAAGCAAACAATTTAAAATACATAAAAATGAAAATCGCATTTACATCTACCGGAACAACCTGGGATTCAATGATTGACCCCCGTTTTGGCAGAACAGAATACATCGTTATATACGATGAAGAGAGTCAGGAATTAAGCGTTGTTGACAACAGTGCAGTGAAAAATGAGGCGCATGGAGCCGGAACTGTTACATCGCAGCGGATATTTGATTTGAAACCTGATGTGCTGATCACCGGAAACGGCCCTGGCGAAAACGCAGCGACGGCCCTGAAGCACATCAAAATGAAAATACTGGTGAATGCTCATGAGATGACACTTCGTCAAGCTTACGATCATTACAGGAACGGAGAACTTAAAGAAAAGTAAGATCATGCGAATTCGCAATAAAGGACAGGGAAGTGCTCATCGCGCCGGGAATGGACAGATGTTAAAAGGTTCCGGAGGTTTTTGCATATGCCCGCAATGTGGCTATTATACAGTGCACAAAGCCGGCTCTCCCTGCAAGACCAGTATTTGCCCTGATTGTAATGTGTCAATGAATCGGAGTGAATCACCTGGGAAAAAATCCGGATTAAGTCTTGATCATGTGCCGGATGCAGAGCCTGAAACGACAAAACCCAGTATTCTGTTTCCAAAGGTAATTGCTAAGAAATGCACCGGATGCGGCATTTGCATAGATACTTGTCCTACCGGGACCATTGTGATGGAAAACGGAAAAGCATTTGTACATATTGAGAATTGCAGGAATTGCAAAGTATGCATAAAAGCATGCCCGGTTGATGCATTTAAACTTGAATAAGCAACCTCATGGAAAAAATTATTTTCGGACCTGTACCTTCACGCCGTCTCGGTAAAAGCATTGGAGTAAACAATATTCCCCACAAGGTGTGTTCATACTCCTGTGCCTATTGCCAGGTTGGAAAAGCCGATAAAATGCAGGTTGAACGCAGGGAATTTTATCATCCCGATGTTATTGCAAGGCAACTGGAGTATAAATTGAACTGCCTGGCGAAAAGTGATGCCCCGGATTATATTACCATTGTTCCCGATGGTGAACCATGCCTGGATATCCATCTGGGTGAGCTGATTGTAAAACTAAAATCCTACGGGTTCCCGGTAGCGGTAATCACAAATAGTTCACTGATTGATCGTCGAGAGGTTCAGGCTGAGCTGATGCAAGCCGATTATGTTTCACTAAAAGTAGATACTGTAAATCAGGCTTTGTGGAAAAAAGTCAACAAACCTCACAAAGACTTGAATCACAATGTTATACTTCAGGGTATCCGTGAATTTTCGAAAAATTTCAAGGGTACTTTGGTCACCGAGTCTATGTTGTTGAAGGATGTCAATGATTCCGAAGAAGAACTTGAAGCACTCGCACAATTCCTGCATGAAATAAACCCTGAAATTTCCTATATCGCCATTCCAACGCGTCCGCCTGCTTTTGAAGGTACATATCCGGCCGACGAAACCGCCGTTACCCTGGCATACGAAATTTTTACCCGGTATAACCTGAAAACTGAACTGCTCACAGGCTATGAAGGCAACGCCTTTGCCTCCTCAGGCAATTTTACAGATGACATTCTGAGTATTACGGCAGTTCATCCAATGCGCGAAGAAGCGGTACTGGAATTATTGTATAAAACAAATGGTAACATAAATCTACTGAACGGACTTATAAAAAACCTAATGATCAAGAAACTGAAATTCAACGATCATACCTATTACCTGCGAAAATTCACTAAATGACGCTACCTGCTGCCATATCGAAACATAACTTTAAGGCCTTCATCTGGCATGCGGGATTCCTGGCTCTTGCCCAGAATTTCATGGATGTAGACACTGTTATTCCTGCCATGCTGATCGAATCAGGCGGATCCGCTATGCATGTTGGGATTTTAACAGCGATTATGTTGGGTGGCTCAAGTTTTACACAGCTTATTTTTGCGCCTTACATCAGCAACAAACCTTATAAAAAGAAGTTCCTGCTGTTTGGCATCAATGCAAGGGTGTTATCATTGCTGGCCTTGGGTATCATGTTCTTTTTTATTCAATCACAGCAGTTTAATTTTATCATTTGGTTTATTTTCCTCTTCATTACGATATTTGCGCTGAGTGGCGCTTTTACCAATATCAGTTATACCGATATTTTAGGTAAATCGGTGAATGCAGAAAAAAGAAAAACGTTTTTATCGGTAAAACAAATTATCGCCGGAACTGTCGTTTTGTTTTCTGCTTTCTGGGCAAAAAAGACCCTCACCCTTGCAGATTTCCCTCTGAATTATGCCTATATGTTTTTTATCGGAGGTGCATTGCTCCTGATTGCATCCGGTGGATTCTGGCGTTTGAAGGAGCAAATCCCTTCAGTGTTAAAAATTTCAGGATTCAGGGAATTTTTCAGCGTTCTTAAATCAGAGTTAATTAAAAACAAACAATTGCCGTATTTTCTCGGGTTTGTAAATACACAGGGAATTGCAGTTTCCTTTTTACCCTTTGTAATTCTGTATGCCAAAGAGATCTTTAATACGGGAAGCGCCGATACAGGTTCATTTTTATTATTTAAGGTTTTTGGTGTTGTGCTGGTTAGTCTTCTAATCTTCCTGGCTGCAAAGAAAATAAAATACAAGTGGCTGCTGTATAGCAATGTTTTCTTATCGCTTTTACTCTCAATTACTGTTTTCAATATTGGAGATGCAGCCTCGCTTAAGTATCTGTTTATTTTAGGCGGTATCATTTACTCCCTTTATTCTATAACCATGAACGGTTTGCTTCTGGAAGTCTCTGGTGCTCAGAACCGGGCTTTGTACACTGGGTTTGCAGGCGCAGGAAATATACTACCGGCTGTTTTTCCGCTTGCCGGAGGCCTGATTATAAGTAGCCTGGGGTTTAAGGCATTCTTTATTTTGTTTATGATCATCGTTTCTTTTTCAATCTACTTCATCTATAAAATTGATTGTAAAAAATGATGGATGCACGCAAAAAACAGGAAAATAAAGGTGTTATATCTAACGGTATTTACATCTCAGATAAATTCAACTTAATTATTTGATGATGAAAGGCTATATACATCTTTACACGGGTGACGGAAAAGGTAAAACAACTGCTGCTTTGGGTTTGGCACTCAGGGCAATTGGAGCAGGTAAAAGCGTTTTTATTGCCCAGTTTGTCAAAGGAATGCATTATGCTGAACTGGATATTATTAAACGCTTACCTGAAATTGAACTAAGACAGTATGGCCTGGATTGCTTTATCGTGAATGAGCCAACTGAAAAAGATATAGAAGCTGCAAAAAAAGGTTTAGCTGAAGTATCTGAAATAATTGCTCTAAACAAGTTTGATCTGGTGATTCTAGATGAGTTATGTATTGCGCTTCACTACCATCTTTTTACGATTGAGGGGATTCTTGATTTGCTAAAGAAAAAACCGGATGAAATGGAAATTGTAATGACAGGGAGATATGCCCCACCGGAACTCTACGAAATAGCCGATCTCGTTACTGAAATGACTGAAATTAAACATTATTATAAACACGGAATTAAAGCCCGAAAGGGCATTGAATTCTAAACAAAAACAAAAACAGATGAATACCAACGACAAAGGTTTCAACACCAAATTAATTCATGCCGGCGCATTTGACGACGAATTCGGAAGCGCTACAGTGCCCATTTATCAATCCTCAACTTTTAAATTTAAAAGTGCACAACATGGTGCGGATTGTTTTTCAGGAAAAAGTGACGGGTACATATACACCCGCATCGCAAATCCTACAATACGAGCTTTTGAGCAAAACATAGCAGCGCTTGAAAACGGCTACGATGGTATAGCTACAAGTTCAGGAATGGGCGCTATAAGTAGCGTTTATATGGCTCTGCTGGGCGCCGGAAGCCACATCATTAGTTCAGGGGCGGTTTACGGACCAGCCCGAGGGGTGCTGGAGCAGGATTTTTCGCGCTTTAACGTAGAAGCCACTTTTGTAAATACCGCCAACACCGAAAACATTCTGGGAGCAATTAAATCAAATACAAAAGTGCTGTACATCGAAACGCCAGCTAATCCTACCATGGAAATTACTGACATTCGCGCTTGTGCGAAAATTGCCAGAGAACACAACCTTATCCTGGTAGTCGACAATACTTTCTGCTCACCTTACCTTCAAAAACCACTTGATATGGGTGCAGATGTAGTCCTTCATTCAATTACCAAATTCATCAACGGCCATGCTGATATAGTTGGTGGGGTAATTGTGGCCAAAGACCCTGAGATTTACAAAAAAATCAGACATTCAATGGTTTACATGGGCTGCAACATGGATCCCACACAAGCATTTATGGTCATCCGTGGTGTGAAAACCCTCGCCATCCGCATTGAGCGCGCTCAGGAAAGTGCAATGAAAGTTGCGCATTTCCTGCAATCTCACCCAAAAGTTGCCTGGATAAAATATCCCGGTCTGGAATCACACCCGCAATATGAGCTTGCAAAAACCCAGATGAATGGTTTTGGTTCTATGATGAGTTTCGGCCTGGTAGGTGGTTACGAAACTGGTAAAAAGCTTATGGACAACGTTCATCTGGCTATACTGGCTGTATCACTGGGTGGTGTTGAAACACTTATTCAGCACCCCGCATCTATGACACATGCTGCAGTAAGCAAGGAAAACAAACTTGCCGCTGGCATAACCGATGACCTGGTAAGATTCTCTGTCGGAATTGAAGATGTCGAAGACATAATTAATGATTTAAAACAAGCTTTGAATACAATCTAAATTTTACTACAATGAAAAGTACAGATGTTTTAATTATCGGTGGTAGTGCCGCTGGTATGGTTGCTGCATTAACCGGGAAAGCCCATTGGCCGGATAATGAATTTATCCTTGTAAAAAAACAGAAGGATATGATGGTCCCATGTGGTATTCCATACATCTTTGGAACACTTGAGAGCACGGATAAAAACCTGATGCCCGTGGATGCAATGATGCAGAAGAATGGGATTGAATCTTTGGTTGACGAAGCCGTTGACATCAACACCAAAACTAAGGAAGTTACTTTTATCAGTGGCGAAAAAATCAGTTATAAAAAACTGGTTATTGCCACCGGCTCTAAACCCATGAAACCAAAATGGCTGGTAGGTGCTGATTTGCAGAATGTTTTTGTGATCCCCAAGGACCGGAATTATCTCGACGAGATGAAAACCCAGTTGGGGAAAGCCAAAAACATTGCGGTAATTGGTGCGGGTTTTATTGGCGTAGAGCTTTCGGATGAGTTGACAAAACATGGTTACAATGTTACCCTGATTGAAAAACTGCCACATATCCTCAATCTTGCTTTTGACCCTGAAATTGCTGAAAAGATTCATGAGATGCTTATTGCACGGGGCGTTAAAATTATTAGCGGCAAAGGTATAAGCAAGGTACTCGGCGATGGAAAAGTAGAAGCTATTGAACTTGATGATGGGCAGAAGATGGAAATGGATGCTGTAGTGCTCTCAATCGGCTATAAGCCAAATAGTGGATTGGCTGAAAAAGCCGGGATTTATGTAGATGAAGACAATTTTATCGCTGTTGACGAGTATATGCGTACCCATATAGTGGATATTTTTTCCGTTGGAGATTGCGCCCAAAAACGTGATTTTGTAACCCGTCGTCGCGTTCCAACCATGCTCGCCTCAACAGCATGTGCCGAAGCACGTATCGCAGGTATGAATCTTTTTGATCTACAGGTAGTGAAAACCTTCAGCGGAACCATTGCTATTTATTCAACAGCTATCGGCGATACCGGATTCGGAACTGCCGGAATCACCGAGCAAAGGGCAAATGAAGAAAGCATATCCTGCATTACTGCAATGTTTGAAGGTATTAACCGTCACCCTGGCAATCTGCCCGATGCCCACAAGCAGATAGTAAAACTGATTGCGGCCAAAAATTCAGGTGTAATCATTGGTGGTGAAGTAATTGGTGGTAAAGAAGCCGGTGAACTTACCAATGTGATTGGTCTGGCCATACAAAACCGTATGTCGGTCAATTCATTCCTAACTATGCAGATTGGGACACATCCTTGTCTCACCGCTTCACCTGCAGCATACCCATTGATAAAAGCTGCAGAAATGATTTCTATAAAGATGTTTCATAAAATGAAATAAATCTGAAATTATTAATTGGAAAATTTTCATTTTCCCAAAAAGCAAAAGCCTTCCGGATGTATAGTTCCGGAAGGCTTTTTTTCAAAAAAATCTGAAATTCTAAAAACCGCAGCTATCCAGTCTGACTAATCAATAAGAGAGATTTCTTATTCAGGATTTCAATCTTTTTCCCCGAAAATTTAATGATCCCATCTTTATGAAATTCAGCAAGGGTCCGGCTAATACTTTCCCTGCTGGCATCAACCAGGTTTCCAATTTCACTTTGTGACACAGGAAGGGTAAAAACATCTGATTCAAAAATGTTATTTGCAAACTCAAGGATAACATCAGCTATATTTCCCCGTGTTTGTTTCTGAGTCCGATTAGCACATCTTCGAATAGCGTCAAGTTCATTTCTACACAATTCAAGAATTATCTCATACGAAAAATGCTCTGTTTCCTGCAACAAACGCCTAAAAGCGTTGAAGTCGATAAAGCATACTTCCACATCCTTAATTGCGGTAATTGAATATTGATTTATTTTATCGCCGATTGTGGTTGGAAGGCCCAGATAACATGGTGCTTTTACAATACGGACAATTTGTTCATGATAGGGTCCTGTAATATGAATTTTTGCCAATCCACTCCGAAGATAAACCACATTGGTCGAAAACATCCCTTGTTTAATAATTGAATCACCTTTCCTGAAATCAACAGTCGCATTGTTACACGATAATTGATCAAGATTCTCATCGCCTAAAGTTTGAGTAGCTTTAGACTTAAAGACACACGTTTTGCAATTATTACTCATACTGCAAAGATAGCTTTTGTGAAATATATCACAAAAACTATTGTCAAGCTGCACACATGGAAACTTAAGCGGTGAATATAATACATATACATTTGTCGATGTATAAATCTCTCTTACCTAATAGCTTGTATTTTACTGTTTCCAACAATTGAGAATTCCATTTTTGAAGAGAAAGTGAACTACATCAATGCTAAAAATAAAGAAGTTAGATTTTACTTTGATCTATTAGAAAAACTACAAAAGTTAAATTTCTTTTCGGGCGACATCCAGAGATTGAAAATTAAAAGATGGGGGTTTCTCTTAATAAAAAAATACCGGTTTAAACATCCTGATTCAAAACATGATCATTGCATTCTAGTATTGAGCATTGAACAGCTTATTAAAATAGAAAAATGATTAAAAACCACTGACTATGAAAAAGTTGAAAGGCCAAATCATTTTATTCCTGATCCTGGAATTCTTTTGGATTATCTGGAATAACTCCTGGGATTACATGACGTGGTTGTATGGACTTATAATAGTTGTTCCGGTTGTTCTGCTATTTGGTAAAGGCGTTTATATTTTTGAGGGGGTTAAGCTTACACCGATGGGATTACTGTATTCATTCAAATATGTTGGCGTATTTATCGTAGCCCTGATTAAAAGCAACATTGATGTAATATTCAGGGTTCTAGACCCCAAACTCCCGGTAAAACCCGGAATTGTCAGAATTGAGACCCAATTGAAAAGCCCCATGGCAAGAATGATCCTTGCCAACTCCATTACCCTCACTCCGGGTACATTTGTAGTAGACATCAAGGAGAATATCCTGTATGTCCATTGGATTGAAGTCTGTTGTGATAGTGATCCTCAAAAGATTACACAGGAAATCGCTGGAAGATTTGAAAAAATATTAAACAAAATATATGAGTGATCTTGTTTTCACCCTGCTTTACATTGCCGGCGGTATTATGCTGCTAGCCCTGGCACTCACTTTTGTCAGGTTTATAATAGGTCCCACCCTTATCGACAGGGCCATCGCGTTCGATGTTCTTACGGTCAGTTCTCTGGGGCTCATGGGGCTAATTGCCTTATTCGAACGCAGAATGATCTATCTGGATGTCAATATAATTTATGGCCTGCTCAGCTTTGTCGCTGTAGTGGTTGTCGGGAAATACATGCGAAAATCTCTATAACTATGGAATACACACAAATTACCGGCGCTTTAATGGTCCTCCTTGGTTCCTTAGTGCAGCTTATTGCAGCCATTGGGCTTCTTAGAATGCCCGATTCTTACCTCAGGGTTCAGGTAGGGACCAAAGCATCAACTGCGGGTGTAGCTTTGATTATGCTTGGTCTTGCGCTCATCATGCCATCCTGGTTCGGGAAGCTGTTTGTGATCCTGCTGTTCGTGATGATGACCAATCCCGTTTCATCCAATGTACTGATGCGGGCTGCTCACCGGAATGGTCATCCCATGTCGCCTAAAACGGTAGTCGATCATCTTGCTGAAGACGAAAAAACAAATTAGACAATGGAAACATTCAAACTAATCATGTTGGCCACCCTCGCATTGGTGATGATTATTTCGGCTGTAATGGCTGTTACATCAAAAGAAATGCCTTTGGCTATCCTTGCAAGCGGGGCCATCAGCCTCCTGGCATCCATATTTTTCCTGGTGCTGGCCTCACCCGATGTTGCTATGACAGAAGCAGCCATCGGAGCCGGTCTTACAACCTTCCTGTTTTTTATCATCCTCCGAAAAACCGAGCAAAATAGCCATGAAAATGAAAAATAGTTTTGCCCTCGTGATGGTGTTGGTATTTGGAATCTTCCTGTTCCAGACTTTCAGACATTATCAGACAAAAACAACCCTTAATAAAACTGCCGCATACTACGACACCAATACACCGGCCGAAATCGGGGCTGCCAATGTTGTGACCGCGATCGTTGTTACGTATCGTGGTCTCGACACCCTTGGTGAAGTAACCGTCTTGTTCCTTACAGCAATGATTGTAGGGTATATGCTGCGCCATGGCGGAAAAGAAAAAGCAAAGAAGAACAATACCTCCGAAATCATGATCACGGCAGCCAATGTACTGATTCCGGGAAGTGTTATTCTGGGTGTTTATGTGTTTATCAACGGCCATCTCACACCCGGAGGTGGATTTCAGGGAGGAGCCATTATCGGTACCGCTATTACTCTGATGATCCTGGCTGATCCGCTCGGGACAATTCAAAAAGCCGTGCTGCACTTAACTGAGTCGCTGTCAGGCTTTGCCTATATTCTGATAGGTCTAGCCGGATTGCTGTTTGCCGGAGGATTCCTCGACAATCGCATTCTACCACTCGGAAACATGGGTAACTTACTCAGTGCGGGTGCCATCCCCGCAATATACAGCCTTATAGGACTGAAAGTCGGAACCGAACTTTCGTCAATCATTGCCTATATCAATGAAACCGGAAATAAAACTGTTAAATCATGAGCCTGACCATTGATAAAATTGCACTCATCCTGGGCATAATTCTCATGCTGACAGGTCTTTGGGGCGGTTTTTCACAAAAGAACCTGTTAAAAATTATCCTGTCGTTCAGCATCTTCGATACAGGATTGAATATTCTGATTGTTGCCCTGGGCTNNATCGGGTTCGGAGTAACCGCACTCATGCTGGTTTTTGCTCTCAAAATGAATCAGCACAAAAAATCACTGGATATTAATCATTATACCGACTTGAAATGGTAAATCCGTTTTATATACTCGCCGTGGGTCTGGGCCTTGGATTCCTGCTGGGTCTGGCAGGCAAAAAACAGGCAGTGCTTTCAAATCTGCTTGTACTGCTCGCGATGACATTCTTTACTGCGGTTTCGGCACTCTGGGTTCAGGGATTTCTTTCGGGCACCTTTCAGACGACTATGTTTTTTTCCGCCGGATTTAAACCGCCTTTCTCCATCAGTCTGATGATAGGTTTGCATGAAGCATTTATTTCATTGATGGTCAATGTACTCGGTCTGCTGTCGGTAATTTTCCTGAGAAAATCCTTCCTCGGAGAATCAAAACCACTCGGAGCTGTAATGCTGGTTTTGTTTATGGGGCTGAATATGATCATATTCACCCGTGACTTATTCAACATTTTCGTTTTCCTGGAAATCACAGCTATTTCGGTATCGGGACTTATCCTTTTGGACGATAACCATCAGGCGCATGCAGCCGGTTTTAAATACTTACTCGCCTCATCACTCATTTCAGCGTTCTATCTTTTAGGTGCTGTACTTACCTATTACAGTACAGGCACACTCTATCTAAACGACATTCTGGCCATGCAGTCAACGCTGAGTCCGATGGCTTTAATCGCTGTTTTCCTTCTTATAATAGCAGTAATTCTGGAACTTAAGCCTTTTCCGGCCAACGGCTGGGCCCTCGATGTTTACCAGGCAGCCAATCCTGGAATCGGGGCCATTGTTTCCTGTGCCGTGGGTACAGCAATGATTTTCCTTCTGTACAAACTGATGCCCGCTGCCTCGTTTATTTCGGATATTCTCGTCACCATCGGGATGGTAACCTTTATTGCCAGCAACCTCCTGGGCCTTGCACAGAAAAATGCCAACCGTTTATTTGGTTATTCTTCAATCGGTCAGATCGGACTTATTATTTCGATAATAGGTATGCAGTCACTTTTGGGTGATAAACTGGTTTTTATTGCATTTACCATACTGCTCACCCATTTCTTTGCCAAAGCCGGTCTGTTCTGGCTGTCGGGAATCATTGGCAGGGAAAACCTGAAAGACTGGGCTGTACTGCGTCGCAGGCCTATTCTGTTGGTGCTTTTCGGAACATTTATTTTTGCACTGATCGGCTTCCCTCCTTTCCCATCCTTTTACGGAAAATGGGAACTAATCATGAATCTATCCGCCACACATCAGTACTACCTGATTATTTCGGTTCTGGCCGGATCATTCCTCGAAGGCATTTACCTTTTCCGCTGGCTGGGTTATGCCATTAAACTTGATTTCGATGATTTACCTGAATTTAAACTGTCCATGGAAAAGCTTATTCCGGTCGGTCTTTTTGGTCTCTTACTTTATACCGCCGGTATTTTTACCAGCACCCGCATGGATGGCATCAAAGGGCTCGACTATCTCCCTCTGATATTTATTGCCGTTCTCTATTTTATTGACTGGCTTCCGATTTACATCAAAAACACCATTGCCATTGCCGGCATGATCTTTTACTCCTGGCACATTCTCCCCGGTTTGTATGCCTCCGATCTGATGCGGTTTATTTTTGCCACCATTTTCCTGGCAGGAGGTACCCTTACTTTAATTGCAGGGTATGCCTATAAAGGAAAACGGGAAGGGTTTTACCCTGTCGCACTGCTCATGTATGCTGGTCTGGCCATGATCATACAGGCATCCACTACCCTTGAATTCTTTTTCGGATGGGAGTTAATGACTGCCGGCTCCTATTTTCTGATCATTCGCGGTAAAAAATCGATGCCACACGGGCTTAGCTATATGTTGTTCTCCATTGCCGGAGCCTACGCAATTCTTGCCGGTTTCGGGCTCATCTACGGCCAGACCGCTTCACTTGCATTAAGCTCACTCAACCAGGTTAACAGTCTGGTCACGGTTATTTTCGCACTGCTGGCGATCGGGTTTATGACCAAGACCGCTTCGCTGGGTCTGCACATCTGGTTGCCGGGGGCACATGCCGAAGCTGAAAGCGACGTATCGCCAATGGTTTCTGCTATTTTGCTGAAAGCCGGTGTTTTTGGATTGCTTATCCTGATGATTGCCATGGGACACAACCCCGAAACTTCAAACTTTGCTTACATACTTGGATGGGTGGGTGCATTAACGGCCCTGATCGGCAATTTAGCGGCTGCTTTCCAGGAAGATGCAAAACGACTGCTGGCTTACTCCAGTATTGCGCAATTAGGATATATCCTTTTCGGGCTGGCCATGATGTCACACCTGGGCTGGATGACCGCCATGGTGTTTTCGATCAACCACTTTATGTACAAAGCCATACTATTCCTCACCATTGGCGCTGTTGTGCTGAAAGTTGGCACACACAGCATGTATAAGATGGGAGGTCTTATTAAGAATATGCCGATGGCGTTTATCGCTGTACTCATCGGTATAATTGCCCTTTCCGGAGTTCCTCCCCTCTCTGGCTTCTCAGCCAAATGGCTGTTATACAATGCCGTACTCGACAAGCATTGGTATTTCCAGGGCGCCATCGTCTTTTTCTCGGGTATTATCGCTTTCCTTTACCTGTTTAAATTGATTTACTCGGTATTCCTGGGTCAGTTGAAAGACAACCTGCGTCATGTAACCGATATTTCAATCTGGTTTGCCATACCCATTTACACTCTGATCATAGGTATTATGATCTTCTCTGCCAAACCAGAGTGGGTATTTGTCCCACTTGGCAACATGATCGCACAATGGCACCCCAATGGCGGGCTGACATGGAGCGGCGGACTGGCTACATCTCCCTTCGGCTATTGGCACGGAACCGCAGTAATGGTTACCATTGGTATTATGTTCATTTCCCTGCTGAGCTGGTTACTTATCCTTAGCCGCAAGGCTGTAAAGGTTAGCCAGTTTAACATTGTTTATTCTGCCGAAGCGCCTCAGCGTCCAGAAACCACGCATATGTCATACAATATTTACGCTGGTTATAACAAGGCTCTGGGATGGCTGGTTGCACCAAAAATTACCGAATTCTGGGAAACGATGAGCGATTGGATTCACTCTCTTGCCATCTATGTCCGCCACATCTACGGTGGGAACGGACAGGTATACCTTATGTATATAATGGCTTATTTTTTAACCATTTACTTTCTGATTTTCTAATTGAAATAAAATTATAAGAAAATGGATTTCGATCTAAAGAGATTGGGTTTTACGCTCCTGGGGTTGTTGATTGTTCTCAACTGGGGATTACTTATGAGCGCCATGATGCGTAAAATAGGAGCACGTGTTGCACGTCGTTACGGTATTCCCTGGTATCAGCCATGGGTTGATCTGGTTAAAAACTATGCCATACGCTCGCAGATTACACATGGTATAATGTTTTACTTAGGGCCAGTATTCCGTCTGAGCGGTGGAGTTGGAATTTTCCTGTTTATGCCCATGCTGATCGGTGGCACGAACTGGCTGAATTATTCGTTCCAGGGCGATCTGGTACTGATCATGTACTTCCAGTTTTTCGGAATGCTTGGAATGGCTCTGGGCGCAGGCGAAGGCGGGCATCCCAATTCAGCCATCGGTATCAGCCGCGGATTATCGCAATTCACAACCATCGAGGTTCCACTCACACTGGCAATTATTTCTCTGGCTATCCAGTACAATACCCTTTCGCTGATTGATATTGTTAAAGCACAGCAGGGTGGATTCATGCACTGGAGTATGTGGACAAATCCCTTTGCCACCATTGCCGGTATGCTTGCCGCACTGGGTTCAATGGGGCATTCGCCGTTTAACCTTGTTAAAGCACCAAATGAAATTCCCATCGGCCCTCCAACCGAATATCATTCTACCTTTTTAGGTGTATTACAAACCAATGCCGCCATCCTTCACGTTGTGGAAGCCGCTTTATTTATGAACCTCTTCTTCGGAGGAGCCACCAACTGGATTGAATTTATTGTGAAAACCTTCCTGGTTTATTTCTGGTCGGTATTTGTCGGTATGGTATTCCCCCGTTTCCGGATAGAACAATCGGTGGCATGGTTTTTAAAAATTCCCCTTGTGTTCGGAATCATTGCGGTTATTCTTTTTATGTAACATTTAGCTGAATTCAAGACAATGTCAGAAGATAACAATATCAANNTAGAGAATTTCCTGAACTGGGCCCGCGCCGAATCGCTGTGGGTACTGGGTTTTGGAACCGGGTGCGGCAGCATTGAAATTCCACCGCTGATGACACCCCGCTTTGATGCATTCCGCTTCGGGGTGCAACCACGTCCTACACCACGTCAATCNNGAAGCCCTGCTGGCAGGCTTTAACAAGCTAAAGGAACAGATTAAGGCAGGAAAGGGCGAAAATGCCAATGAATACGCAAAGAACTTCGACTGGTACAAAGCCAATCAAAAGAAAATAATCAAAGACTGGAACATGCCGGATTACAACTGGTAACCATAATCTCTTTCTGGAAGATGAAGAATTTAATTGAAAAACTATCCAAATCATTTGAGTTAACGGACGTAGTTTACCAACGTCCCGACTTAACCTTCGTTACCGTTCCCAAAGAGAATACCATCAATTTGGTTACGCAATTACGCGATTACGAAGGATTTTCACATTTCGTACTCCTCTCGGTTGTCGACTGGGTCGAAGACAACCTTTTTCAGTTGACCTACTTTCTCAACAACCCAACAGAAAAGTACGATCTGGCCATTCGTTGTATGATCGACCGCAACGAAGCAACCATGACCTCTGCCCATCATCTGTGGAAACAGATTGCTACGTACCAGCGCGAGCTGAAAGAAATGTACGGCATCGAATTCCCTGGCAGCCCGAGATTAAACGAAAGTTTTATTCTTGAAGGCTGGGACAATATTCCGCCTATGCGGCGCGATTTTGACACCAAGAAGTATTCTGCCGAAACCTTCTTCCCGCGCGAACGACCCAAAACAAACGATCCTGCTGAGTATATGAAGTCAAAACTTTATCCCAAAGAATAAGGGATAAAGCTGAACCTTCAGAACTTAAATTCATAAAAAAACGGCAATGAGCTTATTTAATATAAAAACCGACAGAAGCAAATATCCGCAGCCAGATGCTGATGGAAAACTGCAGATCGATCTTGACTCGCACAAATACGTGAAACTCTGGCAGGGCCCGAACCATCCCGGAGTTACCGGAAATATGGCCATTGAGCTTACACTGGCCGGCGATGAAATTGTGGAGGCAAAAACCCATGTGGGTTACCTGCACCGTGGTTTTGAAAAACTGATTGAGCGTCGCCTGTTTATCCAGGGAATGCAAACCAGCATCCGCATGTGCGTGGCTGAACCCGATTCAAATGAATACGTCTATTGCGCGTGTGTTGAAGAACTTTCAGGTATTGAGATTCCTGAAATGGCCAGATGGATTCGCACCCTTATTCTTGAAATGGCCCGTCTGCAGGCATTGCTCAGAGTGGTTCCCGGACAAGGTGGAACCTTTGCTCTCGGCGTTGGGGTACAGTGGGGTGTTTATATGCGCGAACTGATCCTCGACCGTTTCGAAGAACTCACCGGAGGCCGCATTTACCATATGTTTATGACACCCGGTGGTGTTCGCGGACTCTTGCCCTATGGGTTTAAAAAACGAATGGAAGAAAACCTCCAGGAAATCGACAAATTTATTGTCCGTATCGATAATCTCATGTATAGTAATTCCGTGTTCAAACGCCGCGCTGTTGATGTGGCCGTTATCGATCCCTCTTGGGTTGATAAATATGGAATTGTAGGACCTGTCGCCCGTTCGGCCGGTTTCAACCGCGACGTTCGCAAGGATTATCCTTACCTGGTTTACGATCAGCTCGATTTCGAACCCATGGTCATGCACCATTCCGATATCTATAACCGCAGCCGTACCCGCTGGCATGATCTGATTATGACCGTAGACCTTATTCGTCAGATTCTGGCCAAAATGCCCGAAAAAGGTGAATTTAAAGCTGAAACACCCAATGTTCTGCACTGGCGTATCCCGAAAGGTGAAACCTACGTGCGCTCAGAAGCTTCACGCGGTGAATATGGTCTGTATATGGTAACGGATGGTAGTGATAAACCCCGCAGGATCAACCTCAGAGGCCCGTCATATAATCACGCCATTGCGTTGCTTGAGGATTTACTTGTTGGCGCCAATATTTCCGATGTGGCCGCCATCATGGTCTCACTGCAAACCTGCCCGCCCGAAATTGAGCGGTAAGTACGAAGAGATAATAAACAACCAGTGAATGGTTTAATCTGAAAAACTGAATTATGAGTTTAAAAGATACATTGTTGCCCTTCAGAGCCTGGGGCAACCTATTCAAAGAACCGGTTACCCTTAAAAACCCGTTCAGGGAAGGGGCCGACCGTTACCGCGGATTCCATAAAAATGATGTGAATACCTGCATCGGATGCGGAAGCTGTGAAGCCATCTGCGAAAACGAAGCCATCGTTCTGGTGCCGGTCGATGGCATCGAAACAAAGAGTGGCGACAGCGGTCTCCGTCCGATGGTAGATTATGGACGATGCTGCTGGTGCGCTTTATGCGTTGATGTGTGCACGACCAACTCTTTGTCGATGTCAAACGAATTTACCTGGGTTACACCAGATCCGGAAGAACTCAAATTTATTCCGGGAGTCGATAAAAAATCGTGGGACAATGCTGAAAAAGGCTGGCATAAACCCGGCGACGGTTATTCGTTTTACGGTAAAACCCGCGTTCATATGGGCGAACTTACACCGGAAGAGCGCCAGGATTCGTTTATCGAAATCATGAAAGGATTCTCGAAAGAGGAGGCTATGAAAGAAGCCGACCGCTGCGTTGAGTGCGGAATCTGTACCGCGACCTGCCCGGCCCACATGGGTATCCCTGACTATATTAAAGCCATTCGCGAAGACAATATCGAAGAGGGCTTGCGTATTATGTATGAAACCAACCCGCTGCCCGAAATCTGCGGACGCATCTGTACCAATAAATGCGAATCGGTTTGTTCGGTTGGCCACACAGGTGAGCCTCTTTCTATTCGTTGGTTGAAACGCTACATTGCTGATCAGGTGCCATCATCGAAGTATGCCGAAGTTTTAGGTTCGGATTCCATGGAGAAAAACAACCGTAAAATTGCCATCATCGGTGCAGGACCTTCGGGTATGAGTGCAGCTTATTACCTTGCCAGGATGGGCTATCAGATCACCATTTTTGAAAAATTAGCAGCTGCAGGAGGCATGATGCGTTTTGGAATTCCAGAATACCGCCTCCCTTACGACCAGATCGACAAAGACATCAATTTCATCCTTTCACTGGGTGTTGAAATCAAATACAATGTAACCATCGGTAAAGACATTACACTTCCGGAGCTCAAAAAACAATACGATGCAGTATTCTCTGCAACCGGATTACACGACGGACGCAGCACCCGTATTCCGGGAACTGATCATGCAAACGTTTACCAGTCGATTGATCTACTTCGTAAGATCACCCTCGGTGAGCCCATCGAGGTAGCTGAAAAGATTGTAGTAATCGGAGGAGGAAACGTTGCCATGGACATCACCCGCTCGCTCGCTCGCATGCAGCGTCAGAAATACGGTAAAGTTCAACTGATTGCCACTTCACTCGAAACAGAAGACATTATGCCTGCAGATCGAGAAGAAGTTGTGGAAGCCAGGGAAGAAGGCGCCATTGTTAACCCGGGTTGGGGACCGCGCGAAATTGTGGTTGAAAAAGAAAAGATTAAAGGATTGAAAGTAGTGCAGTGTGTATCGGTATTTGACGAGGAAAAAAGATTCAATCCAAAATTTAATGAAACAAATGAGAATTTCTTCGAAGCCGATATGGTTGTTGAATCCATCGGACAGGGAGCCAATCTCTCATATATACCCGCCGAGTATCTTGATCAACTAGACAAAGACTCGCGTGGCCGCATCCAGGTTGACAAACTCACCTTCCAGACCAAATTGCCCTGGCTCTTTATGGGTGGCGATATTATCGAAGGACCCGATGTAATTCACGGAATTGCCAATGGCCATAAAGCTGCCAGGGGAATTGACCAGTATCTTAATTCAACGATGGAGGAAAACTAATGACTGATATTTCAACCACCTATATGGGCTTATCGCTGAGCAGCCCGATAATTGCCGGAAGCAGCGATTTTACCTCATCCACAGAGCGCGTTATGGAAATGGCCAAAGCCGGAGCAGGCGCAGTAGTATTAAAGTCGGTATTCGAAGAGCAGATCCTGATGGAAATTGATGCCCAGCGCACCAACAACATGTTCAACTCTTATACCGATGCAGAAAACTATGTATCGTTCTATACGCGGCAACATGAGGTTCAGTCGTATCTGAATCTAATCAGGGATTCAAAGAAAAATGCCGGTATTCCGATCATTGCATCCGTCCACTGTTCAACCAACGACAGCTGGGTATCATTCGCCAAAGACATTGAACGGTCAGGCGCCGATGCCATTGAGCTAAATATTTTTATTCTGCCCTCGGATCCAAATGAAAATGATGCAAGTGTCGCAGCCAGGTATATTGAAATCGTTGATTCCGTAAAGAAGAATACGACACTTCCTGTGGCACTGAAAGTGCATCACTATTTTACCGGAATGGCCAATTTTATGGTGAATCTATCCGAAATAAGTGAAGCGCTGGTGCTGTTTAACCGCTTTTTTAACCCCGACATCAACATCAATACCATGACCATTGAATCGGGCGGATCATTCAGCACTCCGGAAGAAAACGGCCTGGTACAGCGATGGATCGGCATTCTGCGTCCGTTTGTGAAAGGGAATCTTGCGGCCACTACAGGTATTCATGACGGAGCCGGTGTGGTTAAAAATTTACTGGCAGGTGCCAATGTTGTTCAGGTAGCAACAACCCTCTATAAATCAGGTCCTGAATCGATTACGCAAATGAACAGCTTTCTGAAAAAATGGATGATGGAGCACAAATACGAATATATCAGCGATTTTCAGGGAAAACTTAGCTATGCCGGGGCAAACAATCCCGGTTTATATGAGCGCGCTCAGTTTATGAAATATTTTAGTGGGCTGGGGAAATAAGGTCTGATAATGAAAGAAGTAACTATTTAGATCAACTACCCTATTTCACTTATTCTTACCAAACGATCAAAATCAAGAACTTTCAGACTTTTTCCATTCATTTGAATAAGGCCGTCGTCTGAGAATTTTTTCAGCATTCGTATCACGGTCTCTGAGCTCATTCCTGATAGCTCAGCCAGATCTTTGCGCGATAGCGGCAAATCAAATTCGGTTTGCTTAAAAACCCTGTTTGAAAGACAAAGCAAAATATCAGCCAAACGGCCATAGGCCTGCTTGTGGGTTAGGCAAAAAAAGCGACCATAGATCTGAACACTGTTTGCACTTAAAATATCTATAACCTCTTTGGCAAATTCGGCATTTGATCTTACCAACTGTCTGAATACACTAATATCAATCTGTTTAATTTCAGTCTCAACATAAGCCATAGCTGAATACTGATAAGTGTTAAGGTCATCTGATAAGGAGGTCAACCCAAGTAGGTTTCCAGAAGGGATAATTTTCAGAACCAGAGAATTTACGCCATTGTCGAGATAGACCTTAGCCAAACCTTTTTCAACAAACATAACATGTGATACAAAACCACCCTGTTTGCAAATTACCTCCCTTTTATGGTATTTTATTTTTACTGAATTGGCATCCAAAAAACTCTGTTCCTCCTTTGTAAGCTTCTCGAAGCATTTACAATGATGGGAGCTTATTGAGCAACTGGTACCTTGTATTATTTTATTATCCATATATTACCTCTCTGCGTGAACAAAGATACTAATATATCACATATTTTCCTGATTTGTATCAAGATTATTCCAATCGCAAAGCATAAGGAAACGGGACGCATTCCTATTGATAATTGATTAACAATGACTGCAAAATAGCAATCTTTGTAAAGATTTAATAATGTGACTATTTACACATATAATTATCTGCAAACTAAACAGATCAGGATGAACTCACAGAAACTATTTAAGATCGGGATACCTGTTTTTATTTTCGCGCTATCCTTTGCCATTACTGCCTGTAATAAGGATAATCCCGTACATGAAGAGCAAAATTCTCTGGCTTCTTGCGAAGGATGCCATACCAATTATGCACATTTACAGCAGGTTTATACACCTGATTCCGTATTACCAGCCGGTGGATGTGGTGGTGAAGCACCGCATTATGAACCTTACGACAGGGTTTTTATGGGAGGAGAAGGTTTTGCTGAATATAAACAATCAGGTCACTATAAAATTGGTTGTGTTGGATGCCACAACGGAACCGATGGAACTGATGANNCATTTTAAAACAAGTATTCATAACGGAACCGGACAAAAAAGGAAAGTTACCATTCGCAGTGGCTTTAATGGTCCACAGGATTTCGATAAATTACCACAACATCAGATTGAAGGCTACAATGCCAATTGCGCTACTTGTCATGGCACCTGCGGAAACTGCCATATTGTTAGGCCATCAGCCGGAGGCGGTGGACTTGCCAAGGGCCATATGTTTAATAAAACCCCCGACATGGTAACCGGCTGTGTTGTATGCCATAGTTCACGCGGAGGTCATGCTTATCTTGGAGTTGCAGCCGGCACTCAGCCCGATGCCCACCTCACCAACAACGGATTTAACTGTCTGGATTGTCATACCGGCGCAGAAATTCATGGCGATGGCAACCCGGTAGATCAGCGTTATGCATATTCCAAATTGCCGAAATGCAGTGATTGCCATACTGGTATTGCCAGTGCAAACCCTTACCATTCCGTGCATTATAATACATTCAACTGCCAGGTTTGCCATTCTCAGGAATACAATAATTGCGGAAGTTGCCATATTCATGGTGAAGGGGCAAGAATTCCTTCCTACATGGATTTTAAAATAGCTGTCAACCCAATCCCTGATATCAAACCAGGATATAATTTTGCACTGGTAAGGCGCACACTGGCGGCTCCGGATAACTGGGTAAATTATGATGTGCCTCAGTATGCAAATTTTACTGCTTTCCCAACGTACAATTTTACCACACCGCACAACCTTCTTCGCTGGACTGAAAGAACTCAGGTAGGCAAGGACAAATCATGTTCGTCTAATTGCCATATCCGCAATGAGAATGGAGTGCTGATTAACCGCGATCTCTATCTGTTTGAAGATGACCTGCTTGACTGGGAAAAAACAGCTTCTTCAAGCATTAAAGTAGATGGCAAATTGCCGGAATCCTGGTTTCAGGAATAATTACTAGAATTCTTTTTAAATTGAATATTAATTAAACCAAACTCAAAAATGAAAACAACAAAATTATTATTGTACAGTACCCTGGTCGGATCATTGATTTTTGCTTCTTGTAAAAAGGATGAAGATGAACCCCAGATTAATGAATCTCAGGTATTGGTAGAATATCTTGAATCTGCTAATTCGCCACTTGGGAAGGATTATGTTAATTCTGACATGCCAGCTATTATTAGTGCAACCGATGTTAAAACGCTGAACGAAACCGGACAGGTTTATATTATTGACATCAGATCTGCTACGGATTTTGCTGCAGGACACATCGCAAACGCTCACAACGTCGCTTTCGGTGATATTCTCACACACATTAAAGGTGTTGACCTGACTCCATACACCAAGGTAGCTATTGTATGTTATACCGGACAAACTGCAGGTTATGCTGCCAGTATGTTAAGAGTTATGGGATATGATAAAGTCTATTCTATGAAATGGGGTATGAGCTCGTGGAACGTAACTTTCAATAAGTGGACTTCAAATCTCAGCAACACTTATGCTTCACAGTTTACTTCAACGGCTACAGATAAAAACGCAATGGGAAGTTTGCCTACGCTTAGTACAGGAAAAACCACAGGACAGGAAATTCTTGAGGCTCGCTTGACCACACTACTTGCCGAAGGATTCGATCCTGCAAAAATTACCAGCGCAACAGTTTTTGGTAATCTGAGTAACTATTACATAGTAAATTACTGGCCTGCTAACCATTATGCTGCTCCCGGGCATATTCCTGGTGCCGTTCAGTACACTCCAAAAGAAACCATGAAACTGGTTGCTGATCTTAAAACATTACCAACAGATAAAACAATCGTTGTTTATTGTTACACCGGCCAAACAAGTGCACATCTTGCAGCTTACCTGCGTTTGCTGGGTTACGATGCCAAGTCACTTTTATTTGGCACCAATGGAATGATTTATGACAATATGGTTACCACAGGTGGTATGACCGTATTCAGTGAATCACAAATCATGGGATATGATTTTGTAACAGGAAAGTAAAAATTCTGATCATTGTAAAAAAGGCCATCTCCATTGGGAGTTGGCCTTTTTTATGCCCTAATTTTACCACTTAATGAAAGGTGTTAGATAGAAGAAACCAATATATCTAAGATTATCTGACATATACGCATTACACAATTATTCTTAAGAGAAATCAAGGAATTAAAATAAAGGAATCGAATAAAGCTATAATGAGGGCTGCATAATTATTGAAGGCCATCTTTATTCACGGCATACGATGAAAAGTTTTATGGATATAAAAAGCAAAAACTTTAGACATCAAAGATTATAATAGTACGATTCTATCCTGCTATCCATGAGTTCCAAAAGAAAAGCCGCAGGACAAATCCTACGGCTAATTGAAATATAAATGTATATAAAAATCTAAAATTAAATCATTTTTATGAGCAGCCTCCGGCCACTTTTTTCTTTTTGCCTGTTGGCTTTGGTCCAGGAACTTTTGCCGGAGCCTGGGTTTTAGTTTGTGTTTCAGATGATGAAAGTGCACCTCCGCCCAAAGCCTGACTTGCTCCCATTCTGAAATCGTAGCGTGCCAGATCATCATTCGGACTGGTGCTCGGCGGAGCTGTAGGATTCAAAATGGCTTCTGCCCAATAGTTCAGGCCACCGCGCAACACATAAATATTTTTGTAGCCCAGTTGCCTTAGCAGCATCCATGCTTCGTTGGCCTGGGTGGTTCCATTTCCGTAAAAAACATTCAACCGTACATCCTGATCAAAAACCTCAGCCTGATCTGGCGAAAGCAGGTTGTCAACCGGAATACTGATTGCCCCGGGCAGGCTAAATTTTTCAAATTCATTCTGTGGACGGATGTCTATCAATTGCAGGTAAGGGTCTTTTTCAACCAGCATTTGTGCGACTTGCTCCGGCTCCAGATATTGGGTGCCACTTTTGATTTCATCCAGTATTTGCGCAGCAGTGAGTTTATAGGGCTTGGTAGTATTTTTAGGCACTGCGGCTATAATCAGGCCCAATGAAAGCAGAACGGCAGTAATTACCATTCGGGGGCTTAAGGTTATGTTCTTCATTGTCAATGTTTTTAATGATTAAACGTTTAATAAGCAATTAATATTCTTCGCGAGGGAATTTTTTTTCGGCCCACTCGCCGCCCCAGAACATCAATAGGGCAGCAATGATTACCAGCAGGGCAATTAAACCTTCTGAGATTCCGAAAAATTCAGAAATTCTTGGGGTGCCCATGTATGCCGCTTTGTAGATTTCTTCCCACAGCGGGTAGCCTTCTCCAAAAATAAAAACCCCGATGAACAGGCCAACGATAAAAATCATGGCATCAATTTTACCTATCGCTGCTCCACAAAAACTGGTTCCTGGGCAAAACCCACCCATAATAAAACCGGCCCCCATAATTACCCCTCCGAGAATAGAAGAGGTAAGATATGTTTCATTCACGTAAACATAGCTCAGATCAATCCAGCCAAAAAGACTGAAAAACAGCAATCCGATCATTGCAGTAACAGCTCCGGTAAAAAACACCTTCAGCACAACGGTATCATAACCGTAAAATACACCTGCCAACTTGCGGCTTGATGAAAAACCGGCCTGTTCAAGTACAAAACCAAAACCAATACCAATGAAAAATGCCAGCAGTAGATTGGTGTTTTGTGAAATAACCTCGTAAACAACTAATGGTCCCATTTTCTAATATTTTTATAATGTAAATGTCAATTGATTAAATCCAGAGTTTGCGAAAGAAGTAGGCTAGCGCGAAAGCCGTTCCAAAAATGGCCATCATTGAGATGAATCCACCAAGCGACAAAACTGCCATCCCGCTAAGGGCCGAACCACTGGTACATCCACGGCCAAATTGTGAACCGAGGCCGAACAAAATGCCCCCTCCCAGAGCAAACCACAAACGGGTGCGCGATTTAATCCTTGGGTTATGCTCAACCTTCCAGGTAAGTCGTTTAGAAATTACACCTGACAGAAAACCGCCAACCAGCACGCCGATCATCTGGTAAACCAGCCAGTTGTTCAATGGGTTTCCCGTATGTCCTTGACTGTATTCTTTGTAAAACAGCGCAGTTTCGGCATGTTTCGGAGCCACGGTTTCAACACTGGCCACAATGGCACTCTTAATGGCACCACTCGCGCCAACACTCCGCCCTGAAATATAATTGGCAGCAAGCACCACAATACCCAACAGTACACCAGCCAGATAAGGGTTCATGTACTTTGATTTTTTAATCTCTGACATATAATTGATTTTTTAGATGTTTTAAATTTTATTAATAAAGCCAACGACTGGCCTGACCAGCGTATGCAATTACAAACCTGAATATCAATCCTCCCATCAGGACAAGAGCAGGGGCAATAAAAACCGGCATTTTAAACCCTTTGATCTCCAAAAATTCGAGCAATGCCGGAAAAGCAAGTCCAAGAGTTACAACAAATAGCCAGAATGGTGTTGTGTAGGGACCACCAAGAAACAATGAAGCTGCATCAATCTGAACCTGGGCACTTGCCAGAAAGCCCATAAACATATGAACGATTAAGAAAAGTTCAATCCCAATGAGCATCAGGTCAATGCGTGCAAATTTATGTCTTTCATGAATATTCTTGCTCATCATGATTACAACAGCAGCAGCGGTTGATAAACCAGACGTCAGGAAAAGAGGTCCAAGAATTGATGTGTTCCATAAAGGGCGTGCATTGAAGGCTGAAAATAATATTCCTGTATAAACACCTAATATAAGTGAGTATATTAGTATTATCCAGGAAATTACAATCACATGTTTTCTTAAAAAAGCTTCCAGATCAATAAGCCAATTATATTTCCAATTCCAGTTCGGGAAAATGGTTTTAATATTTAAAGCACACCAGACAAATGAAAGTGGTGTAATTATCATAAGAGTCCAGGCTCCCCATCCCATCGGCGATTGTAAACGAATAATGGTGTAAAGGCGCCAGAAGTACAGTTTATGGTTCAGGTCAATAAACAGGGCCAATAAACCTAATATCAATAAGAATGGCACTAAAAACGGAGCTATCCTGACAGCCGTCGGATACTCTTTTTCTTTTCCAAGAATGGTGAATAGTGCCGCAAAAAAGAGGATTCCGGCAGCCAGCCCTCCAAGAAACAGATAAAGTGGAATCTGCCAGTGCCAGATGTTTAATTGCGGATCAATCAGGTGATTCATTCGACCGCTCACGATAAGTTCTTCTCTCATATTGATTTGGAAATTAAATCAAAAAATACAATTGAGGATTGGTCCCTGCCTCCGGGATAAGCGTTTTAAACTTGCGGGTTTTCAAAACTTTCGATACCGGACTATTGGGATCATCCAAATCACCGAAATACATACACTTGGTGGGACAAACCGAAACACACGCCGGATCGAGACCTTTTTCAACCCGGTTATGCAGGCAAAAAGTACATTTGTCAACATACCCGTCGGGGTGTGGATAGCGGGCATCATACGGACAGGATGCAATACAGGCACCACAGCCAATACATTTGTTTGGGGTAACCAATACTACACCTCCTTCGGCGTAATGGCTGGCTCCGGTTGGGCAGCACCTCACACAGGGTGAGTTTTCGCAATGATTGCAGCGCTCTGAGCGGATTTCAATTTCGAGTTGAGGATAAGTCCCATCGGTTACTTCAACTACCCAATCCCGGCAGAACCCGATGGGCACATTATTTTCGGTCTGGCAGGCAACCACACAGTCGCTGCAGCCTACACATTTTTTGGTATCAACGGCCATAGCGTATCTCATGCTTCAGCCTCCTTTCCNNTGAACACGTGATATTAACTGAGTATCGTTAACTCCACGTCCATTTGCACGGGTGAGTTTTTTGTTATCGTGTCCGAACCCATGAACCATATAAACTGAATCCCAACGGATGCGTTCGGTAACCCTTACTTTTATGGCAAATGTAGATGTGATGCCATCCTGATTCTGCAGTTTTACCTCCTGCCCAGGTTTGAGGCTCCATAGTTTTGCCACTTTGGGGTTCACCCAAAGTACATTTTCATCCATCAGGTCGGTTAAGTTGGGATTATTTGCTGTTCGGCTGAACGTGTGCATGGGCGCACGTCCATAGTTCAGGCGGTAATAACCTTCGGGTGGTTCTTCGTGGGGTGTATAAACAGGCAGAGGGTCAAAACCATAAGCCTCAAGATCGGTTGAATAGAGTTCTATTTTACCGGTATTAGTGTTAAAAGCCACGTCTTCACCAGGTGTGAAATAAAGATTGTCAAACTCACGCGGGAAATTCTTAACACCAATCCGTTGCATTTCTTCGAGCGACGAGCCCACTTCTTTGAGTTGCCAATCGAGCAACTCCTCGATATTCTTCCAGGGGAAGTAAGCTTCAAGCCCCATTTTTACAGCAAGTTCACGGGCAATCCATGATCCGGGCTTTGAATTGTATTTTGGCTCAGCAGCTGGCATTCGTAATGCAAGATTGGGAAGTCGATGATGTGAGTTTCGAATCATGTCGTACCGTTCAAGGTAAGTACATTCAGGCAAAACCACATCGGCATAGCCGGTTAGCTCAATCGGCATGGTATCAATTACTACCAGCAATTCCAGACTATGAATGGCATCAAGTGTTTTTTTCTGATCGGGAATAGCTGCCAATAGATTGGTACCATTCACTATCCAGCCTTTGTAATTACAGGCACGGTCGGTTCCGGGTATCGTTGCATCACACAAACCATTGGATACCACCTCATTGGCTAAAGGATATTTTCCCAGATATGCCTCTCCTGGCAGATGCTTGGGTTCTGGAAAAGCAGGAGTTGGATAATTTGGGAGGTGCAATTTATCAGGTTGATAATAACCTCCGCGCCTACCCCATGAGCCCAGTAAGGCTGTGAGGATTGCTACTGCACGCAAACGTTGGGTATCATCACCATACCACGAAACATGCCTTCCGGGATTTACAATTACCGAAGGGGAGGCGTTGTGCATTTCGCGCGCTGTTTCACGGATCACGTTGGGATCAATGGTGGTAATGCCATAGGCCCATTCAGGTGTAAATGTTTTAACATGTTCTTTAAGTTCCGGGAAACCGTGGGTATAGCGCTCCACATAGTCTTTGTCGTACCATTCATTCTCGATCAGCACATTGATCCATGCCAGGAGTAAAGCAAGATCAGTGGCCGGTTTAATGGGTAACCAGTATTTCGATTTGCTTGCTGCTGTCGAGAAACGAGGATCAACGGTGATAATAGTCGCTCCTTTGTCAATGGCATCTGACATTTCCTGTACCTGCCCGTTGTGCATATTTTCACCGAGGTGTGAACCAATCAGCACCATGCAGCGGGTGTCGCGGATGTCAATGCGTTCAGGAGAGTAAATGATATCACCGAATGTTGTAAGAAATCCCACTTCACGTGGACCGCGGCACTGGGCGAAAGAAGGAGCCGTAATTGAAGAAGAGCCATAGGCTTTAAGAAACTGACCTAAATGCGCGCCACCTGAACCATGCGTAAACAAGGCCACACAGGCAGGTCCATGCTCATCGGCAATTTTTTTGAGTTTGGCAGCAATGTAATCGAGAGCTTCATCCCATGAGGCTTCCCTGAAGGTATCCTTTCCCCGCTCGCTGGTGCGGATTAGCGGTGTTTTAAGACGATCTTCGTCGTTATACTGTCCTACGCCACCAGTGCCACGTGGGCAAAAACGGCCATTACAATGCTGATCATCTTCGTTGCCTACGATCTTTTCGATATTGCCATCCTTATCTTTATATACCCATCCGGCGCATTGCCAGAAACAAATTTCGCAATAGGTTGGCGTGCGGACTGGCCTTTTGGGCTTTTCACCAGAAATTTTATCGAGTAGAGAGGAGCCTTTTGCCAACTCAAATGCCGAACCAGCTAGGGCAATGCCTCCAACCCCTATTGCTGATGTTTTAATAAATTGTCTTCGTGATGTTGCCATACGAGATGTATGTTTAGTAAGCGATTTTATATTCAATATAAGCAGCTATATACATAGTTGCAAGCGTGCAGCAAAATTACTGAGTTTTATTGTTCTGATATTGAATTATGCCCTATTTATTGTTAAGTGTATCTCGCTGATTATAAATCATATACGTTATAAACTATATATATTTCTGTATAAATAAGGATGTATCTTTCTGATTGATAATGATATAATTCACTATTTAGAAACAGTATAAATTTTATTGATCTTCAGGAACTTAATAACCTGAGTAAAAGATAGTCAATCAACCACAACATAATAAATCTGGAATCTATTTCTGAGTTATCAAACAACTCAATCTAGGGGTAAATGAAAAATGATCATCACCTGTAAAGATAAAGCGCACCTAATACTACCTTTAACTGGTGAAAAGACTATGCTGAATTTGCTAATTTTTTATTTAGTCATGAATAGGGCTTTCATGCTGTCCGGCACCGGCAACAGTGATTACGATTTCGCCTTTAGGCGTTGTTTGGCCATAATAGCTAGCAAGTTCAGATAATGTCCCCCGCCGGTTTTCTTCAAACATTTTGGTCAGTTCGCGCGATACGCATGCCTTTCTGTCAGGGCCCATTATTTCGGCCAGTTGCTCAAGTGTTTTTACCAATCTGAAAGGGGATTCATACAACACAATAGTATAAGTTAACGATGAGAGAAATGCCAATCGTGTTTGCCGCCCTTTTTTGTGTGGAAGAAAGCCTTCAAAATAAAAGCGATCGCAGGGCAAACCAGAGTTTACCAGAGCCGGTACAAATGCTGTAGGTCCGGGAAGACTTTCAACTTCTAAACCCATTGCAATACAGGTTCTTACCAGCAGAAATCCCGGGTCTGAAATACCAGGTGTGCCGGCATCGGTAACCAGGGCGATTGATTCTCCGGCTGCAATCCGCCCTGCTATATTCTCGGCCGTACGGTGCTCGTTGTGCATATGATGGGAAGCTAGCTTGTTCTCAATACCGAAATGCTTCAACAACATACCGGTTTTACGCGTGTCCTCGGCTAAAATGACATTCACTTCCTTTAATATACGCACAGCCCTGAAGGTCATATCTTCGAGGTTACCGATAGGCGTAGGAACAAGGTAGAGTTTCGGCATAATCTGTTAAAAGGTATAAATAAAGTCGCGCAACAACCTGAAAATATCTTCATATTCTGACAAGGGAACCCGCTCGGCGCTATCGTAAACATTGTGATATTCACGATGCTCTTTCCCCATTGAATAAATGAAAACAGCAGGAACCCCCTTTTTGAAAAACGGACAGTGGTCGCTGTTGCAGCTTTCGCCGCGTTGCGCAACTTTTAAAATATATTCGTTGTCAGCATTAATTTTTACAAGACGTTCATATTGCTCAACAAAGGTTTTACCGTTTACAACCGTAATTCCTTCACTTCCGGTTCCAACCATATCAAGATTAATAAGAAAGGCAATCTGCGAAAGCGGGAAAAATGGGTTTCTTACATAAAACTCCGATCCGTTCAGACCGGTTTCTTCAGCAGCAAGCGCGATAAATGCCATACTATAACGGGGCCTGTTTTCTGGTTTTGAATAATGCCTGGCCATATCGAGCATCATGGCAACTCCACTCGCATTATCGTTGGCTCCGGCAAACAAGGCATCTTTTCCCATCATCCCCAGATGGTCGTAATGAGCTGTTATTACGATAAATGAATCGGGTACTTCTATACCTGGAATATACCCAATCACATTTCTGACTGCCATAGACGGCTCAAAAACCGCATCAACTGAAATTGCAGCCGATTTTGGTTTTAAGGGCAAGGCTGGTTTCAACACCTCGAAAACCGGATATGCTTTTTGATTGAAGCCCTGAGAAACACTGTAAAGTAGTCGCTCTTTTTCGGAAAGTAAAATATATCCTTCAGACTTCAGGTAATTGGTCCAGACTAAAGAGTCAACAAGTTTTTGCCGTTCCTTCGCGATGGCTGATTTATCAATGAGTAGCAAAATATTCTCAAAGCTTTTCCCGGTTAGCCGGAATAGCCTTTGGGGTTTATCAAACTTTTTCGGGTCCAGCACTTTTATTTTAAACTCTTTGCTAACTGAAGGGCTACTTGCGGAAACGATAAAATCAACACCCGGTTTTAGTTTTATGCCATTTACTGTCAATGAAACCTTTCCAGGAAAAGTGTTAATCGGCAGCGTAAATGGTTGAAAATATCCTTCCGGGAAGCTCAGCAAACCATGCTGTTGCATTTCACCTGCAATAAATTCAGAAGCAATCCGGTTGGCATTGTTAACATAACCCCGACCTGACATACCCGGTGAAGCCAGGGTATCTATCAGGTAACGGGCATACTTTTTATCCTGGGAAAAGCCATTAACAGAGGAAAAACAAATAATCAATATGAGGGAACCAATAATTCCGCGAATACCTGAAATAATGCCTGGTTTATTTATCATAAACATGAAGATTACAGTATTTTAGGCATTAAGATAGCGCCTGATAACAAATTCATGTAGTTTTTTATAAACAATATGCTGATCATCCCAGTTATAACGCGATTTCAAATCAGCAAAAAGTTGACCGGAATCCTCGCTTCCTGCGCAGGAATTCAACAGATTGATAGCTTCGCTGTAGCGGTCAGATGAGCCTTCGAACAGTTCATTGATAAACTGAAACTTTTCGTTCAGGCTTATAGCTGATTTCATGTCACTGATTGGCTTAAGCTGCATCTGGTCAGCAAGGGTATGATCGCTTTTTCCTGATGTTATTTTGTCGTTTATTGAAGGAGTATCACTCTTTAGTCGATCGGCGATAGTAGGCGTTCCAAATAAATCAACCGACCCGGTTTGCGGTTTCTTGCTTACTGGTTTCTCTTCCCTGGTTGCCGTTTCATTGGAGGGTAACTCATTTTTAAACGGAAGGGTGATTTCAGGTGGAGCAGGGGCTGCAAAATGCTGCTGCTCTGAGGGCTTATAATCGGGCACTGATTCAGGTTGCGCAGGAACAATAAGTGGCGGAACAACCGATGGTATAACCGGCGGGACTTCAACAGGGTTTTCCTGAATCTCCTCCAGTTTAGCCGAAACCGTTGGATTAACCTGAACAGACTCCGATTTAACCACAACCTCAACATGAGGTCCATCACGCAATTCTTCCGTTTTCTCGTACAATTGCCTTAACATTGAAAGGATAAGATCGGCATCAAGTGGATGAAGCCGGCCATCGGGCAGATTATTAAAACGGTCAACCAACTTCTCAATAAGTTGCTTTACCTCAGTTCTTGATGATTCCATTTTATTAACAATTTATAAACCTAGCGGAATGTGAACGCTGAATAAAGGTATTTTTGTATTTTGCAACCACCAAAAAATGTTGTGGTCAAAAATGTATCCGTGTCAGATTCACTGTTTTCAGTGGATAAAATTAGTAAAGTTATCGTTCAAGATTAAGAAATGTTTCTCGAAAGTGCCATTCACCCTACGCAACGCCGCGGCTGGATAGAGGTTATCTGCGGTTCAATGTTTTCGGGCAAGACCGAAGAGCTGATTCGCAGGCTGACCCGCGCCCGCATTGCCAAACAGCGTGTCGAAATCTTCAAACCAGCCATTGATACCCGTTACGATGAGGAGAATGTGGTTTCACACAATGAAAATTCGATTAATTCAACCCCGGTTCAATCATCAACCCAAATATTAATCTATGCCAATAATGTTGATGTAGTAGGTATTGATGAAGCCCAGTTTTTTGATAACGAGTTGGTTTCCGTTTGCAACAAACTGGCTAACAGTGGAGTACGAGTAGTAATTGCAGGCCTTGATATGGATTTCTCGGGCAAACCCTTCGGGCCCATTCCGGCACTAATGGCCACTGCCGAATATGTAACAAAAGTTCACGCTATTTGCATGCATTGCGGAAATCTGGCGCAGTATTCCTTCCGTAAAACCGCCGATGAAAAACTGGTTATGCTTGGCGAAACCGACAGTTACGAGCCACTATGCAGGGATTGCTTTGTTAAGGCCAGGGGGAAGTAATCCATTTGTTTAATCTTAAGCTGGCATCAACACTTAGAAAAAACAATAATTACTTGATTTTATTTCTATAATGCACTATATTTACAGCATTAAAGAAACAGAATCATGAACTTCATTGAATTCCGGCAACAATTTTTCGATTTAGCATGCTTCAATATTCATCAGGTATATGCCTGGAAGCCAGATTTTGATCGCAATAGTCTGACCCGATGGACAAAAAAGGCCTATCTTATCCGGTTGAGGCAAGGCTATTTTGCTTTCCCCGAGTACAAGAGCAGGGCAGATTATGCACTTTATTTTGCCAATCGCATTTATCGCCCTTCATACATAAGCCTTCATTCGGCTTTGTCATTCTATGGCATGATTCCTGAATCAGTTGTCCAGATAACCAGTGTAACCTCATTAAAAACAGCAATGTTTATTAACGATTTCGGACAATACTCGTATAAAAGCTTGAAACATGCTTTCATGTTTGGTTATGAACAGAAACCAATGAATGATGGCAGGACTTTTCTGTTTGCAACTCCTGAAAAAGCCTTGGTTGACCTGCTTTACCTTTATCCATTCTACAACAGCAGGAAGGAAATTGAAGAATTGCGACTTGATGAAGGGTATTTACACGAAGGGCTTAATATGGATGTTCTTCAGGGTTACTGCACCCGATTAAAAACAAAGGCTCTGGATGACCGGCTTAAGTTACTTCTCAATATTTATGGATTATGATACAGATCGGTTTAATAAAAAATTACTTCCCTGCAATAATCAGGGAGAATGCTGTTTTCGATAAACTCATAATTAAAGAGTACCTCCAATTATTGATTTTAGACTTTTTGTCAACATCAAAATACATCCGAAAAATGACTTTTATAGGTGGCACAAACCTGCGGCTGATAAAAGGTATAGATCGGTTTTCTGAAGACCTGGACTTTGACTGTAAAGATCTTTTAAAAGAAGAGTTTATGCAGATGACTGATGAGGTTTTTCAATTTCTTGAACGAAACGGATTGAAGGTTGAGGCCCGTGATAAAGAAAATCCTAAACTTTCAGCCTTTCGCAGAAATATTTATTTTCCCGACCTCCTATACGACCTCAAACTTTCAGGGCATAAGGAAGAAAGATTTCTGATTAAAATAGAAGTACAAAACCAGGAAATTGATTATAAACCTATTATGGCAAATGTGAAGGGCTGTGGCTTCTACTTTCCGATACCCGTTCCTCCTGATGGGGTTTTGTGTGCAATGAAATTATCCGCCCTACTTTCACGTTCAAAGGGCCGTGATTTTTACGATGCAATGTTCTTGCTTGAACAAACTGAACCCGATTATAATTTTTTATCAAAACGCATTGGGGTTGGCAACCTGAAAGAATTGAAACTCGCCATTTCAACAATATTGAAATCTGTTGATCTGAAAAAGAAAACACGGGATTTTGAACATCTTCTTTTTAATAGAGACAATAGTGTTAAGGTAATCCGTTTCGGTGAGTTTATCGAAGAATTGTAAACTACCTGGTTATTATCAGAAAAATATTTCGCTACTCTAAGGCAGGTAAATGAAAAATGCCCCAGAAACACCACTTTTTTGTAGTTTTGCAGAAATAAACCTTGTTGCATGACTTTTGGGTTAAAATCATTTTTCGTTGCCTCTGTTTTTTGCCTGTTGATGGCACCGGCTATGGGTTCAGCGCAAGCCTGTATAAGTGAATCCATTGTAGTAATAAGCACTGACAAAGGGGATATTACGTTGAAACTTTATGATGATACGCCAAAGCATCGCGATAATTTCCTGAAACTGGCCGCTGAAGGATTCTTCGACAGCACCTTATTCCACAGGGTTATTCAGAATTTTATGATTCAGGGCGGTGACCCGGATTCTAAAAATGCCATTGCCGATACAGAATTAGGCAACGGAGGCCCAGGTTATGACATTCCTGCGGAAATCACACCCGCACATTTTCATAAAAGAGGCGTTTTGGCTGCTGCCCGCGAAGATGATAAAATCAACCCGAAACGGCTCTCTTCCGGTTCGCAATTCTATATTGTTCAAGGAAAAGTATTTACATCTGCTGAACTTGATAAACTGGAGGCAGAGCAAAATTCGCTGGCAAAACAGCAGATTTTTGTGAATATTATGGACAAACCTGAAAACCTGAACCTGAGAAACCAGTTTTTTTCGCCCGATGCCAAAAAAGACACTGCCCATTTCAGGTTTCTGCTCGATACGCTTAACCTCCTGATTGACAAAGAATACGCCCTGACAAACCAATTTAAATTAACGGAAGAACAGCGTAAAATCTATACAACGATTGGTGGCACACCTCATCTGGATGGCAAATACACCATTTTTGGTGAAGTAATTACTGGTATGGAAGTTGTTGATGCTATTGCCGCAGAAAAAACCGACAAAAATGACCGTCCTCTGATAGATATTCCAATGACAATTAAAATAGTGAACCGTAAAAAAATACAACCATGAAAAAACTGAGTTTGCTTGCTGCTACCATATTCCTTGCAGCTACTTTTTCTTTTGCCCAGTCTGCCAAAACCCCAACTACTGTTCAAAAACAGACGAAAATATTGATTGAAACCGAATACGGGAATATGACTGCAATTCTCTACAATGAAACACCACAGCACCGCGATAATTTCGTGAAACTTGTTAAGCAAGGCTGGTACAATGGCTCAATTTTCCACCGCGTAATCAGGAATTTCATGATTCAGGGCGGTGGCAAGGACAGCCAGATGAATGATCCGGGATATACTGTTCCGGCTGAGTTCGTTTCAAAATATTTCCACAAGAAAGGTGCACTTGCCGCGGCACGCAAACCCGATCAGGTAAATCCTAAAAAAGCATCATCGGGCTCGCAATTTTATATTGTTCAGGGTCAGATACTGAAAGATCAGCAACTGGATATGTTTGAAAAGCAAACCAATAAGAAAATCAGTCCTGAACGACGCGCCGCTTACAAAACTGTTGGCGGAACTCCACATCTTGATGATGATTATACCGTTTTCGGTGAAGTAATCTCCGGCCTCGATGTAATTGACAAAATTGCAGCTGTTCAGACTGCTGCCGGCGACAAACCGGTTAAGGATGTAAAAATGAAAATAACTGTCATTAAGTAAATCTGTAGTGCTTCGCCCTTTGTGACTTGGTGGCTAAAAAAATAATTAATGAAGGATCAGATCAATAAATATCTTGCTGAAATTGAAGCATTTTCAGCCAAATCCAAGGAGGATCTCGAACAGTTCCGCATTAAGTATTCCGGGAAAAAGGGAATACTAAACGACCTGTTCGCCGGATTTAAAACTGTGGCCGCTGACGAGCGCCGCGAAATGGGCTTGTTGCTCAACGAACTGAAAGGCAAGGTTCAGCAGAAGATTGACACCCTTCGCGAAAGCTTCGAAGGAGTAGAAACAGCATCTGGGCCTGAACCGGACCTGACTCTTCCGGTGAATTTCCACAATTCCGGATCACGGCATCCGCTGATGATTATCCGCAACCGGATGATTGAGATTTTCTCGCGCATTGGTTTTACCGTTGCCGAGGGCCCCGAAATAGAAGATGACTGGCATAATTTTTCGGCGCTGAATTTTGCACCTGAGCACCCGGCCCGCGATATGCAGGATACTTTTTTCATCGAAAAGGATCCCGATATTGTGTTGCGCACACATACTTCAAGCGTACAGGTAAGGGTGATGGAGACCACCAGACCGCCCATCCGTATGACCTTCCCGGGAAGGGTTTACCGCAACGAAGCCATTTCGGCACGGGCACATTGCTTTTTCCATCAGGTTGAAGGGCTTTATGTTGACAAAAATGTAAGTTTTGCCGACCTGCGCCAGACCATGCTCTATTTTGCCAAAGAGATGTTCAGCGAGGATACCCGCATCAGACTCAGGCCGTCCTATTTCCCTTTTACCGAACCTTCTGCCGAAATGGATATCTCGTGCAACCTATGCGGTGGAAAAGGCTGTGCATTCTGTAAATACACCGGTTGGGTCGAAATTCTCGGTTGTGGTATGGTTAACCCGAATGTGCTTAAAAACTGTGGTATTGATCCCGATGTTTATTCGGGCTTTGCTTTTGGGATCGGCGTAGAACGCATAACCAACCTGGTTTTTAATGTGAAAGACCTGCGCATGTTCTCNNTTGATAATTACCGCTATCCAGCCTGAAATAGAACGAGTTTAGGTTGGTTAATGGCTCAACCTCAAAGCGCCTGAAAAGATAGTTTGTAGTGTCAAGTTGCTTATATACATCATTAAAGTAATAATCCTCCGTTGTGCAGATGCTGATGCAATACTCTTTGCCTTTCTCTGCTGAAATAAACATCGTTTCGATGGGATAAGACCAGTTAGGCCCTGGCACACCGCCTTTGGTTAGCAAGGAATCGTTAACAATGAATTTTCGGCTTTCATATTGTTGCGCGTGTTCAACAACCTTTCGCATCGTGTTTGTGCGCTGAGTGTAAAGTAACCCATTCCCGGCTATCATCCACAACCTGTAAACAGTAAAAAAAACAAGAAGGACGTATAAGAATACTGATAACTTTCGTCCGGCAATTTTTCCAGAAATCGTCATCAGCGGAAAACAAACTACAAATACCAGGGGAAACCAAACCTGCTCATTGTAGCGTGAAAAATCGAAGGTGCCGGTATTGAGTATAGATAGTGCTATGACAAGCAATATAGCGGAGAGGTATAGTAAAAGCTTCCTGTACGCTTTCTGGTAAGTGATCAGCAGCGAGACTATAACAGCTAAAATAGCAATGGAGAAATAATTTTTAAAGAGAAAGTGACCCAATCCTGAAAAATAAGCTTCATTATATTTCCCATTGTTAAGATTTTGTAAGATGGCTGATGTTTTGCCTGATTCGTATTCACTTGCCGTGAAAAATTTAAACAACAGCAAACCGGCCAGAAGCACTCCAAGGTAAAGATGAATGCGTCTGCCCTTCATCCCAAAATCCAAGCCATAAAACCCAACAACCACTATTAGCATGAAAATACCCATTGGGTGACTACTCATGATGAAGAAGGCCAGAAACATCAATATCCATAGATAAACAGTGTTTATTTTTTTACTGAAAAGGATTACAGCAAATAATACAAGCATGGAAGCGGCATAATACAGTTCAAACATGGGTACCATAAAACCGGTTACCAACCCTGCAACCTGAAGTAATATGATGAAAACCCCGGCCATCAGATTTTTAAAACGGTAAACAGACAGATAAAAAATCAGGAAATGAAAGAGCACGTGGTTAATTGAAAATAGAATAAGTACAACTTTTAAATGAAGGTGCAGGCTTACTCCTAACCAGGGCAATAGCTGCGAAAACAATAAAATATACCTCCCATGCTCAATCCAGGGCATCTGGTAGTTGATCATCCGCATCAGATAGTACCCCGAATCGGCCAGAAGCCGCTCATGATAAAAAATCAATGAAAGACAAAATAAAACACTAAATGTAACCCATTGATAAACATGAATATAGTTAAGCTTCTTGAGGCTTTTTTTTACTAATAACTTCAACATATATCTGCCTATATTCATGAATTGGTTTCTATTGATTTCACGGTTATATGGTTGCAATGGCTTAAAACAGTGGCATCTCATCTTCTTTTATACAACCAGAAATCAGAATCATTGTAAATCAACTCGTATTCATTTGATCTTGAAAACAGCAGCAGATCAAGTGACTGATCGGGTAAGCCTCTGTACTTCAATAGATAGTCAGGTTTAAAATGATTAATCTGACTGGTTAATTCCTTTTCGGAAGACAATGGTTTTAATGCCAAACTTTTCCTTCCGGTATATTTTGCAAGAACCGTTGGCTTATTAAAAACAATCAATGCATTTTCCGGGGTTAACAATTTAATCTTCCCAAATGCGTTGATAACTACACCCTTATAAGGTCCCTCCTGAATAAAACTGCTGCTTTTGTGAATTTCTTTCAAACGCGGAAAATAATCCCACGCCATCATAAAGGCAATTATTACGGCCAGTACCACGCCTCCCCTGCCAGGTTTAAGCGAATGAACGGCATAAGCTGAATAAAAAAGAATTACCGGTGCAACAGGAATCAGAAACCGGAATCCTGAATGATGATAAGGATAGACAAACAACAGTCCGAGGTAACTCACTATTAACCATTCCATTATGCCAGGTTTCCTGAATACAGCCATAATAAAACCCGTAATAAAAAAGGTGAGAATCGCCGACCCGGTAAGCGCCCCAAACCATTGGTGAGGAGTATTCTGCCCCGAGAAAAAACCGCGTAAGGCCTCAGAATAATTAAAAACATTAATCTGAATGGTTTCTAAAAGCCCCTTGAAATCAAATGAATTCAGATAAGACACAGACCCCTCTCCGCTTCCGGAGAAAACAAGTGAAAACAGCAGCAATACGAATAATCCGGAAGCAAAACCTGATAAAGGGGCTAAAAATTGCCGTTCACGAAAAGCCAGTTTCTTTTTCCCTGTGACTTCAATGATTGCCAGTTGAGTTGCATAGGCCAGCATTGCTAAAAGCAAGCAATAGCCCGCCGTTTTGGTAACGGATGCCAGGCCAGCTACTATCCCGGCCCAAATCCATCTTTTTATGCTTATTTCCGTATGGGTAACTGTAAACAAAAGAAAAACGATAAATAGCAGGGCGAACGGAATATCGGCCATAATTTCCGATTTGAAACTTACAATAACCGGATTATAGTAAATTACAATACTTAACGAAATCGCAGCAATAAGACCGATCCGTTGCTTAAGCAGAAATACAGACATTAGTGCGGTCAACATCAGCAAAAGCGAAATAAATATCAGATAAGGAGGAATATAGTTGTCATAAATGAACGCGATTGGAGCAATAAGTAACGGAAATCCAGGAGGATAGGCTTTGGGGGCCAGGCTTGGATATGCTTCATTATAAACATAAGTTGTTGCACTCATAGGCCTCAGGTGTGCGATATTGTCGGCCTGGGCCATATACTGTGCAAAATCGCCGCCCCAGTCGTGATCGTGGCGGATATTTAAAAAAACCAGCGGAAGGAAGAAAATAGCTGAGATTAAAAGTGTTCGCCTGTAACCACCAAAGATTTTCTGATACCATGTAGATTGCTTCATAAACGTCCGCTGATATGTTGGTAAAAATACAGAAAAATCAGAGGGATAGATTAAAGGGGACGATTCACCTTCCGAAAATTACCACAAAAACGGAATCAGCTTTTTAGAAGTAAGGGTATAATCGCGATAGGCGCCAAATGCCTTTTTAAGATATTGCTCTTCAAGGTGAAGCTTAATTACTAAAACAATGGTCAGGCCTGCTACCATTCCTAACCTTAACCAACTGAAGTGCCCGGCAACCAATGGCCAGCAAACCAGCAAGATCGCGGTGTACATTGGATGGCGGATAAACCGGTAGGGCCCGTGGGCTATCATAATTCCATTTGGCCTCACGTGAGGCGAAATATTGAAATTTCCAATTCTGATGGTGTAAATGGCATATAATCCCAAAGCTAGGCCCAGCATCAAAAAGAAAATTACCCAGATTTTAAGGTTTGTCACCGGACTGGTATATATAATCAGGGCTATCAGCATAAACTGCAGCATAACCAGCAGCCAGGCCGCATAGGATTTGCGTTTCCCCATCCGGGTTGTGTTGAACATAGCAATAAAGATGTTTATAGTGTGTTATGAATGCAATTATAACAAATTAAACTGCTGGTCGGTTTAAAAGAGTAATAAAAACAGCAATTACAAAATCTGTCAAAAAAAATGGATGGCAAGGCAAAGCCCGGCCATCCATAAAATGAATTGCATCTAATGTTAACGGTTTAACCTCGCCAACCTGTTCGATTTGCGTCGTGAAATCCTGATCTTGATTTCATAAACCATCAGGTACAATGCCGGAACAAGAACAAGTGTAAGGAAAGTTGCAAAACTTAATCCGAAAATGATTGACCATGCCAGCGGCCCCCAGAACATTACATTGTCACCTCCGATATGAATCTGTGGATCGAGCATCGTAAACATGGTTTCAAAGTTTAGGTTGAATCCAATTGCCAATGGAACGAGTCCAAGGATGGTTGCCGTTGCAGTCAGGATAACCGGTGTAATACGGGTTAGTCCTCCCTGGATAATTGCATCGCGGGTTTTAAGACCACGTTCTTTCAGGGTATCAATAAACTCAACAATCAGGATTCCGTTTCGCACCACAATTCCGCCCAGCGCTACAACACCAAGGCCGGTCATAATGATTGAAATTGACATATTGAAGATTACAATACCAAGCAACACTCCTATGACACTGAAAATAACCTCGCTCAGAATGATAATCGTTTTACTGAATGAGTTAAATTGGGTAATCAGAATAAAGAAGATTAATCCAATAGCAATCATCATTGCCATACCCAGGAAGTTTGAAGTTTCGGCCTGATCAACCTGCTCACCGGTAAGTTTGATCTGAACTCCTTCACTTGTCGGAAATTCCCTGGCATAGCGTTCAATCTGAGGTACAATCTCATTGGCAGTATATCCCGTTAACACATCGCTAGATATTGTAATAATCCGCTTCAGGTCCTGACGTTTGATACCTCCGTATGAATCGGCATAATCAATAGAGGCCACAGCCGATAAAGGAATTTGCCTTAACAAACCTGAATTCATATCGCGGTAGGTGATTTTCAGATTGATGAGGTTGTTTATATTTTCACGTGTTGCCTCAGAGTAGCGCAACTGAATTGCATACTCATCCTCATCAACTTTGTATTTCGACACCTCTTTACCCAGCACAGCCGTGCGAAGTTCCGAAGCAATCTGCCCGGTGCTCAATCCATATTGGTTGGCTCTTTCGCGATCAATGTTAATGGCAATCTCTGGTTTATTATCCTGAAAATCGCTCTTTAATTCCTCAATCCCCGGTATCTGCAGTGAATCGAGATAATTCTGGAAAGCAGCAGCATCATGAATCAGTGTTTCAAGATTTTCAGCGGTAATTTCTATGTTGATTGGCTTACCGGTTGGAGGCCCTGCACGGTTCTTGGCTGCTGAAATTTCGGCACCCGGAATACCTTTTACTTCGTTCCTGATTCTGTCGAGATAATCGTTTGTATTCTGACCATGACGATATTTATACTCAACAAAGTTGACCGTAACCTTACCTTTTTCAGAACTGATGGAACGGGTAAAATCCATATCATCACCAGCGCCAAGGGCAACATTACTGATAACAGATTCAACTATCGGATTATTTTCCCCTAAAATTGCCATTACCCTTCCTTCTACTATCCGGGTAACGGAATCGGTAACACGCTGATCGGTTCCAATCGGCATTTTAACCATTACGTTAATGCTGTTTGGCATATTTTCAGGGAAGAAAAGCACTTTTGGTGAGCGAATGCCAACCAAAACGATGGTAACAAAGAAAAGTCCGATTACCATCAGCAATAGGTATAATGGATTGCGACCGATAAGCACAAAGCGTAACTGCCTTTCGTACAAACGCATAAAGAAAGGCCAGCCTTTTTCCTGCCACCATTTGATGTATGGATTGAGCAGCGTATGGAAAAACAAGATTAATGCTGCAACAAACACCATAAAATTGCCAATTCCGAATGCAGATATACTTCCGCCAATTGCATAAATAGCATAGCTGACCAACGCAAGCATAATGATAATAATCAGTTGAATGGTAACTTTCTTTTTCAGCTTTTGCTTATCAGGCGTTTCAAATTCATGCTTCATAAATGAAATAGCAAATACCGGGTTGATAATATAAGCCACGAAAAGTGAAGCGAACAAAGTAAGAATCAATGTCACCGGAATATAGAACATGAATTTCCCGACAATTCCCGGCCAGAAAGCAAGAGGAAAGAAAGGAGCCAATGTGGTAAGAGTCCCCGACAAAATTGGGAGGAACACTTCGCCCGCTGCCCGCTTGGCCGCCAAAATAATATTGGGTTCGTGCCGGTGAACCCTGTGTATATTTTCAATTACCACAATGGCATCATCAACTACAATTCCCAGGGCAAAAATAAAGCCGAACATCACAATCATGTTCATGGAAAATCCCATTGCCGGCATGGCCATAAATGCCACGAACATTGAAAGGGGAACAGCCATTGCAACGAAAAAAGCGTTGGTAAAACCCATAAAGAACATGAGCACGATGGTAACCAGGATAAATCCGAAAATTATCGTATTGTTCAGCTCTTCGAGTGTATTTCTGGTATATCGCGATTGCTCACCCGATTTGGTAACGGTTACATCCGAAGGGAATTCTTTATTTACCAGTTCTTTGTTAAGAATATCATCAATTTTATCTGAAGCATCAAGCAGGTTCATTCCACTCTTTTTCACTACATTCAGGGTAATTACATTATTACCGTTGAGCCGTGAGAAGCTCTCCTGTTCTTTGAAAGTATCCTTAACTTCGGCAACATCCTTCAGGTAAACTATAGCGCCGCTCGACGAATGGATTATGATGTTTTCAATAACTTCCATATTATCAAACTGACCCTGCACTCTTATTGAGCGCTTCATCCCACTGGTGCTGATATTGCCGGCCGACATGGTAAGGTTTTCGGACGAAACAGCCCGTTCAACATCAGAGAGCGTTACACTTGCAGCCTGGGCCTTGTACATGTCAACATTGATTTGTATTTCACGCTCAAGCGCACCTACAATGTCAACACGTGTTATTTCGGGTAACGACTCTATCTTATCCTGGGCAATCTCAGCATATTTCTTCAACTGATCAAGATCATATTCGCCCGAAATCTGGATAAAAACGATCGGAATTTCCGAAAAATCAATATCCATAACATTGGGATCGTCAAGTAGGTTGTTAGGCAGGTCCGATTTGCTTTTATCAACCGCATCTTTAACGCGCTGTTTGGCTTCCGGAACTTCAACATTGGTATTAAATTCAATGGCAATTGAAGAGAAATCCTGCAGCGAATTGCTGGTGATTTTCTTAACCCCGGTAATTCCTTTCAGTTGTTTCTCAATGGGCCTGGTAACCAGGTTCTCCATATCCTCTGGCGAAGTGCCGGGATATACTGTATTTACAAGAATGGTCGGAATTACGATTTCGGGAAATTGCTCCTTAGGGATGCTGCGGTAACTCGAAATTCCGAGCAGGGTGATAAAGACAGTCAGAACGTATATACTTGTTCTGTTGTCAATTGCCCAACTTGTGGCAAAAAACTCTTTTATTTTATCTATTTTCATAATCTTGTCTGGGTTTAATTGATGGATTTGCCGACCCTATTTTGCAACTTTAATCAATTGGCCTTCAACAAGACTGTTATAACCGGTGGTTATAATCTTGTCGCCCTGAGCTAATCCGTCAGTAACTTCAACCATTCCATTGTAGGTGTTCCCTACACTTACTATCTGCCGGCGTGCAAGCAGTTTGCCGTTTTCGTCTTTGGCCAGGTAAACAAATTTTCCCGTTGAAGATTCCTTTACCAGCGAAACCGGGATAACTACAGTTGATGGATTAGAATAATCGTTAATTTTTACCACAGCCATCATATTTGCACGGTACTCTACTTTGCTGGCTCCTAAGCGGATTTCGGTGAGGAAGGTTCGGTTAATAGGATTGATGTATTTGCTGGTAAAGTGAATTTTGGCTTCAATATCGGTATCGAAATCCGGGAAAGAAACAATTACCTTATCACCTACCTTAATTTTGGATGCATAAGCCTCAGAGATTTCGGCCACAATTTTTACAGAAGAAAAATTAACCACCCTTACTGCAGGCATACCTGGCGAAGCCATTTGACCTAACTTAAGATTAACCTCTTCAACACTTCCGTTGATGGGAGATTTGATTTTCGACATCTCCAACTGGTCGTTGAGGGTTGCCAGATTGGCTTCAAGACTTTCCTTATTGTTTTTCGCCGTAAGGTATTGCACTTCACTTCCAATTTGCTTATCCCACAGGGATTTTTGCTTATTATAGATATTGGTGGCAAATGAAAGCTGGGTCCTGACACTTTCTACCTGTTGTTTTAAAACACTGTTATCAATCTGTGCCATAACCTGGCCTTTTTTCACGGCATCGCCTTCTTTTACATAAATGGCCGTGATTACACCAGCCATCTGAGCCGAAACAGCTATATTGTCTTCTCCGTCAACTTTTCCCTGAACTTCCAGAAAATGGTTAAAAGGCTGATTTGCGATTTCAGTAACCCGAACATCGGTCATTTTTAAATCAGCTGTTTCACCACCCGCTTTCATTTCATCCTCAATTACTTTAATCTTTTCATTCAAAGCATCCCTTTGCTTTTTCAATGAATTGAGTTCGCTTTGTTTGTCAACTGTATTTCCACATGCTGCGGCAAAAAATACAAGTGCTGCCAGGATTATTGTCTTATTCATGGTTTTCATTTATTGGAGGTATTAATGTTTTTATTACAGTTTGTTGGTTAATTTGTCGAGCTTGTTTTTAGCGGTAATCAGCGAGTAAACCGCATTGTAATAATCTGATTGCGCCTTCAGGTATTGGTTTTGTGCATTGGTCAGATCCATGCTTGTCGAGAGACCCTCTTTGTATTTAATCACTGTTTTTTCATAAATCCTGTTGGTAAGGTCTATGTTTTTCTTATTGTTGAGGTAGTTCTCGTAGGCTGTCGCCAGTTCGTTATTTGCATTCTTATGCTCAAGCCTGAGACCGTTGGCAACATTCTCCTTTATATTCACTACTTTATCGAGCTCAAGCCTACGCTGCTGAACTTTGACATGACGCTGGCCACTCGTAAAAATTGGAATATTCATCGAAAGTTGGAATACATCGGTCGGAGCAAAATCAAATGCCGGTTTATTTACTTTTTCCGTGTGCATATATACAGCAGCTAAACTGGGCAGATACCCGCTCTTTTCGCGTTTCAGGCTCAATACACCAAGCTTTTCCTGGGTTTCCATTATCTGATAATCTATGTTCTGATTCAGATTAAAGTTGGTTGATTGCATAGACTCAAGGCTAATTTCACCCGCTATAGATTCAAGCTTATCTGTAAGAATGATCTCATGCTCAAATGGCATTCCCAATTGAATCTTCAGCAGGTCCTGGGTTGCATTAACCTGCCGGTTGAGCGAATTCAGGCTGTTGGTCAGGTTTAAAGTGGTAAGCTCTATCTGATCAACATCGGTATTTTCGATGAAGCCCTGCTTATACATTTCGCGCATTTCGAGCAGCGTAGTATTCAGGTTCTCGAGCGATTTAGCCAGGGTATTTTTCGATTGTTCGAGCACCAAAACAAGACTATAGGTATTGGAAACCGATTCTTTAAGTTCTGTTTCAGTTTTCACTTTACTTTGGTCCGACATCAGGTAAAAAACCTTTGAGGCCTGCAGCCCGACCAGGTATTCACCACTGAAAATTAATTGGGATACTGTGATATCAAGAGTCAAATTATCTTTAACCCCCAATTCAATTGGCTCTGAGGGGTTAAAGCCCATGTAAACCCGGTTATTCAGAATATCATCTGAAGTCAGTGGAGTTCCCGGAGTAAGATCGGTAGTCAGAAAGGTACTTCCACCGAGACTTAACTCTGGAACTTTAAAAAGATGTTGATAATTCGCCTGTGCGTTTACCTGCGGAAGCCCTATTGCAGTGGTTTCCCAAATCTTCTTTTTGGCCAGCTCAAGATCAATAACAGCGTTTTTTGCATTGGCGTTGTTCCTGAGCGCGTATTCCTGGGCCTGCAACAGGCTGAGTTGTGTCGGCTCATCCTGCTTTTCCTGCGCTGTAAGCGATGTATGAAGGAAAAAAGAAGCAAGCAGTAAGATTACAGTTTGTGAGAATGGTAATTTCATGTGGCTATTTTGATAAATTTATTGATTTATTAATTTTTGGTAGTAGGTAAGTCCTACAGGATTTGAGATTCCCCTGATATGGTTATCAAACATCACCTGGAACACCTTCTCGAATGAAAAATCAACCGATGAAAGAAATTCGGGATCATGAAGATCAATTAGTTTCTGAACATAAAGTTTGGCAACAAGGTCAGAATCTACATCACTACGGTAAATCCCTTCCCTGATACCCTGCTCCAGATTTTCTTTTATTTTTTTATAAACATGTTCACGCTTTGCCTGAACAAAGTTCCGGTATATCACCGGGTAAAACTTCTCGAGGTCAAACGCAATGACAGGGTTCATCTCTTTGATTTCCTCGCTCACTTTAACACTTACCTGAAGCAGAACATCAATAGCATTCATATTCTTGCTATCGTCAGTTACACAAGCCGGACTTGCTGAAATAAGATGATTCAACAATTTCTCTATCAGATCCGTTTTATTCTCAACATACTGGTAAAGCGTTTTTTTTGACATACCCAACTCCTTTGCAATGTCATCCATAGATATACTACGGATGCCGTACTTTCGGAATAAAGTACCTGAAGTTCTTAGGATTAAATCAATTTTGTCGTCCATCGGCATTCAATTTTTCGGCAAAGGTAAAACAATTTGGAAACATTTTACCCTTTAAACGTTTCTATGTTTATTTTGTTTAATCGTGTAGATTAAAAGAAACAATTTTTATAGCCGCTGCAAAACTATTTATATCCTCAGGGAGGAAAAACTAATTATCGGCCAACCAACCAAATTGAAGGATGAATGGGGAGATTTTCAGGATGAACCGAATCTCCTGAGAAAATCAAAATGGTGCTTTGTAAAAAAAGGGCTGTCCTTAACAGAACAGCCCTTTAAACAGTGGTTCTTATATGCTACCGAAGTTCAAACGTGGTCTGGCCAATTTCAAAATCATCAGCATAAACAGTCACAACATAAACACCTGATGGGAGGTTATCTTTCTGCGATCTGTTTATCCAGTAAAGGCAAAGATCAATGGCCTTATTTTGATAATTAACGGTTTCTTTGGCCGAGTATTGAAGTATTTCTCCCTTATAACTAAAGGAATACTCATCACCTTTCCCACGAGCAAGAATGGTTTTATCGGGCCGGGCAATGCGCACATAAACATCCTTGCGACCAGCGGACAAAAGTGGATTTTCACTCAGTGTGAAGCATACTTTGACCTTTTCAGCCCTTTTAGCCTTATCGGTTTCGCGCTCTTTATCTCCATCGCCCCTTACAGCCACACCAGTAATTTTATAAGCTTTAATTACCGCTGCATTACTCACTTTTTCGGTGAGGGCTTCTTTATCTTTTAGCAGCGAACTGCTTTTTTGCTGCTCTTTCTGGTAGCTCGAGCGTATCTGTTCATTTTCCTGTTTCAACTCACGGTTAACGGTATAGAGCGAATCCATCTGCTTGAGATAACCCTGTGAAATCGTCCTGAGCTTATCAAGTTTCTTCTTAACCTTATAAAACTCGTATTGAGTATCGAGCAGCTTTCTTATTTCAATGGCATTTGCCTGGATAATACTGTCTTTCGATGAAAGCGAGTCTGATAGTGAGCCATACTCCAGTTTAATATTGTTGTGTTCGCTAATAAGTGAATCCAGTTCATGTTGCAGTTCGATCCGCTGCCCTTCTTTTTCTTCAACCAGATTACCAAGGCGAGCGCGTGTTGAAAGATAGAGCCATGCCAGTAAAGCAAGGGCTGCAAGCAGCACAACAATCAAAACAATAAGGGTATTGTTTTTTCTTTTACTTGTGCTGTTGTTGATATAACCGCCGTCATTTTCCATCTCGATAATTTTTTAAGTGTACTTGCTTAATCCTATGAACCTACGCTTTTAATAAACGTTTATTGTTCTGCAAAATTATCGCAAAAATGCTTATATTCAATATTTATTTTCTGAAGTATTCTGAACAATTAATGAAATTGATTGATTGATTTTCAGGTTAATTTATGCCAATAACAGCTCTTCTGAAAATCATAGTGAGCCACAAATATTAAAAAAGGCGACCTGACAGGCCGCCTTTTCATATTTTATCTTTGTTTTAGTGTCCACTGCCTTCCGGCATTTTGAATTTTCCGTCAGTTTTTTCAATAACCATCCGATAGTATGATTCATCGTAACCAGGTTGCTTAACTTTAGGATTCTGGTTATCGCCATCTTTTTCTTTAACATTTCCATCGAGGAACTTAGTGAATAAATGACGATATAGCTCTTTCCAACGCAAAACAGTGCTGTTGCCCTGATTCACAGAATACTCTGTCAAAAACTCGCGTGCCTTTTCGGGATTCGTTTTGTAGAGTTCAACGGCAGCTTTATCAACTACCTGGGTATAAGAAACAAACTTATTTTCTAGTGCTGACTGAACTTTCTGAATATCGCCAATCATATCCTTATACCGTGTATAGGCAAGATTAGAAACCTGATTGAAAACCCAGAAAGCGGCATTATCAGAAAATTCCATAATCCGGCCATTACCAACTGCATATGATTCAGGAACAGAATTGATTCCGCAATACATCGGCACATAAACGGTGCTGTAAGTATCGTCAACACCAAACCACAATATACCACCAACCGGATCGGGTAACCATGAGCGTGATTGAGCTACAAATGAGAAACCGGTCTGTTGCGTAGAAATTGCCCTTTCGTTAAAGTAGGATTCTCCATCCACCTTCCAGGTCATTGGCCTCCAGCGTACAATTGACTGATATGGACCCGCTCCTACATCTTTTGTCATATCCAACTCAGTACCCTGATAGTAATCACGCATCATACCCATAACATCCTGAACACTTATTTTACGATCGGGTTTAACCCACAATGGCATTCTGTTTTTCAGGTCGTGGCCTTCGGCATATTGAAGATATTTATCCATTCCACTGCTAACCTTATTGAATCCGGCCCATACCCTTGCTTCACAAAAACGGGCACCACCAAAATCAACCGGTGCATAAATATCAGAAAAACTGAAATCCTTATCCTCGCCGGTATAGAAGCCTTTTTCGCGGGCAAAACTGATTACATCGGGTGCATAAATGCAATTTGCAGGATCATTTAACGGGAAAGTGGTAATACGAGCCTGGTTTGCATGGCCTGAAATATAACCATCTGGAATACGCATGGCTACCCATACTGCTCCTTTATTGTAAACTGTGCGGCTTCTGCCTCGCTTGTCTTTAACAACCTGCGGTGACCCCTTGCCAATCATTTCAAGAATCCAGACTTCATTCGGATCAGCTATAGAAAAAGACTCACCGGAACTGTAATAACCGTATTCGGCAACCAATTCGCCCATAATGCGGATGGCTTCACGGGCAGTTTTGGCCCGCTGAAGTGTAATATACATCAGGCTTCCGTAATCAACAATTCCAGTGGTATCAACCAGTCCATCCTTGCCTCCAAAAGTGGTTTCACCGATCGAAAGCTGATGCTCGTTCATATTTCCTACCACTGAGTAGGTATGCCTAACCTGTTTTATTTCCCCAAGATATTTCCCGGTATCCCACTCATAAATATCGAGCATAGTCCCATCGGGGTAATCGGCTGCCGGCCTGAAATAAAGCTCACCATACAATGTATGAGAATCAGCAGCGTAAGTTATCATAGTCGAGCCATCTGTCGAAGCACCTTTTGTAACCAGAAAATTGGTACAGGCCATGGCCGCCGAGAGGCTAAAAAATGCTGCAATCATAAATGCAGCGGTTGTTTTCATTTTATGCATAGAATTATTTATTTGTTTTCATTTCAATTCCCAAAAAAGAGCTCAAATTAAGAATTATCAGCAAATACTAACAACATCAGAACCCATTTTAAATGGGGCTGCAAAATACAAAAAAGGGATTAAACTAAAACCTCATAACGGTAAATCGGGGTTAAATAGTGTAACCCGGGAATCAGAAAATGGTAAATCTTTACAAAATTATGCCTGAACAATTGCCAATCCCGATTGTTTCTTAAATTTGCTCACCAATTACAACAAGAAGAAAAGAATTATGGCTGAAACTATTACAGGTAAAATATCACAGATTATTGGCCCCGTTGTTGACGTTGCCTTTGAACAAGATGGTAAATTACCCAACATTTACGATGCGCTTGAAGTAACCAACGACGATGGTCATACCATTGTCCTTGAATGTCAACAGGATATAGGCGAAAGCACTGTACGTACCATTGCGATGGACTCAACCGATGGTCTGCGTAGGGGACTGAAAGTTGTATCGCTCGGCCAGCCAATTTCGATGCCGGTTGGTGAGGATGTGAAGGGCAGGTTATTTAATGTAATCGGCGATCCCATTGATGGACTTGGCAAAGTTTCGCGTGAAAATAGTTATGCCATTCACCGCGATCCGCCAAAATTTGAGAACCTCACTACACAAAAAGAGGTACTTTATACCGGTATTAAAGTTATTGACCTGATTGAGCCCTATTCTAAAGGTGGTAAAATCGGACTTTTCGGAGGTGCAGGCGTTGGTAAAACAGTTATTATCATGGAGTTGATCAATAACATTGCCAAGCGTTATTCGGGTATGTCAGTTTTCTCGGGCGTTGGTGAACGTACCCGCGAAGGTAACGATCTGCTTCGCGAAATGATTGAATCGGGCGTTATCCGCTACGGCGATGCTTTTACTGAAGGCATGGAAAAAGGCCGTTGGGACCTCGATAAAGTTGACAAAGATGAACTGTTGCAATCGCAGGCTACTCTGGTTTTCGGGCAGATGAATGAACCTCCCGGAGCACGTGCAAGGGTTGCCCTTTCGGGATTGACTATGGCCGAGTATTTCCGCGATGGTGATGAAAAAAGCGGAGGCCGCGATATCCTTTTCTTTGTTGACAATATTTTCCGTTTTACCCAGGCCGGTTCTGAGGTTTCTGCTTTGCTAGGGCGTATGCCTTCGGCAGTAGGATATCAGCCCACACTTGCCACCGAAATGGGAATAATGCAGGAACGCATTACATCAACCAAAAGAGGTTCTATTACTTCTGTTCAGGCGGTGTATGTACCTGCCGACGACCTTACCGACCCGGCCCCGGCTACTACCTTTGCCCACCTTGATGCAACTACTGTATTGAGCCGCAAAATTGCCGAGCTTGGTATTTATCCGGCTGTTGACCCGCTCGATTCTACTTCGCGCATTCTTTCGCCCGATGTAGTTGGCGATGAGCACTACAACACGGCCCAAAGGGTAAAAGAGATTCTTCAGCGTTACAAAGAGCTGCAGGATATTATTGCGATTCTGGGTATGGACGAACTTTCTGAGGAAGATAAACTGGTGGTTTCGCGTGCACGACGTGTGCAGCGTTTCCTTTCGCAGCCTTTCCATGTGGCTACTCAGTTTACCGGTATCCCCGGGGTTTTTGTGGCTATTGAAGACACCATCAAAGGATTTAAAATGATTCTTGATGGCGAAATGGACGAATATCCCGAGGCTGCTTTTAACCTGGTTGGAACCATAGAAGAAGCCATTGAAAAGGGCAAAAAGATGCTCGAAGGCAAATAATCAGCTAACCCCTGTCGAAAATCAGCTTTATGACTTTAGAAATAATTACCCCTGATAAAACCCTGTTTAACGGAGAAGTTACCCTTGTTCAGTTGCCCGGCAAATCAGGATCTTTTGAAATTCTGGCAAATCATGCTCCTATGATTGCTTCCTTGAAAAAAGGGAAGATTAAAATTATTGAAGGTGATAAAAAAACCAGCTATATAGAGATTAACGGGGGAACTTTGAAAGTTCAGGAAAATAAAATACTGATTCTGGCAAACTGAAATTGATCGTTTTACTGAT
>DINP01000095.1 GCA_002426025.1 Bacteroidales bacterium UBA5537 | reverse complement strand
GCCCCGGTGAGCAAAGACGTTAGGCGTAAAAATAAGGTGCGTTATGGAATGGATAATCGCTGTTTTTATTTTATTATGGTTGATTGGAACATTATTTGGTAAATTTGATTCTTCAAGCTCCTCTAAATCGTATAAAGAACCGTTGGACGAGAAAAGCACTGATGTTAATAAAGCATCAGATGCTTTACTGAAAGAAAATGAAAATCCTAACCAGTCAACTAAATTGGAGAGGATACATTTAGATTGTGCAAAAGAAGAAAAAACTAACCCTATTGCTTTAACATTTGAAAACTTGGGTGTTTATTCGCTATGGCATATAACGCACAGAAACAACATTGAAACTATCTTACTGAACGGGATATTAAGTAATACACAAGCATTTAATGTCACTAATCCAGTTGATATTTCTGACCATAGTGTTCAAAGGTGGCGAGACGCAAAAGACCCTGTATATAAAAGAAAGATTCACGATTATGCTCCTACATATTTCAACGTCAGAAATCCAATGCTATATGTCCGAAGAGACTGGCGAGATGAGTTATGCTTAATAGAAATATCATTATCAGTATTATCAAAAGATAATTTTATATTTACAGATGGAAATGCAGCAGCAAAAGATACAAAATTTTATAACTCTTTAAGTGATTTGATAAATTTACCATGGGATGTCTTAAATGCTTCTTATTGGAATAATTTTGAAGATGGAAAAAGAAAAAGATGTGCTGAAGTATTAGTTTATCCAAAAATAGTACCAGAATACATAAAACAAATTCACTGCTATTCTGACTTAACATTGGAACAGCTTGCAAATATAGATTGTCGTATTACCAAGACAAAAGAGCTATTTTTTTAGAGGAAATGGGACATTATGAGCGTAAAAATCATAACGGGAAATATATTTACAAGTGATTGTCAAACACTAGTAAATACAGTGAATTGTGTTGGCGTTATGGGAGCTGGAATTGCGCTTGAATGTCGACTGCGTTACCCAGAAATGCATGATAAATACATACAACTATGTGCAGAAAATAAAATCAATATTGGTATTTTATGGATATATAAATCAATAGATAAGTGGATACTAAATTTTCCAACTAAAAGAGATTGGAAATACCCATCAAAAAAAGAATATTTGTGCGCCGGTCTTGAAAAATTTTTGAATACGTATCAAGAAAAGGGCATACAGTCTATTGCGTTCCCCTTGTTGGGGGCTGATAAAGGAGGTATCCCTCAGGAAGAAAGCCTAAATATTATGACAAGCTATCTTATTAAAGCGGATTTAGAAATTGAAATTTACAGATATGACGCAACTGCTGAAGATGACCTATACAAAGATACAAAGAAATGGTTGTTGTCACAAGATATTGATCATATATGTATAGCTACAAAGCTACGAAAGAATTATGTAGTCAAAGTTATTGATGCTATTCAATCAGCGAATATTGTTCAACTTAACCAGTTGGCACGGGTTAATGGTATTGGCATAAAAACGCTCGAAAAAATATTCAGTTTGGCGCGGAGTTCATGGATTAATGGTTCAAATACTGAACTTAGGTGTTAGCTGCGTAGCAATGTTCAATCAACCAGCAAAGCCTAACTGGGGCTTGCACCTGACCCCGCTATGCGGGGCAGGTGAAGCGGGTCGTTAGGCAAAAAGCGAAACCAACTTGGGTTGAAAGAAAATGAAAAAATACAAACTTGTTAACAATTTAGATTTTTTACAAGTTTTTATACAAACTATTTTTTGGATATTCGCTTCGTTAATTACTTTAGGTTTAGCAATTCCATTTTTTGCCTATTATTTTATGAAACTTATCATAAATAATACCGATTTAATTGAAGTTGAAAATAATGATAAAGAAAATGAAAAATTATGTCCATATTGCTCTGAATCTATCAAAAAGACCGCAATCAAATGCAAACACTGTCAATCTTCTATTAATTCCCAAGATTCTCTAAGGAACCAATGGAAAGCTTAAAAAAATTATTGTGTCTGGCGGCCAGAATTAAATCAAACCCGTCTAACTAAAATTTGACTTGACCCTGCTACACGAGGCAATTAAAGTAAGACGTTAGACAAAACACTTAATTAAATACGCAACAACCGAAAACAAAGAGGTTAGCAAATGCAAAACGATGATCAGTGGATTGAAGACGAAGATAAAACCGGCGATCCTAGCGAAGAAATTAGCTTTAGTGAATATGATATTGCGTCTGCACCAAATGACTTTAATGTTAAGACGCTTAACGATTTTCTGAATTCAGGAATTGTCCGAATCCCAGGATTTCAAAGAAATTATGTATGGGATATAAAAAGAGCATCAAAGCTAATTGAGTCAATAATTATTGGGATACCAATCCCACAAATTTTTCTTTTTGAGGAAGGGCGCAACAAATTTATTGTTGTAGATGGACAGCAACGCTATATGACAATCTATTTTTTTATGAAGAAACGGTTCCCAATCGACGAAAAACGTGTTGAATTGCGGAAAGTTTTTTCGGAATACAAGGGAATTCCAGATAAAATTCTCCACGATAATAAATATTTTAGTGATTTTAATCTTGATCTACCTATATATGAACCAGAAAAAGTTAATCCATTTAATGGAAAAAACTATGAAACACTAGAAGATGATGCAAAAACAACATTTGAATTGCGGACAATTAGAAATGTTATTATTAAACAAAATTTTCCTAAAGATGACGATTCTGTTGTATATGAAATCTTTAATCGTCTTAATTCAGGAGGAATGAATTTGTCTGCACAAGAGATTCGCTCTTGTCTGTATCACTCTGCATTTATGGAAATGATCAGCAGAATTAACTTAAATGTTGGTTGGCGGTCTTTAATAAAACAGCCTATCCCGGATTTGCACATGAAAGATATTGAAGTTTTATTGAGAGGATTTTCAATGTTGATAAATGGAAAAAACTACAAGCCATCAATGACAAAATTTATTAATGCGTTTGCAAAAAGTGCTAAGCAAATGCCTCCTGAAGATGTAGCATTTCTTGAAAAGATGATGAGTGAGTTCATAAATATTTGCCAAAAAATTGACGCCGAGATATTTATAGGAAAATCTGGAAAATTTAATATATCTGTTTTTGAGTCAATATTTGTTGCGTGCTGTTTTAGTGCTTTTGAATCCAGAAGCCTTGATTTCAAAATACCGACTAATATAAATATTAATGCTCTTAAGCAAAAAACTGAATTTATTGATGCAACTCAATCCCGTACCGCTGGCGTAGGTAATGTGAAAAACCGAATCCGTCTTGCAAAAGAGATGCTATGAACGGGTCAGTAATTGGCAAGCTGTATAACGATTTTACTGATATTTCAACATATCTTCTCCAAGAGAATCAAATAACTTTTAACAGTGATTTAGAACGATATTTCAAGAAAATTTTTATTCTTTCAATTGCAAGCCAATTCGAACACCAAATTCATGACATATTAATGCGTTTTACTCAAAACGCATCGTCGAATTCATTTGAACTTGTTTCATTTGTAAGAAAAAAAGCGATTTCAATGAATTATCATACGTTTTTTAACTGGGGAGATAAAAATGAGATTGATAAACCTGGAAAAAATGCAAATTCATTTTTTGCTTTATTTGGCGATGAATTTAAAAAATCAGCCGAAGCTGACGTAAAAGAAGATATTAATTTAAATGAGGGAATTCGTGCATTTCTTGAACTAGGTCACATTCGCAATATCTTAGTCCATAGCAACTTTGCAGCATATCCTTTTGAGAACAAAACCATCGAAGAAATTGTAGCTCTATACAAACAAGCAGAGTTATTTATTCAATATATTGAACAGAAATTAGTCAGTAAAAACTCTAATTGGAATGGAAAAATAATAACTTAACATAATTTTAGGGTAGATTGCGATTCTGATAGTAAAGTCAACATGCAATAAAGCCTAACTGGCTGCTGCACCGGAGACCGCGCCATTGTCTGTTGTGGGTGATTTAGAGTTCAGTAAAGCGCGGCCCCGGTGAGCAAAGACGTTAGGCCCTTGACAATTTTTTTCTGTAGAAAAAGCGAGGAATTAATATGAATACTAATGAGACGTCGAAACTACCACATCCAACGCATGTACTAGAGTGTATTGATAAATGGCGTATGCTTGATTTAAGAAAACTAAATGATGATGATTTTGACAAAGAATTGACTAAATTTTTGAAAAAATTAGGGGCTTATTTTACCTCAAATATAGATGGTTATAATAAAGTAAAATTTTGGCGCATCAGGAAATTTGCAACTATTCTAAAAGATGAATCAGAATTTTGGGATCCCCCTCAAAAAGATGCTAGTGGAAATAAATGTAAGATGGGTAGGTGTAATGCTGAGGGAAACCCAGTCCTTTATGTATCTGAAAAATTGAAAACCCCATTTGAAGAAATGGTAATTAAGCCTAATGACCTTGTGTATTTAATTAAATACCAGCAGATAAAAGCATTAAAACTGATGAGAGTTATTCCAGAACAGTTTATACCAAAAAGTTTAAATAAAGTACTGTATAACACTGAAGATATACTTTCTTATCAAATAATTAGGGATTTTATAAGAAGTGAATTTTTAAAACCTGTTGGCGAAGGTACTGAATATTTGCATCGAATATCTGGTTCAATTTGTAGAATTTGGTTTAATGATGATAACTCAGATGGTTGGTTTTATCCATCTGTACCATCTCCAAGTGATTACAATATCGCCTTAAAATCCGAATCAGCACATGAAAAACTAAAAATTATGGAAATTCGTATTGTCAAAATGGTTGATAAAGAAGAACTTATTAAGTTAAAAAATATTGAGGATACATCTCTCCCAATTTTCAATATGATGAGGTTAGTTATCCAAAGCATTTATAAAGGATTAATAGGTGAAAATGGTATAACATGGGTTCCATCGAATGAAATTGGTGGTGACTTTTAAATAAACGACCTCGCAGCAAGAAGCTGCTGGGAATTAGCCCCACAGAGACTAAAAATAGGTTAAATTTATGAAAAAAATTAAATTTTATTTTTTATATGCACTAATTTTCAGCATCTTGCAAGCTTGTAATACTGAAAATTGTGATCCTGCAAAATCTTTTGAGAAAATTGTTAAATCTTGTCACGCATCACTTGTCCCTCTTAACGGAAATATTTCCAAAACTTCGGATGGTGATGAGTGGCTTAAAACTTTTTATTCACCGTATGATGTTTCTTACACTGCTGAAAAAACTAACTCAATTATAATGCCATATATTGGAAAAATTCAAATTAGTTATGAATCGAAATTATATAGTTCGCCAAAAGAGGAATTATTAAAAGAAGAAATAAAATTACCATCTAGAGAAGTTAATTTAGTATTCCATTCAAAAATAAGATATATTGTTGATCTTTATTTTAAAGATTGTAAATGGTTTACTAAGAAAGTAACATATGCCGATCAGAGTGATAATTACAATGAATGGTTTAAAGAAATGTCTCCAGCTAGCTTAATTGCGGACAAAGATAAAATATCACCAACATTAGAACCCTGTTTTACTAATTATAATCAAAATTGATTTTTGAATCTTTACAGGGTCATTTCCTATATTTTTTAGCGTGGTAGCCGCGTAGGTTGGGTTGCCGTCTTTTTAGCAGCCCAGCATTTCAAGCCAAGCCTAACTGGCTGCTGCACCGGAGGCCGCGCCATTGTCGGTTGTGGTATTTTTAACGCTCATCGATGGCGCGGCCCCGGTGAGCAAGTTCGTTAGGCATAAGGCTAAAGGAAGAATTACTCAACTATGAAAAACATTATTCTGATTGCTATTGTCGTAGCTATTGGTTGGTATGGAAACTATCTATATAAACAGCATGGATACAACACAGAGTTTGTACAAAATTCGTCAACTGATTCGGCGAATTCAAGTTTCAAATGTGATGGTAGAATCCATTGCAGTCAAATGACTTCTCGGGCAGAAGCAGAATTTTTCGTTAGAAATTGCCCGAACACTAAGATGGACGGTGATCGCGATGGTATACCTTGTGAAAATGACTCACGGTTTTGAACCAAAAACCGCGTGGGTTAGGTTACCGTCCTTTCAGCAACCTAACACCCAATGAACTAGCCTAACTGACTGCTGCACCGGAGACTGCGCCATTGAGTATTGTGGCATTTGAACGCTTATTGAGTGGTGCGGCCTCAATAAACAAAGCGGTTCGGCTTCAAATTATCCAGACTACCGAGTGGCGTTATGGCGGAACTGATTGAAAATCCGGTCATCAACTCCCCGTTTGAAGAACCGAAACGGCATTTTCGCTTTGACGATCATGGCATCACGGACGAAATCGTGATCGGGCGTCGCCGCAGCGCCTATTTCATCCCGATTGCCAAGCCCAAGCTGAAAGGCGTGCAGAAGACGCTGGATTTAGGCGTTCAACACCGGGCTGAAGAGAACCAGCTAATCAATGACCTTCGGGAACGCGTCGCTCACTGGCGGCAAGCCGGACGACCGTACACGACGGCCACCACCCGGCGCTTGTTGGACTACTGGACTAGACCGGAACGGGAGCGGCGGCTGTTCTTCTGCCAGATTGAAGCGGTGGAAACGCTCATTTACTTGACCGAAATTGCGCCCAAGCAAGATGCCAATCATGGAACCTTCATTCTCGACCGGTTAAGGCAGGCCAACGCTCAGGCCACGCCGGACAGTCACACACCGTTACCGCGTTATGCGGCCAAGATGGCGACCGGTAGCGGCAAGACAATTGTCATGGCGATGGTGATTGCGTGGCAGGTGTTGAATAAGGTGACGTACGCGCAGGACCCGCGATTTTCAAAACACGTTCTGGCCATTGCTCCGGGTTTGACCGTGCGGAATCGCCTGGCTGTGCTCGTGCCGGATTCGCCGGGAAACTACTTCGATCTGTTCCAGATTGTGCCACCATCGCTGTACGACAAACTGCGACAAACAATGATCGTGATTCACAACTGGCACAAACTCGGTTGGGATACCGATGAACAAATCGCTCGCCGTCGCAGCGTGGATAAACGCGGAGCGAAGAGCGACGAAGCATACGTCCGCGACGTACTGGGAGAAATGGCGACAGCTCGGAACGTCATCGTGTTGAATGATGAGTCTCATCATGCTTGGCGCGTTCCGGCAGGTTCGACAGTAAGAGGAGTGGCGAAAGAGGATCTCGATGTCGCGACAAAATGGATCGATGGCCTGGATAGAATTCATCGGGCTCGCGGAGTGCAGCAGTGCTTCGATTTTTCGGCTACGCCCTACATCCCATCCGGACGGAGCAGCAGTGAAGAGTCATTGTTCGGCTGGATCGTCAGCGATTTTGGTTTGAACGACGCGATTGAGTCTGGTCTCGTGAAAACACCCCGAGTCGTCGTGCGTGATAATGGGAAACTGGACAAAGAATACAAGAGTCGATTCTACCACTTGTATCGCGACGATGACGTGCAGGTTGATTTCAATCGGAAGGCACTGCCGCACGAGCCACTGCCGGATATCGTGACTCAGGCCTACACATTACTTGGTCAGGATTGGCTGGAAACTCGTAATGAATGGGAGAAGGTCGGGCATCCGGTTCCCCCGGTGATGATTACTGTGGCAAACCGCACTGAAACCGCAGCGCGAATCAAATACGCTTTTGACCATGAGAAGGTTCATATTCCTGAATTGTGTGTCGCCGACTATACGCTGCATATTGATTCCAGCGTGCTGAGCAAAGCGGAATCGCAGGAACAGGCTGTCGCATTAATCACGACATCAGAAAAGGAGGATGGCGACGAAGACGACGCTCCTGTCAAGACACTGACCAAGCAGCAACAGGCGGAGTTTCTTCGGCAGCAAGTCGATACGGTCGGGCAAATTGGAAAGCCAGGTGAGCGAATTCAGAATGTCATCTCTGTGGGTATGCTTTCGGAAGGCTGGGACGCGAAAACTGTGACGCATGTGATGGGACTGCGAGCGTTCTCCAGTCAATTGCTGTGCGAACAGGTTGTTGGTCGTGGCCTGCGTCGAACATCGTACGACATCAATCCGGAGACGGGGCAGTTCGAAGCGGAGTATGTAAACGTCTTTGGTGTTCCGTTTACGTTTTTGCCGCACGAGGAAGGTGATGACGTTGCGCCGCCGCCTCCAAAGCCCAAAACTATCGTTGAAGCGTTAAGCGATCGCGAGCAGGAATTCGGGATCTCATGGCCGAATGTGATTGGCATCGAACACGTTTATTCACGAGCGTTGAAGCTCGATTTGGAAAGGGTTCCTGTTCTGGAACTGAATCCTCACGACACGCCGACTCATGCAGAGCTGGCCGCGATACTGGATGGGAAGCCGAACATGGACGCCTTATCGAAGATCGATCTGATCGAACTAGGTAAGCGGCATCGGCTGCAGACAGTCATTTTCAAGATGGCGCGGGATGTGTTTGACCAGATGCAGCCAACATGGAACGGAAGTCGGGATTCACTGCTTTCGCAGGTGATTCGGCTCGTCGAAAAAGTGCTAATGTCGGATCGGATTCGGTCGAAGAATGCGAGTATCGATGGCGACGATCTAAAGAGACGAGTCCTTCTGATTCTTAACATGAATAGAATCGTGCAGCACATCTGGGAAACGATCCGGTTTGAGAACACCACAAAGCTAGAGCCCGTTTTTGACACGCATCGCCCACTGCTGAGCACCTCTGACATGAGGCCGTGGTACACCTCACGACCATGTGAAGCGACGACAAAGTCGCATATCAGTGTGGTCGTGTACGACAGTCGCTGGGAAGCATCAGAAGCGTACTATTTGGAGAAGTCAAAACTCGTCGATCGCTGGGTGAAGAATGACCATTTGGGCTTTGAGATTCTTTACGTCTTCCGTGGCGCAGTGCGCAAGTATCGACCAGACTTCATGGTGGCTCTGAAGGATGGCACGATGGTAATTGTTGAGATTAAGGGACAGGAAAGCGACGAGACTCGGGCGAAGCATCGGTTTCTTGATGAATGGGTGCGCGCAATCAATGGCTGTGGAAACTTCGGGAAATGGTGTTGGACTGTTGTCAATGATGCCCGGAAGATTGACGAACATCTCCGCGAATTCCAATCATAATGTCCGGCGGGGACGCTTTTCTTGAAGGCCCTCCCCGATTTTTCGATTCGATTGGCGGACCCTGCCGAGGTGCCGGACCGCTCAGGGAAAGAACTTGACCGAGGGCGACGAGTCAGTTGCGTTCGAATTGCCAGTCAGAATACGATTTCCCAATGAGCGAAGAATTGAAACAACGGGTTGCAAGAGCGGTCAGACATGCGATGGATGAATCGCTAAACGTCTATAATTACAATCCGCAAGTCGTGAAGAAAATGCTTCAGAGTTGCATTGATGATGGCCAATCTGAGGCGGATGCGGCTGTCAATGTTTCCACAAAGCTGATCAACGCCGATGATCCTGATGGACGTCGGCATGGATTCGCCAAGATGGCTAAGAAGGTCGATAAACCTGGCCAAGCGGCTCCATACGAAGTCACTCTTGAGTGGTTGGTTAATCGTGAAGAGTTTCGACCGCTTTTCAGCGAAGAGATTCGTAAATTGGCAGAAGCCCGACTGAGGAAACACTTCGGCCTGAAGTGGTGGAAGCTTTGACGCACCCGGCAATCGCTCGTCTATACCGACAAGTTGGTGAACTTTCAGCGCCCTTCCGGAACTGGCGACCGCTCTTTGCGGCATCCAAGGGAACATCATTTCGTGGTAGTAAACCTCCCGTCCACCACGAAACGACCTG
>DINP01000061.1 GCA_002426025.1 Bacteroidales bacterium UBA5537 | reverse complement strand
TCAACTTTAAGTGGACACTAATGATTAGTTTTATATTCATACTATTGGTTGTGAATCAGATAATTAAAACTAAATGTTAATAACTCATCAAATTTTGTTAATAACTTACCCCCCCCCCATATTGCTATTTACCAAATATTATTTTTGTATCTTTACTTTATTAGAAATTGAATAAAATGATTGAATAGTTTTTGGCATTATCGTTAGCTTCCTTTAAAAACAATTTGAATTCTATACATAATACTATATCTTATGAAAACAATTGCATTATTACCATTGCTTATTACCCTGCTATTTTCAACTTCAGGAAAAGCACAAACCTACTACCCCCTACCTGAAGAAAATGCCTACTGGACGGTAGTAGAATTTGATTATAATACTGGGCAATACAATGATGTTATCTATACCGTGGATGGCGATACGGTAATAAACAACCTTGACTACAAGATAGTTTACAGGCTCGACGATTGGCCCACCATTTATGATACTATAAGCACCCTGCATTGTTTTATGAGGCAGAATGTGGAAGAAAAGAAAATATGGTTTATCCGAAATTATCTGGGTGAAACTCAAGAAAAACTAGGATATGATCTCAGTGTGGAAGTGGGTGATACGGTAAGTTTGCCAGCATTTCATTTTGGGCCATATGGTGATTCGCTATTTTATCTGGAATCTATAGACAGCATTCAAATGGATTTTATTGGAGAATTAGCAGGCATTAGAAAATCTTACTTTTTTGTTCCATTACTATACAACGGTATAAATTTGCAATTTATAGAAGGAATAAAGGACTATAGGTCGACTTTTCCAAATTTAGATAATTTTTTTGGCTTTGACCCATTTTATCAATCAGAAACTGTCTGCATGGAAGTTAGTAATACTTATTGGTTTGGTTATGAGCCATATGACAATAATTGTGGTTTTCTGGTGGTGGGTACAGATAATCCTGAGTTTAAAAATGAATTAAAAGTCTTTCCCAATCCTGCTTCGGAAATGATTACGATACAGTTGCCAGAAGGATTTAAAAAGTCCGATTTACTCACTATCTTTAATACGATGGGCGGGCTTGTAATGCAAAAAAACATTAGCACTACCGGAAATAGCTTTGCTGTTAATATTTCTAATTTAAACCAAGGCTTATATTTCCTCAATATAAATTCACTTACTACCAATATTTCAGTAAAACTGATTGTAAAACCCTAAAAACAAAAACCTTATGAGAAAGATAAAACATGCGGTTACGACCGCACTGGCAGTGCTTTGCCTTAGTGGAAGCATAGCAGCACAGACCCCAGGTTTTAATTACTACGACTTTGTAGATGCACAAGACCATTACTTTGACAGCATAAGGGCAGTAACACCGGATACCCTAAAAGTACCAGGATTGCGTTCTTATGAACGGTGGAAAGATTTCTGGATGAACCGTGTACACAATGATGCTTCAATAACCGGAAGTATGAGTGAATATAGTTCTAAATTGATTTCATCTTATTCAAATCCTGCCATGCAAGCAGGTTCAACAACTGGTTATAATTGGGAATTGGCAGGGCCGGCGGCACTCTCAACACATAATAAGGGCATTATCGTAAGCCTTTGGATTGATCCTGAAAACGTTGATGTGATTTTTGCAGGCTCAAATACTGCAGGTATGTTTGCAACTCAAAACGGGGGTTCAGACTGGACAAATGTTACCGATAATATTGGCTTACCTGCAATTGGGGTAAATGATATAGCAGTACACCCCACAAACAAAAGCATTAAGTATATCGCGGTTTCTGTAAATCATCAGGATTATCTTTCAATCAATCAACCTGCGTATATTTATAAAACTACCGATAATTGTGCTACATGGACACCTATTCTTTCATTTCTACCTTCAGAAAATGTAAAAGCAAATAGAGTTATTATTGATCCTCAAAATCCTGATATACTTTATGCTTTAATTAAGGGTCAGGTTTACAGAACTATGGATGCCGGGGCTACCTGGGTTTCAATATTCAATCAGCTTTCGTTAGACCCTGATTTCTGGAATACAAATAAACATTTACTTGATATTGAATTTAAGCCAAATGATCCCAATACACTTTATATTAGTAGCAATGGTATAAGTGAAGCTGGTAACCCGGATTTGCTTACGGCTGAGTTATGGACAACAAACAATGCACGGGATTTAGTGGTTTTATGGACTCGCATTACAAATGGAATTCATGCCTTTACCGATAGGATTGGAATAGAAACCGATCCTCAGAATCCCAATTCACTGTATATTCTTTATACCATAGGTATTGGCGATTATGAAGCCAAAACCTTTTTGAAAAAGGCGGAATACCCATCATTTCAGGTACAACCAATTTTCGAAAAACAGTGGACAGCAAGTTATGGCAAAGCCTTTGCTGGCACAGGGTATTGGTGTATGAATATTGAAATTTCACCGAGTAACCCTGATATCGCTTATATTGCTGGATGGAACCTTCAAGCCTTAAGCATGAGTACTGGGGTGTATGATTTTTATCATGTTTATGGATCTAATTCTGATTTTCATGTGGATCAGCGTATTTTTAAAACGGTGCAATCCAGTACAACTACTTATCTGTTTTGTGGTAATGATGGCGGAATATCCCGATATAATTGCAATACAAAAGTTATGGAAAGTATTAACGGTCCCGGACTTAATAATGTGCAATATTATGGGATAGGGTTTAGCCCGATTAATAAGAATTTTTATATTGGTGGAACTCAGGACAATGGCATTCTTGGGAATGGGAACAATAGTTGGGATGTGGCAATGGTTGGCGATGCATATGAAGTCATCATTGATCCTAAATACGATAGTATTGTTTATTGCACTAGCAATGGAGGTGTGAAATCAGTTGGTAAATCAACTAATTATGGCAAAAGCTTCCAATCAATAAATAATAACATTGATTACTATACTCGGAAGCATTTGGGCTTAAATGACCGTCCCTTTGTGATTGCACCTAATGACCATAATACTTTGTATGTTGGATACGATGAAGTTTTCAAGACTGTGAATGCGGGTGCCAATTGGACACAAATCTCTGATTTTAAAAACTTGCCCAATGGAAAACTAGCACCAGACAAACTTATGGCTATTGGTTTGACTGAGGCAGATAACCTTACAATTTACACTGCATTCGCAGGTCCAACCTGGAGTAGTTCAGAGGAGAATTCCAGACTATTTGTTACACATGATGGGGGAACAAATTGGGTTGACCTGTCGAGTACAGTTCGCAATATTATCCATTATGCGGGGATTACAGATATTCATGTTTCGCCTGAAGACAAGAACAAAGTATGGATCTCATTTATGGGTTATTGGGCTGATAACAATGGGAATGCAGTGAACAAAGTGCTGTACTCAGAAAATGGCGGCCAAAACTGGACCGATATTTCCTATAATTTGCCCGTCCTACCGGTTAACTGCTTAAATGGAATAAATCTGAACCTTAGACACAGGCTGCTTTTAGGCAATGACCTCGGTGTATTTATGTATGATGAGATTGCCCATACCTGGCAAAATATAGGAAGCGGGTTGCCAAATTCATTAATCTACGATATTGAAGTAAATCAACCTGGAAGAAAGATTCTTGTCGCTACCTATGGAAGGGGAATATGGTCAACCGATATTCCTTGTGAACCCGCATTGTCAAATATTGAAATTGAAGGCACCAAAGTCTTTAGTTCCGATTATATTATAGATGGAACTATAAAACTAAAACCTGGCAGCAATCTTACAATCAAAGGTGAGCTAAGTTTTAACAAACACTCAAAATTGGGAGTTGAACGGGGGGCTAGTTTAATACTTGATGGGGGGAAACTGACCTCATCGTGCGGCACATCATGGCATGGCATCGAAGTATGGGGCAACAGCAATGCAGAGCAGTTACCAACCACCAATCAGGGCTTGGTAAGCATTATAAATGGCGGTATAATAGAAAATGCCGAATATGGCATACGCACCTGGAAACCAGAGGCATTGCCCGATGGCTCCGAAACACTCGATCCGGATAAGGATTATTTTGGTGGGATTGTAATGGCAGATGGTGCGATTTTTAGAAACAATAAAACCGCTGTTGCATTTTTGCCTTATGAATACAAGAACTACAGCTATTTTAAAAACTGCACCTTTGAAACCAACGCAGCATTGCCCGATGGCATGCTCCCCGACTATTTTGTAAACCTTTTTGCCGTGTCGGATATTTATTTCAAGGGCTGCGAATTTGTAAATACCTACACAGGCTATACAAATGTAAATGAAAGAGGCGGTGGTATTATAGCTACCGAAGCCGATGTTATTGTAGATCATCAATGTACCGGAGGTACTACCCCTTGCACACAATTTAATAAAAGTTCTTTCTCAGGTCTTTATCGGGGAATTTATGCAACGGGTGCCGAAAAACAACGCACTGTAAGCATACAGAATTGCCTTATTTCAAATACAGTTAAAGGAATATACCTGAGTGCCCTCGATTTTGCCAGGGTTAACCTAAACCATTTCGAGGTGTGGAACGAAGTAGTTAGCCTTAACCCCATAGGTTGCAGCCTTTATCTTGATGCCTGTACCGGGTTCACGATTGAAGAAAACAATTTTAAAAGCACAGAACAAGGTCGCCGCGGAATTGGGCTTATAATAAATGAATCGGGTGCTGATAACAATATGGTTTACAATAACTATTTTGAAAGGCTGAATTTTGCAACCATTGCGCAAGGATATAACCGTTCGGGTAGTTCCGGTGTTACTGGTCTTTGCTATAAATGCAACGATTTTGTGGATAATGACAACGATATAAGGATGTCGCGCCGGAATTCTAATGTATTGTCGCAGCAGGATGGTATAGCCTATTATCAGGGGAAAAATGAACCCGGAAACAACCTGGCCCCTGCTGGCAATACCTTTACAACCGTTACCAATTCGAAGGATATTAGCAATTCGTGCAACTGGATTGTTTACTACCGTCACAACACCGGCCCTGCTTCTATTTTGCCTTCACCGGCCGATCTCACCACCCACTACCGGGTATTTGCAACTACCTATACAAAAAGTATATCGTGTCCAAGCCATCTTGGTACCGGAACCGAAAAAAGTGAAGCAATACTAAAGATGGAATTGGCCAACGAGGAGGCAGCTTCTACCCAAACCAGTCTTGATGCGGTAATTGATGGTGGCTCAACCCCCAACCTTCAGTCGGAAGTTATCACCAGCATACCCGAAGAAGGCCTCGACCTGCGCGATCAATTGCTCTCTGAATCGCCCTTTTTGTCTGATGTAGTAATAGAATCATCTATCAGCAAAGAAGATGTGCTGAACAATGCCATGATACGCGATGTAATGGTAGCCAATCCCCAGTCGGCCAAATCAGCGCAAATGGTTGAAATGCTTGATGCGCGAGTAAACCCAATGACCGAAGAGATGAAAAACGAGATACTTGCAGGGCAAACAATCCCCGGCGAAAAAGAAAATCTCGAAGCCGAATTGTCATACTGGAAACAGCAGGCCTGGTATAACTTTGGTACACTGTGCCGGTTGTATGCCGATGATACGTTGCACACCTGGAGTTCAGATACAATAGGAATATTGCTGGCAAATGAGACAAGCATTGAATCGCGTTACAAACTCGCTTTCTGGTATTTGTTTAAAGGCAACCCAACAGCGGCAACACAGACACTAAGCGGCATAACCGCAGAATTTGTGCTCGATGCAACAGGTGAGGCCTTGCACGATCAGTACACTTCTTTATTGACTACATTGGTTCAATTAAGCAGCGATCCCGATATGGAATTACAGGTAGGTACCGATGCTTATGCAGCACTTATGCAGTTAAGCAGCGCAAGTGAAGGTAAACCAGCCGCTTTATCGCGAAACCTACTACTGTCGGCAGGGCTTATTACTTATGAAGAGCCAATTAAACTCGACGACCCTTTGAAAACAATGCCAATTTACAAACCAGAGGGGGTTTCAGCAAAATCGCCAAAGCTCAAGGTATATCCAAATCCGGCCAATACCTATATAACTATAGCCTGGAACACGCCCGGTCAAAGCAATGTTGCATTAACAATGTACGATGCCACCGGCCATATTGTCCATTCGCACAAGCTGCAAGGCAAAAATAACGAAACCATACTCAATATAAGTAGCTTTGCTAATGGCACTTACCGCTTAAACCTTATCCAGGGCAAGAAAATAATTGCTACTGAAACCGTGGTGATTACGAAATAGACCATCTTTTTACAAGTAAATGGTGTGCCCAGACAATATCCTGAGCGCACCATTTTTATTTTACAAGGTATTCAATAGATTTATAGGCTGATTTCAGCCTCTTGTTTTGATGACCATAATTAAAAAACAAACAACCGCGACCAAATTATAATCGCGGTTGTTGATTAATACGAAAAGGGTTGTAATGCTCAGATTAGCGCTATTTCAATGCTGCCTTCCTCAGAAGTGTTGTTGTTTACAAGCAGAAAGGTGCTTCCTTCGGGGCCAAGGTCGGCCACGGAAACTACCTCTTCCGATTCAGGTTCAAGGTACAAAGCCCCGGCAGGAACAGGGGCATCGGCTGTGGTGGCGGCGTAAACCGATAGGGGTACTTCACCACCATTGTAAAGGTTAAGGGTGTCGGTTGCCGCAATACTGAACTCTGCATTACGGGTGCTCATGGGTTGCAGGGTCATAAGGTAACCATCAGGTTCTTCGTCGCCTTGCTCACCACCGCCCCTTTCGAGCGATTTGTGGCGATAGGCAAACAACAGATTGTGTTCGAAGTAGGTGTTGTACATTTCGGGCTTGCCAATAAACTCGCGGGCAATAGTAAGAAGGTTATACTGAAGTTGAACTTCGAGGGCAGCACGACCCTGTGTTCTTTCTACCTGCTTGTTTGAGATGCCAGCCACTTTTTCTAATTGATTGTTACGTGCGGCTGTGTAGTCGTTGTAAAGTTTTTCCATTTCAAGGCGGCGCTCTTCGGGCAGCTTGGCAGCATGGACAGAGTAAGCAGATACCATGCGGCGCATTAACTGCTCGGCATTGGTTTTGGTCATGCGGGTGTACTCGCTGGTTCCCATGGGGTAAAACTCCTGGTACTCGGG
>DINP01000115.1:12126-18278 GCA_002426025.1 Bacteroidales bacterium UBA5537 | reverse complement strand
AGCACTTTTTTGTTGATCAACAATAACACCCCCGAAGAGGGTAGCATCGAGATTGCGCTTATTTGATGTTACATTCATGTTTCTTTTATACAACAACCGCGGCCAGGGTATGGGCGCGGTTGTTTGATTAAGTTATTGATTGAAATATATCTGTATAATTATTTACCACTCAATTGCTATTTAACCAATAATTTTCCGGTTGATATAATTTGCTCACTATTAAATATCCGAATCATGTAAATGCCAGGTTTCCAATCGGAAATATTAAGTACTTTTTCCTTAATCTGATCAGGCCATGGACTTGAATAAACCTGATGCCCGTAAATATCGTAAATATCCATTGAAAGATTTTTTACGTAATCACTCCGGTAGGTAGTTACATTGAAAACACCCTGAGTTTCTTTTGTTGCAACTGTTTCAGGAAGATAGACTACTGTATATTCATCTGCAGGATTTGGAGCAAGTTTCAAAGTTGATAAGCCTTTTTTTATTTCATTCTCAATACCGGTTATTACATCACATGCCATTTCAATACTACCTGATGTGATGCCCCAAGGACAAAGACTGTCATAAATATAAGGATAGGTGTAAACACTGTCAGATTCGAGATTTTCATTGTATTTTATAAGCATAAAGTCTTCTAAAGACATATCATGACCAGCTGTAATCAATAATTTATTATCAAATGAATTACAAATATCGAAGATAGTACTTGTGAAATCTACAGGGAGAACAACTTCACCAATAAAGTTACCCAGTGTATCATTTTTCTGTAATGCGCCTTTGCCTATTGGATCGAAACCGTTATTAAAGTATTGTACTCCCAGATAGACGTTATCATTAAGAATACTTGCGGAATTAACTACAATAGCAATTGCAGTATCAGGTTGGTAAAGTGTTCTTATCCACTCATAGTTACCATACTTGCCAATACTCACAAGATGACTATTGTATGATGTAACAGCAGGTGCAATAATATTTCCATTATTTGTTAACAGCGGTCTTCTTCTTGCAATACCATAGGTAAAACTAGTATCAGGAATATGATACAATTCCCAAAGAAAATCACCATAAGTATTTATTTTCGACCAGTAAGGTTGTGCACAGTACATACCTGATGAATCTTCATAAGCATAAACAAATGCACTTAATATGACACTGGTATCTAATGCTGAATATTCAAGTCCTATGGGCAATTCACTTATATAGTCCGGATTATTAGCATAGACGTTCCTCCAGAGAGTATGACCGCTTGAATCTATCTTCATTAGTTGAACTCTTTCTTCTGAATCCGAATTAGTTAAACTTAAAATATATGTATCTTCAAAAGGTAGGAATATTATTTCACCTGCAAGGTCTTCTAAACTCGGTGTATTATATATATTGCACCATTCGGGTTGCATACAGGCATTTAACTTCATAACAAATGCATCAGGTAGATCATTATTAATGCAAGTTCTTCCTGATATGATTACTCCACCATCATGATCAACATCAAGCCCCCTTATTTGCATGTATTTTGATTGATTTGCCAGAACCTTTTTCCATAAAAGATTTCCATTAATGTCAACTTTTAGTAAAGCAGAGTTATAAGCCATGCCTGGATTGTGCTGATAATCAAATGTTACTATGAACCCTTTATCATAGGTTTCTCTTGTATGATTAGGATATGCCCAATAATATTCCTGGCCATATACAACCGGCCATTGTGCTTTGGTTGCAATTGAACTAATAATTAATAAAATGAAGAGGAGGTTTCGCATAGAATCAAATTTATTACAGGGGATCATTTTAAATAAATGATCCCCTGTCGTAAAATTAGTGTATAATTTCCATTTTACACGATGCAATGGAAATATTGTTACCTATCAATTCAAGAATATAGACACCTGACTTGATATCTTTTACATCAATAGTCTGCAAATCAAAATATCAAATAAATAATGGGTGGTTGATTTCGGTTTCTTTTTGCTTTGGCTTTCATCGCTAATTTAATAAAACATTAAGCCCATAAAATCTGCACATTGAAAGCCAGTAAGTTAAAAAAGCTTATTGCAATACTATAGCGGTTTAGAAATGAAATAAAATGCCGCTGCCCGATTATTCGTAAATTTGCAGGCATACTGTTCAATTGAAGAATGTCGGAACATCAGAAAAATTTACTGGGTCAAATAAACTCCCCCGCTGATTTACGCAAACTCAGCGAGGAGGAACTTCCTTTGCTGTGTACTGAAATCAGGCAGTTTATTATTGATGTGATTTCGGCCAACCCCGGCCATTTGGGTGCCAGCCTTGGCGCGGTTGAACTTGCCGTGGCTATTCACTACGCCTATAATACACCCGCCGATAAACTGATATGGGATGTAGGCCATCAGGCTTATGCCCACAAGATAATTACCGGAAGGCGCGATGTTTTCCTTACCAACCGAAGCTATCATGGTATCAGCGGTTTCCCTAAAATGGGCGAAAGCGAATACGATGCTTTTGGGGTGGGCCATTCATCCACTTCTATTTCTGCCGCGCTGGGCATGGCTATTGCCGCTAAACTGCAGCAAAATACTACCGAAAAACATATAGCTGTAATTGGCGATGGCTCGATGACCGGCGGTATGGCCATGGAAGCACTGAACAATGCCGGGGTTTCCAAAACCAACCTGCTGGTAGTGCTGAACGATAACGGTATTGCCATTGATAAGAATGTTGGCGCCATGCGCGAATACCTGCTCGATATTGTAACCTCAAGGGCTTACAACAAGCTGAAGGATAAAGTGTGGAAGCTTATGGGTGGCAACACACAATACGGTAAAAATTCGCGTGCCGTGGTAAAGCAGATCGGCAATGCATTGAAATCAACCATTCTGAATAAAAGCAACCTGTTCGAAGCGTTTAACTTNNTGCATGTGGTTACCGTGAAGGGAAAAGGCTTTGAGAAAGCCGAGCAGGATCAGATACTCTACCATTCGCCTGGGATGTTCGATAAAACCACTGGTGAGATAATTGAGAAACCCTGCAAAAGCCTGCCGCCAAAATATCAGCATGTATTTGGTAAAACCATAATCGAACTTGCCGAAAAAAACGACAGGATTGTTGGCGTAACCCCGGCCATGCCTTCGGGCTGTTCGCTCAATATGATGATGTCGGTTATGCCCGACCGCGCTTTTGATGTAGGTATAGCCGAGCAACATGCAGTAACTTTTTCGGCTGGTATGGCTGCCCGCGGAATGGTTCCATTCTGCAATATTTATTCATCGTTTATGCAACGGGCCTACGATCAGGTAATACACGATGTGGCTATACAGGGGTTACAGGTTGTTTTCTGCCTTGACCGCGGAGGTTTGGTTGGCGAAGACGGACCAACGCACCACGGTGCTTACGATCTGGCATATTTCAGGGCAATTCCAGGCCTCACCATTACGGCACCCATGAATGAAGTTGAACTGCGCAACCTTATGTTCACCGCTCAGCTCGAAGGCAAAGGCCCCTTTGTAATCCGCTATCCGCGCGGACGGGGAATGTCAACCGACTGGAAAAAGCCATTCGAAGAAATAGAAACCGGCAAAGGGCGAAAATTGCGCGAGGGCGATAAAGTAGCCATACTAAGCATAGGCCATCCCGGCAATTTCGCTGTAGAAGCCTGCGAAATACTTGAAAATGAAGGCATCCAAACCGGGCATTACGATATGCGTTTCCTGAAACCGATGGATGAAACCATACTGCATGAGGTTTTTGGCAGGTATAAAAACATCGTAACCATAGAAGACGGAACCATCAATGGCGGCCTGGGCAGCGCGGTGCTCGAATTTATGGCCGATCATGGCTATCAGGCCAATATAAAACGATTGGGGATACCTGACCGTTTTATCACCCATGGCAAACCTGAAGAATTATTTGCTGAGTGTGGGTATGATGTGGATGGGATTGTGGAGGCGTTGAAGGGAATTCTGAAAAGTGGGAAATAGGTTTCACATTAATTTATCATAACTCCCTGGAAATCCCAAGTTGTTTTGCTTTTGAGGTGATTCATTCTTTAATGTGTTATAAATTATTGTTTCTGACGTTTCAGGGAGTTAACCAAAATATAGTAGACAGAGACTTTTTAAACAATTAGCCCTTTAAAAATATCAGTATTCACATAAGCAGCCTTCTGAATTTCGTTAACTTTATAACTCAAAATATCTGAATATCTCAACCCGAAACTCTAGAAATTCAGGTAGCTGCGTTGCGAATACGAGGCCATGCGGCCTGATCATTTAACTTTCGGATATCGAGAGTGTTTGGTATTCGAAAAAAGCTGAAATTCTATAGTGATTTAAACCATACTTTAATTACTCTACTTAATTGATACTCTTGGGCAATTACTTGTTTTTGCCTTCAATTTCGCTTCCTGTACCTTTTCCTTGATGAAAAGGNNGGCTAAAAACAGGCAGCGATTTTGGCTGGAAGAAATGAGGTTGAAACAGTCTCCCTTTGCTTTATTTTTATGTACACTAATCACCTGTGCTCTGCTATACTTCACCGGTTGCATTTCTTCTTTTTCTTATGCTGCCTGTTTTCTTAACGCCATTTTTACAAGGCCGGTTCCTTGCAACAAGCTTGTCAATAATAACATTGAAGGATTTGATTTGGACAGTATCTGTATAAAAAAATGAATTTTTTGCTAAAATTTGCTTTGAGCTACTGAACCATGTATTTGATTTTTGAGAAAAAACAAAAGCAAATTTTCACTGAATTTTTTCTTCGGGAATTATACTATTTTTATCCCACACATCTAATGATGTATAACTCAATAATTGATAAACAGCCATGAGGATACTGTCTGCCAAGTTATTCTTATTGACGAAATTGCAGAAATATAGGGTTTAGTAGATAATAATGCCTGAACATAGGAATTTCAGAACAAGTGCAATGAACTGCTGTTTATTCCGTTAATTTCGTGACAACATTATTCATTCAAACAATACATGCGCATAGTTTCAGCCAGCCGAAAACGATTATTTAAAATTACCGCCATATTGGCTGGTATTCTGATGCTGTTTGCCGCTGCCATTCTGGTTGTTGGCCTGGTGTATGGCGATAAGGCAAAGGAAATAATTGTTAACGAAATAAACAGCCATCTCCTGGTGCCGGTTGAAGTTGGCCAGGTTGATTTCACTATATTCAGAAGCTTTCCCGATGCTTCGGTCGTTTTCCGCAATGTGGCTATGAAACCATCTGCAGAATTAAGTGAGGCTCCCGGCCTTTTACATGCAGGATCGGTTACCCTGAAGTTTAGCCTGTTCAGCCTTATTTCGGGCGATTATAAAATCAAGAGCCTTGTTATTAACCGGGCATCCATCACCTTATGGGTTGGCCCTGACGGGAAGGACAATTTCCATATCTGGAAACAAAGTACTAAATCAGGCACATCAGGAGTAAGCTTTGATATGCAGCATGTTAACATCAGGAATACAGAAATTTATTATCGCAACCTGATTAAGAATACCGATCTTGCCCTGCTGTTTCCCGATTTCAGGCTAAAGGGAAAAATGGCTGAATCGCGCCACACTCTGCAGGCTTCAGGCGAAATAGCTATAAACCGGCTGATAATAAACGATGCTGATTACACACCCGCTTCAAAGCTGGGTATTGATAGCGAGATTGCAGTTGATGAGAAACTGAAACGATGCGAAATTGGTTTCACGCAAATTCACTTAGCCGGGATAAAAACTGAAATCAGCGGATATTTCGGCTTTGGCAATGATGAAAACCCACTGCAATTAAGCCTTAAAACTTCGAAAGCTGATATATCGGGCGTTATGGATGCCCTGCCATCGGTACTGGTCAGCAATTATACAGCCTATGAACCCGGTGGTCGCCTCACGATGACAGCCGGTATTTCAGGAAACTGGGGCAAAAATTCTGTTCCGGCAATTAAAGCAGAATTTAATATTGACAAAGGGAGTTTTGCGCATCAGGAAAGCGGGGCAAGAATAAAAAATATCGGCATCACCGGTGTGTTTATTTCCGGCAACGGGAAAATTGCCGAAAGTCTTAACCTGAGCGAGTTCAGCGGTGAAACCAAAAATGGCAGATTCAGCGGGCGGATTAAGGTAACTGATTTTGCAAATCCCATGCTCGACCTTATGCTAAAAGCCGATCTTGATCTGGAAGAG
>DINP01000115.1:0-12089 GCA_002426025.1 Bacteroidales bacterium UBA5537 | reverse complement strand
CTGTTCTTCGATGTAAAATTCACTTCCGATAAGTTTATCCTCGAAGATATTATGGCTTTGTCGGGCTCCAACAGCGATTCTGCAGGGCAGCAATCTGTATTCCCGAAAGGGCTGAGCTTTAAGGCCGATTTTAATATTGGAAAATTTTCATACAAAAAATTCACGGCATCCCTGGCAACAGGTAGCCTGTCGCTCGACGACAATGTATTGAGGGCAAACAATCTCGTATTTAATGCACTGGATGGTAAAGTTACTGCAACCGGTCTGATAAACGGGCGGTACGATGATCATGCGCAGATTGTTTGCAATGCAAAATTGAACAACGTGGATATTTCGCGGCTTTTCTACGAATTTGAAGACTTTGGCCAAAGCAGCCTGCAAAGCAAACATATCCGCGGCCGCGGCGATGCAACGGTGCAATATGCTTCAACGCTCAATAAACGTTATGAAACCGATGCCAATTCGGTTACGGCTGTTGCCGACGTTGAAATCCGCAATGGTGAATTGTCAGATTTTGAGCCTTTGCAAGAGTTGTCGCGCTTTCTCGATGCTGATGAACTGCGAAATGTAAAGTTCTCAACCATCCGTAACCGCATCGAAATAGCGCAAAAAACGGTGATTATTCCTGAAATGGAAGTTCAATCATCNNATCAAAAAAATTGCCGATGACTTTAAACAGGAAAAACGGGAGCTAAGAGATGTAATCAGGCAGGAATTCAGCCGGAATAAGCCAAAACCAGAAGAGAAAGAGGCGAAGTCATCAGTAAAATTCGAAATTGAGTGGGACGAGGATAAGTAATCCCTTTGATGTCGATCTGATCTGTTCAAGTTGTTTTGTATGCGAGGCTGATAATGTAGGACTTATATGTATAGGTATGAAAATTCCATACAAACAATTCTGGATTAAGTATTAACTTTGTTAAAGAAGCATTTAATTATGACCAGAATAATAAAAGCTGAGCCAAATAATATTTTTGACAGGATTTCTGATCTGTTAAAAGCAGCAAGACAGTCTGTTGTTCAAACGGTTAACACTACAATGGTAATTACCTACTTCCAGATTGGTAAAATAATTATTGAGGAAGAGCAGGCCGGTAAAGAAAGAGCTGAATATAGTATTCAATTAATTAAAGAGCTATCTGCACGATTAATCAAAGAGTTTGGTAAAGGGTTTTCTGTTACGAATATCAAACAAATGAGAAGCTTTTACCTTACTTATTCAAAAGGTCAGACACTGTCTGACGAATTCAAATTGAGCTGGTCACACTATCTTAAACTAATGCGCATGTAAAATGCAGATGAACGCAAGTTTTATGAGATAGATTAATCCAGGCAAAAAATTAAAGACATACTTAACAGCTATATTTCCTTTCCCTTGCTTTATTTTTAACTGTTCAATTATATAAAAAAAGCGATCTTTGTAAGTCAAAGCCCTGCGAATATGAACTTTCGTAAACTGATCAGGCCACGTGTAACCAATATTTATCAGCAAAAGAAGACCTGGAAAAGGTGGCTTTTTTTGGTTGCGCTGCTGATTGTGAGTTTCTCGCTATGGTACACCAATACCCTGGTTCGTAATATTGCCCGCGACGAGCGCAATAAAATTACCACCTGGGCCAATGCCATTCAGCAGAGGGTAAACCTCGTAAATTACACCAACGATTTTTTCGATCAGATCAGGGTAGAAGAACGCAAAAGGGTTGAACTACTGGCCGAAACTATGGTACGGATTCCCCGCGCCGACGATGAGGTGGCACTTGGGTTTTACCTGAAAATAATCGAAAGCAATAAATCCATCCCGGTTATACTCGCGGATCCCGATGGAAATATTACAGGGGTGAAGAATGTAGATTTTGATCCCGATACGGTCCCGGTATTAACCCCTGCCCTGCGCGAAGAGTTCTCGGTTTATCCGCCCATTCAGATTGATTACTACAACGGCAATCTGAACTATTTCTATTACAAAGATTCCCACCTATTTTCCGAGTTGAAAGTTGTACTCGACGATCTGGTGAAATCATTTTTTCAGGAGGTGGTAAATAACTCTGCCTCGGTGCCGGTAATTATCACAGATAGTACACGTACCAACATTCTGGCATGGGGCAAGATAGACAGCACCCAGGTCAAAAATCCGGTTTTTGTAAGGCAAACCATACAGGTTATGTCTGCCTACAATGAACCCATCGAAATTGTAATTGCCGGAAGCAAGCATTACATCTATTATCAGGACTCCTTCCTGCTTACCCAATTGCGCTATTTCCCATATATACAATTGGCGATTATCAGTCTTTTTCTGTTGATTTCCTATTTGCTTTTCAGCGTGGCACGAAGGTCTGAGCAGAATCAGGTTTGGGTTGGATTGGCCAAAGAAACCGCGCATCAGCTGGGCACTCCGCTTTCCTCTATGATGGCATGGGTCGAGTATCTGAGAACAAAGGATGTTGGTGAAGATACCATTGAGGAACTGCAAAAGGATGTTGACAGGCTGAATACCATAACCGAGCGCTTCTCAAAGATCGGTTCCGTGGCCAATCTCAAAACTGATAATGTGGTTGAAGTGGTTTACAATTCAATTGATTACCTGAAAAAGCGAACTTCCAATAAAGTTTCCTATCAAATAACTCCAGCAAGAGGAACGGTCATACTAACACAATTAAACTACCAGCTTTTCGACTGGGTTATTGAAAACCTTGTGAAAAATGCCGTGGATGCCATGGCCGGGCAAGGCAAAATAGTGATTGATATTCAGGAAGAAGACAAGTTTGTGCTGGTTGACATAAGCGATACCGGAAAAGGAATCCCCCGCAAAATGCAACGAACCATTTTCAATCCGGGCTTTACCAGTAAACAAAGAGGCTGGGGGCTGGGTCTTTCGCTTGCTCAGCGTATCATCACCGAAAACCACGACGGGAAGATTTTCGTAAAATCATCCGTTCCCGGAAAGGGGACTACATTTAGAATCATGCTACGTAAGTAGAAAATGATTCAGTGCCTTTTTAGGCCCTAATGTGATTTAATCCTCTCTTCATTAGTATCCTGACATTCCCGAATTGGTTTGAAATCTATTTCTTGCTCAGAATATTAACCGGCACAATCAGTTTGAAACTCAGGTTCCTGCCCATGTTAAACACGCCGGCTCTTCCGCTTATGCTGTTAACCGCTCCATATTTTAACCGGCTAAGGTGACTCTGGTATGCCACATCGGTGAGGTTTTCAGCACTGATGTAAACCGAGAAGAGTGTCCGTTTCCCGGAAATCACATTCGCTCCAATACCAAAATTCAGTAAGGTATATCCGGGTGTGGCCGTTTCAGTGCCGTATGCCCGATAATAGCGATTCTGAGCGAGATAACTTTCAATTCCAAATTTCACATAGGCATTAGCTAAGTTCTTGCCAAGTTTCTTTTTTTCAGCCTTTAACTCAGATGTGATTCTGGTAGCAGGAGTTAACGGCAGATATCTTGTAGAATCAGGCTGATTTTTTTGAATTGACTCTACAAAAGAGATTGTGTTCTCATAATGTAGCCAGTCGAGCGGATGTGGATGAATGTCAATTGAAAACTCACCCCCGAAAATATGGGCATTACTTGATGAATAAAGGAAGGTGCTGTAACCATCACTGAGAGAATCTTCACCGTTTACCGACTGTAGTTTGCTCAGAAAGATATAATTATTGATGGTGTTGCTGAAAAGATCGACTTCTCCACTGATATGTTTTGAATTGAATCCCAGTGCATAATCCAACTGAAGACTGTTTTCTGCTTTCAGATCCGGAACCCCGATGATGAAATTGATAGTTCCTTCGTGTAAACCATTGGCCGATAGTTCAGCGATATTCGGTGCTCTGAATCCGTGTGAGAGATTCAGTTTTGTATATACTTCTTCCGAAAACTGCCAGGTAGCTCCTAAGCTACCCGAAACGCCTGTAAAATTGCTGTTAAAGGCCTTAAACTGCTCGTGCGATCCGGGCTGATTGTTGCCAACTGCAACTCCTTCATCATTCACAAACAATGCATTGGCATCTACCGTGCGGCTGTCGAAGCGCAAACCACCGCTGATATCGAGCTTTCCCATTGATTTTCTGGCAATAGCAAACACCCCCACATCAAACAGGTTGTAAGCGGGAATGAGATATTCAGTGCCTTTGTTTTGCGAGGATTGCTGCATGCCATTCACGCCAAATGAAACCGAATAATGATTCTTCTCGGGAAGGTTGTAGCGGATGTCGTAATTGAGGGTATTCAGTAAAAAATACAAACCGTACTGGTCTTTTTCGAGAATATCGCCATATTCCTGCCGCTGATTCTGCTGAAATCCAAGGGTGGCTTTCAAACTTCCATCGCCAATAATAAAATTGTTGTTTAAAACAGCCTTGTAGTGGTGCACTTTCTGATAGGGCGTTTCTGGGGTATATGATTTAAAATCTGAATTGGTTGCAATGGCTGAGATTTCTTCACCGGTATCCGATAACGCAGGTTTTACAAACTTTCCGGCAAGGCTGTCGCGCTCGCCTTCCACTATTCCGGGCATAAGGTTGTAGGCACTGAAATTTAGCTCACTGTATCCCCACGACTTGTTGATGCCAATCATGCCATCCAGGGCATTTTCTCTGAAGCCTGAATTATATACATAGCCATCGTAGGCGTTTTTGTAGGCATGCGCAATTTTATTGCTGTAGCGGAGATCCCAGATTACTCCGTTTTTATTTCCGCCCATATCAGCCGAGTAGGCCATCAGGCCATTGTTGGTTTGATAATTGGCCAGAATGCTGCCCTTTATCGTTCCTTCTGGTAAGGTTGGGGCCGATATGAGGTTGATTACTCCTGCCATGGCATCCGAACCATAGGTAAGACTTGCCGGTCCCTTCAGGATTTCGACCTTGTTAACGGCGTATTCATCAATTTCGATACCATGTTCATCGCCCCATTGCTGCCCTTCCTGCCTGATGCCGTTGCTTACTGTTACCACTCTGTTGTAGCCAAGTCCGCGGATTACCGGCTTTGAAATGCCACTACCAGTGGTAATTTGGGAGATACCTGGCTGATGTGCAATGGCATCAATGATGTTGGTAGCCGAAGTTTGCAGCAGCTGCAGGGGAGGAATGGTGGTGATGGGTGTTGGCGTGCGGTTGCGCTCAGCCGCTTGCGATAGGCCGGTAACTACAATCTCCTTTAGTTCGGTGACCGATTCTTCAAGTTCGAAATCTTTTTTATAAATTTTTGATAAATCAATATATTCGGCCACCATATTGTATCCAATGTAGCTCACCTGTAATAAAACTCTTGTTGCAGGAAGATTTTGAATGGTATATGAGCCGTCCGACGCTGTAATAGTACCTGTTTTGAGATCCGGAAAATATAGGGTTACGCCCGCAAGCAATTCGTGGGTTTCTTTATCGCTCACCCTGCCTGAGAGTGACGATGTTGCCGGTGTTGCAACTTCGGGTGTGGTTGCATAACCTACTGAAGTAAGCAACATTAAAGTGAAAGTCGATATATAAAGTATTCGTTTCATTTTATGTATGGTTGAAATTTTAACAATCCCTGCCGGCCTACGCATTAAACGGCATAAGCATATTCCCCGGAGGAACTGTTGATGAATATAAATAGTAAAAGATGGTGAGAATTTCAAGCGTGGGCAGGAGGGGCTCTGAGTGAAGCGAAAATTGCAGTCAGCGAAGGCAGCGTTTGAACAGGCAATGGTGCAGTTTCGCTGAACTCATACTGGTAAACCTCGATTTTTAAGGGTTCATCAACCAGTGCATTCACATACTCGAAGCTGCAGATTTCGCAGGTTACAGGATGTTCAACACTTTCTTCTTCGCTAAATCCGCAGGGCTGGTATTCTGCAAGCCCATTTACCGGGTGGTGATGCAGCAATTTAACTGTATAGGGAAACAGCATAATCAAGGTTAGGAGGATGGCTACCACCCTTCTCTTTGATTCCATGCTGTTTATGCTTCCCGACATTGTATTAATGGATAGTTTCTATTGGTAAATGATTGCTGCACGAATTACAGAGCCCCCGGATTATAACATCTGATTCACGAGTCTGGAATCCGGCAGGCAGACGATAGGGACCTGGGTGAATATCTTCGAGACAAGTCAACTGTTGGCAATTGTCGCAATAAAAATGCGCATGATCGGGCTTGTCGCGTAAAGCATACCTTACGACTAGTTTATCAACTACTATTTTTCGGATAAGGCCCGCCTCAACCATGGTTTGAATGCTGCGGTAAAAGGTGGTACGATCATAATGGATACCCATTTTATTGCTGATCTCCGGCTCTGAAGCAGGTGTTTCTAATTCTTGTAAAGCACGTATAATTGATATCCGTGCCGAGGATTTTTTAAGATGGTGATGAGAAAGCAATTCTGCAGCATTCATGATGCAAATATAGTGCACTATCGTATCAAATGCAACAATGTTGCACCAAGAAGCTGGTATATTGAAAATTATAGATAATCAGTCGGTTACAGATATCATCAGGCCAATAAGGGAAATACGATGATAAAAGAAATATAATGAGTCCGCAGAATTATCTTACTTCGCTTCCGGGTTTCATTTCAGAAGTCGGCGAAATAAAGCAGAGTTGTCCATCGTGATTCTCAGCCATTAGTATCATTCCTTCCGATTCAATGCCTTTTAGGTTGCGAGGAGCCAGGTTTACAAGTATGGTAACCTGCTGCCCGATAATCTTTTCAGGCTCGTAATACTCGGCAATTCCTGAAACCACAGTGCGTTTATCAATACCGGTATCAATGGTAAGTTTCAGCAATTTTTTAGTTTTTGCTACTTTCTCTGCAGCGATAATGGTGCCGATGCGCAGATCAATTTTTCCGAAATCGTCAAACTCAATTACGGGCTTGGTGGGGTTGGCTGTAGCATTTTCAGCATCATTGGCTTTTTTCGTATCCAGTAATTTCTGAACCTGGGCTTCGATGACAGCATCCTCAATCTTATCAAACAAGAGTTCAGGTTGATTCAGCAGATGACCATCAGGGATCAATGTGGCACTTCCGGCCATATCCCATTTTGAGGTTGAAATATTTAGCATCTGGTTTAGTTTTGCTGCACTGAATGGAAGAAATGGCTCACAAAGTATAGCCAGATTGGCACAAATCTGTAGAGAAATATTCAGATTGGTTTTTACCCGTTCCGGATCTGTTTTAATGGTTTTCCACGGCTCGGTATCGGTAAGGTATTTGTTGCCCAGGCGGGCCAGGTTCATCAGTTCATTCAAAGCTTCGCGGAAGCGGTAAAGTTGGATACTATGGGCAATTTTATCAGGATATCCGGCCATTTCGGTCAGCACCTGCAAATCGCGCTCATCCTGCGGACCCATTGCCGGAACCCTACCTTCGTAGTATTTCTGAGTAAGAACAAGCGTACGGTTTACAAAATTACCGAAAACAGCCAGTAGCTCACTGTTGTTACGTGCCTGGAAATCGCGCCAGGTAAAATCGTTGTCCTTAGTTTCGGGCGCATTGGCGGTGAGTACATAGCGCAATACATCCTGCTTGCCGGGAAACTCTTCGAGGTACTCATGCAACCATACCGCCCAATTGCGTGAGGTTGATATTTTATCGTTTTCAAGGTTCAGAAACTCGTTTGCCGGAACGTTTTCCGGAAGGATAAACGATCCCTCAGCCTTTAACATGCCGGGGAAAACAATGCAATGAAATACGATATTGTCTTTGCCAATAAAATGAACAAGCTTTGAATCGGCTGATTTCCAGTAAGGTTCCCAGTCTCTGCCAGTTTGCTCCGACCATTCTCGGGTGGCTGAAATATAGCCAATAGGAGCATCGAACCATACATAAAGCACCTTGCCTTCGGCACCGGCAAGCGGCACTTTTACGCCCCAGTCGAGATCGCGGGTTACTGCGCGTGGCTGCAAACCGTGATCAAGCCACGATTTACACTGACCATAAACATTGGTTTTCCAGTCTTCTTTGTGACTCTCGAGAATCCATTCGCGCAGCCATGGCTCGTATTTGTCCAAAGGTAGAAACCAGTGCCTTGTGTCGCGCATAACCGGCACACTGCCACTAAGTGCTGATTTTGGATTTATCAGATCGGTTGCATTAAGCGTGGTGCCACAGTTTTCGCATTGGTCGCCATAAGCTTTTTCGAATCCGCAATGCGGACAGGTACCGGTAATGTAGCGATCGGCCAGAAAAGTCTGGTGTTCTTCGTCGAAATACTGCTGAGAAACCTGCTCTGTAAATTCGCCCTTATCATGAAGTTTTGTGAAGAAATCAGATGCTGTCTGATGATGAATCGCATTTGAGGTTCGCGAATAGATATCGAACGAAATTCCAAAATCCTCAAACGACTTTTTAATGATACCATGGTATTTATCAACTACCTGCTGTGGTGTAATTCCTTCCTTTCGCGCTTTAATGGTAATGGGAACGCCATGTTCATCGGAGCCACCGATAAATATAACATCCTCGCCCTTTGAGCGGAGATAACGAACATAAATATCGGCAGGTACATACACTCCCGCCAGGTGACCGATATGAATAGGTCCATTGGCATAGGGGAGAGCTGAGGTAACAGTATAACGTTTAAAGCTTTTGGCGTTGGAATCAGACATTGAAAAATATTTTTGAGACAGGCTGCAAAGATAAGGAATAGAGAAGGAGGAATTTCTAATTTCTAAAACCAGGTTATAAATATATTGTGATAAATGCTGGTAGGGTAATTGAAAAAGAAGTGCGCGTCAGAAGAAAAGACACGCACTTACAATTGTAAACTTTTAGACTTTGAGCTTTGTACTTTAAACTTTGAGCTTCCTCTAGTAATTCTCCTGTTTCTGCTCGAAGAAAGCCTGGGGATGTTCGCAGGCCGGGCAGTTTTTAAGGGCTTTTTTGCCTTTGTAATGGTAACCGCAATGGCGGCAAACCCAGATAATATCCTCACTTTTCTCAAATACCTGGTTCTTATTCAGGTTTTCGAGCATTTTAAGGTAGCGTTTCTCATGTTCCAGTTCTATTCCGGCAATCAGCTTGAAAGTACTGGCTATCCTTTTAAATCCTTCCTCTTCAGCTACTTTGGCAAACTCAGGGTAGAGCAGTGTCCACTCTTCGTTTTCGCCTTCGGCTGAGGCTTCGAGGTTTTCGGCAGTGGTCCCGACCATTCCGGCAGGGTAGGTAGCGGTTATTTCCAACATGCCGCCTTCAAGGAACTTAAAGAACATTCTTGAATGAGAATCTTCCTGGTTGGCGGTCTCTTCAAAAAAAGCAGCTATCTGCTCGTAGCCGTCTTCACGCGCTTTTTGTGCAAAAAGGCGATAGCGCCGGGCAGCCTGAGATTCTCCTGCAAAAGCCTTCAGCAGGTTTTTTTCTGTTTGTGATCCTTTAATGGTTTTTTCCATGTTGATAAGGTTTTATGTGATTTATTTTATGGTCTTATTGAATTTTGGAAAGGTTCAAATATGGCTTTCAATACCCAACCTCTGTTTTCGTAGAATTCAAAGGTTCAGAGGTTCAAATATGGGTTTTAGCAAAGGTACATAAGCCCGGAAAAGGATATTCATATTTGGACATAGAATGATTCTAAATTTAGCTTTCTGATCGGGATAACGATTTTGGGCTTCGCTACGAAACGGGCAGGCGATTTGCGAATTATCGAAAATCGTATCTTTGGGTATTCAAATACCAGGCATGATAACTCCTCCTTTCCTAAAACCAGGTGATAAAGTAGCCATTGTAGCCACTGCCCGAAAAGTGTCTGTGGAAGAGATTAATCCGGCTATCAGTGCTTTTCAATCCTGGGGATTGCAGGTTGAAACAGGTCAGAATCTTTTTGAATCTGAAAATCAGTTTGCCGGCACTGATGAACAGCGTCTGGCAGATTTTCAGCAGATGCTTGATAATCCTGAGGTAAAAGCAATAATCTGTGCACGTGGCGGATACGGAACTGTTCGGATTATTGATCAGCTTAATTTTACGAATTTTGTAAAGAGCCCCAAATGGATAGTCGGGTATAGCGATATTACAGTGCTCCATTCACATATTCACCAGCATTTTGGTATTGAAACCCTGCACGCGACCATGCCGTTGAATTTTCCGGCAGATGGAAGCTCACTGCCTTCTATGGAAAGCTTACGAAAGTGTCTTTTTGGAGAATCACCAGAATACCTTGTAAAATCGGGCAAATTATCCCGCAAAGGAAATGCAGAAGGGCAGTTGATTGGTGGGAATCTTTCTATTCTATACAGTCTTGCAGGAACTGCTTCCGATATTGATACCGACGGAAAAATCCTTTTCATAGAAGACCTTGACGAGTATCTTTATCATGTTGACCGCATGATGATGAATCTGAAACGGGGTGGTAAACTCGATAATCTTGCCGGGTTGGTTGTAGGTGGAATGACTCAGATGCGCGACAACGCGGTTCCTTACGGGAAAACTGCCGAAGAAATCATTGCTGATTCCATAAAGGAATTTAAATACCCGGTTTTGTTTGATTTTCCTGCCGGACATCAGGAAGAGAATATGTCCTTAATCCTTGGGCGCGATGTTGTACTTGAGGTTTCTGATCAGTCGAGAATGGTGTTTAAACCTAAAAAGTATGCATCCGGTAACCGAGATCTGAAAGGCCTGATTAAGCCTGGATTATATATTTTAGGCTTTTTTGCATTGCTTTATTTACTGTACGATTTATTGATAAGCAATTTATAGCAGAGTATATGGCTGAGCACAATGACCTTGGCAAATTGGGCGAAGAAATCGCTGCTAAACATTTAATAGACAAAGGTTTTAGTATTCGCGCTACAAACTGGAGATTTGGCAAAGACGAAATTGATATTATTGCCGAAAAAGACAATTTCCTTGTAATTGTTGAGGTAAAGACCCGAAGGTCAGCTATTTTCGGTGAGCCGGAAATATTCGTAAATGCCAATAAGCAGCGATTCCTGATACGGGCAACTCAGGTATACATTGAAAAGTATAATATAGAAAAAGAAGCCCGTTTCGACATTGTTTCAATAATCCTGAATACCAACACAAAGCAGATCAACCATATTGAAGATGCCTTTTACCCGGTGCTTTAGCGCTATTCAACCGCTTTAAAAATAAATAAAGGTTTGTTGATACGGCTCATCACCTTTTTGGTAATGCTTGGTGCAAAGAAACTTGAAAGCAAACCGCGGCTATGGTTGGTGAGAGCAATTATATCAATGTTGTTGTTGCGGATATAGGTTTGCATACCGTTAATTACATCGCCACTTACAATTACTTCGCAATTAACCGGGTGTTTTTTATTCTCTTTTACAAGAAAACTTTGCAACTGCTCCATTTTAATATCATCCCACGATTTCTTTACCCCAACGCTGATATGAACGCAGTGCAGGCTTACATCAAAAGGATTCAGAATATTGATTAACCTGCTGATGGCCAGGTGGTCCGATTTGTCGAAATCGGTAGCATACATCACATTTTTAATCTTTTCGAGATTGGTAAACTTGCTGTTCTCAGGAATTGCCAGCACTGGTATTTTCGTTTTCTCAATTAATTTGGCCGTAACCGATCCGAGGAAACCACCGGTTTGGTTACCAATACCCCGTGTGCCAATTACGATAAGCCCGGGTCTGAACTTTGAAGCAGTGGTTGCGATTTCTTCGGCAGCCAGTCCGTTGGCAAGTGAATAGGTAATTTTCAGATCTGGGTTGGACTTTTTAACCTTTAGTTTCAGTTCTTTTACAAGATTGATTAACTGATGTTTAGCATTTTGCTCCGCTTCATGAAGATAGTTTACCAGATTGATCTGATAGGCATGACTGGTGTCGAAAGGTGCAATATCGAGTACTGGGTTGTAAAATACATGAAGCAGTTTTATTTCGGCTTTAAGTTTACCGGCAAGGCCCAATGCGTAGTCACAGGCTCTGACTGAAGCATCAGAAAAGTCAACCGGAACCAGAATTTTTCTGGCGCTGCGCAATGAACGTACGGTGGCTTCTTTTTCAGTGCCATGCTCTTTTTTCGATAACTCAATCAGGCGCAAAGCCTTTTCAACATCCGCTTTCCTCACTTTAATTTCAACACCACCAGATACAGCCGCCTGCAGCAGGTTTTGATTCGA
>DINP01000055.1:27395-28105 GCA_002426025.1 Bacteroidales bacterium UBA5537 | reverse complement strand
GGGTAAAACTCCTGGTACTCGGGTGAATTAACACCAAAGATGTCGCGGATAAGGCCCTCGCGTTGCAGGGCTTTTTTACGGAATTCGTCTAAGGTGTCATCTACGCTCACGGTAGAGCCTTCGCGCTGTGCCCTCAGCAGATTGCGGTCGGCAATAGCTTTTTTAAACGATTCAAGGGTTGTTTGCAGCGGTTCGATAAGTGGGGTAAACAGTTCGCCGCTGTTGTTGTTCTGTAGCCTGTGCAGGGCTACTTCGGCATACTTTACAAGGCGGTCGTCGGTGACCAAATGATCATCAAACCATTGTTTGAAGATACTTTCAAGTCTGATCATAAGATTATAAATTTAAGGTTATAAAATAAAATATCCATCTTAACGGATACGTATCCCCATTTATTATACCTATTGTGTATTATTCATTATATTTAACATATTTTATCACTACTGTAGTAGTGCAATACCAAATAGGATAACACTTATCCTTTACGGTCAAATATTAATAAATTTATAATCAACTTTTGACATATATAGCGTAGTTATCATTAGTTCACAAACGAACTATGGGTAAGTACGGTGTAGGTATTGGTAGTTGACAAACGAACTATGGGCAAGTACGGTGTAGAGGTTGAAAGTAGCGAGGTCGTCGCTCCGAGCGACGGCCTCGCTATGGGCTCATCCGTGGCCAGCTTCAGAAGATAAGCTGCAGCCCAA
>DINP01000055.1:14939-27331 GCA_002426025.1 Bacteroidales bacterium UBA5537 | reverse complement strand
ACAAACGAACTATGGGCAAGTACGGCGTAGAGAGTGTGAAAGTAGCGAGGTCGTCGCTCGGAGTGACGGCCTCGCTATAGGTTGAGCTTTTGGATCAGCCTGAAAATGAGATACTGATTACACAATCTAATTTGTAATCTTTATGGTGAACATTATGTGGTCTATTGTTTTATCCATTTACCCGTTTCGTTGAAACCGGTATTGCTTATACTGTATAGATAAACTCCCGGAGGCAGTTTTTCAGTATTTATCCCGGTTACTTTATCGTTGAGAAGGGTTGATAGTACCTTACGGCCATTAAGATCGAAGAGCGAGAATTCTGCACTTTTAATGTGGCTGCCAGTTTCAACCGTGAGCATCCCGTTTCCGGGGTTAGGATAAACAATAGCCTGTTTAATCTCCATTGGATGTTCTGTTGATGTGCCGGTTACCACCCCTTCCTCTGATACCGAAACAATAAACACTTCGTGCGGCTGTCCGGGGTCGTTGTAGCGATAGCGCGTACCGGCAATAACAATACCTCCCTCGGGCGAGGCTTCGGCAATATGCGAAGTATAAAAATCATCGCCACCGATAAACTTTTCCCACACTATATCGAGTGAATCGTTCAGATAGGTAACGGCTATCCACGAATTAAAAGGGCAATAGGGGAAACATCCCACTTCAATATTCTTCGTCCATACCACATATAAATAATTTCCCTCTGTAGCAACCTGATGTTTTGCAAATGCAGGATATAGGGTGGTATCGCCTGCCCCGAAAGCATTTACCTTATATACATTACCGGCGGTGTCTGCAAGCATGGCTTTTATATAATAATGGTAGTTTTGCGGTATTATAATTAAAGTATCAGCCAGATAAGCACGAGCTGTAACGTAAGCCATTTCTTCGGAAATAAAATTGGTATTGCTATAAGTCAAAATGCCGTTTTGTGGTATTCCAAAAATTTCTGTTATTGGATATTTCCAAAAATTTTGAAATGTCAGAGAATCATTAAAGAAAAATGTCCCATGCATAGTACCTCCTGCACCTTGAATAGAATAATAACCATTAACAGCAAATTTACCTTCTGGAGTACTTGAGATATAAGATAAATAAACTGTATTGCACTCAATTGGAGCCTGTTGATGACTTAGAATATCTCCTTCCAAAGAAAAGGAAATGCTATAAATTGATTTTGGCACACCTTCAATAGTTGATTCTGCAGTATAAATTACTTTAATCTCTGGAAATGTATCACAAACCTGAAAGTAAAGCAAATTCTTAAGAAATGGTTTAATAAATACTGTATCAACAGGAGAAAGTAAATAGTCTGTTTTTAATACAAATAACTTGACTGAATCGACTTGTGATGCCTGAGACTTCCCAATAAAATAGATAAATTGATCATCACAGAATATTCTGGAAATCATCGTCATGAAATAGGAGTTAAACAATTCTAAAGAACCTTCGCTTGATTCGGTTTTCCTAACTATCACCGGATATGTCTTATTCTCGGCTTCGTTAATAACATAGGTCAAAATAGTTGAGCTATCTGAAACGTAAATTGCTGATGGCATTTTCTCAAAGTGAGTTTCTGCTCTTTCTGCAAAGTAGGTTGCTTTTTGCGAAAATGAGTATGAGAAAGCTAAAAAAATGCTTAGTATGAGGATACAGAATGATTTCATGCTGAGGAATTTTAAAAATTAAAGTATGTGCCGAAACAACTATTTCCGGCACATACAAATTTGCATAGTAATAATTAGTCTAAACCCTTGGGATTTTCACCAGAATAGTAAAGTGTTGCATAGGTAGGCCTCACCCAGTGGTGATAAAATGCTGGTGTAGTAATAGTCATATCACCAGTCACTATCACATCAAAAAGAACCATACCTGTCGGTTTATTCTGGTTAATTACATCTTCAGTACCTGTAAGATAAAAGTTCATATCAGAGTTTGAAATGCAGGTATTGAAGTTTGGAAGGTTAGGCCAATTGCCATACATCAGATAATCACGAATGTTATCACCAGGGGTAATGTCATCATCATTAAAATATTGATCTGCTGAATAAGGGTCGAAATCGCTCCAGAATTCAAGATATACATAACCTGCAGCCGGCACCCCTTTGCGGGCAAGTATTTTCTTTTTAATTTCGCCGGCGGCATCTCGTCCAATATAAATCGGGTCTTCATATCCGCCACATTTGCCATTACCAAAACCCCATTCCCACCAATCGGTGGTGCCAAAGTTCATGATATTGATAGGAGGCGTGCCTACAACCGGCTTAAATGTAACCACTATTTTTTGTGAAAGGGTTTCTTTAAGGTTCACATCAACACCAATTAGTTGCTTTTGTGAAGCACTGATACTGCCATAAAAAGCCTTAATGTCGTCAAGTGCCTCGCCGTATTTATCAATGGCTTCGTCCATATCAATACTGCCTTCTGTATTTAGCTCTATCTCGATGTCGAAGGAGGTGCGGTGTGCTTTCTCAAATGCATAACTCGCACTGCCATAAGTCAGGTTTAAAACACCTTCTATATAATCAATGGCATCTTCAATTTCGATTGTTTCACCTGACTTTAAGTTACCCAACGAAATCCTATCGCGAAAAGCAAGCAGGTTGGCGATATTATCATTGTTGGTTATAAGGGTTTCATCACTATTTGTTTGATGATTTTGGGGGTCATGATCTTTTTTACATGAAATAAAAATGATTGGGAAAACTAATGCCCATATCAAAGCAATTAGAAATTGTTTCTTCATTTTATACGGTTTTAATTGATTTGTGAATGTATGATATCCCTACCTATATAATAATGTCGTCAATAATAATCCTACTAAGGGGGGAATCTTTGGAAATAGCCTGATATTAGAATGATATTCAGGTTGGATATAGGAGGTGCCGTTAAGTACTGACACCACTGGCAAACGGGACAGTTTATAATATACTGATATACAATGACATACCCCCACCCTATTTCTATCATGTAATGGTATCGCACGATAATCGTAAGGGCAGTTTCTGAGGATATTATTTATATAGTTTATCAGCATTTAGCTAAAAAATTACCCCCAAATATAATCATTAAAAGCAGTAAGTTAAATAATGAGATGGTTTTTATAATTGTTTAAGTAGCGAGGTCGTCGCTCGGAGCGACGGCCTCGCTATGGGTTCATCCGTGACCAGCTTCAGAAGATAAGCTGCTGCCCAACACTTGAAAAAGAGTGAATTAAAATATCTGTGAAGATCCCTGCCTGCTTGTTTGCAACAGCAGACAGGCAGGGCTTTAATCAGCGTCATCAGTGTTCCAATAAGGGGCTTAATATTAGAAACGAACCTAATGATGATCAGATACTGATGGTCTCGCTATGGGTTTAATATTCATAACCACCGTTAGCCAGCCAACTCCTGCTGGGAATACTGAAATTTGCAAGCGATAAAATAGCCTGCTAAGTAGTTAAGATTTAACATTTTTTCACATCCCGCTATTGAAATGTATTACTTTTGCGGGCTGTTGTTATTAAGTAGGAAAAATGAACATAATAATAGCCGGTGATGGTGAAGTCGGGTTCCATCTGGCAAAGATGCTTTCGGGCGAAAATCACAATATTACCATCGTTGATCCCCACCAGGAGTTGCTGAAACTTGTAGAGTCGCACACCGACCTGATGACAATAACAGGCGATTCAACCTCGATCAGCGTGCTGGAGCAGGCCAATATACGCCGGGCCGACCTGCTGATTTCGGTGGTTCACGACGAGAAAATTAATATTACGACCTGCGTGCTGGGCAAAAAGCTTGGTGCCAAGCGCACCATTGCGCGTATCAACAACACCGAGTACCTTACTGTTGAAAACCGCGAACTGATGCGCTCGCTGGGGATTGATGCCATGGTTTGCCCCGAGCGTATTGCATCCAAAGAGATTGTAAGGCTGCTGAGCCAGACCGCTGCAACCGAGATTTTCGATTTTTCGGAAGGCCGGCTGTCGCTCTTCCTTATTAAACTCGACGAGAAAGCCAAAGTACTGAACAAATCATTGACCCAGATAGCGAAGGAAAATCCCAATCTCGATTTCAGGGCCATAGCCGTTCACCGCAACAACAAAACCCTTATCCCGAAAGGTGACGACGAATTTAAATCCGGCGACCTGGCTTATGTTATAACCAAACCCGATGGCATTGAAGACCTGTTGAGGCTAGGTGGCAAGGAAAGGCAGGAGATTCATAATGTGATGATTGTTGGCGGAGGCCGTATTGGCCGCAAAACAGCCCGTTTGCTCGAACGCGATATGAATGTGAAGTTGATTGATATTGATAAGGAGCGATGCCTTAACCTTATTGACCAGTTGGAGCATACCCTGATTATAAATGCCGATGCCCGCGATATTGAACTGCTCGAAGATGAAGGTATCCGCAATATGGATGCTTTTATAGCGGTAACCAACGATTACGAAACCAACATCCTTACCTGCCTGCTGGCACAGCGCTACGGGGTGAAAAAGGTTATTCCGCTGGTCGAAAATATTGATTACATCACCATATCGCAAAGCATTGGTATAGAAACCATCATCAATAAAAAGCTGATTACCGCATCCTATATTGTCCGTTTTACGATGGATGCCGAAGTTACTTCGATAAAATGCCTTAGCGGGATAGATGCCGAAGTGCTTGAGTTTGTGGTTAAACCGGGGGCTTATGTTACCAAAAGGCCGATAAAAGATATTGATATCCCAAAAGGGAGCATAATCGGGGGCATTGTGCGCGGAATGAACAGTTATATTGCCATTGGCGATTTTCAGATTCAGGATGGCGATAAAGTTGTGATATTTGCCCTGCCCGAAGCAATTAAAAAGGTTCAGGCACTTTTTAAATAATGATTTAATTATTGTCCGTTAAAAAATAAAACTATCTAGCCACCAAAACTCCAAAACATAAAAATGCTTAATATGAAGCAATTACGAAAAAATGGTTTTTTTCCCGGTTACGGAACATTTGTGTTTTAGTGGTTGAGAATATATTGTTTTCATTGTGTACAAATAAAATGAAAGCTCCTAACCAATGTGGCTTCGGGACATCAGATTACACGAAAAAAGAAATTTTAAATTTGTTTTGGTGATTTGGTGGATTGGTGGCAAAAAAAATTGTTAGGTACTGCATAATCCGGGAAGGGAAAATGGCTACAGCGAACAAAATCAATCATCATGCAATTCTGAAGGTTACCGGCCTGCTTATGGTAATCGAAGGCTTGTTTATGCTTAGTTGTCTTGGTTTCTCGGCCTGGTACGATCGTGGTTTTATGACGGAGCTTGCCTTGTTTAACCCGCTTCACGATTTTCTCCCCCTGCTTGTTTCGGGACTGGTAATTATGGCAATTGGCATTGGTTTCTGGCTCGCCAACCGCAAACTCGACCAGAATTCAATCGGCAAACGCGAAGGNNACCGATGCTTTTTTTGAAACCATGTCGGGTTTCACCACAACCGGGGCTTCTGTTTTTACCGATATTGAAGCAATTCCAAAGGGAATCCTATTCTGGCGCAGCCTCACCCACTGGATAGGCGGCATGGGAATTATCGTGCTCTCATTAGCCGTTCTCCCCATCCTGGGCATTGGTGGAATGCAGTTGTTTGTGGCCGAGGTGCCGGGCATTACCCCCGATAAGCTTCATCCACGCATTACCCAGACCGCAAAACGGCTTTGGGGTATTTATGTACTTTTGACGGTCGTACTTACCGCTTTGCTGATGTTTGGCGGAATGAACCTTTTTGATGCGCTGTGCCATTCGTTTGGCACCATGGCTACCGGTGGTTTCTCTACCAAAAACGATTCCGTTGCCGGATTTTCGCCTTATATTCAGTATGTTATAATCCTCTTTATGTTCCTTGCCGGGACGAACTTTACCCTGCATTACTTCGGGCTTAAAGGTCATTTTAAAAAAGTGTGGGCCAACGAGGAGTTCAGAAACTACACCTTTCTGATCCTTGTTTCATCAATGATTATTATGGCAGCACTGTTTTTTACCGTAGGCCTACCTGCCGAAAAATCATTCCGCGATGCCTTGTTTCAGGTAGTTTCTATTGTTACAACCACCGGTTTCGTTTCGTCCGACTACCTAATCTGGCCGTTTTTTGCCTGGTTTATGATATTTCTGCTGATGTTTACCGGGGGTTGTGCCGGATCAACAGGCGGCGGCATAAAAATGGTGCGCATTATGCTTTTGTTTAAAAACAGCCTCCTCGAACTTAAACGCCTGATCCATCCGCAGGCAATTATCCCGGTAAGGCTCAACCGCAAGTCGGTACCTCAGAATATCATTTTCAATGTGCTGGCTTTCTTTCTTATTTACATTATCATTTTTGCGTTTGGATCGCTGGCCATGTCGTTTCTGGGTCTCGAATTTGAATCTGCAGTCGGTGCAACCGCTGCCTGTATCGGCAATATTGGTCCCGGACTTGGCATAGTTGGTCCGGTTATGAATTACGGGCTGGTTCCGGATATCGGAAAATGGCTCTTATCGTTGTTAATGCTCCTGGGCAGGCTTGAGCTTTTTACCGTTCTCATCCTCTTCTCACCAGCGTTTTGGAGAAGGTAATCACTTAACACTTATTTAACTGCAGGTCTTCAGGCCATGTATCCGTTCAAATTCAACCCGATCATTAAAGTTATCGGCATATTGCTGGTGATTGAGAGTTTGTTTATGCTCACCTGCATTCCATTCTCCATTTATTATGGGGGGGCAGATCTAGTGCCCATAATGATTTCGGCAGGCATTACCCTTCTTGCAGGTATGGTGCTCAGGGCAGCGGGCAACAAATACGACCCGCAGGATATTGGCCGAAGAGAAGGGTTTCTGGTAGTAAGCCTTACCTGGATTGTCATTTCATTTTTCGGGGCGCTGCCGTTTTACATCAGCGGCGCCATTCCCTCGTTTACCGATGCCTATTTTGAGACCATGTCGGGGTTCTCAACCACCGGGGCCTCTATTCTGCGCGATATTGAGATCGTTCCCAAAGGCCTGCTCTTCTGGCGTAGTATGACACACTGGATTGGTGGTATGGGAATTATTGTGCTTTCCATTGCTATACTTCCATTTCTGGGATTTGGGGGCATGTCGCTCTTCTTTGCCGAAGTGCCTGGTCCCGAAAAGGAGAAACTACACCCCCGCATAGCCGCAACCGCGCGCAGCCTGTGGGGGATTTATGCCCTGTTTACGGCAATAATGATTATTCTGCTGTTGCTTGGTGGAATGAACCTTTTCGAAGCCATGTGCCATGCTTTCGGGGCTTTGTCGTCGGGTGGGTTTTCACCCAAAAACACCAGCCTCGCCAACTATTCGCCTTATGTTCAGTATGTTGCCATTATTTTTATGTTTCTGGCAGGAACCAACTTTGCGCTCCATTATCTTATGCTGAAAGGGCGGATAAGAAAGGCCCTCAGCGGGATGGAATTCAGGGCTTACCTGCTGATCATCCTTATTCCGGCACTGGTTATCACCATCTCGCTCTTTTTCGAACGGGGTTACCGGCTCGAACACGCTTTCCGGGGAGCGCTGTTTAATGTGGTGAGTATCGTTACCTGCACCGGCTTTGCCAACGAAGACTATATGCTTTGGCCACGCTATGCCTGGTTTCTTATCTTTTTGCTGATGTTTGCGGGTGGAATGGCCGGATCAACTTCCGGAGGTATTAAAACGGTTCGCCACGTATTGCTATTTAAAAACGTTTCTATAGCGCTGAAACGCTTAAGGCACAAATCAGCGGTAATTCCGGTGCGCTTAGACAACAAACCGGTTAGCGCAGAAATTATTCACAATGTGCTGGCAATCTTCTTTCTCTACATACTCACCTTTGGTATCGGCTCCCTTATCTTAACCGCCACCGGCCTCGACACCATTTCATCGGTTGGCGCGGTAGCCAGTTGTCTGGGCGGCATAGGCCCCGGACTTGAAACCACCGGCCCCGTCGCAAACTACGCCCACCTGCACTTCATAGCCAAATGGACACTCTCGTTTGTTATGCTGCTTGGCCGACTCGAACTATTTACCCTGTTTATTATTTTTCATCCGGCGTTTTGGAAGCGGTGATGGGATAATTTGAAATTGAATACTGATTTTCACTAACATGATAGTAACAAAATACTTAAAAACCCAATAGCCTGAATTTTTTATTGCTGCTATTATTTATTATCCGGCACGCGGTAAACCTCTCTGAGGTAATTCAACTGATTTTGTAAAAATTCATTGACCAATTCGGCATCAATCTTTGCCATTTCTCTAATCCATAAAAATGATCTTTCAATATCAAGGTGTTTTTTCCAATCCCAGCATTCCATTAAGTAAAAGGCCATTAAAGTGTAATCCATATTATTCAACGAATTAAGGTAGTCAATGGCTGCCTTTATCTGACCCGGATACAGTTCGTAAATTGACAAATAGGTATCAAAAATTACGAGATTCTCATGTAGTTTAATCATAGCAACGCCATGACTATGCAAGTACATTAACCATTTCTCTTTTTGAACGAAATTTTCAACCAATCGAATCTGACGGTAAGTAGAAAACTCATAAAAAATATCAATCAAAGGAATATCCGGATTACGTAACCGGGTTCGAAACTGCTTAAGAAAATGGCCTCTGAAAATATTAACAAACCATTGGTTCTTAAGTAAAAAATCTTTGAAGTCAATACCGCTGTTCTTAGTGTACTTTGGGCATGATGTTGTTATTAAACTCCCTAAGATTCTATCCTCAACTTCTTTGCTCAACAGAAGATACTCCTTTTCTCCGTAGGATGACGAGAATTCAATAAAGGGAAAAAATGAAACAAGGTGTTTTTTCCTCTGAAATCTCCAACAATAATAAATTGTCCATTTATTCTTATTAACCGGATTAACCCAAATTTCACAATTCCAGCTTTCTGTATTAGCCCCTTTTTTCCTGTTATAGGTTTTAATCCTCTCCTCAATTTTTTTTATTCTATTCAATAATGGCTTAAAATCATATTGCAATGTGCCCAGTAAATGATCATAATCCTGATGATCTATATATTTCTTTAGCATAAACTTTTGCAGTGAAGTTGCTATTTAATGGCGAATTCCAGTTACAAATTCATGAAGTGGTTAAGGTTATTCAACAAACCATATTTCAGCCGGTCAATTACAAACGTTTTGGAGGAAGTAGGTGGATTAGATATACCAAATTAAAGGACATCTACATATTCCTATATTAATTTACCACCATATCAATTAGAATGCATGGATTTTGTTCTATACAGTTCTTTTTGTGAGTGACAATTCCATCACCGTGTTACCTGCTCAATATTAAAAATTCGAGTAGTGAATCAATTGTACCCTAATCCAGTTGTGTTAAAATCCGGTTGGAATTTTCTTGGCTCATTTTTAACAAGCTTTTTTCTCCATTGGAAATAACAAATTGGGCCAAAAACCGGGAAATATAAAACTCCCAGAAACCAAACTATACTCATAATTGGATTCTTAAATCTTGATCTTGTAATATCAAAAATGGCCCAAAACGACAAGGTGATTGTCAACACTACCAATCCGATAATTAAAGTTGTTTCCATAATTTATATGTTAAGTTATTTCAATAATTGGTTCTAATTCAGCTCAATGCTCTTATATAGGCAGATAGTTGACCTAATCCTTATTGTAAAAAATTTCTTAATTGTCTAAGGGGTCATAATTAATAAATAGAGCCAATAGAATTCCACCACTAATATAAGTACTTTTCAGATATCCGAAACAACCAGTATATATAATTTAAGTAGAAAACTTCTGTTATTTGTTTTGAATAAAAGCCTATGAATTAAAGATTAACAGACTTCCGTTCCCTATGCTATTATCAAGCTTCCCTTTATTGTCATTGGGCTAATTGATTTTTCAATAGAGAAATAACTTTCAAGGTCGTCGCTAAAAGCAACAACCTCGCTATCACAAAGGAGGAACTGTTACAGCCCGAATCAGAAAGAAATCATCCAAGGTATAACTGCTCAATTACGCCTGCATGATGATTTAAACTACCTTTGCAGCCTCTTATGAAAAGCAGTAGCATACCCTCATATCGCCGCATCTGGACAATCTCCTTACCCATTATTCTCAGCCTGGTAGCCCAGAATGTCATAAACGTTACCGATACCGCTTTTCTTGGTCGCGTTGGCGAAGTTGAACTTGGGGCATCTGCAATTGCCGGTCTATTTTACATATCACTATTTATGCTGGGCTTTGGCTTCGGCATTGGCGGACAAATACTTATAGGGCGGCGAAACGGTGAGCGCAACTACACGGAAATCGGAAAAATTACCGACAACAGCCTCTATTTCCTAATGGGAATGGGTCTGTTGCTCTTTCTGATTATCAAACTGTTCTCACCAGCCATGCTCAGGCCGCTCATTTCGTCCGATGCAGTATATCAGGCCAGTATTGATTTTCTGCAATACAGGATTTATGGCATCTTCTTCGCATTTGGAAATATACTGCTCCGTGCTTTCTATATCGGCACAACCAGCACAAAGGTATTAACTTATAATGCCTTGATAATGGCTGCAACCAATGTATTTTTAGACTATGCCCTGATATTCGGAAACTTTGGCTTCCCCGAGATGGGCATAAAAGGTGCAGCACTTGCCTCTTCAATCGCTGAAGCCATATCAGCAATCTACTTCTTCGCGTACACCTTTAAAATGGTTGACCTCAGAAAATACAACCTGTTCAGTTTTGGCCGTTTCGATTGGGCAATCGTCCGTAAAACCCTCGATATCTCTATTTTTGTAATGTTGCAATACTTTCTCTCCCTGGCTTCATGGTTTGTCTTTTTTATGATTATTGAAAAAATGGGCGAACGGCCTCTGGCTATTTCCAACATTATCCGAAGCGCCTATCTGGTATTGATGATTCCTGTTTTTGCCTTTGGTTCAACTACCAATACACTGGTAAGCAACGTTATAGGTCGTGGACGAACAGATCAGGTAATTCCGGTTATTAAGAAAGTTGCCATTATGAATTTCATCCTAATTGGAAGTGTAGTCGCCATTTCGGCGCTGATTCCCAATTTGCTGATATCGGTTTACACATCTAATCCTGAACTGGTGCAACAGACAATACCCTCTTTTTATGTAGTTATGACATCGCTGTTACTTTTTTCATTTTCAAATATTCTGTTCAACGGTGTATCGGGTACAGCCAATACCGCTACTGCGCTGACAATTGAGTTTTTTACTATTTCGGTTTATCTGATTGCAGCCTATATTCTGGCCGTTGTATTGAAGCTGGAAACAGCTTATGTATGGATGAGTGAGTATATCTATTTTCTGACGCTGGGCTTGCTATCCTATATTTATCTGAAGTCAGGCAACTGGCGGAAAAAGCAGGTTTAAGGGTAGTAATTTTAAGAGTAATTGGTTTTCGGGTAGTTAATTATTCCCCCGCATTTGATGTTTTCGTTTTGCTCTGATTATCTTTGCAACTTACACAATTACCCATGACCAATTTATCAGTTGCAATTATCACACTTAATGAAGAGCGGAACATAGGCCGTTGCCTGCAGTCTGTGATGGGTATAGCCGATGATATTGTGGTTGTTGACAGTGGTTCTACGGATAGGACCGAAGAGATTTGCAAAGAATTTGGTGCGCGTTTTATCAGCCAGCCCTGGCTGGGTTTTGTTGAAACAAAGAACTTCGCCAATTCACAGGCAAAATACCCAGATATTCTCTCACTCGATGCCGATGAAGCCTTGTCGGATAAACTGAGGGAATCTATCCTGAAAATAAAAAAAGAGGAATCTTCGGCAGCCTATAGCATGAACCGGCTTACCAATTATTGCGGGAAATGGATCAGGCATTGTGGCTGGTATCCTGACCGTAAAACGAGGATCTTTAACCGCGACAGGGCCCGCTGGACTGGTATGGTTATCCACGAAACGCTTACGGTTGATCAGGGAATTGAGGTAAAACACCTTGAAGGCGATCTGTTTCATTATTCATATTATTCGGTTTCCGGCCACATCGCCCAGGCCAACCGGTTTACCGACCTTACTGCAGAAGAGGCTAACNNTTTATTGTCTGTCGCATCTCAGCCCAGGCAACTTTTTATAAATACATTAAGCTTCGGCAGTTGAATGCCACCGCACAATCTGAACATAAAAAATGAAGCCAAATCACATCATAATAAGCCGCACCGACAGTATCGGTGATGTGGTTCTGACGTTTCCACTGTTGGGCTTATTGAAACAAAAGTTTCCGGATGTAAGAATCACCTTTCTGGGCAAAAATTACACACGACCGGTAATTATGGCCTGCAGTCATGTTGATTATTTTCTCGATTGGGATGAAATGCAAAATCACGCCCCCGAAACCCGGCTTACGCTACTCAAAAGCATGGAAGCCGATACAATA
>DINP01000055.1:14612-14846 GCA_002426025.1 Bacteroidales bacterium UBA5537 | reverse complement strand
ATTTGATTAAGCTGACACGAAAAAATTCGCCCTGGCACGAAGCACAATTAAATATATTGCTTGCGCAGAAATTGCTGGGCAAAACCATAGTACCAGTTGATGAGATGCCAGATTTGTATGGCTTTGACAAGATTGCACCACTTCCTGAGGAGCTTTCAACTATGATTGATCCGAAACGTTTCAACCTGATTCTTCATCCGAAATCAAAAGGAAGCGCAAGAGAATGGGGAACAG
>DINP01000055.1:0-14545 GCA_002426025.1 Bacteroidales bacterium UBA5537 | reverse complement strand
AACGATTGTCTCGAAGGCGGCCCTTGCCATTGTATGCTGGAAATTAGCCCCGAACAGGTTCAACAAAAGCTCGATACTATGGTTGATACTGATCTGACATAAGTTTTTCTATGGATTTAAGCGGAGATTGGTTTGTAATTGTTAATCCCAACGCGGGTCGTCGCAAAGGGGAAAAGGACTGGCTTGAGATTGCCCGGCTGCTGAATGAGGCTGGCCTAAAGTTTCTGAATGTCTTTACCGAACACACAAACCATGCTATGAAATTAGCCCGGAAATATATTGAAAACGGCTATCGCAAAATATTGGTTGTTGGAGGCGACGGCACGCTAAACGAGGTTGTAAATGGGGTTTTCACACAAAAGCGGTATGCCCCGCATGAAATTACCCTCGCTATGATCCCTGTCGGCACAGGAAACGACTGGGGGCGTTCATTTAATATACCGTCGGATTACCGTGAAGCCATCCGGGTAATCTCAAATTTTAAAACCCGGTTACAGGATGTTGGAAGGGTTGAATACATTTACAACAACCTCACAAAACAGCGCCACTTCATAAATATGGCCGGACTCGGCTTTGATGCGATGGTGGCCAAAAGAACCAATAAGGTGAAACAGCAAGGCAAGAGCGGCCCTTTTTCCTACCTGATCAGCCTTTTTACCAGCCTCGTTTCCTATAATACGGTTGTTTGCCGTGTATTGGTAGATGGCAAAGAGCTAAACACCGACATTTTCAGCATGAGTGTGGCAATCTGTAAATTTAACGGCGGTGGTATGATGCAGGCTCCCGATGCCATTCCCGACGACGGATTGTTTGATGTAACCATTATCACCCGTGTTAGCCGCCTTGAGGTGGTGAAAAATGTGAAAAAGCTTTACGACGGTTCTTATGTAAAGATGCCGCAGGTAAAGACATTCAGAGGTGCTACAGTCGAGATTGAAGCAAATCCTGATATGTTTCTCGAAACCGATGGTGAATCGCTTGGCCATACTCCCATGAAATTTGAGATTATACCACGCTGCATCAATGTTGTAAGCGGTGACCCGGAATTTATACCTTCTGAAAAACAGGTGGATTGAACTACAATTCCTGCTTCACACTTAAATTTATCTGAACACTTATGGCTGGAATTTATATCCACATCCCCTTTTGCAGGCAAAAATGCCACTATTGCAATTTCTATTCTGTTGCATCTCAATCAACTATGCCTGCAATTACTGATGCCATCAGCCATGAAATTGAACTTCAGCAATCCTATCTAAAAGGAAAAACTGTTGAAACCATTTACTTTGGAGGTGGAACGCCATCGCTTCTGACCGAAGGAATGCTGGCTAAAATTATGAAATCGCTGCGAAATCAATTTGCCATTTTAGCGGAAGCAGAAATAACCCTTGAAGCAAATCCCGATGATATTACCGTTGAAAAGTCACGGGCGTGGAGGTCAGCAGGTATCAACCGACTAAGTATTGGGATACAGTCGTTTCGCGATGAAGACCTGCAGTATTTAAACAGGGTTCACAGTGCCGAAAAAGCTAAACAATGCATTCAACTGGCAAGGGAAACCGGTTTTGACAACCTCACGATAGATTTAATTTTTGGTATTCCTACCCTTTCAGATGAAGCATGGCTGGCGAACATTAAAACAGCAACCGACCTTGAAATACCGCATATCTCGGCCTATGCACTTACCGTAGAGCCTAAAACTGCCCTCGAAATCATGATACGCAAAGGGAAAGCTGCCCCGGTTGATGAGCAACAGCTTGCGCATCATTTCGAAATGTTGATGACGGAGATGCAAATAAAAAGCTATCTGCACTACGAAATATCAAATTATTGCCTTCCGGGACAATTTGCCCGCCACAATACGGCTTACTGGAAAGGGGAAACCTACCTTGGGCTTGGGCCATCGGCCCACTCCTACAATGGCAAATCCAGGCAATGGAATGTTTCAGGAATTAAGGAGTATCTGGAAGCCATCAGCAATAACTTTATCCCATCTGAATCGGAAATTCTTAGCATTGAACAACAATATAATGAATTTGTAATGACCGGCCTGCGCACCATGTGGGGCTGCAACAGCAGTGAAATAGAACAGAAGTTTGGTAAAGCGTTTTCAGACAATTTTAAAGACAACATTGCCCTCTGGATCGCGAAAAAATGCATCAGCAAAACCGGCGAACAATTTACACTCACCCCAAAGGGAATATTACTGGCCGATGGAATCGCCTCCGATCTGTTTGTGCTTGAAAAATAATATTTCTACCCGCTCAAAGGAAGAGCCTATTGAATTCTTCTGCTAAAAACATCCTTGCCAGCCTCTAATCAGAAGGCCAGTTTTTTCAGCACAACTTTAACCGTAACCGGTTGATGGTCTGACTCCTGAAAGCCTGTGGATGTTGTTTTTGCTGAAATCAGTTCAACATTCGGAGAGATAATAAAAAAGTCAATAAGGGTTGTTTTGGTTTTACCTTCGGCGTAGGGAATATCTAAATCACGGTTGGTTGGCAGAACAGGATCGTAAGCATACCGCCAGCCTTCAGGCAGAAAATCATCCGGGATGGGCGGCTGTATGGTTTTAACCCTATAGTTCTTGTCTATAGTGGAAGAGTCAAATACAGCAGGATTCTGGTTCCAGTCTCCGCCAATAATCACATAGTTGCCTTTTTCGCTCTCATCCTTCATCAGCAATTTCAACTGGGACAGCTCTTTCTGACGAATTTCAGCAGCATCGCCGAAGGCCGAATTATGCGTATTAACCAAAACCAACTCTTTCCCATTCATGGTTTTATACCGCGAAACGAGAAAACAACGCTTTAGCATAAACAGGCTCATCGGCCAAGAATAACCGGCATTGAATGCATGGCGCTCAACCGCAGTAGCATTGGTTTTGCTCATGGTTATGAGTCCGGCCCTCACCTGACCCATTGGTTGTAATACAGGCATTGGTACCCATGCTTTATAATTCAGCGCAAAAAAGGAATGAAAACCGGAGAATTTGTTTTTAATCAGGCGGTATTGATTGACATACCAACTGCGCTTCGCCAGCGTGTCCACTTCCTGTAAAAGAATAAAGTCATTATTCTCAAAGGTTGCAAGCCTTTTCATAACTCCACCTAAATAACTGTCAAACTCTTCTTTGCCCGGCCTAACCATCGTTCCTCCTTCATAAAAGAAATCCATTCCGGCACCAAGCCCGCAGTAGCCGATGTTATAGGTTGTAAGAGTGAGCGTATCGGGCAATGGAGTTGCTTCACCCGAAACCAATATCTTTTCGACCGGTTCAGGATTGTAAGCAGTCTTGGTTTGCCAGGTCAGAAATATAATTCCTGTAGCAATTGCTGCAATGGCAACTTTCAGAAGTAGCCAGACAAACCTTTTAAACTGATTTCTTTTAGCCATAAAACATTGTGGTTTAAAATATCGCCAAACAATAGTCGAAGATAAGTAATTTTCTGTTGACAGAAATCAGTAGTTATAGGTATGAGGCTTAGTAAAAAACAACCATTTAATCAGAACTGTTGAAAGTCTTGTAACGATATTTCCTGTTTGTCGTCATTTCTTTAGTCCAGTAAGGCTATATATCAGGCTGATGGCTTTGAATTGAGAAAAAACGCAAAAATTCATTAATTTTACCCCCTGAAAGGTCACAAAAACAACTGAAATGCCTATCCTTGGATCTATTATTAAAAGCGCAATTGAATTCCCGAGTAAAATACCTCTGGAAAAAATCAGGCGCATGAATCCTTCTAAACAACAAGCCATTACGCTCAAGAAATTGCTTAGCCGTGGCCAGTACACAGCTCTTGGCGAGACGTATGATTTTGGTGGAATATTGAAGAAAAAAGATGTAGTCAGCGCATTCAGACAAAATGTTCCCATTCACGATTATAATTCAATTCACCAGAAATGGTGGTATCGGACTCTCAATGGCGAAGCATTTGTAAGCTGGCCGGGTAAAGTCAAATACTTCGCGCTAAGCTCTGGCACCAGTGAAGCTTCAAGCAAGTACATCCCTGTAACGGCCGACATGCTGAAAGCGATTAAGAAAACCAGTGTACGACAGATTTTCTCGCTGGCCAAATACGATCTGCCCCGCGATTTTTACGAGCGTGGCATTCTGATGCTTGGCGGAAGCACCCATCTTCAGTACAACGGAACCTATTACGAAGGCGATCTCTCGGGGATTACAGCGGGCAATATTCCTTTCTGGTTCCAACATTTTTACAAACCAGGTAAGCGCATCTCAAAAGAGCGTGAATGGACCACCAAGCTTGAAGAAATTATAAAAAATGCCAAAAACTGGGATATCGGCGTTATCGTTGGCGTGCCGGCCTGGCTTCAGATACTGATGGAGCGTATTATCAGCTATTACAATGTAAAAACCATCCACGACATCTGGCCGAACCTTTCCATTTATGTTCATGGAGGCGTATCATTTGCGCCTTATGCCAAAACATTCGATAAGCTATTGGCCAAACCACTGATTTACATTGAAACCTATCTGGCCTCTGAAGGTTTTATCGCCTACCAGAGCCGGCCAGGAACCAACGCCATGCAACTGGTGCTGGATAATGGCTTGTTTTATGAGTTTGTCCCGTTTAACGATAATAATTTTGATGATGAAGGTCATATAAGGCCCGAAGCATCATCTATAACCATAGAGAACGTTGAGGAAGGTAAGGAATACGCACTATTATTAACTTCATGTGCCGGGGCCTGGCGTTACCTGATTGGCGATACCATTAAATTCACCTCCAAGGCTTTATCAGAAATTGTAATCACCGGGCGAACCAAACACTACCTGAACCTCTGTGGCGAACATCTTTCTCAGGAGAACATGAACAGGGCTATTCAGCTGCTTGAAGAGCAAATGAATATACCGATTCCGGAATTTACCGTTGCCGGTATAAAACACGACAGCATGTTTGCCCACAAATGGTATCTGGGTACAACCAACGACCCCTCCACCATAGATGTTCAGGCGATCCGTGATCGCATTGACCAGAACCTGAAAGACCTGAACGATGATTATCGGGTGGAGCGCATCGCTGCCATAAAAGAGGTAATTGTAGAGGTATTGCCCCTTCACCTGTTTTACGATTATATGAAACTACAGGGTAAAGAAGGTGGGCAAAATAAATTCCCCAGGGTTATTAAGAACGAGAAACTCACCCAATGGAAGGAGTATCTCGACAAAAATCTGAAGACTAATTAGTTGATTGTATGCACCCCCTTCTCGAAGGCAGTATTCTGGGGTTTACCCTGGCGGTAATGCTCGGACCGGCAATGTTTTCGCTGATCCAGACAAGCATTCACCGTGGACTATACCGGGGAATGCTGCTCGCGGGTGGTATATTTCTGAGCGACCTCTCCCTGGTATGGCTGTGTTATTTCGGGGCGGTTCAGGTTATTGGCAACGATCGCAACTACCTGATGTTCGGCATTATCGGAGGGGTTATTCTCGTAATTTTTGGTATAGTTACCTTTCTTCGAAAAGTACAGGTAACCGACGACAATAACCTGATCAATGTAAAAATGCCGGGCCCTATGACCTATGTTTTCAAGGGCTTTTTCCTCAATTTTGCCAATCCTTTTGTTTGGCTTTTCTGGGTTTCGGTTATGGTTACGGTAAGTTCGGGCTATGGCAGTGACTCCTGGTCAATCAGNNTTGCCGGCCAGAAATCCAAATTGGTTATAAACCACAATAGGCACAGTAGATCACATAGAAAAAAGCATTCAGGCATTCATCGATATTTTTGAATTCTAAACAAAGTTATCTGCTTCTATTTCAGTATTTTCTATGCGTTTTTGAATCAGGTCTTAAGCCTCTTCCGGAGTCGGAATTTTAATATCCTTAATATTCAATTGCACGGTTTTTTTGCCGTTCCACTCATTTTCCTCTATGTGGTAACAGATATCAAAAGGTCTGCCTGTGCTGATATAGGGATAATGATCTCCTAATTGAAATGCTATGGCCGGCAGTGGATCGGATTTTTTCTCAAGATGGCCAATGGTGAGTTTCAGGTGGTTTTTGCCAACAATTCTTCCATAGCCGTTGTCAATTACACCGGTGGTTTTAAAAACCGGCGACATATTGCCTGGCCCGAAAGGTGCAAATTGTTTCAGCACCCTGATAAACTTCTGATCAATCTCGTTGAGGTTGATTTCCAGGTCAATTTCTACCTCAGGAGTCAACATATCTTCCGTAATCATACGCTCTGCTACTGACTCAAACTTGCTGATAAAAGCTTCGAGGTTTTCGGGTTTCATTGACAAACCAGCAGCATATTTATGCCCTCCGAAATGTTCAAGTAATTCGCTGCATTCATCAATGGCATCATAAATATCAAAATCTTTGATTGACCTGGCCGACCCGGTAATTAAGCCGTTTGACTGGGTAAGAACAATCGTGGGCCGGTAATACGACTCGATCAGCCTCGAAGCTACAATACCGATAACCCCTTTATGCCAGTCCTTGTTGTAAACTACAGTTGTGCGGGCATTCTGCAGCCTCGGCAATGTTTTTATGGCATCCATCGCCATATCGGTGGTAGTTGAATCGAGGTCGCGGCGGGTGGTGTTGAAATCATTTATCTGCTGACCAATCTGTTCGGCTTTCTCGTGGGTTTCGCAAATCAGCAGTTCGACCGAATTTCTGCCGCTTTCAATTCTGCCCGCGGCATTAATACGGGGGCCCAGCAAAAAAACCAGGTCGGAAATGGATAGTTCGCGACTGAAGATAAACTCTTCGGGGTCGCCATCATTACCATTTAAAAAGCCATTCCCGGCAACGGTTTCGCTAAATTCAGGCTTGCGATTAATGTTTGAGAATTTCAGTATAGCCTCAAAACCAGGTCTGGGCGACTGGTTCAGCAATTTAAGTCCGTAATAGGCCAGAATCCGGTTTTCGCCGGTTATCGGAACTATATCCGATGCGATACTTACCACCACCAGATCGAGATATTTATTGATGGTTGAAAAAGGGATATCGCGGGTTGCAGCCAAAGCCTGTATCAATTTAAAACCTACGCCACAACCCGAAAGTTCTTTAAACGGGTAAGGGCAGTCGGCCCGTTTGGCATCAAGTACAGCCACTGCCTGGGGTAAGGTATCGCCCGGGCGGTGATGGTCGCAGATAATATAATCAATGCCCTTTTCCCTGCCTTTGGCTACTTTCTCTATTGCTTTTATACCACAATCGAGCGCAATCACCAGCCCGAAACCGTTATCGGCAGCAAAATCCACACTCTTAAAGGAAATTCCGTACCCTTCGGCATAGCGGTCGGGTATGTAAAAGTCGAGCTGATTATGGCCAATCTCTTTAAGGAAAGTATAAACCAGGGCTACTGCGGTAGTGCCATCCACATCGTAATCGCCGTAAACCAGTATTTTCTCCTTGTTTTCAATTGCCTTGATTATTCTGCCGACAGCCTTGTCCATATCCTTCATCAGGAAAGGATCGTGCAGGTTGCTCATTTCGGGCCTGAAAAAAGCGCGCGCTTCATCATAGGTGTGAACATCCCTCTGCGCCAACAATTCGGCCAACGCAGGGACAACTCCCAACACCTTTGCCAGTGAGGTAACCTTTTCAGGATCACCTTCCGGCTTTAAAACCCATCGCTTATGCATTCTCAGTATTTTTCAAAGGGTAAAAATAGGGATAATGTAGCAGAGTTGGAAATAAAACTATTTACTGATTTTTAAAATGTAAATAATTCTTGTCAACTGTGCCATTCCATAAGCTGCGGTACAAAAGGATTTAAGCCAGTGATAAAAGGATGAGGTCGGAGGGTAGAAAGTTGTTTGTTCAAAGGTTCAAGGGTTCAATGGCTGCGCCGTTCAATGTGCTTCGGTAGGAAAGGATTTAAGACAGTGATTAAAGGATGAGGTCGGAGGGAGGAAAGTTGTTTGTTCAAAGGTTCAAGGGTTCAATGGCTGCGCCGTTCAATGTGATAGACGGTAAGCATATATTTATGTATGGGGTGGATAGGTTTGATGATATTTTATTGAAGTTTAGTCTTTTTGTTTTTGAGTTATCGGATATTTAGTTAAAGTGCTTAATTATTGCATTGAGGTATTAAGTATTTTGGTTTACGTTTATAGTAGTTAAGTTAAGGTTTTTTATTTTTACATTTATATTTACACCTTTAATTATAAAGTGTGGTATAATTATTTTACAGTTTATTTTTTTTAAATTATGGTTCGTAATATTTACATTGACTTTTTGACATTATACCTTAATGTTTGGATGTATTGTGTTTAAGTATAATGTATTTTTGATGGAGTTATTATGTTTTATCTAAACGTTATTAGATATTTAATTGAAGATTTATAATATTACGTTGAAGTTTTGTATTTTTATGCAGGCGATTAAGTAGGGGACGCCCATGAGCAACAGATTGTTCAATTTAAATTAACCAAGATGAGAGTCCATTATAAGAATGTGCTAAGCATGGCGGAAGCTGTGGCTGATATTCTACATCATTACAATGATAATCTGGCCAATGTGCCCAAAGGGATTCAGCTTAATGAGGAGCTTAAGGGTTTGATTGCCAGAAATCATGAACTAAATCAGCAATTGGTAATTGGGAAAGGGTATGCAGAGTTGAAACAACAAAAGCGTTTGTTGCTTATTAACTGTGCTGACGGAATTAAGAATCAATTGTTGCTTTTTGCTTCGATGGAGAATAGACCAGATTTAAAAGCAAGGGTTGATTTGTATTATGCTGACCTGTTTCATGCATCTGGCGACAAACTGATTGATTTTGCCAGCGTTTTGCTTAATGAGGCTTTAGCCCTGGGAGCCGAACTTGATGATTACCGGGGAGCCGGTATAACCACCACTACCCTGGATGAAAGCATTAAAGAATTCAGGGCACTGCTATCGTCAACACGGATGAATATTGCAACCCGTTCTGCAATTAACAAGGAAATAACTCAAAATATTATCAATTTGCGGGAGTTGCTGAATGACAGAATTGATGTAGCAATGAAAATTATCAGAAACAACGATACAGAATTTTATGACGCCTATACCATGGCGCGCGTGATTGTTGACCGACACGGTAAACGAAATGAGAAAGCGGTGGAGCAGGATGCAATCAGTTCTTAGTGATACTTATTGCCATGAATGGGGATGCGTTGTATTACCAACCTTTGCATGGTAGAAAAAGCCTTTTGAGCCTGATATTGGTCCTTTCAAATCAAATACGAGGATGTAAGTCAAATATGGTTAAAGTGTATGGGTAGGGAATAAGATACATCCTGCTTTTCATGGGCCATGATAGATGAGTTCGGTATAAAAACTTTTTTTGCCACCAGATATAACCAATTCATATCATTAACACGATATTTTTCAGCGGAATAGCCGAATAAGGGGGTGCAAATCTATTCTTGTAAAGCCCTCATAATTTATACCATTTCCAAATAACATATTTTTATTTCAGACATCATTTTATTGTTACTTATTTAAAAACCTTTTAATAAATTTGGTAACAGTTATTTTATTTTATGCAGGTAGGTTATATATCTAAAGTTATAGATAGCCTTTTATCCTGTTTTAGCAGTCGTAAGGTATTGCAATGATTAATAACTCGTTTTCATATTCAAAAATTATTCAATAATAAAACTCCAATGAATTTAACGCAATTAAACCTAAGCAATTGTATACAACGCAGTAGTTTCTATTTTTCATCATCGGCATGTGGACTCATGGTGTCCAACAACCTTTTAACGTACAACGAACCCTACCTAGAACCGGATTTAACCAAAAGTGAGGAAGTAAGAAAACCAAGGGTGAAATCAGAAAATCCTGGGCTAGCCTACCTGAAGGTATACCCCAACCCGGCTAAGGATTTTGTTACCATAGAATATAATACCTGGAATGATAAAACTCACGATGTAATTGAGGTCATTGATGAGTCTGGCAGAAAAGTATTTAGCAAAAACCTCGGACGCCAATTTGACCAGATTATTCTTGATACAAGAAATTTTAAATCTGGCAGTTACATTTTCAGATTAGCTTCCGGGGATAAGTATATTGGCAGTGCCAATGTCATCATTTCTCATTAAAATAAACATAGCAGGAAAACCGGATACAAAATCCGGTTTTCCTGCATAATACCAAATTATTATGAGAAAGTTGATTTTATTACTACTTTTAATTTACAATCAATTTTGTGTTTCGCAGAATTGGGAACACACATTTGGCATGGCTAACAGAAGAGAAAACTTCCGTAGCTTAACCGAAATCTATGATGGGGGATATGTTATTCTTGGATCTTACCATTTTTTTCCCGACACCCGTGGATGGATCATAAAAACAGATATTAATGGTAACATTCTTTATGATATAACCATTGGAATGCCGGGGTCGGGATTGGGAAACCTTAATTATCCCTCCTTTATATCGACAACCTCTGACGGTGGCTTCATCATTTGCGGAAGCCACGACCGGTGGACCGTAAATGACATAGGGATTACCAAACACAATGCCTGTGGTGAACTTGAATGGTGCAAAGTATTCAGGACTGATGATGACCCCGACTGGGGTGTTGAAATTCAACAATTGCAGGATGGTGGCTATATAATGTTAACAATGGGTTATAATGCTAACAGCAACAACCCTCGAATACATCTGTTCCGTTTAAACTCGGAGGGTGAATTACTCTGGATTGAACCCTATGCTTTAACTGCAAATCACCCCTACCTTAGCTACAATGATCCTTATGATCTGGTTGTCACCCCGGATGAGGATTTTTTTATCAGCGGCTTGTGCTACTGGTGTGATGATTCAGTAGCAACGGGAGGGATAAATAACCGGTGCAGGTTAAAAGCAATGGCCATCCTTGCCGACAGTAGCCGGCAGGAGGAATGGGTAAGCGTGTACAAAGCTACCGACACTTTAGCCTATTCCATAGCCGGTTGGGCAACACAGCATGAAAGCGGCAACTTCTATGTTGGTGCAGTAGATCGAGCCACTGAGACAGCTCCATCTATTTTATTAGTGTTGGATAGCCTTGGAAACTTCGTACATGATTCTATGCCTCAATTCCCCATGGTTGGCAATAAATGGGTGGAGGGTTTTATGGTAAACCCCTCCTTTACTTCCGATGGCAGGTTGTTTACCAATATTTTGTACGCCGACAGCACCAATTACTTTCCCGGCTGGTTTGGACTGCATGAATTGGATTCGCTGGGAGGCTGGCACAATTCGTTTATGCATCCATCAGCCCATGCTGAGTCCCGGATTATTGTTACGGATGACGACAAAATCTTAGCTGGTGCAGTCATTGGTAGTGAATTGGATCAGGACATTATCCTCATGAAATTCAACACCAGCCTGGAGTACGATAGCATATACACAATGCCACGCGAATACGATTACCTCTGCCCTGATCCTATAGTATCAAAAACGATAGACCTGAGCGATTGCGAGGTAATTGTTAATGTGGAGGATATTCCCACCCGAAAGGAGTATGAGGCCCGCATCAGCCTGATACCCATTACCCCGGCGCCCAACCCGGCAAAAGGCAATATCCGATTTCTGCTTGAAAACACTGAATACCACCGCGATATACGTGTTGTTTGCTACGATATTTTCGGCAGGCAATTGGCTGAAATGCCCGTAAACTCAGGCGTAAACGAAACTAATCTCAACATTTCCAACTGGCGGCCGGGTTTGTATATGGCGGTAGTGTATGCCGGAAATAAGCAAATGGGTAAGGCGAGGTTTGTTGTGGAGTGAGGTGGGGCTGGTGGTTTCAATCCCAACCACCATTGCATCGGCTGGTTTCGACTTCGCTCAACCACCGATGACTTCGCTCAACCACCGACGACTCCGCTCAAACACCAACGACTCCGCTCAAACATCAGATTATCCGGTGCTTTCGGCTCCGCTCAAGCACCGGATAATTTTAACTAGCAAATGTGAAACCGGTGGTCGAGCGAAGTCGAGACCATCGGTGAACAAAGACGAAAGCAAACAACCAAGAAAATCCTGTAAATCCTGTCAAAAAAAATGAAACAAAAACTGATACTCTCCTTCCTTATCTCGCTGTGCAGCATCTCCCGAGCGCAGCAACCCATTGATTCACTGTTTCTCTGGGTAAACTTTCAGGAAAAATCTATTGTTGTGGATATTCCTGACTGTTATTTTAACCATCGTACCGCAGTGCCGCGCCTGCCAGCATTTGTTGCCATGCGTAAGCTCAATATGCTGGTGCCGCCTTTACCACAAAAAGACATACTGTTGCAACTATTTACAGAATATCTCACAAAGCCCGCTGCCCTTAGCGACAATTACCAGCGCCTGGATTGGCTGCGGGTGATGGTTTTGTATCTTTACTATAGCCCGGACGATCTGTCTCAAATGCCACCGCTGGTATTGACAACATTAGAGAACTGGCAGACTGCAGCAGAAACGGCAACAATCCGCAAAGAAGTGGTATTGGTAAAAAAGTGGGTGGAAATGGCAACTAATGGTCAAAGTAATTGAGGGCTTTGGAGATTGAATAAGAATCAGGATTATCTTTCAAATTTATTCAACTCACCCGCAGTAATCTGAGAATTTACTATATTCAATCCATTCCTGCATCAAAGGGGAAAGTCTTAGGGCTGTATTGCCTTTTAAGCCAACTGCTTAACCCATCGAGTCCGGGGAAAAGAACCCGCTCGGTGATATTGGCCTGATCGAGTTTATCGCGTATCTCCCATTTTAGTTCAGCAGGAATCACGATGCGATAAAACAGGTCGGGATGCTCATTCAGCCACTGGCTCATCATCAGGGAAGCATTCGACATCAGCGAAAAAAGGGCATGTTGGTTAACAATCCGTTCATCCATAGAAGGCGGTTCCAGAAAAAGCACAAAGCGGTGTTCCGACATGGCTTCAAGCTGCTTCAGCGAGTTACATTGCAACTCTAACATCTGGGGCGTAAACACATTTGAACCTTCTTCTCTGATTATCTGATGCAGCGATTTGGGAAGGAAGTTATTCGACCTTACATAATTTACGCACCAGATTACCGCGTCGGTATTGAACTTTAGAAGATTGGCTGTGGCAAAGTGAAGTGCAACATAAGGCGAATAGGTCCAGTCGAGCAAACGGGTTGGCAGACCATGATGCTGGGCAAGAGCCAGCAGGTTCCATACAGATTCGCCGGATACGGTATTGCGGTGAGCGTATTTTCTGAAGTTTCTTAGCAAGTGTCTTTCCAGGTCACTGAACGGCCCTTCGATACGCATCAAACTGGTTTTCAACTCATAGGATGCATCAGATAAACCCCTGTAAACATAAGGCGATCTGAACCTGCCCAGGCTGCGATCCCACGAATCGCGGAACAGCATCTCCTGAAGCTCGCTCCAGTTTGAGATTCTTATGTCGGTTGATTTTTCCATTAGTTTCTATAACAGAGTCTTGCTGAACTTTTGACCTATCGCTCCTTTGCCTTTTTTCGGCCTATCGTTCCCTTAAACTTTTATTAGAACGCGGATGACACGGATTTGAACAGATTTACACGGATATTAATTCTGACTTTAATTAGTATATCAATGCAAAACCCAGAACCCAGAACCCAAAACCCAGAACCCAGAACTCCAAACCATGAACCCATCGCTCCCTCGCCTTTTTTCTCCCCTTCACTCTATCTCCCTTTTTCGCTCTCTCAAAATTTTATTGGAACACGGATGACACGGATTTGAACAGATTTACTCGGATATTAATTCTGACCTTAATTGGTAATCAATGCAAAACCCAGAACCCCAAACCCAGAACTCCTAACCATGAACCCATCGCTCCATCGCCTTTTTTCTCCCCTTCACTCTTTCGCCCTTTTTCGCTCCCTCAAAATTTTATTAGAACGCGCCTGCCTGTCGGCAGACAGGGATGACACGCCTGCCTGACTGCTGTTGCAAACAAGCAGGCAGGGATTTGAACAGATTTACACGGATTTCTGCATTGGCTTTAATTTCTTCATTGTACTGAAAACATAACCCCAAACCCAGAACTCCGAACCATGAACCCATCGCTCCATCGCCTTTTTTCTCCCCTTCACTCTATCGCCCTTTTTCGCTCCCTCGCCCATCCACTCAATCATCAATATCTTCCATAACAACTAAAAAGTTGACCGCATCGCCTCTACCGGATCGAGCCGTGAAGCAGACCAGGCCGGTAAGAACCCGGAAACCAGTCCGATAATAGCTGAAACACTTACACCAAGTGCTATATTTCCAAAGGTAAGAATAAGATTCATATCTGTTGTCCAGGAAATAAGTTGAGTGATGAGAAAAATAATTCCCAATCCGACAATTCCGCCAAAAATTGACAGGAACACGGCTTCAAAAAGGAATTGCTGCAGAATAAAATAATTCTTTGCACCCATTGATTTCTGGATGCCAATCTGGGCAGTGCGTTCCTTAACTGAAACAAACATAATATTGGCAATTCCAAATCCGCCGACCAGCAATGAAAACCCACCGATTATCCAGCCAACTATGGCAACAACGCTGAACAACTGATCGAAGCCTTGAGAAATAACACTGGTTTCATT
>DINP01000103.1 GCA_002426025.1 Bacteroidales bacterium UBA5537 | reverse complement strand
TTCTTTTTACATTTGTGGGGGAAAGATGAATAAAATTCTATACGTTAGAGCGAATTTAAAATCACATCATGAATAATAAATCGAAGATAACAGGCAACAAAAATGTCGTTATTCAAAATACAAAAGATTCGAAAATTAGAGTAAATGAAGGAAGTCCTGAGAAACAAAAAAACAACTATCAATTAATTGGGATAATTATTGGAATTGTCTCAATTATTGTTGCAATAATAATTGGGTGGGAAGAAATCATAAAATTCATAAAGTGATGATAAATAGGGCCGAAATAGATGGTAATGGGAATATTCTTATTCAAGATGCTGATAATAGCGAAATAACAATTAATGTAAACAACCCTGAAGAAATTAGAAAGTTTCTCATTGACTTTCAAAATAAGCTTAGCTCAATACCAATGGAAATAATTGAACTTATGGCAAGTAAAAACCCAAATAATGTAGAGCTTGAAAAAGGTGCGAATATTTATTTAGGTCTTAACCTTCGTTTTAGTGGTGTTGGCATAGAAGGAATATCCTTCAGTGTTTCAATAACAAATCTTACTAAAGAAAATAGATTTTTCAATAGTCCATTTTTCAAATTTTCAATTCCATTTGAAGGAAGTATAGATTCGTTTGTCCTCCTTGACAAAACATATAATATACCATTCCCTAAAAAGCTTGAGTATGGTGAAGTTGTTACAGAGGATTATTTATTAAGACCTCGTTCAAAGGAAATTTTTGATAAAGTGATTGGAATTAACCCAGAAGCCACAATTAAGATAATCGTAAGCACAACAGTTGGAGAAGTATATCACTCAAATGAATATAGAATTGATAAACTACTTGAAAACTATAAATACTCAAGATAAACTCGCTCTAATCGAGTAGGCTTCCTCGCCAGCAAGAACTGACGGGGAGATTACTGTATAAAACTTTTCATAGAGCAGCAGATTGTCTAACCAGTTTTTATTCATTATTCATCACTTCCTAAAATTAATACTTTGTGCATCCATTGACTTTAGCAGCATTCTTTTTACATTTGTGGGGAAACGATGAATAAAATCCTTTACGTTAGACACCATATTAAAAACCAGATTGAAAATGACCAAAACAGAGATAGAAGAATACTTGCTTAAACTTGAGCACAAATTATTAATTGAATCGGAACGAATGACAATTGAGTTGACTAGAGATTGGGCGAACTCATTTCCCAATCAATCTGCGGTCTATCTGTTTCGTGAAGAAGGACAAATATGTTACGTTGGAGAATCAGGCAGTATTCGAGGGCGAATGAATGACATTCTGAATACTAAAAACCATACTGTTCGGCGAAATTTAGGAACTAATCATTATTCTGAACATCCTGATTACGAAAAAGCAACTTCAAGTAGGAGTTTCACGGCCGAAATTGAAATTATGCTTAACAACAGAATTCAAAAACATCTTACTTTATCATATATTTTGGTTGACTTAGGCCGTAAGGAATTAGAAGAAAGACTTTATGCTAAACTCAACCCAAAATACAACTTGAAAGGTAAACGAGGAGAAACAAAAGCATATTCAATAGCCGAAAAAAAAGCGATTGATAAGAATGCTTATGAGAAATGGACAACAGAAAGTGACGAAACTTTGGAAAGGTTGTATTGTGAAGGAAAAACTATTTCAGAATTAAGTAAGATTTTTGGTCGAAATAATGGAGCGATAAGGTCGAGAATAAAAAAACTCGAGCTGAAAGAAAAATACGATGGTTAATTGAGTATTATTCAAAATATCTTCGGATACCTTCCCGGGTTATAATNNGCATCAAACACATCTTCGGCATTGGAGTGATAATATTAATAGTATTATCACCATTTTCAAACCGGTAAAATTTAGCCATTACACCGGAGACTTGATAAAAAGGCCACTGGATAGAACAGATATTTAAAAAGTTTTTATATTAGCGGATAGATAGGGTAATCTTGTAGTGAACTTTAGGGTGACAGATAAGACTGATATACAGATTTTTGCGTATATTCCCGTTAAGTCAAGATAAGAAATATATTCCAATCATTCGTTCTGAATATAGATAAAGCATTTGTTCAAATATGTCTAACCATAAAATTCTGAAAATGAAAAAATTAAACATTCTATCATTATTAATGCTGATTTCAGTTTATTCTTTTGCTCAATTTACATGGCAAAATCCCTATCCGACAGGCAATGCCTTGAATTCTGTTTATTTTGTTGATCCGGACACAGGTTATGCAGTTGGCAGATGTGGAAGTATTGCAAAAACCACAGATGGAGGAACAACATGGACTTCATTGACCAGCGGCACATTCCGAAACTTATATTCAGTTTATTTTATAAATGCAGATTTCGGATTCGCTGTTGGTGAAGGTGGTACTGTCTTAAGAACTTTCAATGGAGGTAACTCATGGGAAACAACATTAATAGGCATCAATTCTAACTGGTTAAGAACTGTTTACTTTTGTGATGAAAATATTGGATATGTTGCTGGTAGTGGTGGCGCTCAGGTCCCCATCTTTAAAACTATCGATGGGGGGGATACCTGGATTAGTATAACAGATAATTCACTTGAATGGATATATTCAATTTACTTTACCAATGCCTCTGTTGGTTACGCAACAGGATATGCCGGATTTATCCACAAAACCGTCGATGGCGGTGAAACGTGGAGTTCGATTCAAACCGGACAGTATGATGCAGATTTACATTCACTTTTCTTTACCGATGAAAATACCGGTTATGCTGCAGGTGGTGGTGGATATAATTATAGTGCCCGCATTTATAAAACGACAGATGCCGGTGCCTCATGGTCTCTTTTGCCAAATGGGATAGTTCATCCGTTAAGATCTATATTTTTTACTACTGCAGATACAGGAATTGCTGTAGGTTTATATGGACAAGTCTATAAGACCAGTAATGCAGGTGCATCGTGGTCTGTTGTATCAAGTGGAACAATGGTAGATGTGAATTCGGTTTTCTTTCCCACAGACGAAATTGGTTATGCAGTTGGTTCAGGAGGAACTATGCTCAGAATCAACAACGGTGGGACGACTTGTACAATTGTTCCTAATGGACAAAAGAACGAATTACATTCGGTTTTCTTTGCAGATGACCATACAGGGTATGCGGCCGGTGGTGATGCTACATTTGAAGGGGCTATTCTAAAAACGATTGACGGAGGACTAAACTGGAATGAATTATCAACCGATGCTTCCAAAATTTCAAATTCGTTGTACTTTACCAGTACCCTGTCAGGATATGCTGTAGGTAAGTATAACTATAATGGTGGATTTATCTCAAAAACAACAGATGGGGGTGAAACATGGACTTCTCAGTATCAGAGCGAGAATCTGACTCTACTATCAGTCTGTTTTCCGGATTCAGTTACCGGTTATGCTGTGGGAGCATACGGTACTATTTTAAAAACAACGAATGGTGGTGATTCCTGGATTGATTTGAGTTATGGTAATACAAGGTATCGTTCTGTCTTTTTTGTTAATGATAATATAGGCTATATTGCAGGCGACGCCGGGACTATATTAAAAACAGTGAATGGCGGTACAACCTGGTCCGCCTTATCAAGCGGAACAACATCCACGATATTACGATCGGTATATTTCACCGATGTAGAAACAGGTTTTATAGTAGGTGATAATGGAAATATATTGACAACTATTGACGGTGGAATAAACTGGATATACCGGAACAGTGGAACAACACACCAGCTGAATTCGGTATTTTTTGCTGATGCCGGTATAGGATATGCAGTCGGGTTATATGGAATTGTACTCAAAACCATTGATGGTGGATTAACATGGTTGGAAACAGGACGGTGCTCTGAAGTTGAATTAATGTCAGTTTTCTTTGTCAGTGATACTACAGGATATATGGCTGGAAAGAATGGGGCTATTATTAAAATAAACAACGGAGTTATTACAACAGTGAAAGATAACGATGCGACAGAATCAATATTCAATATCTTTCCAAATCCGGCTACCAACAGACTTTTTATCTCAAACAACAGCAAGTTAAAAGGGGATGCCATTCTTGATATTTTCAACGTAAGTGGAAAACAAATAATGCATCGCAAATTAATGAATCAAAGCGAAACTGAGATCAACGTAAGTGCATTTGAAAAAGGCATTTATGTTGTAAGAATTCTGACTCAGGCAGGGATTGAGAGCAAGAAGTTCGTGGTTCAATAATAGTTTTGAGATTTGATGGTTCCGTTTACCTGTCTGTTTTGCAAACAGTCAGGCGCGTGCCTCAGAGCCAATCGCTTCAAAATATCTTCGGATATCTTCCCGGGTTATAATCGTGCATAATATTATACACGGCATCAAACACATCTTCGGCATTNNGGGTTTGAGAAGTAATCGCCATCGGTGCTATAGGCTGCACGGTGGTCTTTGCCGGTTACGGTGCGTGGGGGAGCATCAAGGTAGAGGTAGCCGTTTTGTTCTTCAAGCACCTTCTGCATCATAAAGGCAGTGGCGCCACCGGGCACATCCTCATCAAAAAATACAATCTTATTGGTCTTGCGCAGCGATTTAACAATGTCGTGCGTAAGATCGAAGGGAATGAGCGACTGCACATCAATCAGCTCGCAGGAGATGCCAAAACCCTTCAACTGATCAACAGCATCTTCGGCAATCCGCACGCATGAGCCGTAAGTAACCAGGGTAACATCGGTTCCGGGGCTAAGCACTTCAACAATGCCGGGCTTAATGCGGAACTCGCCGATATTCGACGGCCTTTTTTCGCGCAGGCGATACCCGTTAAGCGGCTCAATAATCAGCGCCGGTTCATCGGAAGCGAGCAGGGTGTTGTAAAAACCTGCCGCCTGTGTCATATTGCGCGGCACCAGCACATGCACCCCTTTAAGGGAGTTAATCACCATACTGAGCGGCGAACCCGAATGCCAGATACCTTCGAGGCGGTGGCCGCGGGTGCTGATAATCATGGGCGCTTTCTGCCCGCCCTTGGTGCGGTACTGAAGCGTAGCCAGATCGTCGCTGATAACCTGCAGTCCGTAAAGCAGGTAGTCGAAATACTGTATTTCGGCAATGGGCTTAAATCCACGCATGGCAAGGCCAATGCCCTGCCCGATAATGGTAGTTTCGCGTATGCCGGTATCGAATATGCGGTTTTCGCCGAATTTCTCCTGCAGGCCTTCCCAGGTTTGGTTTACCCCACCAATTTTGCCAACATCCTCACCAAAAACAACCANNGAGTTGTAGCGGTCGGCATTATCGGCCATCTCCTTTTCGAGCCAGGCTGTTACGTTAATTTTAAGCGAGTTGTGTGGGTTGCTGCACGAATCGCAAATCAGGCGTAGAATTTTGCGTGCCGACGAAATTATATCCTTGCGGATGGGGTCGGCAATCTGGCGCAGGTCTTCCTTAATGCTTTCTATTTTTGCGGTTTTGGCACAGTTGCAGGTGGTAACATCGGCCATTTTCAGAAACTCGTTCCGCTTGGCTTTAATGGGGTTAAGGTAATTGTCCCAGGCAGCTTTGCGTGCTTTCTTAACCTTGTCGATGGCCTTTTTCTCAATCTCATCAATTTCCTCGTTGGTGGCAATGCCATCGCGCAGCATCCACTTTTTCATCTGCTCAATGCAATCAAATTCCTTTTCCCATTCGAGCCTTTCAGCCGATTTGTACCGCTCGTGCGATCCGCTGGTAGAATGGCCCTGAGGCTGGGTTAGCTCAGTAATATGAAACAGCACCGGAACCTGCTCTTTGCGGCAGATTTCAATGCCTTCGCGGTAAATACGCACCAGGGTAGGGTAGTCCCAGCCTTTGGCTTTATAAATGCGGTAACCCGGATTGTTTTTGTCGGCTTCAAAACCTTTCAACACCTCTGAGATACTTTGTTTGGTTGTTTGATACCTGTTGGGAACAGAAATGCCCCAGCCATCGTCCCACACCGAAATAGCCATAGGAACCTGCAGCACACCGGCTGCATTGATGGTTTCATAAAAGTGCCCTTCGGAAGTGGAGGCATCGCCAATGGTGCCAAAAGCCACCTCGTTTCCGTTTACCGAAAATCCTTCGGTTATTGATTTGTCTTTGGTTTGCCTGAANNCCCTTCCGGCCGTGCCCGGATTAAAATTGGTATCGGTATCTCCGTAAATCTGGGCAAAAAATTCCTCAAGGCTCATCATGCCGGTTGCCATCATAAAGGTTTGATCGCGGTAATAACCCGAGCGCCAGTCACCTTCTTTAAAAGCCTTAGCCATAGCAAGCTGAGGAACTTCTTTGCCATCGCCGAAGATGCCGAATTTCCCTTTGCCGGTCAAAACCTCGCGGCGGCCCATCAAACTGGCCTGACGGCTCTCGAAAGCAATGCTGTAATCGTTAAGTATCTCTTTTTTATCCGGATTTATCGTGTTTGTTGTTCCGGTTTTAGCTTTTACTGATTTTGTACCCATGAGTATATTAAAGTAATAATGACCTTGATAATGCTGTATGCTTAACAAATATCAGGATTATTGGTTCAGCGGCAATGCAGAAAGGCAAATTTATTTACGATTGGAATGCAATAGTCCGGGATTTTATTGTTTCACGCGGAGATGCAATGACGCAAAGTGTTTTAAAAATGCAAGAAATTTTAGAGTGCTACTGTATGCATTGATCACTTCCGGCTGTTTTTCCACATGGTACCGCAGGTGTTTACCTTTCGGGCAATCAGGTAGTGGGGCGTTGAAGCAAGGTAATCGCTGGTAATACCGCAATAGAAAATCAATTCATCAATATCGTAATCGGTTTTACATCCATACCGATACAGTAAAACCTCTTTTGAAATAATGGCAAGCAGGGCATTGCGCAGGTTTTCATTTTCCATGATTGCCTGCATTTTCCTGAGTTCTTTGGCTTCTTTGCTGAATGCATTGTACAGAAGCGTGAAAGGGCCCGGCAGCAATAATCCGCCTCCGGGGCTTTCGTAGTTCTTTCTGAAAGGTTTGGTGGGCATCAGCAAACGGTTTGCAAGCGCCTCTTCGGGAACCCTCAGAGTAAGAAACTCCTGTTTAAATTCGCGGTAGGTAGCAGGGTAGGGCCTTATGATGGCAGGTTCCAGGATCAGTGTATCGGCCACCAGGGTAACATTAAGGCTATACGATTGTGCGCTCATGCCAACAGGCACCTGCATATAGTAAGGCTTATAGCCAACCATGCTCACTTTCAGCGAGTCACGCTCTTCCAATACAATAAAAAACTTCCCCTGGGCATCGGTAAATGTGCCGTATTTTTTTGTGTAATTCAGGGCGTGGGCGCCAACTAGTTTTTCTCCTTTCAGATTCCACACCTGCCCGTTAATCAGAATATACGATTGTGCAGAAAGCTTCGAGGCCGGCAGAGCCAGAATGAACAGGAAAAGAATTAGGCCGGTCAGTCGCATTATTTGGGCTTATTATGCAAATGTACAATCATTCATGTGTGAAACCAGTTAATAATTGTTAAGAGGTTTTAAAAAGCCGGAAGCTAACCCTAATAATTGAACAAAAGCAAACAAGCCTTGTTCTATTCACAAATTAATAACCCGATTAAGTTTCAGTAAATTATTAACCAAACAAGAACAAAAACAATGACAAGATTATTTAAATTCACCGGCTTTATTCTGTTAACCGGCCTTGCAGTAGCCTGCGGTGGCCCACAGGGCGACAAAGCCAAAACTGGTGAAGCCCAGGAAATATCAGCAACCGTTGGCGATGTTGCCATGAAGGTAGATGTGGCTTCGTCTTTAATTGAATGGACTGGTGCAAAACCAACCGGCGAGCACCACGGCACTATTGCTATTTCTGATGGTAGTTTTTCACTTACCGACGGAAAAATTGTCAGTGGTAAATTTACCATCGACATGAATTCAATTGTAAACCTCGACCTGACTTCTGCCGAAGATAATGGCAAACTGGTAGGCCACCTGAAATCACCCGATTTTTTTGATGCAGAAAAATATCCAACTGCTAAATTTGAGATTACTTCGGTTGATGCAGTAAGCGGTAACCCTGATGTTACCCACAACATTACTGGTAATCTGACAATGAAAGATGTTACCAAAAGTATAACTTTCCCGGCCAATGTTATGGTTGAAGGCAATGCACTGACAGCTGAAACACCGGCATTTGTGATTGACCGCACCCAGTGGAATGTTCAGTATGGTTCAAAAACGCTGTTCGACAACCTGAAAGATAAATTTATCAACGACGAGATTTCGTTGAAGATAATTGTGAAAGCAGTTTTATAGTTAATTTGGTATGTTAAAAAAAGCTTCCTTCGGGAAGCTTTTTTTTTGTGATGATGTCAGTAATTCTCAGCCAGAATTTCAAAAAATGCCTGTGGATGTTCGCAACCGGGGCAATTTTTCAGGGCGCGATCACTTTCATATATCAGCCCGCATTTGCGACATATCCATTTCACTTTTTTGTCGCGTTTAAAGGTTTTACCCTCTTCAATATTGGTGATAAATGCCTGATACCTTTCATGGTAAAACAGTTTGATGCGTCTGAATAGCTTAAACTTGGTCGCTATTTTCTTGAATCCCTCTTCCCAGGCCACGCGCTCAATTTCCTCAAAGAGAACAGTAGATTCTTCGAGTTCTGTGTTGCAGACCTCCTTCAGGCAATCCATTACCCCGCCAATCCCTTTTGAACTGAATGGAAGACTGACATCCAGCTTACTGTTTTCTAGAAATTTGTAGATCGTCTTGGTATGTGAGCGTTTCTGTTCAGCAACTTCCATAAAGATGACCGAAATCTGTTCATAGCCATCGCGTTTGGCTTGTTTGGCAAATATTTCGCAGCGCCTGATGTTGGCTGACTCTATCAGCCAGGCTTTTGCCAGATTCTTCTCGGTATTGCTTCCTTTAAATTCTATCATAGCAATTAGTCTGATTTCAGAAAGTAAAGTTAGTCAATTGAGCAAAACGAAAAAAGCCATCGTTTAAATTGATGGCTTTAATTATTATAAAGTGGTTCCGGATTAATTCTCAATCCATTTCACAATCTTCTCCGACATCGGGCTCTCTCT
>DINP01000003.1 GCA_002426025.1 Bacteroidales bacterium UBA5537 | reverse complement strand
GTACATTTACGGATGAGCAAAATTTTTTATTACAGATGCCCGTGGTATTCTTTTATACGTTAGTCCCAATATATTTGAAGCCACTGGATTTCCAACCGAAGAGTTACTTGGTAAATCCTACCTTCGATTTGTTGCTCCTGTTGACCGTGAAATGGTTGATTACTACTACCGCAAACAGATAACTTCTGATGTTAGTGATGCAAGACTTGAATTCAGGTATCGTTGCAAAGACGGTTCTGTAAAATGGGCCGAACAAAACACCCGCATTGTGCGGATTGAAGAGAGTAATGTTATTGAGTACCGGAGTATTTTACACAACATCACCCAACGCAAACAAGCAGCACTTGAACTTGAAATTGCTAAGGAAAAGGCTGAAGAAAGCGATCGTCTTAAATCTGCGTTTCTGGCAAATATGAGTCATGAAATCCGTACCCCGATGAATGGCATACTTGGTTTTGCCGAATTGCTGAAAGAACCGAAACTTGATGGCAACCTGCAGCGGGAGTATATTGAAATTATTGAGAAAAGCGGCATGCGGATGCTTAACATTATAAACGATATTATCGATATTTCTAAAATTGAGTCGGGTCAGATGAAGGTTGTTAATTCTGAAACCAATCTGAACGAAGAGGTTGAATATATTTACAAGTTTTTCAAACCAGAAGTTGAAAAGAAGGGAGTACAACTAAACTGTACCATGTCATTGCCTGGTAAAGATGCTTTGATTCTGACAGACAGGGATAAAATATACTCCATACTGATGAATCTTGTTAAAAATGCGATCAAATTCACACAATCAGGTTCTATTGACTTTGGCTATCGAATTAAAGATGAATTTATTGAGTTTTTTGTAAAAGACACAGGTACTGGAATTCCGCCCGACAAAATAAGGGTCATTTTCGAAAGGTTCAGGCAAGGCAGCGAAATGCATAATCGGAATTATGAAGGTGCTGGTCTGGGATTGGCTATTTCCAAAGCATTTACTGAAATGCTTGGTGGGAAAATCTGGGCTGAAAGTACTCCGGGTAGAGGTTCAATGTTTTATTTTACCATTCCATTTGTGAAGAGTGAAATAAGTGACAAAGAAACTACCGAATCAACAGCTAAGTCGTTTGAGAAAGTAAAATTATCGGATCTTAAAATTCTTGTAGCTGAAGATGATATTATATCAGATTTACTGATCACTAAAGCAGTTAGAAGTTTGAGTAAAAATATTCTTCATGCCAAAACAGGATTAGAGGCAATTTCTTTACTCAAAGAAAACCCTGACATTGATTTGGTTCTTATGGACATCCGAATGCCCGACCTGGATGGCTACGAAACCACCCGACAAATCAGAACATTTAACCAGGAGGTTATTATTATTGCTCAAACTGCATACGGGCTGGTTGGTGATAAAGAAAAAGCCATTGAAGCTGGTTGTAACGATTACGTTTCAAAGCCAATAAATCAGGCACTACTATTGAATACGATCAACAAATACAGCTATAAACAATCAACTAAAAACTTATGATGTTGCTGTTTAAAATATCATGAATGCAGAATTTTAAGTTTAGATTTTATATCATCAGGCAGCGAAACCAATTAGAGCTAACCGGGTTTAAAAACAATAGTATTGTATTTTGCTATAAATTATTACTTTTGCACTCCCTTTTCAACCCAGGAGAGATGCCAGAGCGGTCGAATGGGGCGGTCTCGAAAACCGTTGTACTCTCACGGGTACCAAGGGTTCGAATCCCTTTCTCTCCGCCATACAAATTAAGATGCCTCGCCTTTGCGGGGCGTTTTTTTTGTAGCACAATCAATAAGCCGGATTTACAATCTGCTGTGGCATAATAGTTGATTTAAAATATTGCACTTCCAATGCAACTAAACCAGAATCGCTTCGTCTTTTCAAATATCTTAAATTTACCATCTAACTCCCACTGTATGAAACCAGTTTTCCTGATTACCCTTTTTGCCGCTATGCTTCTCAGCAGCAGTCTTTTTGCACAGGATATGATATTGAAAAAGAACAACGAACTTATTAAATGCAAGATCAAAGAGATCGGGCTTGATGAGATAAAGTACAGCCTACCAGAATATTCGCAGGATGTCATCTTTTCAATTGACAAAGATGATATTGACAAAATTATTTTTGAGAACGGGAAAGAAATGGAATTTCAAAAAAACATGACAAACCCTGAAAACTATAAGGAAAATAAAAAGAATATTCTGAAGATTGATTTCCTCTCACCGCTAACCGGAAATACCACTTTTGCCTATGAACGAAGCCTGCGACCCGGACGTAGCATGGAAGCAAGCCTCGGAATTATTGGCCTGGGCAACAATATTGACGATGAAAATGCGGGAGGAGCTTTTTTGAAAGTTGGATATAAATTCATAAAAGACCCTGACTTTTACCTGCGGGGCATGCGTTATGCACATATTCTGAAAGGTGGCTATATTAAACCCGAAATTGCTTTCGGATTTTTCAGCAGGGATGTCTGGAGGTACAATTATGACCCCTACTCCTCTTACTATGACTATCAAACAAGCCGAAGCGAGGTTTTCTCAGGTACACTTCAGTTGATATTTGGCAAACAATGGGTTTTCGACAATGCTTTTGCAGTTGATCTTTACGCCGGTGTTGGTTATGGATTCTCTTCAGAAAACACTGGCAATGATTATTATTACAACAACAGTGGATATCATTACGGGTATATGATTGCAGACAATAGTTTCCCGATTTCGTTTTCATCGGGTCTTAAAATCGGATACCTTTTCAAATAAAACTGAACATCAGCAATAACAGGATAACCTGCCGGCAGATAACTTTATCTGCCGGTTTTTTTTTATTTTGCTCATTCGAAACAATCGATAAAGCAACAAACTTTATCAGAATCCTGTAATTTACAAGCAGCAGTTGCAAAAATTTTAATATTTATATTTATTAATATGAAAACCACTGCATTACAATAATCAGGTATTACAATGCTTGTTTAGATTGAATATAAACTAGGAAACATCAATATTTTATTCAGAACTTTTTTACCGAGTTTATGTTTGTTTCCGTAAATTCGCAATAGCCTTAACGTATGATTTAAGGGTATTTAGCAAAGTTTGTTTATATATTCCTTCGGGAAGTTTTGACAAAAAATGAGATTAATTGAGTTTTCTCATTTTTTGTTTAGAAAGAAAGCCAAAGTTGATTAGACAAAAAACATGATTCAAAATTACGTTTTGACTTCTTTGTTCTCAATTACAGAAAACATTGTGTTGTCGTCGTCGATGCGCTGACATTATTTTCGGGCAATTACCTTGTGGTAACTGCCTTTTTAATTTTATCACGAAAAAAGAGCATGATCAAAAAATACATACATCTACAGAATATGAACCCAACTGCAAGCAAATCAGGCTTCAGGCCGACTGGTATAATACTGGCCGCGCTGTTGACCATCTTTTTCTTTATTGCTGATTCCGGCATCGCCAAAGCACAAAATGAGGGAAAGCAACTGTTTGAAAAAAACTGCCAGGTATGCCATAAAATTGGCGGAGGCAAACTTGTTGGCCCTGAACTACTCGGTGTTACCGAACGTCGCGAAAGAGACTGGATTGCAAAATTCATTCGCAATTCAAAAGCAATGATTGATGCCGGTGACCCGATTGCCGTTAAAGTGTATGAAGAAAACAACAAGGTTCCCATGCTTACCTTCACCAACCTTTCTGACGGTGAGATCAACTCCATTATAGATTATATCGAAAAATGGGAGCCTGAAAAAGAAAAAGTATTTACTGTTGACATTAATAAAAGAGAAGGATTCGCCCATTCTGAAATTCTCCGGGGCGAAAGAATGTTCTATGGTCTCATACCTTTTGAACAAGGAGGATCAACTTCATGTGCGTCCTGTCACAACACCGTAACCAGCGACAGCCTTAACTGGAATCCTTCAGCCGCTGATCTGGCATCTTCTTTTATGGAAAAAGACGGGATGAATATCTACAAATCAATGGGCGACCCTACTTCAGATGTGATGCGGAAAGCACATGGTGAGTACAAACTGACAGAGCAGGAGATATTTTATATAAGTGCATTCCTTTCTGAATTCAGCCATGAAGGCCTCACAGAACATAAAATCTTCCCGAATAAATTAATGCTCTTTATTCTTTTTGCATTTCTGATGACGCTTGCCCTGATTGACCTGATTTTCACCAAAAAAATAAAGTACCGCGTAATTCACGTAGTGGTTATCCTTGTCGGACTGGCCGTACATATGAATCTTGCTGTGGTTGAAGCCCAGAGCCTGAGCCGGACTCAGGATTACGCGCCCGATCAACCCATTAAATTTTCACACAAAATTCATGCGGGCGATAACAAAACCGATTGCCGGTATTGCCATTCATTGGTTGACTATAGTAAATCAGCCGGAATACCATCGAATAATGTTTGTTTGAATTGCCATAATGTAGTTCTCAGTGGCCGCAATTCGGGCAAATTTGAAATCAATAAAATTCATCGCGCTGCTAAAACAGGAAAACCTATTGAATGGATTCGCATACACAACCTACCCGATCATGTTTTCTTCAGCCACGCACAACATGCCAATGCCGGGAAAATAAAATGCGAAAAATGTCATGGTGATGTAGCCGGTATGAACATTATGAAACAATTCTCAGATTTATCAATGGGCTGGTGTGTAAATTGTCATCGCGATACCAAAGTAAATTTCAACGACAACAAATACTATTCAAGCTACAAAAAGCTTCACGAAGAACTGCAGGCTGGCACGATCGATTCGGTTACTGTTGAGCAAATCGGAGGTCTTGACTGCATGAAGTGCCACTATTAAGTTAACGACTATTAGTTAATAACTAATAGTTAATCACTTTTGAATTAGAAAAACAACGAAATCAAGCAACCAAATAAGTGGTTTAAATGGAAAAAAAATACTGGAAAAGCCCGGCAGAAGTGAATAACCAGGCTGAACACACCTATAAAGAAAACCTGATTCCCGAAGGGAAAAACCTGCTTGACCTTATTGATGAAGAAATAGCACAAAAACCTTCATCAAGGCGCAATTTCTTGAAATTCTGCGGTTTCAGTTTTGCGACTGCCGCAATAGCAAGCAGTTGCGAAAACCCTGTAAAAAAAGCCATCCCATATCTCAACAAACCCGAAGATGTAACTCCGGGAATGGCTAGTCACTATGCATCTACCTATTTCGATGGCTCGGAATACAACAGCATTCTGGTTAAGGTTCGCGATGGTCGCCCTATTAAGATTGAAGGAAACGCTCTTTCTTCAGTTACCACTGGCGGAACATCTGCGAGGGTTCAGGCTTCGGTACTCAGTCTTTATGATGGTCTTGCCCGTCATAAGAATCCGTTAAAAGATGGAGCGGATGCCGACTGGGTCGGTGTAGATGCTGAAATTCTTGCTTCCATCAAAGAAATAAGTGCAGCGGGAGGCTCGGTAGTGCTGCTGACCTCGAATATTATAAGCCCATCAACCAAGAGCCTGATTGAGGAATTTAAAAGCACATTCCCGGGGGTTAAGCATATTGTTTACGATCCTGCCTCGGTTTCCGGTATGCTGATTGCCAACCGCGAATCTTACGGGAAGGCAGTGGTCCCCGATTACAGATTTGACAGGGCTGATGTAATTGCAGCCTTCTCTGCTGATTTCCTTGGCACCTGGCTTGCTCCTGTTGAATATACTGCCCGCTATGCCCAAAACAGAAGCTTAACCAATAACGAAAAGAAATTATCCTACCATATTCAGTTCGAAAGCGGATTAACCATTACCGGAAGCAAAGCCGATAAGCGTGTCGCTGTAAAACCTTCGGAAGAAGCAGGGCTTTTACTTCAACTTTACAATGAACTTGCTGCCAAGTCAGGCCAGGCTGCTGTTGCAGGAGGAAGTAGTCATGCATCAATACCCGAACTGGCCAGCAAACTTTGGGAAGCAAAAGGCAAATCATTGGTAATTTCAGGAAGCAATGATCCAAACCAACAGATTATTGTAAATGCGATTAACAATCTACTCGAAAACAACAATGCTACCATAGATTTCAGTGCGCCACTGCTTACCAAACAGGCGTTCGACAGTGAAATGGAAGAGCTTGTCGGACAAATGAATGCCGGCAGCATTGGGGGTTTAATCCTCTGGAATGTAAACCCGGTTTATGATTATTATAATCCCAGGGCATTTATTTCAGGAATAAAGAAAGTGAAACTGAGCGTTTCGTTCAATTCGGTTATTGATGAATCCCAGGAATTTGTTAAATATGTATTACCTGCTCACCATTTTCTGGAATCATGGGACGATGCCGAGCCGAGAACTGGTTATTTCAGCCTTGCACAGCCGGCAATCAGGCCACTGTTTAACACCAGACAGCCTCAGGATACCTTATTGAAATGGATGACAAAAGAGGGTGATTATTATACCTATCTGAAAAATTTCTGGATGACCAGCATTTTAAAAGCAGGTGAAGCTGAATGGAAAACCGCTCTTCAGAATGGCGTTTTTGAATTAGCCTCATCCGAAGTCGCTGTTTCAATGAATACAGGAATCGTTTCAGATGCATCTTCTGCATTAGCTGCTACTTCAGCGAATTCAGGTATCGAAACCATACTTTATAACAATATTCCCATCGGAAATGGAATGCATACCAATAATCCATGGCTTATGGAACTTCCAGATCCTGTATCTAAGGTTTGCTGGGACAATTTTGCCTCAATTTCTTCTGAAACAGCAGCAGAATTAGGCGTTTCTACCGGGAATCTTGTAAAGATTAACGACATTGAATTACCCGTATTTATTCAACCTGGACAGGCAGCCAAAACTATTTCCGTTGCAGTGGGATATGGCCATAAACGATTTGGTAAAGTTGCCGATGAGGTCGGGAAGAATGTTTATCCGGTTACAACATTTGAAAACGGAACAAGAAGATTGCTGAATTTATCGGCAAAGGTTGATAAAGCTGATGGCAAATACCAATTGGCTTCAACCCAGATGCATAGCAACATGGAGGGCCGCCCTATTGTTCGCGAAACGGTGTTGGGCAGTTACCTCGAAAGCCCCGATTCGGGCAACGAACTGCACGAAGAGTTTGAAAAGAAACATGTAACTCTTTATAAGGAAACCGAATACAAAGGCCACCACTGGGCTATGGCCATTGACCTGAATAAATGTACCGGCTGCAGCACCTGCGTTGTTGCCTGCCAGGCCGAGAACAATATTCCGGTTGTGGGCAAGGACGAAGTTATGAAAACCAGGATCATGCACTGGATGCGTATTGACAGGTATTATGCAGGTGATGAAAAGAATCCGGAAGTGGTTTTCCAGCCATTGATGTGCCAGCATTGCGACAATGCCCCCTGTGAGAATGTCTGCCCTGTTTCGGCTACCAATCACAGTAGTGAAGGTTTGAACCAGATGGCTTACAACCGTTGCATAGGAACGAAATACTGTATCAATAACTGCCCTTACAAAGTAAGGCGTTTCAACTGGTTCAGGTATGCAACCAACAATAAGTTTGATTACAATATGAATACCGATCTCAGCCGTATGGTTTTGAACCCCGATGTAACGGTACGTGAGAGAGGGGTTGTTGAGAAATGTTCCTTCTGCATACAAAGGATACAAGAGAAGAAACTACTGGCTAAAACTGAAGGCAGACCTCTACAGGATGGTGAAATTATCCCGGCCTGCGGTCAGGCATGTCCTTCAAAAGCCATTGTTTTTGGAGATCTCAATGATATGGAAAGCCAGGTCTCAAAGCTATTCAAAGACAAGCGCAACTATCATCTGCTCGAAGAACTGCACACACTACCTTCGGTCGGTTATCTTACCCTGGTGAGAAACACAGATAAAAACGAGTCATAAATCCTGAAGTAAAGATTGTACGTAACACATAAAAGTTTGACTTTATGTATAAAACTGAAGTAAGAGGGCCTCTGATTCTGGGCGATAAAAATTACCGCCAGATCAGCGAAGATATTATTGCCCCGATAAACCAGCCTATACCTACCTGGTGGAAGATATCCTTTTTCCTGGCATTTCTGATGACCCTGTTTGGTGTAATGGCACTATATCAGACTGTTGCGGTTGGTATCGGAACGTGGGGAGTCAACAATTCGGTTGGCTGGGGATGGGAAATCATCAACTTTGTTTGGTGGATCGGAATCGGACATGCCGGAACGGCCTTCTCCATTTTCCTTTTAATACTCAGGCAAAAGTGGAGAACATCCATCAACCGTGCTGCAGAAGCCATGACCGTTGTTGCTGTAATGTGTGCCGCTATATTTCCTGCAATTCACATGGGTCGCGTATGGCTTGCCTTCTTTATCATCCCTTACCCGAATACCCGCGGTCCTTTGTGGGTTAACTTTAACTCACCGCTTTTCTGGGACTTTATCGCCATCAGCGCTTACCTGCTGATATCGGCTTCATTCTGGTATTTTGGAATGGTTCCCGATTTCGCAACTATCCGCGATAAAGCAACTTCAAAAGTCAAGAAAGCTGTTTATGGATTCTTTGCATTTGGATGGACTGGCTCATCACGCGAATGGTTACGCTATGAAGCNNGTATCAACTGACTTTGCTGTTTCGGTTATTCCCGGATGGCATACCACTGTATTTCCACCTTACTTTGTAGTAGGAGCTATTTTCTCTGGTTTCGCTATGGTAATGACCCTGATGATTATCATCCGGAAAATGTACAAGTTTCAGGACTATGTGACTGAATCGCATCTGAACGCTATCGCTAAAATCCTGATATTTATTTCGCTGATTATGGGAACAGCCTATGCTACAGAGGTCTTTATCGCGTGGTACTCAGGCAGCGAATATGAGATGTTTACCTTCTTCAAAAACCGGGTTACCGGCGATTATTCCTTCCAGTTCTGGGCAATGGTTACCTGCAATGCTTTTATACCACAGCTTTTCTGGTTCAAGAAAGTCAGGAAAAACCTTACGATGGCTTTTATCATTTCAATTATAATCAATATTGGAATGTGGTACGAGCGTTTTAATATTCTGATTACCTCGCTTACAAAGGATTATCTGCCATCAAGCTGGACAACCTATACCCCAACCTGGGTCGAAATTGGTATTTATATCGGAACCCTTGGCATGTTTACAATGGGTGTGCTGGCATTCTTCAAGTATGTGCCGATGATTGCCATTAGTGAGGTTAAGAGTGTGCTCAAAGTCACCAGTTTGAACAACAATACTAAAAAACACATAAGCCATGAATAAAACCAGGATTATTGGTGTATTTGATGAAGAACATGCCCTTATGGATGCTGTTAACAAAGTGAAGGCAGAGGGCATCGAAATCAATGAAATATACACCCCCTACCCTATGCACGATGTTATTGAGGCTATGGGAAAGAAAACCAGGTTTACCTTTGCCGCTTTCCTTTACGGATTTATCGGTTCTATCAGCGTACTGGCTTTTCTGTATTATACTTCGGTAATTGACTGGCCAGTGAACTATGGTGGTAAACCTACTAATGCATTCCCGTCATTTATCGTGGTTACCATTATTCTGACTATCCTAACGGTTACGCTGGCCAGCTTGTTTACCTTTTCGGCCAGAGCCGCCATTTTTCCCGGCAAGGCTTATGATTTACCCGATGCCAGATCTACCGACGATAAATTCGTAATCGTATTTGATAAATCAAATAAAAAAGAGAGTGTTGATAAACTGAATGCCATTCTTCACGAAAAGGGGGCAGTTGAAGTATATGAAAAAGAGTTACAACTTCAAAAATAAGCGGCACATGATAAAAAAGAAAACGATAACAGCCCTTTTTGCAGTGTGTGGAATTCTGCTGTTGGGCACTTCGTGCGACCGCACACGCAACGACAAAGGATATGAGTACTTTCCTGATATGGCGCATTCGCTGACGTATGAAACCTATGCCGAGAATCCGGCAATGCCCGATAACCATGTTATGCGCCTTCCGGCTGAAAACACCATTTCGCGCGAAGTAGTACCTTATCCTTACCCCGGCACACCCGAAGGACGTATTCTGGCTGCAGCCGAATTAAAAAACCCACTGGATCCAACAGCTGAAAACATCAGCAGAGGCAAAGAACTGTTCACCATATTCTGCCAGGGTTGCCACGGTGAGCTTGGCAATGGCGAAGGCTATCTATATACCAGTGGACGCTATGCCATCAAACCGGCTTCACTTGTATCTGAAAAAATGCTTGCTGCACCTGATGCCGACATATATCATGTAATCAGCGCAGGCTTTAATGTAATGGGAGCACACGGACACATGATCCGCCCGGTCGATCGTTGGAAAATCGCCATGTTTGTGAAAAATGAACTGCAAAGTAATCCCGTAAAATAAAGGAGCGGCAATGGACACAAGAATTACAGTATCAAAACGCTTTCAATATGCAGCTTACGCACTGATTGCAATCGGGGCAGCCGTTATAGCTTACGGTTTTATAACCCAGCCCGAAAGAGCCTGGGCCAACCTGCTGCTTAACAATTACTACTTCCTCTCACTTGCTATTGGAGCCAGTTTTTTCCTGGCAATCCAACATATTACGCAATCGGGATGGTCGTCAATGTTTAAAAGAGTGCCGGAGGCCATGATGTCTTTTGTGCCCTTTGCAGGAGTTATTATGCTGCTGCTCTATTTTGGAATGCACTCACTTTATCACTGGACGCACGAAGAAGCCCTTGCTACCGACGCACTGGTACAGCACAAGTCGCCTTACCTTAATATCCCGTTTTTCTTTATCAGGATGGTGCTGTTCTTTATGGCCTGGACAGTTATGACCTATTTGTTAAGAAAAGCTTCGTTGACCGAAGATGAAAAAGGTGGTTTCGTCTATTTTGAAAAAAGCGAATTGCTGTCGAAAATCCATATTTTCCTGCTCGCGGTTACATTTTCATTTGCCACCTTCGACTGGATTATGTCAATTGATGTTCATTGGTTCAGCACCATTTTTTCCTTGCGCAATTTTGTTAGTGCCTTCTATCACGGGTCGGCAGTTATCGTACTGATCGTTATTCTCCTGCATCAGAAAGGCTATTTCCCAAAACTGAATGAAAGTCACATGCTCGACTTTTCACGCTACATTTTCATGCTTTGTATCGTTTGGGGATATTTCACTTTTTCGCAGTTTATGCTGATTTGGTATGCCAATATTCCGGAAGAAACCGAGTATTTTGCCCACAGATGGCACCTCGGGTTCAAGGTAATATTTTACGTTAACTTTGCAATTAACTGGTTTTTGCCATTTGTGCTCCTGCTTTCGCAGAAAATTAATAAGAATATCAGTATTGTCAAAGCTCTCTGTATTGTATTAATAGCCGGACAGTATATTGACCTGTATGAACAGATTTTCCCCGGAGTAATGAACGGGCCGGTATTTGGTATCATTGAAATTGGCTTCTTTGCCGGTTTTACCGGATTGTTTGCACTGGTAGTCTCAAGGTCATTGTCAAAAGCAGCCTTGATTCCGCGCAATCATCCCTATCTGGAAGAAAGCATGCACCATCATGTACATTGATGTTTTTATTAACTTTAAGGCGATATAAAATTTAAGATCATGAAAATCAGTCATGTATTATTCTCAGTTGCTTTGTTGACTGCTATTGGCGTGAAAGGACAGGTACCTGCAACAAAGGATATCGGCACACCTCAAACGGAAATTGGCATTGTTGAGCACCTCGACGAATATTTGCCCAATGATCTTACATTTATCGGAACCGATGACCAACCTTACAATCTGAAGCAACTCATTAATAAGCCAACCGTTCTGATGTTTGTTTATTACCGTTGCCCCGGAATCTGCAGCCCGCTNNCAAAGGGAAGGAACTGAAGTTGCTTTGAAGAAACGCAATAATTATTTGAACCAGATTACGAAAGAAGTAGATAAGGATGGCTGGAAGTTTTATACCGGCGATAGCGCCAATATTGCAAAAGCTACCAATGCCGTCGGATTTAAATTCAAGAAAGCCGGAAACGATTTCCTGCATTCAGCTACCATTATCATGTTAAGCCCCGACGGAAAAATAACCCGTTATTTACAGGGAACCTATTTCCTTCCGTTTGAATTTAAAATGGCTGTTGTTGAGGCTTCAAAAGGAAAAAGCGGCCCTACTATATTCAGAATACTGCAGTTCTGCTATTCCTACGATCCGGCGGGCCAGCAGTATGTGCTCAATATTACCAAAATGGCCGGTACATTGATTCTCGGATTAGGTTTTATTGTATTCTTAATCCTTGTATTCAAACCACGCAAAAAGATAACATCAAACAAAGAATAATAACCAATGGCAGAAAACACAGAACATAAACACGAACCCAACTACCTGGAATACAGAAGTAAACACAAGGGGCTCATGGGATGGTTGACTTCGACCGACCACAAGCGCATCGGGCTCATGTATTTTTACGGGATGATGACTTTTTTCCTGAGTGGAGTAGTCATGGGCATACTGATGAAGTTAGAATTAATTTCTCCGGGCGAGCAACTTATGGGAGCGCAAACTTACAACGCGCTGTTTACGCTTCATGGGCTTACGATGATCTTCCTGTTCGTAATCCCAGGTGTTGCTGCGGTATTTGGCAACCTCTTTTTACCGATTATGATCGGCGCCAAGGATGTTTCCTTCCCGAAACTCAATCTGTTTAGCTGGTATCTTTATATGATTGGCGCTATTGTGGTTTTATCATCCCAATTTATGGGCGACGGGCCTCCCGATACCGGCTGGACCTTTTATGCTCCCTATAGTTTAAAAACACAAACCAATGTTGTTGCCGCAGTAACCGGTGCATTTATCCTGGGCTTCTCGTCCATTCTCACAGGGCTAAACTTCCTTGTTACCATGCACAGGCTCAGAGCTCCTGGTATGGGTTTTTTCAGGATGCCAATATTCTGCTGGACACTTTATGGAACCGGCTGGATTCAACTACTGGCCACCCCTATCGTTGGTATCACTTTCCTGATGGTTATTGCCGAACGCACACTGGGAATCGGGTTCTTTGATCCGGCACTTGGTGGAGATCCCATTCTTTATCAGCATCTTTTCTGGATATATTCCCATCCGGCTGTATATATAATGATTCTGCCTGCCATGGGCGTGATAACAGAGATTGTTGTCACCTTTTCTAAAAAAGCAGTTTTTGGTTACACTGCCATGGTTGTTTCGAGCATGGCCATTGCATTTGTCGGCTACTTTGTATGGGGACACCATATGTACACATCAGGAATGAGTTCAACTGCCCGTTGGGTATTCTCTTTAATCACCTTCCTGGTTGCCATTCCTTCAGCCATCAAAGTATTTAACTGGACAGCCACGCTTTACAAAGGTTCTATCAATCTACAGACCCCCTTCTACTGGGCTGTCGGATTTATCTTCGTATTTATGATCGGAGGTTTCTCAGGTCTGGTTCTGGGATCTTTAGCTACCGATATTCATGTGCACGACACAGCCTTTGTAGTTGCGCATTTCCATTATATCGTATTTGGCGGAACCGGCTTCGCATTCTTTGGCGCTTTACACTATTGGTATCCGAAAATTTACGGCAAGGTTTACAATGGGAAAGTAGCCAATATCGGATTGGTGATCTTTTTTATTGGTTTCAACGTGCTTTATTTCCCCATGTTTATTCTGGGAATGATGGGTATGCCACGCCGCTATTACGATTATATTGAAACCTTCCATTCAACCAACGTGGTTTCAACCGTAGGTTCATGGATAATGGTCACCGGCTTGATTATCGTTATTGTAAACCTGCTCAGGGCACGCAAAGGCTCAGGGAAGGAAATAGATAATCCATGGGATGGCCGCACACTTGAATGGTCAATAGCCTCACCTCCTATTGTTGAGAATTTTGTAGATATTCCCATTGTTGATCACGAACCATACGATTATAAATAAACTACTGAAGCATGGAACAAACTGCAACCCATCACGCCGATCCACATCGCGATGATACTGCTTCCAAAATAGGAATGTGGCTGTTTATATTCACTGAAATCCTGCTTTTCGGAGGGATGTTTATTGTCTATTCCGTTTACCGATTCAGAAATCCGGTGGCCTTTCACCTGGCCCACGAGGAGTTGAGCATTCCCATCGGTTTTATTAATACGGTTATTCTTCTTGTCAGCAGTGCAACNNTTCTTCAGCCTCTATTTTTTTATGACCGGCCTTCATGCCGTTCATATTATCGTGGGCATGGTGTTGCTGGCTGTTTCGATGTACAAAGTTAAAAGTGGTTCTATAGATGGTACCAACTATGCTTTGCTAGAAAACAGCGGGCTTTACTGGCATCTTGTTGACTTAATCTGGATTTTCCTTTTTCCATTGTTCTACCTTATCCATTAATACGAAACCGTCATGAGCGAAGTAAAACACCATATTGTTGCCTACAGAGACCATATTCTGGTTCTGATGGCCCTCATAACGCTGACCATCATCACCGTTTTAATCACCAGTGTCGAACTCGGGCCCTACAATACTGCTGCTGCAATGCTTATTGCAACCATTAAAGCGGTAACCGTGCTGCTGTACTTTATGCACCTAAAGTTCGACATGAAAATATACCGGATTATGGCCACTATCGTTATTCTGATTTTCATGGCTGTAATTGTTGTAACCTTTTTCGATTATTTATACAGATAAAAAGATATGTACTCAGAAGCCTCAAATTTTGTAACCACCACCGACAATGCCTTTTTCTTTATAATCGGCATTTCGGTCATATTTCTGGTAGGGATAACCGGAACCATTCTCTGGTTTATGTACCGGTATAATCAAAAACGCAATCCCGTTGCCACACAAATGCATGGTAGCAACACCCTTGAGATTGTTTGGACGGTGATTCCCACCATTCTGGTACTGATCATGTTCTTCTACGGATGGGCCGGATACTCACCTATGAAGAATGCACCGGCTGATGCGATGAAAATTAAAGCGACCGCCCGCATGTGGTCGTGGATGTTTGAATATGAGAACGGTATCAAAACAGATACACTCTATGTGCCAATTGACAAGCCTGTTTCACTCGATCTTATTTCATTGGATGTGATCCATAGCTTTTACATCCCTGCATTCAGGGTTAAGGAAGATATTGTTCCCGGAAGGGGAAACAAAATATGGTTTATCGCCCAGAAAGAAGGCTCTTTCGAGCTCTTCTGCACCGAATACTGCGGCCTCTCCCATTCCTATATGTTTACCGACCTGAAAGCAATGCCACAGAAAGATTTTGATGCGTGGTATGCTAAAATGGCCGATACTACTCAGAAAGCCGGTGAAGTTGCCAACCCTGCTGCCGAAGGCAGACGCCTTGTTGAACTGAATGGTTGTATTGCCTGCCACTCAGCCGATGGCACCAAAATAGTAGGCCCCTCATTTAAAGGTGTTTACGGACATAGTGTAGTAGTTGAAACTGATGGCAAGGAGCGCGAAATTATTGCTGATGATGAATATATTAAGCGTTCTATTTACGAACCAAATGCCGATGTGGTAAAAGGATTTGTAAAAGGGCAAATGATTTCTTACAAAAATCAGCTTAAAGACGAGGAAGTCGCCAAAATTATAGAGTACCTGAAAACCCTTCAATGATAAGGAGGATTGTTTTATATGCCAAGGCCTTTGCCAGACTGGGAAAATTCAGCATTTCGCTTCCGGTCGCCTTAACCACTTTTACAGGATATTTATTAAGCCACGGGGAGTTCACCCGTGGCATTATTTTTCCGGTGGCAGGTGTGTTTTTACTGGCCGCTGCTGCCTCTGCATTAAATCAGGTTCAGGAGTACAAAACCGACCTGATTATGCCCCGCACCAGAAACAGACCAATCCCTTCCGGTACGCTTACTCTGGGTGAATCCTGGATCTTTATCGCGCTGTTTTCCTTTTCGGGACTGTATCTTTTATGCCATTTCAGTGGCCTGATTGCCGCATTTCTGGGGTTACTAACCTATTTCTGGTACAATGGAATATATACGCCACTCAAACGAAAAACAGCCTTTGCAGCAGTGCCCGGAGGAATTGTGGGTGCCTTGCCCCCTTTAATTGGCTGGGTTGCCGCAGGTGGAAAAATATCAGACCCAACAGCCATTGCCCTTGGGTTCTTTTTCTTTATTGGGCAAATCCCGCATTTCTGGCTGTTGCTGCTCAGGTATGGCCACGAATATGAAATGGCAGGCTTACAATCGCTTACAACAAAATTCAGCCCAACACAAATCCGCAGGCTGACTTTTGTTTGGATTGCAGCCACCGCAGTAAGTGCCTTTATGCTGCCGGCATTCTATCAATTCAGCCACCCGATGGTAATTTATATCATCTGGTTAATTTCACTGCTATTGGTTGTATCCTTCATAGGATTAATTAGACCATCAAAGGATGATGTTCAATTCCGATCATCCTTTATTCTGATCAATATCTATTACTTCCTGGTAATGGTATTGCTGTGTTTGGAGACTATTCTTTAGTTGGGTTCAATTTACTACCTGACCCGCTTTTTCAATTTGGGGCTGTTTACTTATTGTCACATGTTATTCCATTTACAGGGCGACTTATACTTCTTTCCTTTCTCGTTAAATAATTCAAATACAGTTCTGTAAAGTCGGTCTCCATAGAATAATTCAAAAACTTGTAACCGGTACATTTCAACAAGATACTTTTGAATGTCCAATATCTTTTCATTACTTAGTTCCTTTTTGTTTTCATCATTAGAGAAGTAATTTGGTTTAGTCCTGAGAAGAGCTTTCAACCTCCATTCAGAACCACTCAAATCGTCATCCAGATGATAGGTTCTGCTTCTACCGTTTGACGTATTAATTAATTCAACACCCAGGTTTGCATAAATTTGTGCTTTATTCGTAATAAAAGTAATAATCCCCCTTCCTCTATAATTGTTTGTATAATATCCATACGGAAGAATAGGATATACCACTGAAATTCCAACATCTTTAACGACCATAATCATGTCGTAAGAAGAAACCGGGCTCAAATCGTTTCTTACCATCATACAATATATATCTTCAGCACTAAATTCTAACCTGTGTACTTCCAGGCAGTTAATATTTTTAATTTCATTGTCAAGAAATCCTTCAATAATTAAATTAAGGTTAGCATCCTGAGGATATGATTTTACTGAAACATTTGATCCAATAAGTCCCACATGATTCTGATAGATGGAATCATATAAATCATAGACTATACCAACTTTCTTAAAATCCTTATCCTGTCCAAAAACTGGCGAGAAACCTATATACAATAAGAATAAAATAGAAGCGATTTTCATAAACCGAACTTGAAAGTGATGAATACAAATGTTTACTATCAATTTTTAAAATACTCTGAAAAGAGAATGTTAATTCATATTGCGTAGATATCTGACTTCGGGATTGCTCATTCAAATATCAGAACCACCCAAAGCCCACTGCTAATATAATGTGTTTTAAAATATCAACCTATCCATCAGCAATTTTATAGAAATTAAACAATAATGACTACTCCGAATTGTGAGTAGTCATTATACAACTGTTCTGTTCTTACTCTGGATTTGGAGCAGCTATCAGAAAAGCATTGGAGTCATACTGGCCTAAATATGAAATATGCAAGTAATTACATCGCCAGATGCTTCATTGCTTCATAAACCAAAAAGGCAGGCCAAACTATGGATTTAAGAATCCCCAGCACGCCCATCCAGAATCCTGCGGCATGAGAAATAAAATAGATGGCTGATCCGATAAAACCCAAACCGTAAATTGCACCGGAAGATGCTCCGCATTGCATTTGATTTTTAGACATATCCTCAAAATTATTTTTTAATGGAAAACAGATTGCTACTTTAGGTGCATTATTTTTCCTCTTTTTCAGCCTTTGACCAATCAAGATGAAACAGACCTTCGCTCAAAACGATGGTATCGGTTTCATCCGACTTTTTGGTATTGTCGTGGTCGTGTGGTCCGGCATTGGCAAGCATTCCGCCTCCGGCCTTGGTAATTGCTTTATCCCGCAAATTGCCTTTAATTCCAGAACCGGTCATGGTCGCAACCGCACGTTTTTTGTAATACACACCCTTAAGTGTGGCTTCAAAGCTACCTTCAACTGAAGTTTTGCTTACCTTATCAATAGTAATGGTTCCACTCAATGACTCCCCATCGTGAAAAGCATGTCCGAGGCCTTTGGTTTCTTCGGAATAATCAACCAATGCCCACACCAAATCGCGGTCGGCTTTTTTCTTTGATTCATTTTCGATGTTCTCTTCGGAAAGAATCTGGTAGGTTCCCGGTTTGAGGCTATCGGTAAAATAATAGAGCCTGATCCACACCTGAACATCAGGACTAACCTGGAAAGAAGCCAGAGCAAGGTATTCAAACCCTCTGACGGGAATTCTCATTTTCCGGGCTTCGGCTTTATAGTCTTTACCATCTACTTTGCAGGAAATGTAGTTGGTAAAATCCTGGGCATTCAGGTTTAAACCTATGCCAAATAAAATTAAGAGTATAAACAGAGCAGTTTTCTTCATAACTTTTAATTTATTGTTTATTAATACTTTATTGATTTGGAATTTGTTTCAAACAGTATAAATACTAAAAATATAACTATCTGAAACCGATCTAAATTAGTGTATTT
>DINP01000023.1:9775-66167 GCA_002426025.1 Bacteroidales bacterium UBA5537 | reverse complement strand
GTGCTATGAGCCCTGTGCCATTCGCCATTTTCTTTCTACATTTGCAAAAATTCGCTGAATGAAAGTCTCCGGGTTTACCTTTATCCGCAATGCTGTTAAGTACGATTATCCGGTAGTTGAAGCAATTACTTCTATTCTTCCTTTGTGTGATGAGTTTGTGGTGGCAGTCGGGAATTCAGACGACGCAACCAGGCAATTGATTGAAGGCATCGGCTCACCGAAAATCAAAATAATTGATACTATTTGGGACGACAGCCTGCGTGAAAGAGGACGCGTGCTGGCCGTTGAAACCGACAAAGCCTTTGACGCCCTGAGTAGCGACAGCGATTGGGCATTTTACATTCAGGGCGATGAGGTGTTGCACGAGAAATACCATCAGCCACTGAAAGATGCCATGCTAAAATGGCGCGAAATACCCGAAGTGGAAGGGCTGCTGCTCAACTACCTGCATTTTTATGGTTCTTACGATTATGTTGGCGATAGCCGTAGATGGTACCGACGCGAAGTAAGAATAATCAGAAATGACAAATCCATACGCTCTTACCGAGATGCACAGGGATTTCGGAAAGATGGCAGGCCACTGAATGTAAAAGCCGTGGAGGCAACCATGTATCATTACGGTTGGGTAAAACCGCCCGAAGCTCAGCAGGCCAAGCAGGAGAATTTCAACAAACTTTGGCATAACGATGAATGGGTAGAGAAGAATATTCCCAAAACTGAAGGGTTTGACTACTCAAAAATTGATTCCCTTGCACATTTCGAAGGTACACATCCTGAAGTAATCCAATCGCGTATCAACAGACAAAACTGGGAATTCGACTTCGACCCAACCCAAAAACGGCTCCCACTTAAATCGAGATTACTCCACACCATCGAAAACCTTAGTGGATGGCGGATTGGAGAATACCGGAATTATAGGGTTATTTAAGCTNNAAGCTCAAAGTATAAAGCTCAAAGTAAAAAGTAAAAAGTAAAAAGTAAAAATAGCATTAAGTTCCCCATCCTTGCATCCATTCAACATTCCAACTTTCCAACATTCCCGGTTATCAAAATATAGTTTAGGATATCTGACATGATTTTCATAAATTTGATAGTTCTTTTATACCATCAAAGTATATGCAATTAAAATCAGTTTTATTAATAGCTCATATTGCAGTCTTTTCTATCCACACTTCAGCGCAGGCCCCCTGGTCAAGAATTACACCAACACCTCAGGAACATACACTGAATGACATAACACAAATCCCGGGCTCCGGCAAAATTATTGCCGTTGGTGAAGGATCTACCATAATGACCTCTGAGGATTTGGGAGAAACATGGGACATACTCCTGAATCCTGCCGGGATGAACAACCAGTTTGTCTGTAACAGCCTGTTTTTTATTGATGAAATGACAGGATTTATTGGTGGTGGAAGAGAGCAGATATTAAAAACCACAGATGGAGGTACAAACTGGGAACTAAAGTACAGCTCCGGAATCCTTTACGATCAGATATGCATCAATGATATCTGTTTTATGAATGATTCAACCGGCTTTGCGACAGGACACGGAGGTCTCCTTCTGAAAACCACCAATGCCGGTGAAACCTGGATTGAGGTGGAAAGCGGAGTGAATCTCGATCTGAATGAAATTGTGATGATTGATAATCAGACCGCGTACATCCTTAGTAATTTCACTTACGATGCTAAAAGCAATTTATGGCTTAAAACCAGCGATTCAGGCAATACATGGATTACTGAAAATATTCCTGCATTGATTCCGAATGGACAATTGACCGATCTGTATTTTGTAAACGATACAGTAGGCTTTATGCACCTGAACGAAGAATGGGATGGCTCACTTTTTAAAACTACCGATGCCGGACAAACGTGGAATCTGGTATTTGAACAATGGGGAGGTATTGATTGCCGGTTCAACTTTTCTGATGAGCAACATGGTGTTGCTGTGTTAAATACCTGGATGTATTATTCAAAAGTATTGGTAACCGAAGATGGAGGAAATACCTGGGTCGAAATATTACTTCCAGGGGGAAGTCTGTTTGTTAACGCTCTTTGCAATATCAACCAATCCAGGATTATTACAGTAGGGACGAATGGCGAGATATTAATCTCAAATAACAATGGATTTACATGGGAAGAGCATTACCAGCATCAATTCTATAACCATATCTATTCTGTTCAATTTACGGATATTAATACCGGTTATATCCTTTCTGACGGATATGGTGGTGGAGCACCCGATCCCAAACTTTTCAAAACCTTCGATGGCGGCTTTACATGGAACGTTATCGGCAATGATAATTTTTATCACAGCGTTAGGTATTTTATGAGTAATGGTTATGGGTTTCTTGCAACCCAGGAAAATGAATTCAATTTTACTACAGACGGTGGATACACATGGCTACCTGAAGGTATCTATACCGGCTTTGAATGTGGTGCCAATGATATTCAATTTTATGATAATACAAATGGCATTATTGCCGGCTATAAAGTGATTTTAACATCAGATGGCGGTTTTACCTGGCAGGATGTTTCTCCAAATAACAATTCCACATACGCCGACATTGAATACATTTCGGAGGATACTATTTTCATATCAGGTTCAAATGACTATGTTAATACGGCTGTTTTCAAATCAACTGATGAAGGGCACTCCTGGTCAATGGATATCATTGGTGACTATAGAATTGCAAAAGATATCTGTTTTTTAGGGAGCGATACAGCTTTTCTGGTATGCAGTAATAAAATTCTGAAATCCGTTGATGGTTGCTCCAGCTGGGATACAGTTACAATTAACTATACCGGATTTATTGACTTAAAGGCTGTCTATTTTGCTCAGAATGTCGGTTATGCAATCGGTGATGGAGAATATGAAAATTTGTTCAAATCCACCGATGGAGGCTATACATGGAATCCCATAAACTCAGGCACATCATCTGCGCTCAATGGCCTCTATTTCAGCGATGCCGACAATGGTTTTGTTTTTGGTGATTATGGTGTTGTAATGCATACAACAACAGGCGGAGTTGTTTCGGTCGAAAAACCTGAATTACCAATCAACAGTTCCTTTCTGGTTTATCCCAATCCGGCTGTTAATGACATTAATATAAAGTTGACAAACCCTGACTTATTCCTACCTGCACAACTCGAATTATTTAATATCACAGGGAAACAATTAGGGAGTTACACCATTAACAACACTTCCGACTTCGTAATTAACAGCAGTTTTCTGAAACAAGGAATTTACCTCCTGCGTTTTACCAACAAGTCAGGACTAATTGAACATCAGAAAGTCATCGTATTTTAAGCCTGACACCCTCTTTCAATCTTTCAATCTTTCAATTCTTCCATCCTTTCAATTTTCAAGTTCCCCATCCTCTTAGTCGTTTTATCGATGCTTCGCCCAATCACTCCATCGCTCCATCGCTCCTTTTCCTTTTTTAAAGCGCGGATATCACGCCTGCCTATCTACTTGACCGCACATGTAGGCAGGTATCTTCGAGCACTGATTTACTCGGATTTACTCCGGCTTTCATGGTAATAGCTGATGCTAACGTAGAACCCAGAACGCAGAACGCTTTTTCACTCCATCGCCCTATCGCTCCATCTGTGATGAGCTCTTGTCGAACCATCGCTCTTTCTCTCTTTCAAAAATCTCTCTTCCATTATTCCTATTAATTCTTATTTTTGTCAAAAAATTAACGACTCGTATGGATTTGAAAGAAATCATGGCCATTGCCGGAAAACCTGGTCTCTATAAGATGGTAGCACAGGCAAAGAATGGGATAATTGTTGAATCAATCGTCGATCAGAAGCGCATTCAGGCTTTTACACACGACAAAATCAGCTCGTTGGAGGAGATCAGTATTTTTACTGAAACCGAAGACAAGCCATTGAAAGAGGTGCTAAAGAGCATGTTTGAAAAACTCGAAGGGAAAGAAGCGCCTGATTTCAAAAACGACAATAACAAACTAAAAACCTTTTTTGGTGAAATGATGCCCGATTACGATAAGGAGAGGGTTTATGTTTCGCACATGCAGAAAATTGTAACGTGGTACAATTTATTGCTTCAGCATAATCTTCTCAATTTCGACGAAGAAGAAGCGCCCATTGAAAAAGCACCCGACGAAGAAACAAAATCAGAATAAATGAAAAGTCCGTGTAATAGCGGGCTTTTTTTCTAATTTTACGATACAGATTATATCAATGAAAAAACACATTCTGGATTTCAGGGTAATTTCAAACCAGCCCCTGAACGACAATCACAACCTGCTTGAACTGGAATGCAACGAGGCCATGCCGCAAATGCTTGCCGGGCAGTTTGCCGAAGTGAGGATTGATGGTTCTCCAACCACATACCTTCGCAGGCCATTTTCCATCCACAGGGTTGATTACGCAAAAAACACCATGCACCTGCTGATCAAATCTGTTGGAGATGGAACCCGTTCGTTGGCAAATATCGAAACTGGAAACTCTGTAAATATTATGCTTCCACTCGGTAATGGATTCCCGATAAGCGAAAACTCAGAAGTACTTCTTGTAGGCGGTGGGTGTGGAGTAGCACCCTTATGGTATCTGGCAGAACAGTTGAATAAGTCAGATAATAAAGTTACTATGCTGATTGGTGGCCGTTCTGCAAAAGATATATTACTGGCTGATGAGTACAGCCGGTTTGGGAAAGTATTAATTGCCACAGAAGATGGAAGCCATGGTGAAACCGGGATGGTAACTGCTCACTCTGTTTTCAGAAGCGAAAAACTGCCGTTCTCAGCCATCTATTGCTGCGGACCCGATGGAATGATGAAAGCCATTTCACATATTGCTGAAAAACAGAACATCCCCTGCTTTGTATCACTCGAAAATACAATGGCCTGCGGAATCGGCGCCTGCCTTTGCTGTGTTGTTGATACCCATCAGGGAAACCGATGTGTTTGCACCGAAGGACCGGTTTTCAACTCCAAAGAATTAAAAGGCTGGAGTGCCGAAACAGAAGTCGGTTGTTCAATTGATCGGTAGAATGTTGTATGGAATGATGGAATGTTGAATACGCGAAACAAGGTTCTACCTCTTACTTTGAGTTTTTGCCTTTAAACTTTGAGCTTCAAACTTTTTACTTTTTACTTTTTACTTTTTACTTAAAAATGGCCAATCTCTCAGTAAACATCCATAAACTAAACCTTAAAAATCCGGTTCTCACCGCATCAGGCACTTTTGGTTATGGTGAGGAATTCGATGATTTTATAGATGTAAATGCCCTTGGCGGGATTCTTGTAAAAGCGACCACATCAAAGCACCGCGAAGGCAATCCATATCCACGCATGGCTGAAACACCTATGGGCATGCTGAATGCGGTTGGGCTGCAGAATAAGGGGGTTGATTACTTTGTTGAATCAATTTATCCGAAACTGTTAAAATACAGCAACTGCATTATCGCGAATGTATCTGATTCAACGGTGGAAGGATATGTTGAAGTGGCAGCAAAAATGAATAAGCTCGAACACATCAGTGCCATTGAACTGAACATTTCGTGCCCAAATGTGAAAGAAGGAGGTATGGCATTTGGCACAAGTTGTCCATCGGCAACGGCTGTAACCAGGGCTGTCCGCGAAGTCTATGACAAAACCCTGATTGTCAAACTATCGCCCAACGTTACCAGTATTGTTGAAATTGCCCAGGCAGTTGAAGCCGCTGGTGCGGATGCTGTATCATTAATTAACACCCTGTTGGGGATGGCTATTGATGCCGAAAAAAGAAAGCCGGTCCTTTCAACAATAACCGGCGGATTATCAGGACCAGCCATCAAGCCGGTTGCGCTCAGAATGGTATGGCAGGTAGCAAGAGCTGTTAAAATCCCTGTCATTGGAATTGGCGGTATCACTACTGCAACTGATGCCATCGAATTTTTATTGGCCGGAGCCAGCGCCATACAGGTTGGCACAGCCAATTTTATTGATCCACAGGCAACCACCAAAATCATCAAAGGCATCGAAGATTATCTGGAACGCCATCAGATCAGTGATGTTAACCAGTTAATCGGAGGACTTATCAGTTAACAGGTAACAACTAAATAGTTAAAAGTTTTCAGGTGTTGGTTTTCAAGAATCCGAAACTCCAAATATTAACTAATGATTATCAGCTGCTATCTGTAACCAATTAACTTTTAACTGTTAACTATTAGTTGACTATCAGTCTACGAGTGATTTTGCAAGCGGAGCCACTTCATTGGCAACGCTACGATTAAATTCAAATGCCAGAGACTGGTAATTCACCGCATCAACTATGGTTCCGATAAAACAAAGCCCTGCAGTGAAGAAATAGAGTATTCCCATCCCAATCTGGTTCATAATAAACCGATGAATACCAGCAAAGCCTAAGAATCCAGCCAGGCAGGTTAGTAACACAATCTGTGGATCTTTACGACGAACCCTGTAAATTGCCGAAAACTGCTGGGCTTGTTTATCGCTGAAGTCCTTTATCAGCATCTGAACATGATTTAATTCCATTCCCTGCAATTCGGGCAGGTGTAAAAGTACGTTTGCCATTGTTATTAATTTTTAGTAGTTAGTAATAAAATACTGGTTTTTTAAATATGGCTATTATCCGCCATACGAGGATAACAACTGCTGCAATGCCCAGCGGATGCGCATTAAACGAATGCACAAACTCACCTCTGAAAAGCCAAGAGATGGAATGTCCGAGACCGCAGCCAGGGCAGAAGCCCAAACCAGATGCATGAATCGGACATAAGCTGGCATGAGCATCTGTCGGTGACATAAATCCAAGAAGCAATAAAGCTGCAATCCAAACAAAGGCTTCAAGCCTTGCCCTGAAAAACTGCCAGCTATGTTTTATTCCTGATTCCATTAGTATTGCATTGTTATCGAAAGCAAATGTAGCCCGGCTAACCATCAATCACAAAACTTTTTTGCTGAATCCTCTAATATCCGGATTGAAAAGGCAAAAAACTTTCATGAAACGGAAATTAATCTCATTGAAAACTCACCATTCAAATTCATAAAAACCGGGATTCCCGGAAACAAAAAAATAATAATTCTGTTATGTTTGTCGTAAAATATAAATTTGTATTTTTGCCGCCCGTTTCAGGCCTCTAATTTGTTCCCTGTTAAAAGCTTAATAATTAATTAACCTTCTGATGTTCAAAAGGTCAGAAATAATCATTTGTTTTGCCGGCCTGATTAAAGTAACCGATCACTTATAAATTTAACATGTCATCAACCAAACTCAGAAACATTGGAATTGCCGCTCACATTGATGCCGGCAAAACCACCACAACCGAACGATTATTATTTTTTACCGGTGTTAACCGCAAAGTTGGCGAAGTTCACGACGGACAAGCCACTATGGACTTTATGAAACAGGAACAGGAGCGTGGAATCACCATCGCATCTGCAGCCATTACCTGCATGTGGAAAGATACACAGATCAATATTATTGATACTCCCGGTCACGTTGATTTTACTGTTGAAGTAGAGCGCTCGCTTCGTGTAATTGATGGCATGGTTGCTCTTTTCTGTGCTGTTGGAGGTGTTGAACCTCAAAGTGAAACAGTCTGGAATCAAGCTGAAAGATATAAAGTACCCAGAATTGCCTTCGTTAATAAAATTGACCGCACCGGCGCTGATTACCTCGATGTGCTCAAACAAATGAACGACAACCTCGATGCCAGAGCAGTTGCATTTCAGATTCCCGTAGGTCAGGAAGAGGATTTCAAGGGAATTATTGACCTGATTGCGTGGAAGATGTACACTTTCAAAGAAATTGAAACCATTGTTTCTGAAATTCCGGAAAATATGTTGGCACAGGCTCATGAATACAGGCAACTGTTGATTGAGCGCCTTGCTGATTTCAACGAAGAGATTCTTGAGCTTTTCCTCGATGATAAGGAGGTTCCGAATGAGCTGATTAAAACTGCAGCCCGCGAAGCAACACTTAAACTCCTGATTACCCCTGTGTTTTGTGGGGCAGCTTACAAAAATAAAGGTATCACACAATTGCTTGATGCCGTTGTTGATTATCTTCCTACACCAATTGATGTCGGCGCAGTTGTTGGAATGGATGTTGACGACCACGAAAAGGCTCGTCATCGCAACCCTTCGCCAAAAGATCCATTTGCCGCACTTGCTTTCAAACTGATTCACGACCCTTATGTTGGTCAGCAGACTTTCGTCAGGATTTATTCAGGTACTGTCAGAAGTGGAATGCAGATGATGAACTCAACCAAAGGCAAACCTGAGCGTATCGGGCGTATTCTTAAAATCCACGCCAAAGACCGTGAAGAAGTCAGCGAAGCTGGCCCTGGCGATATTGTTGCACTGATTGGCTTAAAATACACCAAAACCGGTGATACTCTATGCGACATGGAGCATCAGCTTCACCTCGAATCAATCCATATTCCACCAAGTGTAATTGAGCTGAAGATCAATCCCGCAACCCGGAAAGATCAGGGAAAACTTGGTGAAGCACTTTCAAAACTGGTAAACGAAGATCCTTCCTTCCATGCCCGCTTTGATGAAGAAACTGAAGAAACTGTCATCGCCGGAATGGGCGAATTGCACCTTGAAATTATTGTTGACAGGTTGAAGCACGAATTCGGAATTGAAGTAGTGGTTGGCGAACCTTCTGTTGCTTACCGCGAAACCATCTCACAGGAAGTTGAAATCGAGTATCGCCACTCAAAACAATCGGGTGGTAAAGGTCAGTTTGCACAAACCTATCTCCGGCTTGAGCCAAACGAAGGCAAGGGTTATGAATTTATTGACAAAATTAAAGGTGGTTCGATTCCAAATGAGTACATTCCTTCTGTCAATAAAGGTATTGTCAAAACAATGGCCGATGGTGTCCTGGCCGGTTTCCCGGTTGTGGATGTAAAAGTAGTTCTGCTCGACGGTCAATTCCACCCTGTGGATTCATCAGATTTTGCTTTCCAGATATGTTCATCTATCTGCTTTAAGCAGGGATTTATGAAAGCAACGCCTCTGCTTCTTGAGCCTGTTATGAAAATTGAAGTCAACACACCCGATGATTACATCGGAGATATTGTTGGCAACCTCAACAAGCGCAGGGGCAAAATTGAATCAATGCGCCGTCATCGCAAAGGTTCACAAAAGCTCAATGGTTTTGTTCCATTGATGGAGATGTTTGGCTACGCTACCTCATTGCGTAACCTTTCGAGCGGAAGAGCCAACTATTCGATGGAATTTTACCAGTACATGCCGGTTACCAAGGCGGTGCAGGAAGAAGCCCTGAAGAAAATTGCAGAAAAGAAAAGGCTTGAAGGTAAATAAAATCTTAAGCTTTAATACTATAGCCTCCTTTGTGAGGCTTTTTTTTGTTTCAGAAAAACAATATCTCAAATACAACACCTAATGATCAATGATTTGATTTTTTTAGGTTTTGTATTATTTCGTTACTTTGTAAAAAAAACGATTTTATGAATATCCTTTTGCTTGGTTCGGGCGGCCGCGAACATGCTATTGCCTGGAAACTGGCTCAAAGTTCTGAAATTCAAAAGCTTTTTATTGCACCGGGAAATGCAGGAACCGGGCTTACCGGAATCAATGTCGAGTTAGATATCAATGATTTTGAGGGCATTAAACTCTTTGTACTCGAAAATGACATTGATATGGTTATTGTCGGCCCCGAAGAGCCACTGGTTAATGGTATCGCCGACTTTTTCAAAGAAGATGGGCTACTTGGTGAAATATCGTTAATCGGACCATCAAGATCAGGTGCAAGGCTTGAAGGCAGCAAGGATTTTGCCAAAGCATTTATGCAACGCCATGGAATCCCTACCGCGGCTTATCGTTCTTTTACTGCATCCGAAACTGCAGCGGCGAAGTATTTTCTTCGTTCCCTGAAGCCACCGTATGTTATTAAGGCTGACGGACTTGCTGCCGGAAAAGGGGTAGTTATTTGCGAAAATATGGATGATGCAGATCACGAAATCACCGAAATGCTCGATAATGCAAGGTTTGGAATTGCATCTGAGAAAATCGTGATAGAAGAATTTCTGGCAGGTATTGAATTATCGGTTTTTGTGCTTACAGATGGCAAGTCATGGTTGTTGCTCCCCGAAGCCAAAGATTATAAACGAATTGGCGAAGGCGATACAGGCCCCAACACCGGTGGAATGGGCTCTGTTTCACCCGTTCCGTTTGCCGATGCGGAATTTATGGAAAAGGTACGTTTGCAAATTATTGAACCGACAATTCAGGGGCTAAACACGGATGGCATTGATTATAAAGGGTTTATATTTTTCGGCCTGATTAACGTAAACGGAAATCCCAAGGTTATTGAATACAATGTAAGAATGGGCGATCCTGAAACGGAATCGGTTATCCCACGCATTAAAACAGACCTGGTCTATCTCCTTAAAAAAGTTGCCGATCAATCGCTCGATAAAGCAAATATTGAATTTGACGACCGATGCGCTGCCACTGTTATGTTGGTTTCGGGCGGCTATCCGGGCAACTATTTAAAAGGATTCCCGATTGAAGGACTAGACACCGAAACCCAAAGCATGATCTTTCATGCAGGTACCCGAATTGAAGAAACATCGGGTAAAGTGATTACCTCTGGTGGCAGAGTGATGGCAGCAACTACCCTGGCTGAAACTGCACAAAAAGCACTTGAGTGTTCCTACGAAACTGCTTTGAAAATCAAGTATCAGGGCAAAGCAATGCGAAAAGATATTGGTTTTGATCTGTTTTGATTTTATCCGGAAAGCCTGATGTTTAAAAAACTATCCAAAGCAGGGATTCTTTCACAGATTCTGGTTATCGGAATTTTAGCCGTGGTCTATTTTATTACCCCTCAGGTTGATTTTCCTTCCGTAGCTGATCCTGAACCAACGGCGCCGATTGGAGTCTGGATTTACGAACTGATCTATAATTTTCCCACCATTTCACGGCCTTTGGTTATTCTGCTCACAATCACTCTGACGATTGCGTTGAATGCCATTCTGGTAAGGCACGATATAAGCCCGAGGCAATCTGTTTTCCCAGCCATCATTGCTTTGGTACTAATGCTTTTTTCACCTGATCCATATCATCTAATTGTTACGCTTGCCTCTCTCCTGCTGCTGCTCTTCAGCCTTCACAGCGTGATGGATCTCTATGGAGAGCAATATCCTTTTAATCAGGTAATGAATGCGGGAGTTGCCATTTCAATTGCATCCATGATATCGCCTCCGACCATTATTTTTGCGGTGTTTATATGGCTTGGCTTTTTCACCTTCAGGATAAACACATGGCGCGAATGGGTTATCTCTTTAATGGGGCTGATTCTCCCTTATCTCTATCTTGCACTACTCTATTTGTGGAACGACAACCTGGCATTTGCTATCAATTTATACGAAAAACTGTTTACAAACTTCAGCTTTACGCTTCAAAAACCCAGGCCTCTGGAATTTATCTCATTGGGTATTTTCGCTTTATGGATAATTATTTCCGCAATGCACTATTTTTCCGATACATCTGAAAAAATAATCAGTATCAGAAAAAAAATGTGGGTAATCAGTCATTTTGCACTGGCAGGACTCGCAGCAGCTTTTTTATCGGGCGAATCATTTCTGGCCATGCTGCCACTTGTATTTATGCCTGCAGCAGCTATGATTGCCTATTCGGTTTCAAGCAGTAAAAGAAGTTGGATTCATGATACATTGCTACTGTTGTTTTTTGCTGTGGCCATTTTAAACCGTCTCAATTTATAGATGCTTAAACTTTGTTTTTCAGAGAATGGAATGCTTGAAGCTGGTGCCGATGAAGCTGGCAGAGGTTGCCTGGCAGGGCCTGTTTATGCCGCGGCAGTAATACTTCCCGAAGGTTTTAAAAGCAATGAACTGAACGATTCAAAAAAACTCAGCGAAAAGCAACGAAACAAGCTCAGGATTCAGATTGAAGAAGAAGCAATTGCCTGGAGCGTGGCCTCTGTCAGCCCAAAGGAGATTGACGAGATCAACATACTGAGAGCGTCATTTCTAGCCATGCACAAAGCAATCGCCGGACTCAATATTAAACCTGAACTTTTATTAATTGATGGCAACCGTTTCATCCCTTATCAAGGCATTGATCATCAGTGCATTATAAAGGGAGATGGAATTTACCTGTCTATTGCGGCTGCCTCTGTTCTGGCCAAAACCCACCGCGATGAATTTATGCTACAACTTCATGCAGGGTTTCCAGAATATGGCTGGGATCAAAATAAGGGCTACCCAACACTTCATCACCGAAGAGCAATTTTAGAACATGGGCAAACTATTTGGCACCGTAAAACGTTCAGGGTAAGCGAACAATTAAAACTGGAACTGTAATTTATTCTGTAAAAGTAACCAGGTCGCGGAAGCATATCCTGACAAAGAAGTTAAACTGAGGTACAAATCCGCCGGAGGGATCAACAGCAATCTTTTTATAATAAACAGTGAAACCGGGCTCAATGGCAATCACCGGGCTAAATTCGAAACGACCACCAACTGTGCCAAAAATCCCGAAGCCAATTCCGCCCTGCCTGTTTTCATAACCGGTATTGCCTGTGCCGGGAATATACGACCCGCTACCATAAATATTCACCAGATTAAAATCCCTGTCTGCATAAGTATTTGGGATGGCGCTTTCAATTTTAAGAATATGCTCTTTGACCAGTGAATTATTCATATTAATCCCACCGCCAAACATAAACCGGGCAACGCTGTTGTTGCCAACCGAGTGGGTAAAACCCAAATCAACCATATTGCGCTCTTCAATCCCGTAGATGGGGCAGAGCCTTAAATCGGGCTCGGCCAGATAGTCAATCGGAGGATCAACCTCGAGTGATACCACGTCTCTCGCGGTTAATTTAGCATATGAAAATTGCAGATAAATTGCGTTGTGGCAATTCATATCGTATTTTGCAAACAGGCCGAACGAAAAAGCCGGATTGTATTTCATCTTTTCGGGATACTCCCTGATGATAATCGTATCGTAAGCATTCAGTAACTGGTAAATATCATCATTCCAATACTGATTTTTAAAAACATACTCAACGTTGTTTTCATTTCCCGGTTTGCCAGAATAAAATTCAGCGGATGCACGGCCGGCAATGTAAAACCCGGCGACACCACCATATTCAAGGCCTCTTCTTTCAAGACACTTTTCTGCATCCTTGTATTCGTTATCCTGTGCGACAACAGTTTCAGTCAGCGACATAATTGCCAGTAATAAAACCAAACCGATGCTGCGTAAAGGATGGACGAAAATAAATCTCATAATTGATAATTTGTTCCAAACCTACAAATTATTTCGCTTTCATCGGGCAGCATCTGTCAAAATCAGAACAAATATCCCGGGTTTATGAACATACTGTTGTTGATTAGTAATCGTGTGTTTATAAAATCTCATCAGGATTAGGGCTTATATTTGAGCATCTTACTTTTTATTCTGATGAAAAAATACCGTTTATACCTGCTGATTGCTCTATTAGCCGGGCTTGTTATCCTTGCATTTTTCCCTATACGCAGCTACTACCTTTTTCTGAAAGAGCCGATATCGCCTGTGGACACTGCAATCCCGGCAAGTTCAGCCATTATCGTAAAAAGCAGTTCGCTGAACAAACTGATTACTATAATACAAACATCCGAAATTTTTAAAATACTCGAAAAAGCCAAAAGCACTTTCGGAATCAGAACCCTTTCGGAGAAAATAACTGAAATTTCAGCAGGTAATTCCTTTTTTGCTGAAGTTGCAAATGAGAAAGAGGTGATTATCTGCATAGTACCTGATTCATTACAGGCACCTGAAATGCTTTTTCTGGCCGGAATCGGAAAATCAACTCCCAACGAAATCCGCAAACAGGTTAAAAGCCTGTTGCCTGATGGTATTAATCTGAATAAGGTATCTGGAGACCTATTCAGTATCAGCATCGAAAATCAGGAAATCTGGTTTTGGGTGCATCGCGGAATCCTTGCTATTGCATTTAAGAGAGAGATTATTGACCAATCAATAGCTGCTGCCGCAAAAAAACAAACGCTGATTGACGATCAATGCTTTGCTCGACTTGCAAAGACTTCGGGCAAAAATGTAGATGGGGTGCTGATGCTCAACAACCTAAAACTGGCCGAAGTATTTCTGCAGTCAACTGAAAACAACCCCTTCGATTTTGCCGGTTCTCCAATCAACGCCTGGACCTCACTTGATCTGCATTTTGAGCAAAACAGGGTGCTGATGGACGGGTTCACCTGCGGGCTAAGCGATACAACAATACTTTCAGATCAGGAACCCGGTGAAACTTCACACCTGAAATTGCTGCCAAAAGAGACCGCTTTTGTGATAAGCCTTTCTGTCAGCGATCAAAAGCTTTACAGTTCTCGTTTTTTTCTGAAAGATACCTTGCAGCTTATCGGTTACGACTCGGCCAATCGAACTACTTCAAAGGAGATTTTCAGAAAAGCTGAACATTTGCGCGCCTGGATTGGAAATACAGTTAGCCTGGTTGCTTTGCCCCGGTTTTTCAAAGGAAATGATTCAGCCAGAATTATCATGGTTGGTATAAAAAACCAGGACAGCACCCGGATTTTACTCAGGCCCTACCTGAAACCTTTTAATGGAGAAATAAAAATTCTGACTGCCACCGACCTGCCACAGCATTTATGGGGGAGTTTATTTGCAACCGGCCATAGAGCCTATTGCCTGATTAGCGATCAAAACCTGATAATATCACCAACGGCAAAACTGCTTGAAGATTATGAAAATGACCGGGCCGAAAACCAGCTTTTCGGCACCACCGAAACCTATAAAGAACTCGCAGCTATAATGCTTGAAAAAAGCAGTATTACCATCCTGGCAATTCCGGAGCAATGCATAGCCTATTTAAAAGAATCAATTTCAAAAGAAGCCCGGAAAAACTCTTCGAAATGGAGTCAGGTACCGGCTTCGTCGCGCCTGATTTGTATGCAATACAGTGCCGGAGAACCATTTCTATTTACCCATGCTGTTGCCATTTTGAATAAAACCTCTGATAAAACATCGGAAAATGAAGTGGGAAGAGATGACAGCAACCTGGCTGAGAGCGAGTCAGCATCAAATAAAAAACCAGGTAATCAGAATGATGAACAGCCGACTGAGGATACAGATTTGAAAAGCACGGAAAATGCCATAAAAGCAAATTTGGCGCTACCAGTAGGCCGGAATACCGCTGAGGTCATTTTTACCATCTACAAGAACACCCTGACCGCATTCTCAAAAAAAGGTGACAAGCGCTGGTCGTTTGAATGTAAAGGCAAACCGGTGCCTGATATTTATGAAATTGAGCTGAATGGACAAAGAGGTACGAATTACCTGGTTGGCACTGATACCCATCTCCATCTTCTTGATCAATCCGGGAAAGAGCTTAAAAATTCCCCGGTTAAAATTCCATCCGGGAACACCTGCAACATTGCCCTGCTCGATTATGACAATAATAAAGATTACCGAGTACTTTACCGGGGGAATGATGGGCTGCTTCACAATATTACCATTAAGGGAAACGAACTGCCTGACTGGCGCAAACCATCAATGAAGGATAAACTGTCAGGTCCGGTTCAGTTTATCAGGACCGGTGGAAAAGATTATCTTGTCTTCACCGATATAAAAGGGCGGATCAGTATTGTGGATCGTCGCGGCAGAGAAAGAGTAAAAGTGAGCGATTCATTTCGCATTTCAGCACAATCTGATTTGTTTGAAAACAGAACCAACAACAAAGGTATTTTCCTGATGGCTTCTGCATCGGGAAACCTGGTCTATATTGATGGGAACGAGAAAATCAGTGAAAGTAATTTCGGGGATTTTGGAAGCAATCCATGGTTCAACTACCTCGATTTTGATCTAGACGGGTCAAAAGATTTTATGTTTTGCGGCAACGGAAAAGTGGTTGTTTTCTCTAAAATGAAAAAGGAGATCGCTTCTGCAAAATTAACAGCGGCAAATTTCTCAAAACCATTCATTTATAAATCTGCAAAAGAGAGCTGGGTGGCAGTTCGTGATATAAAAAGCAGCAAGGTAGTGGCTTTCAACAATAAAAATGAAGGCCTGAAGATTGGAAACATCAGCAGTGAAGCCGATCCGGTTATTATCACCCGGAAAGGTGAGAAAAACCCAACATTGGTTACCATTATAAATAATAAACTGGTTTTCAACACCTTAAAATAGCAAAGCGCCATTCTTCAACAGCGCTTTGCAACCAACAATAACCAAATATTATTAACCATCAATCTAAAGAACTACCAGTTTCCTTTTTTTCGGTAGCTGCATTGGACCACCCCGTCGCATTTAACTTCCAGATTGATACTGTTTATCAGATTTTCAACAAAAAGTAACTTCACATTTTGAAATATTTTGCAGAAATTTTTCTGATAGCAATGATCAGGGTTTGTTCTTTTTCAGGTAGAGTTTTGTACCAGGCTCTGGCTCATGCCCTTCGGCAATTTTGTTCTTTTTGTAGAGCGATTTAAGTTTTATCGCGTAAAGCTGTGAAACATCGCGCATGGTTTCACCGCTTCTGAAAACATGGCTTTCAACAGATGCTTTGCGTTTCTTAGGCTCAACATAAATCAACTGACCTTCATGCAATTCTTCATGCTTCCCAAGTTCATTATACTGTAAAACCTGGAAAGCGTGAATTCCCAAATCATGAGCAATGGTTTGAGGATTGTCATCCTCCCTGGCAAAAATCAATTTCACATTGTTATTGATGTATATTTTGCGGTTGCCTTCAGCCACTTCAAGGAATTTGAATTTACTTATATCAGGGTTGATCCCCTCTCCCTTTTTCTGTTCCTTTTCAGATGTCTTTTCCTTTTTATCTTTCTTTGCAACCGGTTCCATATTTCTGTCGTACAGATAAAGCTCATTCTCTTCAATAATCTTTATCAGCATATCGGCGTAGCGTGGGTTCGTAGCATAGCCGGCATTTTTCAACCCATTTGCCCAACCTTTATAATCCTTAATATCCAATTCAAAAAGCGAGGCATATCTCGGCCTTGTAGTAAGGAATAACGAATGATCGTTGTATGATTCTTCCGGATTGGCATACTTTCTGAAACACTCATTCTTCGTATCATCATCCATGGTATAGGTCATACCGGTCCACTCTTTATGACATTTGATACCAAAATGGTTATTGGCTTCGACCGAAAGGGCCGAATTTCCACTTCCCGATTCGAGCAAACCCTGTGCAAGTGTAATACTGGCAGGAATTTTATACTCGTTCATTTTCCGGATGGCAATATCTTTGTATGTCTGAATGTACTCAGTATAGGTTATTCTGGAGGAAGATGACTGGGCATTTGCATCGCCCGGATGAAAATGCATAAATAATAAAGCAATGATCGGAAAAGCGATTCTATTCATGTTGAGTTTAGCTGATTTTGCGTGCAAAGATATAAATAGCCTGTTAACAATACTGATGAAGTCAAAGATCAATCAACAAACAATTTACACACTTGGCGCGAAATTGTGTAATTTAGTCGTTTGATTAACTCACTTTCTTTCAATCAAATTGCTATGTCTGATATCAGGATTCTCATTGTTGAAGACCATGTTAAAATGGCCGATTCTATCTGTAAAGGACTGGAAGAGAATGGATTCAGAACAGAAGTTGCTTACGATGGATTTATCGGCAAGCGCATGGCCGAAACCAACGAATACAACCTTATTATCCTCGATGTGAATCTTCCACAGATCAATGGCTATGAATTGTGTGCCGGAATCAGGATAAAAAATCCCGATGTCCCAATTATAATGCTCACAGCCCTTGGAAGTACCGAAGATAAATTGCTTGGTTTTGAAAAAGGGGCCGACGATTATATTGTGAAGCCTTTTGAATTCAGGGAGTTGTTAGCCCGTATAAAGGCATTGCTGAAAAGGGCCCAGGCAGATATTCAGAGCCATACGGTGCTGAAAATTGCCGATCTCACTATGGACCTCGATAGTAAAACCGTGAGCCGTGGAGAAGTAAATATTGAGCTGACAGCCAAAGAGTTCGCCCTGCTCGAATACCTGATTAAAAACAAAGGAAAGGTTATTTCAAAAGCCGATATCGCGGATAAAATCTGGAATATCAATTTCGATACCGGTACGAATGTAATTGAAGTGTATGTAAATTTTCTACGAAAAAAAATTGACAGGAACTTCCCTGTAAAGTTAATTCACACCCATATTGGAATGGGTTATGTTTTAAAAGAAGCCGGCCCGAATGCAGATTAGAACCCGCCTTACCCTGCAGTTTGCATTGCTTGTCGGAGGTATATTGATTACCTTCTCAATACTAATTTACACATTAACAGCCAACTACAGAAAACAGGAGTTTACACAAAGGCTGAAAGAACGGGCCATAAATACATCCAAACTCCTGATTGAAGTAAAAGAAATCAACGACAACCTCTTGCGGATCATTGACAGCAGCAACTACAGTGCCCTGCTGGGTGAAGAAGTTGTTGTTTTCGACTATTTCAAGAAAAGCCAGATTTATACCAACGTTGACTCATCGAGCCTGGAAATCTCGGAAACATTGCTTTCAAAAATCAGGAATGACGGCGAATTTGCTTTCCGGCAAGGAAACCGTGAAGCCATAGGACTGCTTTACTCCAACGACCTAAGGAGGTTTGTTGTTATAGCTTCAGCAGTTGACACTTATGGTATCACAAAACTCAATAATCTCTTACTCGTGCTTCTGATAGGACTGATAAGTTCTATTGTCCTCACCATCCTTACGGGATTGTTTTTTTCCCGACAATCATTAAGACCTATCTCCGAAGTGGTTACGCAGGTATCCAACATTTCAGGAACCAACCTGACCCAGCGTGTTGATGAAGGTAATGGCACAGATGAAATCGCAAACCTGGCAATTACCTTCAACAAAATGCTCGACCGTATCGAAAACGCTTTTATGGTGCAGAAGAGCTTTGTATCAAATGCTTCACACGAACTAAGAACGCCACTAGCTTCAGTAACCAGTCAGATAGAAGTTGCGTTAATGAAACCACGTGAAGCTTCAGAATACAAAGAGGTGCTGCAATCACTGCTCGAAGATGCCCGCAGTTTAACATCGCTGGCCAATAATCTGCTCGAAATTGCCCGCACAGAGCAGGACATTAAATCGCTTAAAATATCATCGGTAAGGTTCGACGAATTGTTCTTGCAAACCCAGTCTGACATCCTGCTGATACATCCTGAATACAACATAGAAACCATCATCAACGACAATACAGAAGATGAAGATCAGGATTTAGCCCTTACCGGTAACGAAAATCTTTTGAAGTTGATTATTGTTAACCTGCTCGATAATGCTTGTAAATTTTCGCTGGGAAAAACAGTATCGGCCACACTTAGTTATAACTCTGACGATATTCATCTAAAGGTTGAAGACAAGGGCATAGGAATTTCCAAAGAAGATCTTCCACACATTTTTGAACCATTTTTCAGGGCTCAAAACGCACAGAAAATCACCGGCCATGGCATCGGCCTTTCGCTGATCGCTAAAATTGTGAAGCTGCATAATGGCAGAATTGCAATTTCCTCAGTCGAAGGCGAAGGCACTTGTGTTGAAGTGTGGCTACCCTACAAGCTAAAATAACCGCTATGGAATTAATTAAAAAATACATGCCCGGTCTTAGCTCCGAGCAAGAGGCACAGTTTTCAGCCTTGCAGAACCTTTACAGTGAATGGAATGTAGCCATCAATGTTATTTCCCGCAAGGATATTGATTATTTGTATGAAAGACATGTGCTCCACTCACTTGGGATCGCAATGGTAATAAAGATTGCTGCCGGAAGCCAGGTGCTTGATGTAGGTACCGGCGGTGGATTCCCCGGTATTCCGCTGGCAATTCTCTTTCCTGATGTTGATTTTCATCTGGTTGATTCTATCGGAAAGAAAATTAAAGTGGTGAACGCAGTTGCAGAAGCACTTGATCTTAAAAATGTAACCACTTCGAACTGCAGAGCTGAATCAATAACCGGCAAGTACGATTTTATTGTAAGCCGCGCTGTTACTTCCTTGCCGGAATTTACAGCATGGACAAAAAAGAACATTGCCAAACCATCGAAGAATCCGCTGCACAATGGCATTCTCTATCTAAAAGGGGGCGATCTGACTACTGAATTGAAAGAATCGGGCGGAAAATACCAGATTTACAAACTCAGCAGGTATTTTAAAGAGCCTTTCTTTGAAACCAAGTCGGTAGTACATTTATGGTATTAATGTATAGTCCAGAAAAAGAAGAGGTTGCTTTATCGTTTTAAGTTTCCTGAGAGTTTTCCCGGTAACAATTTTATATGGTTAAGACTCCCTGGCCAAAGCATATACACACTACACAATCTGATCAATTTCCCCCGAAAGTTCAACAACCATTGTTAAAAGTTGTACCTTAGCGAATCATTTCTAAAATTCAATAACTTACATTATAAATCTTAATTTCAATGAGTAACCAAATTCTTAACCTTGAACCAAAGGCCGTATGGAAACATTTCTACAGCCTTACACAAATTCCCAGACCTTCAAAAAAAGAAGAACGTATCATTCAGTTTATGAAAGAGTTCGGCTTGTCGCTCGGTCTTGAAACGATTGTTGATGAAGCGGGAAATGTTATGATCCGTAAACCAGCCACCCCTGGCATGGAAAACCGCAAAGGTGTTGTATTGCAATCACACCTCGATATGGTTCCGCAAAAAAACAGCGACAAAGTACACGATTTCGAAAAAGACCCGATTGAGCCGATTGTTGATGGGGAATGGGTAAGGGCCAATGGTACTACCCTTGGTGCCGACAACGGAATGGGTGTAGCTGCTATTATGGCTGTTCTCGAATCGAAAGAGCTTGTCCACGGCCCGGTTGAAGCACTTTTTACCATTGACGAAGAGACCGGAATGACCGGTGCATTTGAACTGAAACCAGGAATTCTGAAAGGCGATATTCTGTTGAATCTCGATTCGGAAGACGAAGGCGAACTTTATATCGGTTGTGCCGGAGGTATTGATGGTAGTTTTGATTTTCCATATAAAAGTGTTGGAACCGAAGCAGGAACGATAGCTTATAAAATAAATATAACCGGTCTTAAAGGCGGACATTCAGGACTTGATATTCCCATCGGGCGTGGTAACTCGTGCAAAATCCTTACACGAATTATTTGGCATGGGGTTAAAAAACACAACCTCAGGCTTGCTTCGCTTGAAGCAGGAAATATGCGCAACGCCATTCCACGCGAAGGCCATGCTATTGTTACCATCCCTGAAACTGAAAAAGAAAAATTCGAAAAGTGTATTCTCGACCAGGCAGCCACCATCAAGGCTGAGTTATCAGTTACCGAACCCGGTTTAAAGATTACTGCAGAAAAAACCGCCATGCCATCGGGTTTGATTGATACCGATACCCAAAACCGCATGTTAAGAGCTGTTTATGGATGCCCAAATGGGGTTATCCGCATGAGCGATTCGATGATAGGGCTGGTTGAAACTTCAACCAATCTTTCCATTATCAAATCAGAAAATGGGGTTATCAAAATTAGCTGCTTGCTGCGTAGTTCAGTTAATTCAGCCAAGAAAGACCTTGTTCACATGATGGGCAGTATTTTTGAACTGGCTGGCGCAAAGGTTGTATTTGAAGGTGAATATCCGGGCTGGAAACCCAACCCCGATTCAGCAATCCTGAAAACTATGCAGGCTGTTTATAACAACAGGTTTGGTAAGATTCCTGAAATCAAGGCTATACACGCCGGTTTGGAATGTGGATTATTGGGTGCTGTTTATCCTAACTGGGATATGATTTCATTTGGACCAACCATCCGTTACCCTCACTCACCAGACGAAAAAGTTCATGTTGAGTCGGTAAATAAATTCTGGATTTATCTGACTGAAACACTAAAAAACATTCCGGCATCCGGAGCAATTGCTTAATTATTACATCACTGTGAAAGTCAGCCTCAAAAAAGGCTGGCTTTCTTTTTTAGGCTCAAATCATTAAGCAAAAAACTAACAAAAAAATTATGCTGATTGCTTGTACAATAGAATTATGTTTCTATCTTTGCAGTCCCAAAAAACACGACTATGAGTAAGAGAACATTTCAGCCATCACAAAGGAAAAGAAGGAACAAACACGGTTTCAGGGAAAGAATGTCAACTGCCAATGGCCGTAGAGTTCTTGCTGCACGCAGAGCAAAAGGCAGAAAAAAACTGACTGTTTCTGACGAAGGAAAACACAAATCTTAACATATCAGCTTCGGCTGACCCAAAAGATATAAAAGGAGGTAATGTAAATTGCCTCCTTTTCTTGTGTCTGTTATTGGCGCAACAGAATGCCAGATAGCCAAAGAATTATAAAATTTCCAGCGCTACCCATCGTTAATACAAAAAGCAGTAAATTCGCAATCCATATTGCCAAACCGTAAATTTTGTCTATGGGCTTACTAAGATTCCTTTTTATTTTATTGCTGATATACCTTTTACTCAGGGTGTTTACTGCTGTTATTCTTCCGTTTATACTCCGGTTTTCGCTTCGCAGGTTCCAAAAGAAATTCTATGAGCAGAATCCACACATACGTCCTGATGCCCCACGGGAAGAAGGCGAAGTAACCATTCATAAAGTTTCGGACGACGAGAAGCAACAGGTACCTCCCGATATTGGAGAATATATTGACTACGAAGAAATTAAATAAACCAACCACCACCAATGAAAAACATCAATTTCAGGCAGTTTATCCCGCATATTGCGGCTATCGCAATCTTTCTGGTTATCATTATGGGATATTTTATGCCATTGCTCGAAGGCAAAAAGCTAAAGCAAAGTGATATCACCCATTGGCGGGGCATGTCAAAAGAAATTACCGATTACAGGGCTGAAACGGGCAAAGAGGCCCTTTGGACCAATTCGATGTTTGGCGGAATGCCTGCCTATCAGATTTCGGTGCAGTACAATGCCAATCTCACCAGGTTTATTGATAAAATCTTTACGCTGGGCCTCCCCCACCCGGCAGGTCTGGTTTTCCTGTACTTTATCGGATTTTTCATTTTGCTGATGGTTTTAAAAATCGACCCCTGGCTGGCTTTGGCCGGTTCAATTGCGTTCACATTTTCTTCGTACTTTTTCATAATTCTTGATGCAGGCCACAACAGCAAAGCCCACGCTATTGGATATATGGCACCGGTTTTAGCCGGTATTATTCTAACCTACCGTGGTCGCTTGCTGGCAGGTAGCCTGCTTACCGCTCTTTTCCTCTCTCTTGAATTAAGGGCCAACCACCTGCAGATTACCTATTATCTGATGTTGATGGTTGTAATTCTTGGTATAGCCCTGCTTGCAGACGCCTTTGCAAAAAAGACCCTTCCGCTATTTTTAAAGGCTACCGGTGCTTTGGCAATAGCAGCGATTCTGGCCGTTGCCATTAATATTACCAACATCTGGGCAACCTGGGAGTATGGAAAAGAAACCATCAGGGGAAAAACTGAACTGACTACCGATAAAGAAAACCGCACAACCGGACTTGACAAAGACTATGCAACCCAATGGAGTTATGGTACAGGTGAAAGTTTTTCACTACTAATGCCTAATGTTAAAGGGGGTGCTTCAGGTTATCTGGGCAACAATAAAAAGGCTATGGAGAAAGCCGATCAGGCTTATGCAGAGTCCATTGCCGGACAAAACCAATACTGGGGCGATCAACCCTTTACTTCGGGACCCGTTTATGTGGGTGCAATCATGCTATTCCTGTTTGTGCTCGGACTGTTTATTGTAAACAACAACCTGCGTTGGTGGCTGCTTGCCGCAACGATTTTATCAATTATGCTGGCTTGGGGTAAAAACTTTATGCCACTCACCGATTTCTTCCTGCATTATATACCTGGATACAACAAATTCCGGGCGGTATCAATGACCCTGGTAATTGCGGAACTAGCCATTCCGATACTTGGTATGCTCGCTTTAAGCGAAATATTCAAACGCCCGCAGATATTGAAAGAGAAAATAAAATTCTTCTACATCTCCCTAGGTTTAACAGCTGGAATTGCCTTAGTATTCTATCTGATGCCACAAACATTCTTCAGCTTCCTTAATCAGGGCGAAGCAGAAGCCATTGCAGGCCAGAAAGCCAAACTCGATGCAGCGCAGTTGGCGCAGTTCGATGCTCTTATTTATAATCTGGAATTGGTTCGTATCGCTATATTCAAGTCTGATGCCATCCGAAGTTTCTTTTTTATAATATTGAGTGCCGCAACAATCTGGTTGTACAGTTTCAATAAGATCAATAAAACAATTCTGATTGTTGGAATCTCTGCATTAATTGCTCTTGATATGATTCCGGTGGCAAAACGTTACCTGAACAATGATAATTTCGCCAACAAGACGCAAGTAACCAATCCATATAAGCCAAGCGAAGCTGACCTTATGATTCTGAAAGATACTGATCCGAATTTCAGGGTTTATAATCTTACAGTTAGTCCTTTCCAGGATGCAAGCACCTCCTATTTCCATAAAAGCATAGGCGGATATCATGGAGCCAAACTTCGCCGGTACCAGGAGCTTTTCGATCATCACATCAGCAAAAATAATGAAGCGGTGCTCGATATGTTGAATACCAAATATTATATCTATCCCGACCAAAACAAGCGGCCAGCCCTGCAGATTAACATGAATGCAATGGGCCATGCATGGTTTGTAAAGGAATTTAAACTGGTTGACAATGCCGATCAGGAGATTGACGCACTCACCGATTTTGATCCTGCAACTACAGCTATTGTTGATAAACGCTTTGCTGACAATCTGACGAATTTTTCACCCAAACCCGATAGCAATGCGGTAATTGAGCTAACGAAATATTTACCCAATAAACTGGACTATTCTTACAATGCCGCTACAGATCAACTGGCTGTGTTCTCCGAAATCTATTACGATAAAGGCTGGAAAGCTTTTATTGATGGAAAACCTGCAGCACATTTCAGGGTTAATTATGTGCTAAGGGCGATGGTGGTTCCGGCTGGCAAACATCAGATTGAATTCAGATTTGAACCCAGTGTATTTTATACAGGCGAAAAAATATCCTTTGCCGGATCGCTTTTACTGATTCTCGCCCTACTTGGTTTTGCTGCTAATGAAATCCGAAAAGTGATTCAAAAAAAAGCTGAGTAAACGGCTTTGCAAACAGCCCGGCCAATGAAGCGAAAAGTACTGATAATCACCTATTACTGGCCACCAAGCGGTGGTGCCGGTGTTCAGCGATGGCTTAAATTTGTAAAGTACCTGCGCGATTTTGGATGGGAACCCATCATCTACACTCCCGAAAATCCTGAATATCCGGCCAACGATAACAGCCTGGCAAAGGATATACCTGAAGGGATCGAGATTCTTAAAACACCTATTTGGGAGCCCTATAGCTTTTACAAGAAGTTTGTCGGTGCCGGAAAGAACGAACGGATCAATGCCGGATTTCTGAGTGAAAAGAAAAGACCGGGGTTTACTGAGCGGTTTTCTATCTGGTTAAGGGGCAATTTTTTTATTCCCGATGCACGGAAATTCTGGATTAAACCTTCGGTAAAATTCCTTTCAGAATATCTCAAAAACCATAAAGTGGATGCGATCGTTTCAACCGGCCCACCCCACTCTATGCACATGATCGCCATGGGCGTGAAGAAAAAAACGGGTCTTCCCTGGCTGGCTGATTTCCGCGACCCATGGACCAATATTGACTTTTATCACGAACTAATGCTTTCGCGATGGGCGGATAAGAAACATCACCGCCAGGAACTGAGCGTATTGAAGCAGGCCGATGAAGTAGTGGTCATAAGCCGATCAATGAGAAGCGACTTCCTAAGATTATTTAAGCGCAATTATTCAGTAATTACCAATGGGTTTGACACCGATGATATGTTGAATGCGCATGTGGAACCCGACAAACGATTTACCATTTCACACATCGGGACCATGGTAAAAACCCGTAACCCTGATGCTCTATGGCAGACTCTAAGCAGTGAAGCTGGGGCGAATCCTCAGTTTGCAAAAGACCTTGAAATCAAGCTGGTTGGTAGTGTGGATTACTCTGTCAGCGAAAGTTTGGAAAAGGCCGGATTAAGCAAATTTGTAAACAGGGTAAACTACCTGCCCCACGATGAAGTTGTGAAGGTACAGCAACAATCGCAGGTGCTGTTATTGCTGATAAACGACACTCCGAATGCGAAAGTTATTTTGCCGGGAAAATTCTTTGAGTACATGGCTTCCCACAGACCGATTCTTTGTATCGGGCCTAAAGACGGTGATGCTGCAGCGGTAATTGCTGAGACCAACTCGGGTTATCTTGTTGAGAAAGACAATGTTGATGAAATGCGTCAAGCCATCCGGCTGTTGTATGCCCGCTATAAAACCGGGAACACAATTATTGACAGTAATGGAACAGAAAAATATTCAAGAAAAGAACTTACAGCAGCTATGGCTGAAAAGTTAAACAGCATCCGGTAACGAAATATTAGTGCCCGTTTGTAGGCACTGGTGGTGGATCGTTGCTCAGTATATTACCGATAAACTTCTTGATATCGTAACCTCCTGCAAATATCTTGTTCAGCTCATTCAGCATCGCGAATTCCGTCTCTGAAATATCCATCGTTTTCAATCGCTCCCTGATGATTCCGGCCGCGATCCGACCTTCAAGCACAACTTTTCCCGAAATATCATCCGTAAAGAAACCCTTCCCGATAAGGAGGCCCAGCGTGCGGTTTCGGCTGAGGTCGTTTAAAGCGGTAAGGCCGAAATCGCCTATGCCGCAGTAACGGAACATGGTTTCCTGCTTACCGCCGAATTTAAGCAGTATATGACGCATTTCATTAAAGGCACGGGTAAAAATCATAAACCTCAGGTTGGGCGAATCGAAGTGGGCATCCACAATCCCGATGATAATGGCGTAAATATTTTTCAGAATGCTCAGTATCTCAACACCTTTTACATCCATTGAATAATCAATATGGATGGTAGTATTTTTAAAAACCGGATTCAACAAACGGAAAATGGCTTCATCGTCAGCTCCGACTGTCATTGAGGTTGGCATATGACTTATTAGTTCGCGGGCAAATGTGGGGCCTTTCATTGTGCACACAGGGTTGGAAACCACCATCATCAAATCTTCTACAATGGTTTTATTGTCGCTTCCAAACCCCTTGGCCAGATTTACCAACACTGCATCAGGCTTTAACTTATCCTTCAATGCTTTAACATAAGGCACAACGGCAACGGAAGGAATGGCAAGAAAAACAATATCAGCAGTCTGTAAAACAGCTTCATCACCGGTTGCTTTTAAGCTGGGGTTAAGCCTTATCTGAGGAAAGTAAGCCGAATTTAAATGATTGGTATTTATATCCTCAACTACCCCGGATTCGACCGAAAGAAGGGTAAGGTTAAGTTCCTCTTTTTCAGCAAGCACGTGACCTAGCGCGGTTCCAATGGTACCCGCCCCGGCAATGCAGATATTAAGTGATTTTGGCATAGTTTTCCCGTTTACTGCAAAACTGCAAAGATAAACATAAGCTCAGAGCATTAGCAACATTGTAAAATTTGAAAGCTAAGACGCTGCAAATGTTGTTATCTTTGTAAAATAAACAATAACTGCATTTTTACAAATGTTTTATCCAGAACACATAGGAATCATTATTCAGGCACGAACCGGATCGACCCGGTTACCAGGAAAAATGACATTGCCTTTTTATCGGGATCAAAGTCTAATCAGCCTTATGATCAGTAAATTCAGGCAACAGGCAGGAAATATTCCTTTTGTTATAGCCACAACGCGTTCCTCCGGCGATGACATTATCGCTGAAATCTGCAAAAAATCGGAAGTGCCATGTTTCAGAGGATCAGAAAATGATGTGTTGAATCGATTTATTAATGCTGCAGAAAAATACAAGTTTGAAAACATAATTCGGGTTTGTGCCGACAATCCGTTTTTCGACATTGCCTCAACTTTGATGCTTGCCAAATTGCTGAAAGCAAACGAAGCTGATTACGCAGGTTTCCTGATGAACGGGAATCTGCCATCAATAAAAACGCACATCGGACTTTGGGGAGAAGCAGTTTCATATAATGCACTGCTGAAGGCTGCCTCCCTTACTTCTAATTTACTTTACAGGGAACATGTAACCAACTATATTTATAGTCATCCTCAAACCTTTAAAATTAGTCTGGCTCCCGCACCTTCCGGGCTGTCAGCCCGGACCGACCTGAGATTTACGCTTGACACGCGTGAAGATTATGAACTTCACCGGGATATATACAACCAACTGGCTGCCAATGATAAAACAGAAGATTTAACTGAATTAATTGGTCTGGTTGATCAGAATACTGAATTTCAACAGGTTATGCAAAATCAGATCAGTCTGAACTCAAAGTAAAAAAAGCCTCTGAATGGTATGAAAAACAGTACTTACATAATAGGCGAAATTGGCCAGAACCACAACGGCTCGGTTAATATTGCCCTTCAACTCATCGATGCCGTGGCCCAACCGGTGGTTGACAATCTTTTCGGAGAAAAGCTGAAACCAATGGATGCCATCAAGTTGACCCGGCGCGACCTGAAAGAGGAGTTATCCGCTTCAGCAATGATGAAACCTTACGACAACCCGAATTCATTTGGAAAGACCTACGGCGAACACAGGGCTTTTCTTGAACTGAATGATGAGCAGCATTATGAAATCTACCGGTATGCCAAAATAAAAGGCCTAGATTTTGTCGAAACTTTATGCGCACGTGGATGCCTTAGTATGCTCCGCTATTTTAAACCCGATCGCCTGAAAGTAGCTTCACGCGACCTGACCAACCTGCCCCTACTGGAAGCCATGGCAGAAACGAAGATTCCAATGATACTGTCAACCGGGATGGGTGGCCGACCAGAACTAGATAACGCATTGCGGGTTATAACAAAGCACCATGAAAACATTTCAATCCTGCACTGCCTTTCACAATATCCTTCGGAGTACCGTAATATTAATCTGCACACCATTACTTACCTCAAAGAGCATTTTCCTAATTACAAAATTGGTTATTCCGATCATTCGGTTGGAATCGCAATCCCTGCTCTCGCTGTAGGGCTTGGAGCTGAAATTATTGAAAAACATATCACCCTTGACCGCAACATGAAAGGAACCGATCATCGCGGCTCTTTGGGCGTTGAAGGAATATACAGGATGGTGCGTGATATACGAAATGTTGAAATGGCACTGGGTGAAAAAGCCATGTTTATAAGTGATGCAGTTTCCGCAACAAGGGTGAAGCTTGAACGCTCGCTGTCTACAATTAATCCTGTAAAAGCCGGAGAAGTGATCAAAGAAGAAAATCTTCACATGCTAAGTCCCGGTGATGGATTTAACTGGACCCAACGCTTTGAAATAATAGGAAAAAAGGCTCAGATAAACATTTCGGCCGATGAAGTAATTTATCCAAATATGCTGATTATATGAACATTAAGCTTGTAATCACTGATATCGATGGTGTCTGGACCGATGGTGGAATGTACATTGATAACAATGGCAATGAATTTAAAAAATTCAATACCAGCGATAGTGCCGGGGTACTTATGCTTAGGGGGCTAGAGATTCCGCTGGTTATTATAACTGGAGAAGACACTGAAATTGTACAGCGAAGATCCGAAAAACTCAAAGTAAATTACCTTTTTATGGGTGTACGAAACAAGCTGCTTGTGGCAACTACCCTATGTAAAGACCTTGGAATCAGCCTTAAAGAAACGGCATTTATTGGCGATGACATCAACGATATTCAGTTGCTCAGAGCTGTTGGCTTGAGTGCCACCCCTTCCAATTCGGTTGAATATGTGCGCAAAGAAGCCATGTGGCGGTTGGAGAAAAAAGGTGGAGAAGGCGTTTTCAGGGAATTTGTTGAAAAAATCATGCATGAAATGGGTACGTTCGATAAGGTTATGGAGGCTTACTTTAGTCGAATCAGTGGTTACGACGGATAATCTCTATAATCCGCTCTGAAGTCAGACCATCAATGCGGAATGCATTTCTGGTTATAAAATCATTGTCTGCATTTTCATCTTTTCTGAGTTCTCCGGCAAGAATTCCCGATATCACATCTATCAGCTCCATTGCAGAGGTAGCTTTAAAGGCAACCCTTTGCCTGATATATCTCTGTATATCCTGATCAAGATGATCAAGGATAATCAAGGGCTTGCCAAAGTATACAGTTTCTGCCCCGACTGTGGAAAAACAGGTAATCAGCATTCTGCAGGCAGCAATCAGCATATAAAGATCCACATCATTTGTTATCGAGTAATTTAAACACCCAACCTGCTCCGCAATGCGAATATAATAACCGGAATCTGAGGCCTCAGACGGGTGAAGTTTGATAATCAGGTGAACGTCCCTAAAATTCTTAACAGCCTGAAAAACATCAAAAGCCGCACGTTCGCGAAGCAAGGGATCCTGTTGAAGTTGTGAGGCAAACACAATAATTTTACCTTCCGGCAAATTTAACCTTTGTTTTAAATTTTGCTGCTCCATGAGTAATGCCGGAATTATATCAGTCCTGGACTGGCCGGCAATAATCAAGTTACCGGCAGAGTAATTGGCTCTGCTTATTAAAAAATCCTTCCAGTACTCACCCCAGACAATCGTGGTATCACATAACAGTCCGCGCTTAACATCAGATAATGTAAACATATAAGCCGGATGCAGATCGTGAATATTACCGTGCTGTATACCAATTGTTTTGATATTACAGGCTTTGGCAGCATCAAGAATACAACGAACCGCAGGACTGTTTTCATCAATTGAGGTGACCGTCTGATATTTTCCGCAGTTAAAAAATCTGTGATAGGCAAAATTCTTGAACAAATACAACCTGGTCGCATGATGAAACTGGTGCAGCCGATTCAAAATCCAGGCTTCACGACCGGTCTTGCATGCCATTCTGAGTTCCGTAATGGCAACATTATATTCTTTTTTAGCCTTCAGAAATTTTTTCCATACCGCTGGAGTAAACAAGGCTTTCAGAAGAATGTATTCACCTGGAATCCTTAATAATGGTTTCCGGGAGTTAACAAACATCCATTTCCTGAAATGAAAAGGTTTTCCGACTTCAAATTTGGGTGTCTCGATTTCATCAATCACAGCAAAGTCAGAACCGGCTTTGGCAAATACATAAGCCAGATTATAATTCTCAGGCTTAATTTCCAGTGTTTTCAGGTCGAGGCAGGGCTGTCGCTCCGATCGGTCTATTAAAAGATGCTTAACCCTTCTTGCCTTGAAAGCAGTTATCATACCTTGTACAAACCTAATTTTCAAATATATAATATATCTGACCCTGGAAAGCAGCTCTTTGGATTTCCTCCCCGATGAATAATGGTACCGCAGCTCAATATTCCGGGGCAATGAAGTCAGGATTTCAAGGTCAGGACCATTTGAAAACAAGATTACCTTTTCAAAACGGCGGGAAAAATCACGAACCATCTCTGCTTCATAAGCAAGGTTACGGAGTATAAAATAAACCCTGAATTTATGATAATGCCATAAACTCATGCCATTGATTGTGAGTTTTTCAGAAAAAGAAACGCCCTGGGTTCCTGCTTCACCAAATGCCAGTAAACCAGCCATTTCATCATAGTTAATCCTTCTTTTTTCTCCTGCATCCTGCTCCACCATGTTGACCGGAAAAGGAAGCTGAATATTGCTAGTTGTATATACCTTAAGATCACTATTCTGTTGAATAAGATTATTGATTTCCAGAAGTTCGCTTTCTGAAACTTTACGGTTGATTAAAATGGCTATCTTCATATTCTTCTGATCAGATTAACTATTTCGCGACGATACAGCACAACCAGTGAAGATAAAAGTACCATCACTGAGGCCACAGCCGTAATATACAGGTTCAGATCGAAGTACTCTTTTACCAGTTCAAGAAGAACAACAGCGATCACGCAAATAAGCGGACTATACATCAGCTTCCACAGATTCCAACGAATAGGAGCAATCCGCTGAGCATAGTAATAAGCACCCATAACCTGGAGAATATCAGAAACCATGATTGAAATCACCGCGCCATAGATCAGCAAATGTGGTATTAACAGGAAATTAAGCATAACATTTACCGACAAAGTAACCAGGTTCAGATAAAAAAAGAACTTAGTCTTTTTTTCATAATAAACTACAAATGAAAATATAACATATTGTGTCCGGGGTAAATATCTGATAAAAATGAGAGCTATAAAGGCTGAGGCATACCTGACATCGGTTTCATAAAAAAATGTCAGATATAGCATAACCGGCAGGATCATCAGTGCTACAATAGCCTGAGATTGAGCCATAAGCATATTGGACATCGATTTTATATCATCCCCGCGCTTATTGATTCCTGCTTTCATAAACCTGAATATCTCAGGCTGTGTAGCTCCCTGCAATCCCTGCATAATAATCTGCATGCCCATAGCAAAGTTGACCGCAGTAAAATAAATACCCAGATCGGAGGGGAATCGTTCCAGAAAATACTTATCAGCAAAAGTCAATCCCCATGCGAGCAGTCCGTACTGAAACAGCGGCCAGGCAAACCTGTTCATTGAGGCAACCATGCTTCTGTCATACCTGAACCCACTCTGACGGTATGAATATATCAAGACCCCGGCCGATACAAAGCTGCTGCCAACCGCGCTTCCATATACATAACCCAAGAAAGACATATCGAAATAAAACAACCCGATCAACTGGAAACCGGTTCTGACCAGGGCCGTAGCCAGATTCACAATAATAAAAGCCCTGACACGCTTCTCATTCCGGTAAAGAGTGGCAGCCGAAATGTTGATGGATCTGTTAATCCCGGTTATAATGGCTGCAAAACCATAAGTACTGAAATCGCGCAATCTTTCCTGTGTAAAAAGACTGCCAATATAATTCCGAAATACAAAGGCCAGTAATAACAAGAATAATCCCCGAAGAAGAATCGAACTAAATACGGATGACACCAGGCCATTATATCCCTTCTTATCGTCGTTTACATCGTAAAAAAAACGGGAAATAGCATTGCCCATTGCAAAAAGCGAGATGGTAAATGCCAGGGAAGTAACCATTTCTGCCATCCCGATCTGTGCAAAATCAATAGCATTCAGGCGGCTGTTTCCCTCTATCACAGGCTGTATTAGTACCTGTATTACAGGTGGAACTGCAGCAACAGCTGTATAAATCAACGAAAGTTTCAGATACTCTTTAACGTTTATGCTCCTCATCTGGCGGTAATAAACTGCAAAAATAGTCTATTGTCCCGGTTGAAACCAAAAAGATCAATATATTGGATTTGAACGGAGCAATGTTACGGCACCCAGTGTACGATCAGTGAAAGCGGTCCCGAACAATTCGCACTTATTATACTCCAGAATAACAAAATACACCCCTTCAGGGCAATTTGAATTCAGATACCGTCCATCCCACCCCTGTTCAGGATCGAAGGTCGTAAACATGATCATACCCCAGCGATTCGCAATCGTCATCTTATACTGACTGCTTCCTGATATCAGGGGCTTGAATACATCGTTGTAACCATCGCTATTCGGGGAAAAAGCATTCGGAACATCGAGACTGAATTCACAGCAGGGATAAATCAATATTTCATCGGAAACCTTGCAGTTATTGTAAGTGGTTGCTTCAAGTGAGTATGTCCCCGGCTCTTCAACCAGAAAGGTGCTGTCGGAGTTGCCATTCTGCCAAAAGTAGGATTCAAAGCCACTGGCATTCAACAATACACCACCAGAATCACAAATCATTATATCAGGCCCTAAGTCAAGAACCGGAACTATATAATAACTTACAACTGAAGTATCATATGAGAAACAACCATTTAAATTTGTTTTTCGTACCCAGTATTCGCCCGGTTCTTCGACAGTAATCTGTGATGCACTGCTAAGGCTGCTCCAGGCATAAAGAAAAGATCCGGACCCGGCATCAATAGTTGCATTTTGTCCGGGGCAGAAATATATGGAATCAGGTAGCATAAGTGGAGGGTTTTCCCAGACGGTTACAGAAATTTCACGGGAAAACTGAATGCCGGCAGCTGACAACGTATATGTAACATCATAAACTCCGGGACTACTGAATATATGGACTGGTGCTATAACAGCAGACGTATTGTCGTGGCTTGTCGGGTCATCAAAATTCCACAACATCCAGTCGAGATTTGCCTGCAGTTCGGGTGATATCCAGGCATTGAAAACAGAGGGTGACTTTTCGCAACTATTGGTAGCTTCGATTGAGAGTGAAACATCGAAAAATGATTGAATAAACGTGGGTAAACCAGCAGTTGAGCTTCCTGATTTCAGATAAATGGCTTCATCCACATAATTGCAACCAATTCCTGCTATATCCGGATTGTTTATCACTCCAAGATATTTGGTTGCATTTGTCGGCCTGTTATACCGTGCCACATAGATTTTCCCGTCAGGCCCCAACTGAAGAGCTCCCGGTAAAGCGGAACCCAGCGTCGCAATCAGTATATTGGTCTGATTAGATAGATGAATCTGATAAATCTGCTTTAAATCATATGATACTGAAGCATACAACAACTTGCTGTCTTTAGAGAACTCAACACCATAAGTCGCATCAGGATAGTCGAAGCCGAACCTATGCGTCACCTGTCCGGTTGAATTATTAAATGCACTCACATCAATCCGGCGATCGTGGTATGAAGCCATTGCCAGAGTGCTGCCATCAGGAGAAATCTTTAAATAACCCTGCTCCCCGTTGGTTCCCAGGGATGGCCCGGAATGGCTCTCAACGGATGAAGCGGCAACTCCGTCTTTGGTCACCAAATAACTTCTGAATACATTGTTTCCTCTCTCATGTATCACTATCCAGATATCCTGCTCATTGCTATGCTTTACAGCCGTGATTTTCTCAGCGCTACTAGTCTGCAGAAATGTGTTTTTAATCACAACCGCACCTAAACCGCCATTTAGACTCATATCAACAACAGAAAAACACAAATCTCCGCTGTTATATACATAATCTACTGTAAAGACAAGATATCGGGTTCCGGACAATGGCAAAGGAACAATAACTCCTGATTGTGTGGAGGAGGAATGTCCAGCCAAACCTGACCCGTTAGACATGATAGAATGATTTTTATTATAAACGGTCATACCATCGGTATAAAAGAGCAGATTACCATTATAATCAGATATCGAAGATACTCCTTCAAATGTGCTTAAAGCGCCATCTTCAAGCACCTGTGCAATCCCTGAATTAAAATCAAGACCACTATTTTGTCCAAAATACCATATATTGGCCTGTTTCTGACAAATGGAAGTGTTGAATACGTGTAATAAAACAAAAGTATATATGTACTTCTTCATTACCATATAATAAAATATAGAGATCAAATGTAATCCAAATAAATGAATTCCGGAGTTAATCAATCAAATAATTTCAGAGAAAGTGCAAATTTATCTCTTAGGTTATCTAGTTCAATTCGTAACCTGATGAAAAATACATTCTAATTCAACTAAAGAAATCATTTATTTTTTTCTTTCCGGGCAACCGAAATACTCGCGTTCAGCTCAAAGCCAATCAGGATAATGATTGCATTAAAGTAAATCCACATCATAAAAACTATCAGCGTACCGATTGATCCATAAAGTGTATTGTACTTGGAGAAGTTATTGACATAATAATTGAACCCAACGGAAGCAGCAATAAATAACAGGGTGGTGATTGTTGAGCCTGCTGAAATAAACCGGAATTGCCGTTTTCCGCTTGGCGCGAGGTAATACAAAAATGAGAATGCCAGAAACAACAGCGCGACAGTAACAATCCACTTACCTACACTGATAATTATAATTGTAACATCATCGGTTAGTAACCTATGAACCTGCAACCATTTAAGCACAATCGGGCCTATTGTAATAAGCGCAATAGCAACTATAACAAGAATTGACAAAATCAGAACCAGGGCAATGGAAATCATCCGTTGTTTGAAAGCCGACCGGGTCTCAATAGAGTGATAGGTCATATTGAACGCTTCAATAAGGCTATTAATACTGTTGGTGGCAAAATACATAGCCAGGATAAAACCAACCGAAAGGAGACTTCCTCGGGGTCGTTTTACTATATCGAACAAAGTCTCTTCTGCCATTTCAAAAGCCTGTTGCGGAATAAATTCCTTCAGCAAGGTAAGCAGGCTATCCTGAAAATTATGAATGGGAATATAGGGTATCAGTGAAAAGAAGAAGATAATTGCCGGGAAAATTGCCAGAAAAGTATTGAATGAAAGTGCCGCAGCCCTGTTGGTAATTGATCCGTTTCGGATTCCTTTGATAAAAAAATCGGTGGCATCGTAAAGTGAAACACCGTCAAAACCGGGCAAAACCAATCGCTTCGACCATATCAGCAAAATCCTGACCGGCCTGCTATGAAGGAACTGTTCATAGCGTGCAAGTGCAAATTCCACTATCTGATCGCGCAGTTTCTTCATTTCGGGATAAAATTAATATGCTTTCAGGCTAAGATCGAGACTTTTTATTTGATGGGTCAGTGCCCCGACAGAAATAAAATCAACTCCTGTTTCGGCATATGATCTTATGGTTTCGAGGGTAATACCTCCCGAAGCCTCCGTCTCAAACCTTCTATCAACAATTTCAACGGCCTTTCGCAGATTGGCAGGATTAAAGTTATCGAGCATAATTCGGTGAACACCTCCATGTTGCATTACCAGGTTCAATTCATCGAAATTACGGACTTCAATTTCTATTTTCAAATCACGCTTTGTTTTTGACAAATAGCTGTTTGCAGCATTGATGGCCTTGAGAATTCCACCGGCAAAATCAACATGGTTGTCCTTGATCATAATCATATCATACAAACCAAAGCGGTGATTATAACCACCTCCGTCAACAACAGCCTGTTTTTCAAGTTCGCGCAGTAGTGGAGTAGTTTTGCGGGTATCTAATATTTTTGAAGTCAATCCTTCGAGTTGCTTCACATACATAGAGGTATTCGTTGAAATACCACTCATCCGTTGCATAAAATTCAAAACGAGCCGTTCGGCCATAAGGATGGAAGCAGAAGGGCCTTCAACCGTAAAGGCAATGTCGCCGGGATTGATTTGATCACCATTATGAAGCAGGTCATTCATTACAATCTGCTTATCAACTTTGTTGAAAACTTTCCGGGCTACATTCATCCCGGAAAGAACACCCAGCTGTTTTACCAGAAGCTTTGCTTTGCCCGTTGCAGTAGTAGGAATAGTAGAAAGAGAGGTATGATCCCCATCACCAATATCTTCGGCCAGGGCTTTTTCAATAATGTCGTCAATGGTCATTAAAGCAAGAAATTAAGATTATCAATTATCGTCAGACTCGAATTTGAGCTGATGAATCAAGGGCTGGCCTGAAATCACTTTTAACAGGAGATAAGTTCTGAAAGAAGAAGTACCTGATTTATATGTACCAATAGCATATTGTGCTCCATCGTTCGATTTCCCCTGGTGGTTAAAAGCAAAGGAAGAAGGCGGATACTTCTGGAAGAAACCCTTTACAATCATTTCTGCCTGGGCTTTACTGTATGTACCTTCATTACCGGGTGTTGTCAGATCAATTGGATTGTTAAACCAGATGCTTAACTCTTTGGCATTGGCCGATTTAATAGCTGATATAATTTGAGGGTTAAGATCCTTCTGGGCAAAAACCGATTCGCCGCAAAGGCCTGCTAACAGCATCAGTAATGAAAACACAAAAGATATTCTGGCTATTTTTTTCATTAGAAAGTACTTTTACACAAACCCGGCAATTTTTCCCCGGGTTGTAATTTATTGGATTTGAATTATTAAAAATTATCAAAAACCGAACCAAATATAAGAATAATATACCTTATGTGCCGAATGACCGATAAAAAACAAATCAATCGTTAATCCGGAAATGATAACTTTGCGTTTTATTTCCAACATGAAAATAACGCTACTGGTAGTTGGTAAAACAGACGAGGAGTACCTGAACAAAGGGATTGGCATCTATACAAACCGTTTATTGCATTATATCAGGTTTAATTTAATTGAGATTCAGCCTCCCCGCAATTTCAGGCAATTAAACCCGCAACAGCTTAAAGAAGCAGAAGGAAAACTGTTGCTGAAATATTTTGAAGAATCTGATCATATTGTGTTGCTCGATGAAAAAGGCACTCATCCCACTTCAACAGATTTTGCCGCGATGTTGCAGAAACACATGAATTCGGGATTGAAAAACCTTATGTTTGTTGTTGGCGGTGCTTTCGGATTCTCAGATGAAGTTTATAAAGCGGCCAACAGCAAACTTGCCTTATCGCCTATGACTTTTTCGCATCAGATGGTCAGGCTTTTCTTTTGCGAACAGCTTTACAGGGCGTTTACCATTATCCGAAACGAACCTTACCACAATAATTAAATTTTAACCTTCATGAAATCAATCGTATTTGCTACAAATAACCGGCATAAAGTTGATGAGATACAAGCCATCTTGGGTGAGGAATTTAAAATTATACCCTTGTCGGAAATCGGCTGCAATGAAGATATACCTGAAACCAGTATGACGATTGAAGGCAATGCCACTCAAAAAGCCTTGTACGTTAGCCAAAAGTATAATGTTGACTGCTTTGCAGACGATACCGGTCTTGAAGTTGAAGCGCTAGGCGGAAAGCCCGGCGTAAATTCGGCCCGATATGCCGGTTCTGGCCACGATTTTGATGCCAATGTTACAAAACTTCTTAAAGAGCTTCGTGGACAACTCAGCCGCAGGGCAAGATTCAAAACTGTAATTTCTTTTATTTACGATGACAATGAAATGCTTTTTGAAGGCATTATAAATGGGATTATCATCACTGAAAGACGCGGCAAAGGCGGATTTGGATACGATCCGGTATTTGTTCCGGATGGCTATGATCAAACATTTGCTGAAATGCCATCTGAACTTAAAAATTCAATCAGCCACCGGGCCATTGCTACCCGAAAGCTGATAAAATATTTGAAAGAGAATTTTAAGGAATAAATAAAAAAAGCCGGTCGTGACCGGCTTTTATTACGAAGCAGCAACAAACAATTTATTTGGTGGTTTTAACCTTGCTTACCGTTTTATTCTCATAAACATAAACAAATTTACCATCAGTAGTCAGGGTTGTTGAGGAGCCTTTGCGCGCCTTAAACTCCAGATAGTTGCAGGTGTTGAGGTCGAAGGCAGCAATATCAGCTCCGGCAGTTTTCATAATCAGAATGTTATCAAACTTGTCTTCAAGTTGCGATGTTTTGTACTTTCCGCTTCCCACCAGTTCTCCATTGTCCATCCTGAATGTGGAAACACCTTTCTCACCAACAACCACAGCCATATCTTTATATGGATAAATCATTTCAGCATTTCCAACTCCTCCTTTTGCAACAGGCACTTCATAACGTTCCTTACCGGTTGCAATATCCATAGAGTAAAGTGCCTTTCCGCTTGATACAATTACCCTGTCGCCGGCATCAATCATATTGGTAATTCCTTTGCGGAAACGCTCCGAATCCCAGGCCATTTTTCCATCACTTACATTAAACGCCTGAACACCATTAGGTTTCACATTCGGATACCAGATTTTCCATTCTTCAGTAATGGTAACAGAGCCATCAGCATTGTTGGTCCGCTTATAAATATAAGCCTGAGCTTCGACTGTACCGCCAATCTGGAGAACAATTTTATCACCCATCACATACATATTCGGAATAGCCCTTGCTTCTTTAATCTCGGGAGATGTCCATAAAAGCTTTCCTGAGTTGAAATCATACTTTTTAATATACTGGTTTCTTTTGTTCGACATATCAAGAACATACAGGTCGTTACCAACCCTTACCGGATCAGCAACACCACCATATACTCCAAATCTTTTGGCGTTGGCCGGACGGGATGCCAGACCATCGGGCGTATAATCAAAAGCAGCAGACCAAAGGCTGGCACCTGTTTTTATGTCATACACCTGGTATCCGTTCATGCGAAGTATAACTTTATCACCTTCAACAAACAGGTCATAAAGGAATTCCTTTGAAATTACTTTGCGCTCAGCCCGGCCTATGTAGGTGTTCTCCCAAACAATATCACCGTTTTTCAGGTTGATTTTTGCAATCTGGTTTTTGAAACCTGAAAACAGAGCACCCAATGAACTAGGCACAAAATTTACCGTTATCAGGTAACCATCAGAAGTGTAAACATAGCTTCCAACAACACCTTTAAACTTAACTGTTGACCATTTCTCTTCACCGGTCTGGGCTTTGATAAAAACCAGTTCCTTTTTCAGCGAAATTGCAAAACCCTGTTCTTCTGGTATATAAACAACATTATCCTCGCTTACATCCTGGTATTTGTCCGTTGACCACAGAAACTTTCCTGTTTCCATTTCGATGCAGGCTATCTGGTCTTTGCCTAATTTCCTGTCGAACAGAAAAATAATGTCAGATTCCCAGAAAGGGATAAGTTCGTCAATTTTTCCAAGTTTTGGGGCAATTTCTTTAAATTTCTTTGTCCATTTAACTTTTCCGGTAGCATTTTCAAACACAGTAATTTCCTTGTCGGAAGCAGCATAGCTGTAGCCACGTTCTTCTGTTCCGGTGCCATTGTGTTCAATTTTGTGGTCCATCCGCGATTCCCAAACCACAGGCATATCGTCCTGTGATTTAACAATAAAAGCACTGACAATGAGTGCAATCGTAAGTAAAATCTGCTTTTTCATGAGGTTGATTTGTTTGATTGTTTAAAAGTTGAATTCATATTGAAACTTGTAACTTTTTCCTTTGGGGACTTTAAAAGAAAAGCGGTAACGCTTAACTATATCTTTCAATCTATTTTGCATATTAATAGGGTTGATACCATCATTAACCACAAACACGGTTGCAATTACCCCTTTTTCGCGCAGGGTAATATCAAAAACATACTGACCATGGATCCCGCTTTCAGCAACCTGTTTGTATAAAGTACCTTCGGGTCCGGAAGAAACTGAATCCAACTCAACTAAGGCAGCTGCAACAATATTATCGCGGTATTCAACCAATTGTCTTTTTTGCCCGAACGTTGCGATAGCAAGCAACAACAAGGCTATGGTTATTAAGTTTTTCATGTTCAACTTATGTTTTATTATTAATTTTCTGACTGTTTTAAGGCACAGAGCTCAGGGTAAGGAGCTCAGAACCCTGAACCTATTACTCTTTCGGCAATTTCCACAACAACAACTGATTACCAAATGTTGCCATAATTGACTGATCATCAGGCATAAACTCAATAAATACGCGGCCATCTGAAGGCATATCCATCTTACTTATACCCTCAAACAATCGCGAACTCATCTCGAAACGATACAAAGCCTGCCCGGTCTCAAAATCGTGAACCCTTATTTCAGGAAACTTACCCCAACTAACAACACCCATATATTTCCCGCCATGGCTAAGCCTGAAATCAGGCTCAAAATTTGAATTTGATGGAAAAACTATACGGGTAGCTTCAAAATCAGCAGCATCAATAACACTGACAAAATTCTGGCGGCCACTGGTTGCCGTTGTCGCTTTCGCATGAGGGATATTCAAACAGAAGATGTGTTTCCCATCATTCGACCACTCAAGACGGTAAATATTATCGTAGTATTCATTTACCGTTTTGACAAGCGAAAAATCGGAAAGCCGGTAAACTGTAACCACTTGCTTGTACTTTTTCGTGAATTTCATTCCCTTCTTATTTTTCCTGAACTGGGGATCGCTCTTTAAGAAATTGTCGTCTGGTCGCTCTGAAACGGCCAAATATTTACCATCAGGACTCAGGCATATACTGTTTGTTGCATTGGGGACCTGGAACGAGCGATCTGTTTTTCCGGAATTCAGGTTTTTGAATTCAATGGTATTTCCGCTCAGGGTAACAGCATATTGATCATCAGGCGAAACTGCAACATCATGGTAATTATCGAATCGCAAAATACTATTACCACTTTCTGCGTCAACTATTTCAAATTTTACCTCTCTGTCTTTGTTTTTCGAGAAATCGAGATAAAAAAGCTGTTGAAGCAGAAGGCACCTCCCTCTCTTAGACCAGCTTACACGCGAACCGGCATACCAGTTTCCAACATCAAACTGCCTTACAACCTTCCGGTTTTGAAAATCATAGATATACAAAGGGAAGCTCTGGATGGTGGATATAGCCATAAATCTTTGGTCGGGAGACATCGCCATTCCCGACTGAATGTATTTGGCATCCGAAGCACGGAATTTTTCATAATCAGCATTAATTGTCTGGGCATTCAAAAGTTTCCCAAATAATATCGCAGCGAAGAGCGCAAAAAGTCGAATGTTTATCTTACTGATTTTCATAATATTAGAAGACTGGTGTCTATTTTATCAAGCTGATGTTTACAACATATAAAATTATGTCATTGTTTGCTGATTGATACCATGCATCAGGTATGGTGAAAATGATTTTATACTGATTTTCAAGCTTAGAATGAAAAAACTATATGTGTTCAGTCGCGATATTAAATCATCAAAATACCGATGTATTTCACTCATTATCTAATATTTACGAATAGTTATAAGCTTCAGAAGAACAATATTGATATCTTATTTCCCTGATTCAGACTGAACTCTGATGCTGTAAAAAATCAGTATCAGTAGGTATAAAAATCCATACAACTACGTATTTATAACAATTGAAGCTCATTAGTAAAATAACATTTGGCAGATTCCTGTGTTTATTGACTTGTTCAGGAAGAAAAAAGAAAGCTTTCTGAAGATTTCCAGATATGAGTTTTGGTTGAAAGTGCATGAAAGTTATCCTGAAACATGAATTATCTTTTACATTTGCATTCAGATGAAAGCACTAAAGGTTAGCATTGCTGTTTTATTGTGTGGATTAATCATGTATAACTCCCTGGGATATTGGATGGTGTTCTCTTTTGTGCAATCGAAGATTAAAGATCATGCATTTGCCACTATAGCCCACCTACCCGAAAAATCGCTTATACCCATTACACTGCCCATCAACAACACAAGCAGGCTGATACAAAAGAAAAACCGTCTCGAAATCAAACTCGACGGACAAATGTATGATGTTGTCAAATCCAGAATAAACGGAAACAACATTACATACTATTGCATCAGGGACATTAAGGAAGAACGCATGATTCAAAAAATAGGGTTGCTGAACCGGTCTGGTAAAAACGAATTACCTCTCCGAAAAACAGCGTTGCTTATTATTGACCATGTGATTAAAACGGCATTGATCAATGGAAACCTTACTTTCAGTAATTTTTCGGTTAAATTTAAAAATGTAGCTCAAACAATCGTAAAATACAGCGCCCCGCTGATATTAATCCCTGCTCCACCCCCGCAATTTTAAGGCTTCATTTCATTAACATGCTGTTTTTCGGAACTATCAGTCCGAAAACAGATCGGTTTAGAACGGGATTTTGACAAGTCTCGTTATGTTTTATGCTAAAAAAGTCTTTCATGAAAACAATTTTATTAAACCTTGGCTTATTGCTGTGCACCATGGCTTTAAATGCCCAGAAAGTAAGTGTAATTAATCGCTCAACCCTGCAGCCTGTAAGCAATTGCCTCATTTACAACCAATCAAATACAATTTCAACTACAACCAATAACAATGGCATTGCAGATATTTCATCATTTGGGAATTCCGACTCGCTGATATTTAAGCACATAACTTCTATGACGGTAGTCACAACCAAACAGGAAATCAGCAATAACGGAAATTTGGTTTATCTGACCACAGCCATAATTAACCTCGACGAGGTGGTATTCTCAGCTAATAAAGTCGAAGAGAATTACCGTGATCTGCCCATCAAAATTGACATTATCCCGGCTTCTTCCATTCAGTTCGATAATCCACAGACTTCAGCCGACATGCTACAGCAATCGGGAAAAGTGTTTGTACAGCAAAGTCAGCTTGGTGGCGGAAGTCCAGTAATCCGTGGTATGGAAACAAACAGGGTGTTAATGGTTGTTGACGGTGTACGCCTGAATAATGCGATATACCGTGCCGGGCACCTGCAAAATGTAATTACAGTTGACCCCAATATGCTCGAACGCGCTGAAATCCTTCATGGCCCTGGATCGGTTATTTACGGTAGCGACGCCATGGGCGGAGTGATGCATTTTTACACCAAAAATCCTACGCTCTCTTCAAACGGTAAAAGCTTTACCTCGGGCAATGTCTTGATGCGCTATTCTACAGCAGCAAATGAAAAAACTGCAGGGCTGACTTTAAATGCCGGATGGAAAAAATTCGGGGTATTGGTTAGCGGATCGTTCAAGGATATCGGCGATTTGCGCCAGGGTAAAAACCGCGATTCTAAATATGGTGATTGGGGTAAACGCTTGTATTATGCCGACAGGATTAATGGAGTTGACACCATGATGGTAAACAGCGACCCGCTTATTCAGAAAGGTTCGGGCTATTCGCAGTACGATATGCTGGCAAAGGCCTTGTGGACTCCGGATAGCGGTCACAGCATCAGTCTGAACCTGCAATTGTCAAACTCGGGCGACATACCCCGATATGACCGTCTTACTGAGATGCCCGGCGGCAAACTGAAATATGCCGAATGGTATTATGGTCCACAGACCAGGGCCCTGGCATCTGTTAAAAGTGAATGGCATAATAAAACCAAATTTTACGATTATGCCACTATGATTGCTTCATATCAGAATATTAGCGAAGACCGCGTCAGCCGTAGTTTCGGAAAAACAAAAAAGAAACATCAGGAAGAAACCGTTAATATCTTTGCCTTCAATGCCGACCTGATGAAAGATATCTTCAAAAAATCGGAACTGCGCTATGGAATTGAAGGAAATATAAACCTTATTGACTCAAAAGCCTACAACGAAAACATTATTGATGGCACATTAACTTCAGATGTGGCTACCCGCTACCCTGATGGTGGTAATCGCATGACCACACTGGCAGCTTATGCTTCAAACAGTTGGGAAATTAACAAATCGGTAATTTTTTCGCAGGGCATTCGGTTGAGTAATGTGTCTCTTTTGGCAAGATATACGCCCGAGATGCTAGAAATAACTCAATTTCCTTATGTTGATGACATAACCCAAAACAATACTGCGTTCAATGGAAGTCTTGGGTTAGTGCTGATGCCTGAAAAAGGCTGGAGAATTACAACCAATCTTTCTAGCGGATTCAGGGCACCGAATATTGACGACATGTCGAAACTGAATGATTCAAACAGTACTGACAAGTTGTTGATAGTGCCAAATCCGGATTTGAAACCGGAATATTCCTACAATGCCGAATTGACCATCGAAAAAACCTTCAACAATAAAATTCAGTTTGGCATAACCGGATTTTATACGTTGCTAAAAAATGCATTTGTAGCTCGTCCGTTCTTGTACAATGGAATGGATTCTGTTGTTTTCGGGGGAACCCTCTCCGCTGTACAGGCACTTCAAAATACTGAAACAGCAACTATTTCTGGTGTAGAAGTTAGTTTTGATGCTTCGGTAACTCATTTTCTTTCATTCTCAAGCTACCTTACATATACTTACGGCCATGTAAAAGACGACGATGTTCCGCTCGACCATATTCCGCCGGTTTTTGGTCTGACAGCGGTTAAACTTGATCTCATAAAATTTACTGCTGAGTTTTATGCAAGGTACAACGGGTGGAAGCGCATTGGAGATTACAGCCCCAGCGGTGAAGACAATGAAACCTATGCAACCGAAGATGGAATGCCAGCCTGGGTAACCCTGAACTTAAAGGCAGCTTATCAGGTAAACAGATACCTCAATTTACAGGCCGGGCTCGAAAACATTCTCGATACCCATTACCGTGTTTTTGCCAGCGGTATAAGTTCACCAGGACGAAATTTTATAATTACCCTGAGGTCAAATTTCTAAACTTCCGTAAGAAGTTACAGATCACAGAGCAACACTTGCATGTCTTTTCTTGCAATTGTTGCTCTGACTTTTTTTAAGGATTTTAGTAATGAATATAACAGAATCAAGGCCTTCCTGATATATATACTTCCCATTTCTGAAGCACCTCAGCCATATCGGCTGGAAGCTCCGAATCGAACAGCATTTTTTTCCCGTTTACCGGATGCACAAATCCCAACGATTTGGCATGAAGCGCCTGCCTTGGCAGAATACTGAAACAGTTTTCGACAAATTTCTTGTAGGTACCCGAAGTGGTACCTTTTAAAATATGGCTGCCACCATAGCGCTCATCACTGAAAAGCGGATGCCCCAGGTATTTCATATGAGCCCTTATCTGATGGGTACGGCCGGTTTCAAGGCGGCACTCAATCAGGCTAACATAGCTAAAACTTCTCAAAACCTTGAAATGTGTAACGGCATGTTTTCCATGATCTCCATCAGGGAAAACCGCCATAACCAGGCGATTGCTCAGATTACGCCCGACATGGCCGGAAATGGTTCCCTCATTTTCGCGGGGAGTGCCCCATACAATGGCCTGGTAAGTGCGCTCAATGGTATGATCGAAGAAGTTTTTGGCAAGCCGTGTCTGGGCTTCTTCTGTTTTTGCAACAAGGATAATTCCTGAGGTATCTTTGTCAATCCGGTGCACCAGCAGTGGCATAGCTTCCTGATTATTGTGGGGTGTATTCCTGAAATGCCAGACCAGCGCATTCAGCATGGTACCGGTGTAATTTCCGTGTCCGGGATGGACAACCATACCGGCAGGTTTATTAATTACCATCAGGTGATCGTCCTCATAAACTATATTGAGCGGAAGGTATTCGGGAAGCACATCGGTTACCCTGGGTGGATGCGCCATTACAACCGAAATAACATCCAGCGGTTTTACACGGTAGTTTTGCTTAACAGCTTCACCATTAACCAGTATATTTCCGGCTTTGGCGGCTTGTTGAATTTTGTTTCGGGAAGAATTCTCAATACGGGTCATCAGGAATTTATCAATCCTGATCAATCCCTGTTTCCGGTCAGAAACTATACGGTGGTGTTCATAGAGTTCATTCTCTACGCTTTCATCATCAATAAAATCAGGCGATTCATGCTCATCCTGAAAATTTTCATCATCGATTACCATAAGCGCAACTACTTATTGATTGACAAGCAGTTTGCTCCGTCCAACAATGCTTCCATCCTGATGAGCAACCTGAATGATGTATAAGCCTGAAGGCAGAACGCTGAAATCTTCCTCGCTGCTGTATGGCTTGCTGACAATCATTTTACCGGTAGTGTTAAATACCGAAGTTACACACCCATTCGTTTTGGTTCCTGAAGGTAGCTGAATTTTCACCAGTCCATTGTAAGTTGGATTGGGATAAATAAGCAGTACTTCTACCGGTTTGCTATCGGGTATTCCAACCACTTTTTCTTTGCCAATTATGGGCCTGATCATCAGCGCCCCTTCATACAGACTATTGCTCCAGCCAGTGGTTGTCCGCTTGAAGATGTTCGATTTCGCATCGTTGTTCCTGTCGAAACCGATATTCAGATTATCGGCCGTAACCTGCTCCCAGCCAACATAAAAAATAAGATTCGGGAAATCTGCCTCGGTTATTTGAACTGTACTATCTAATTTATACATAAAGAATTGGTTCAGGCTATCTGCGTATGCAGGCTCATAACCAAATTTGGAATAAATCAGATCGCCGGGTTCACCAAAATAATCGTTCCAGATATTGAGGTAAAATTTCTTAACATTTCCGTCATTCAGCGTTTGGTTGAAATACATATCAACAGCCAGCAACGAATCGGGAGTATTCAGTTTAAAACGATAAGCAGCCTGTGCTGAAGGAAAAGCAAGTCCGTATCCGGCTTCAGCTGTACCATCATCGTAGGCATAGTAATTGGCAAAAACCTGCATATTGCGGATGGTGTCATTTTCCCTGCGCTCAAGGTTTGCAACAGCATTAACGATGTGTGTGGTAGTGAAAAACACCTTATCCTGATTACCGATCGGGAACTGGAAATTTACAGGCGGATTGGCAAATTGCTGATAAGTAACATAACCTGAAGTTATAAATGGTGAGATGGAAAAACTTCCTCCGTCGTAAAACTTGAATGGTGCCTGGTTATCGCGTGAAACTTCATATCGATAAGATGCGTTATAAGCATCGTTGTCGAGATTGGTGATTTTGAGACTAATGGAATCGGCCATTTCCTGAATGAAATTTGCCCGATACTGGCTATAAGGCATCGAAGTATAATTCTTCAGCATTCGTGGCGCCTTTGCAGCGAAAGCCACATCTCGGTGCACCGAATCATACATTCCACGATCGGTGTTTAAATAAACGTAATCAATATTCCATTGATCTCCATTACTTTGCCAATCGGGCAAACTACCGCTGGCAAGGCTGGCATAATTCCGGAAACGGAACCTGAAATCGGGCACATAAAACCGCGCACTATCAGCAATAGGAATAATCACCTGTTTAAACCAGGTACTGTCCTGATTATAGAAATCACCAAGGCTTGAACCCGGAGAACTCCATGCTTTTATCCATCCTTCAATTGCAATAGTATCAGCCGGAATAATAGTAGTATCATTTCCTACTATGGTTGTGTCTGCTGGAATTATATTATACGTTGTTTCACCCGGAGCCAGAAATTCAAGAACAAGCGAATCGGCCCGGGCTGGGGCATTTCCTCTGCCTTGTGGCTGATAATAAAAACTAAAATAAATTGAATCAGCCCTGGTAATTTTGTGTGGTACTGTAGTAAATAATGAATCGAGCCGAATGGGCTGTGAAGTCAGAAAGTCGGCCTGATAGGGAAATTCGCTTGCATTTTCATATAATCGGCCAAGGTTATTAATGGCATCAAATGTTGCAACCCCTACTGTGGGTGGATAAACCGCGTAATCATCGCTGATAAAAACATCGGCATCAGACCATAACTCAGGATTGGGAAGAATGGTTGGCCGGTTAAAATCGTCGAAAAATGGCAATGCCAGAGGAGTAATATTATTCCGGACTGATTTTACCTTTGAAGCCTGTTGTTTTACCTGGACATTTACCTGTAATCCGGTAATTACTTCCTGTCCGGATAATAACCCGGCGAAAACCATTAACAATATAGAAAGAGAAAAAAGCCTTTTCATTCGTCTGAATCTTATTTCACAAACAATGCATTATGATTTGTACTTCTAATATTGATCTACCGCTTGCTCATCAAGGGTATCGGCAGCCGAAACTTCAAGATAGGCATCAAAATCAAAAACAGCAGGATCGCGGTAAACCAGTTTAACCGGCTGTCCGGCATTGAGCATCAAACCTCTCACATAGGATGGAGTTTGACTGTAAACCCTTGCTGTTTCAGGGTCGGCATCATCTTCAAAAACTTCATCGCCTACGGTCAGATAATATCTCGCTAGCAGCTGCTGAGCTTCGCTTTTTGTTTTCCCAATGAGGAAAGGAACCTGAAAACGTCCGTTCCCAACGCCCTGTCCAACCCTTAATGAAATGATTGAACCCTTCAGAATTGAGGTTCCTGGCTGAATCTCCTTGTTTTTATAAAATTGTCCGAGCACTGCATTTGCAGCAATATCGGGAACATAATTGATGTTTCCGAGAACCAGATTATAGGTTTCTAGTGTTGCACTTGCCTGCCTCAGCGTAAGATCTACCAGGTTAGGCATACTAACCTGCTCAGGCAAAACTGCTACAGTAGTAAGATAAATTTTCCGATGAAGCTTCACATGCGATCCGGGCAAAGGGTCTTGAATAATTACCGAACCTCTTGGCTGACGAGCATCAAATACCGAATCAACGATTATTACCTCAAAATTATCTATGGTTTCCAACTGGCTAATCTGTTCAGGCGTTAAGCCTATAAGCGAAGGAACATCAACCGATTCACCATGATGGGTGTACCATTTCAACATTCCAAGCACTAAGGCAACTATAGCTATAGTCAGTATCACCGAAATGATAAAATGCTTAATAAAAACGCGTGTTTGAAGAAATTCAAAAAAATTCATGCAAAACTGATTAAACAGTTAACCTTAAATGCTTGCCGAGCCGGTATGGATTATTAACTTTGCCCTCGGCAATTTATTGCCCGGTCAGCAAAGATATAAATAATTGATGGGCTTAGGAAACGGCAAATTGCGATTAATTTTGCAGCGAAATTAACCCAGTTGATCATATGGCCAATGTAATTATAAACCAGATTACAATTTGAATACCGACGGTTGGCCACAAAGCAAATGTGTAATAAGACTTTCCAAATCAAAATAAACAACAATCTGCGGATGAAAAAAAATATTGCATTNNAATCACCTCGATCACAACCTGTACAATGTTTTTTTGATTAAGGTTGAACCAAACCGATGGGTCTATAGCGATTTGACAGGGAAGGAATTTGAAGTTAACCTGAATGGTTTTACCCTCGATTTGCCCGATGGGAAAGTGAATTTTGATGCTGCTTTTATAGGAATTCACGGTACTCCCGGTGAAGATGGCAAGTTGCAAGGCTATCTCGATATGATGCAGGTTAAATACAACACCTGCGGACGGGCTACCTCAGCACTCACCTTCAATAAATATTTCAGCAACGAGTTTGTTGCTAAACTTGGCGTAAATGTTGCAAAAACCTACTATCTGCATCAGCGCGACAACATAAACATCCCTGAAATTCTGGCTTACTCAGGCCTCCCTAGTTTTGTTAAACCCAACAGCAACGGTTCGAGCATTGGTATTACAAAAGTTAAAACCGAAGCCGGACTGCTTCCAGCTATTGAAGCATCTTTCATGGTTGATAAAGAAACCCTGATTCAGGAGTTTATCCCCGGCACAGAGATTACCTGCGGCATTTATGAAAAAGATGGTGAAATGGTTATCCTTCCATTAACTGAGATTGTGAGCCACAACGAATGGTTTGATTATGAGGCGAAATATACAAATGGTATGGCCGACGAAATTTCACCGGCCAGGATAGATGAGAAACTTGCTGATGAATGCCGCGGGTTGTCGGCCATGCTTTACCGCAAACTCAACTGCCGCGGGATTGTAAGATTCGACTTTATTCTTACGCCCGAAACTTTCCCCGGCGGAAGGCAGTATTATTTCCTTGAAGCCAATACCATTCCCGGGCTTTCAGAGGCCAGTATTGTACCCGGACAGGCCGCCTGCGCAGGCATCAGCCTGAAACAATTGTTTGCCGATTTATTAAACGAAACNNACCTTATTCCTTATCGGAATGCATCCGCTGTGTTCCTAAAAATTATAGATAGGTTCATCGTATTACCGATTCCGGGCTCATTTTATTAGACGATCTGTTCCTTTTCCGTTTAATTCACCTTCGTCTGTTTTCATTTCACCTGAGTTATAGTTCACTTCACAAGGTTGACATGTTGGTTCACATGTTATCCATTTCCCATGCGCATAACCCGCTATATCTTTGCTTCATCAACTGAAAAACAATTCATTAACTACAAAAACCCAACACCATGAAAACTTTAATTTTAACAACCGCAATTGCAATGATGATGTCGTTCAACCTTTCAGCAGCTCCTGAAGGAATAAAGGACTCAGCAAACATGAAAGTAGAAATCTATCAGACCAATCCCGAAAGCGTTGATGTTTATGTTGCAAAAACCAACGATGATCTGATTAAAATAAAAATCTACACAGAAACCGGATCAAAACTGATGGTTGCCAGAGTTAAAAAGCAAAGCAGCAGGCACATCCGTTTTTATATGAACGAACTACCCGAGGGAAAATATTTCGTTTGTGTTGAAAAAGACAATGAGACAATTTCAAAATTCACTGTTAACAGGTAAACTGACCCAGAAAACCACGAAATATGAGCGGAGTAGCTGCAATAGCAATAAAAATTTCACCAGAATTTATCAGCGCCGGACCATTTTCCGGCGCTTTTCTGAGTAATGAAAAACTGCTTTATGCTACTTTACGTGATACCAATAAATTGAGATGGACTTCCAATTTATTACCTTTGAGGCTTAATACCAGGCCTTCAATGATCTCCGGCATATATAAAAAGCGCTATATCAGGCTTTTGTTATTCCTTATCATCAGTTTTCCGCTAAAACTGATGCTTGATTTGATTTTCGGCCTTCTTTACCGGAACTATAGTATTATTCGGCCCCCTATCGAGTATTTTGGTGCCGCTATTTTGACAATCATTGCCCTTGAAACGGTCTATATTCTAAAACGCGGTATTAGCAAGCGTTTCGCCTGGGACAAAAATCCGCTGCGCAGGCTGTTCCTCGAAATAGGTATCAATGTACCACTGCTTCTGATAATAATTCTGGCAATAAGTTTTGCTATCAACTTTTATATCCTTCAGACCCAGTTTATTCAGCTTTCGGATGAAGCCGTTAAGTTGATCTATTACCTTCTGCTGCTTGTAATTGCACCGGCATTTATCGAGTTTGCAGTTTTTTTGCTCAATCGCTGGCGCACTAGCCTTGCCGAAATGGAAAAATACAAAAAGGAAAACGCGGAGTATCGGTTTGAGACTTTACGCACGCAGGTAAACCCGCATTTTCTGTTCAACAGCCTGAATACGCTGTCATCGCTGGTTTACGAAGACCGGGAAAAAGCAGCCGGTTTTATTCGCGACCTTTCAGATGTATATAGGTACGTACTTGAAAACCGGAGCCGGGAGACAATAGTACTGAAAGAAGAAATTAGGTTTATTAAATCGTTTGTTTACCTATACCAGTTGCGTTTCGACAATAAACTGAATGTTGAGATCAATATTGCTGATACTCTGCTTGAGAAACTTGTGGCACCGATGACCCTTCAGCTACTTGTTGAGAATGCCGTTAAACACAATATAGTTTCAACCCTAAAACCATTGAGCATCAGCATAACAACCGATGTAAATGACTATCTTATAGTTGAAAACAACCTTCAGAAAAAAACCGGGGTTGTATCATCGGAAATCGGATTAAAGAATATCAGCAGCAGGTATGCCTTTCTTACACGGAAACCGGTTGAAGTAATTGAAACTGAATCAGAATTTATTGTAAAAGTGCCCCTATTATGAAAAATATGAAAGTACTGATTGTTGAGGATGAGCCTTTTGCACAACAGGAGCTTAAACGCCTGCTTTCGGCAACCAATGGCGATATTACCGTTCTGGGATGCATTGATTCTATTGAAGAGACCGTAGCCTGGTTGCGTTCAAATCCTTTGCCCGATTTGATTTTCCTCGATATTCAGCTATCCGATGGTCTGAGTTTTGAAATTTTTAAGCAGGAACAGATTCTTTGCCCGGTAATTTTCACTACAGCCTTCGACGAATATGCTATACAGGCATTTAAAGTAAATAGTATTGATTATCTGCTAAAACCGATAAAACAAGCGGAACTGAATGCCGCACTTGAAAAATTTGATAAAGTGCGCGAATCCTATCAACTGAAAACACAAGCCACATTTGATTTCAGCCAGATTGAACAACTGCTTTCAACAGCCCGAAAAGAATACAAATCACGCTTTATTGCCCGCGTTGGCGATCAGATTAAACACATTGATATTGAAGATGTTGCCTGGTTTTATGCTGAAGACAATGTGGTTTTCATGGTAACTAAAACCAATAACCGGTATATAATTGACTACACGCTCGATCAGGTGAGCCTGCAACTTGACCCCAAGCGCTTTTTCAGGATAAATCGAAGTTATATAGCTGCCATTCAAAACATTGGTAAAGTAAGCCGGTATTTTAATGGAAGGTTATTGATCGAAATTAACCCGGCTGCCCAGGAACAGGTTTTTGTGAGCCGGGCCAAAGCGCAGGAGTTTATTGAATGGCTCGATAATTAATTACGAAGATGAAAACACTACATAAACTATCTCTTGCTAAACGATTCAGCATATTTGTGCTGATAGCACTGCTATTCTCATCCTGTCATAATCAAGAGGTAATTGTTGACCAGATTCCATTAAATACGCCTGCAAATACTGACATTTACATTACAGGCAATTTCAACAACTGGGATCCGGGCGACGAAAAATTCCGGATGACCCGTAACCAGGATGGCACCTTCTCTATTATCATGCCAAAGGGAATAGGCAAACTGAGATATAAATTTACGCGTGGTGACTGGACAAGGGTCGAAAAAAATGAATGTGGCTTTGATATCGAAGATCGCACACTGAACTATGGTGAATTTGAAACCATCAAAAACCAGGTGGCCTGCTGGGGCGATACAGAGCCTATGAATTGCAGACAAACAGTATTTGTAGTGAAGGATTTTCCGGCAAATACACCCGGTGAAGCAGTGATTTATCTTGCATCGCAATTCAATGCCTGGAACCCTGGTGATTTAAAATATACACTGCAGAAACATCCAGAAGGATTTTACTATATCAACATTGCAAAGCAGGCTGAATGTATTGAGTACAAGTTTACACTGGGCGATTGGAGCAGCGTAGAAACAGATGGAAGAGGTAAAGACATAGAAAACCGGAAATTTTGTTTCGATGGGCGCGATACACTTTTCGTGGGTATTAAAGAATGGAAGAGTATCGCTTTCAGGAAATTAAGAAACATTACGATTGTATTGGACAGGATACCTGAGCCCGAAAAATCAGGCGACCGCTACTTTATTGCCGGCGATTTCAACAACTGGCAACCGGGTGATATGGCTTATGTATTTAAAAATGACCTTGCCGGAAAACCCTTTGTGAATATATCAACCGATCAGGCAATAATTTCGTTTAAAATAACCCGTGGCACTTGGAATACTGTTGAAACCAGGCCTTCAGGTGAAGACATTGAAAACCGAACCTTTATTTGTGGCCAGGATGATACCCTTAAACTGAAAGTTGAGCGATGGAAAGACAGAGCTTATAAACCAACAATTTCGAAACCACAATAACAGGAAAGTTAAACTTACCAGAAAGCAAATAACTGTCTGGTTTAAGAATTTTAATCCGCTATAATCAGCAACTTAGTTGTTTCGGAAATATTCTGGTTGGTGAGTGTTACAATGTAGAGTCCGGAACTGATTCCCTGAAGTTGAATTTTGCAGTATTTTTCATCAGGGCAAAAGCCATTCATTTCATAAACAACCCTTCCTGATAAATCTGTAATCAACAGATTATTTTCGACAGAAGCATTATCACCAAGTGCAATGTTAAGTTCGGTAGAGTTATTGATTTTTATCGCCGGATTCGGGTAAATAACAGGAACCACCCTGATATAATTTTCGCGTATCAGGCTATCTGCACCGTATTGATTCTCGATAGAGAGTTTAACATTGTATGAACCCATCCTATTATAAACAACTGCATCAGGTGTCTGTTTATCAGATTCTGCAGGCTGTCCGCCTTCAAATTCCCAATGCCAGCTAAAGGGGTTTCCAATTGAAAAATCAGCGAAAGAGACAGAAGACCCAACCGGAATAACTAATTGATCAGCACTAAAACGGGCTACTGCACCATTTTGATTAAAACTGCCATTAATGTTGGTGAGTCCTATATTATCAGGATCCAGCCAGGGTTTCAGTTGTGTTGAATCATGTGAGCCATTCGACTCCCAGCTGTAGGAAACTTTGCCATAATAATCAGGCCCGGTTACATTTGAACAACCTGAATCACCTCCGGTTAATTGCCCGATTACCCTGCCTTCGCTATCGAAAATCGGTGAGCCGGATGAACCTCCTTCAGTAACCCCATGGCCATTTTCAGTTGAATCCCATACTACCCTATAATGGGTTCCGGGAACCTGACCCCATTGATTATTGGTAAGTTGCTTTGTGTAAGTCGAAATTTTCTTCACATCGCCTGCAGGATGGTGGATTCCAACACCTGAAGAACTATAATTGCCTTCAATACTCCATCCTGCATAATATGGCTCATAGGATGAAGGGATTACATTATTGAGCAGAACCAGATAAAAATCGCTGCCATTGTTGTCGCGCGGACTACTACTAGCCAGTTTAACTGCGCCGGTAAGCGATTTACCATCAGATACAGCTTCATTTTCACACCCTGGTGTTTCATAAGAAAAATAAAAAATCCACTTTGCAACATCTTCGGGCTTTGCATACCCTGAAGAAGACCTGGCGCAATGATCTGCTGTAAGTAATAAAGGAGCAAAATCAACAGCCGTATTGTTTAAAATAGTGCCTGAACACCAAAAACTTCCAAATCCAACTTTTATCTGAATCCTGACCACACTCTTTATCTGATCGCGCCAGTTATTGCCCTCACTGCAGGAAGTATTTACTTCACAAAACTGAGCACCTTTAAAACTCCCGCTTTGATCTTCCGGAAATACCATTGGCTTATACACATACAAAACTTCATCAATGGTAAAGGCATCGGCATCTATCTCTGAAAAAGTATATTCCACAATAATACGATCGCCTTTTGTTATTTCGATCGCGAAAAGTCCGTTTGGCTGATTATTCAGGCTGGTGAATGCTCCGAGTATATGAGTTTT
>DINP01000023.1:0-9766 GCA_002426025.1 Bacteroidales bacterium UBA5537 | reverse complement strand
AGAAGATTGTTTTGAACAGCCATAACAGGTCTTCCCCCTGCACTCAATTGTGCAGTTGCAAAACCGGGGTTCAGCATGAGTATAATCAATATCAACTGAAGGAGTACCCCTATCTTTGATTTTTCCCGATTTAATATTTTCATTTCTGCCTACGAAGTTACAAATTAATTATGCCGACATCAAAACTGACCATAAGTTAATCTGCATATTCAACCATTGTAATCTTACTGACACAATGCAAAAACCAAAAAATAACCTTTGCTGAAATCTTATGCAAAAAATCAAGCCAATATTTAACCCTCGATTTTACAACTACCTCTTATTCAACAGAAAAAAACATGCGGGTATTTTATCACACCAGGGTGAGATTGAACTACTTTGATAAAACTTACAAAATCGTTGTTACATTTCGCTAAATGATAGATAAACAAAAGTAAAAGCAACTATCCTGTGCTGATTTTACGCTAAAAAACTACATTTTACACTTAGCAAACAAAGTATTTATGAAGCTATTAAGAAATAAGATCATCATTCTTGTTTCAATTGCCGCGTTGGTTTCTATAGGTATAATCACCTTTATTCATCTGTTTTTTGGCTCATCGGTTGAGAAAATCAAGAGAAATTATGTTGAGACCCAGGTTCAGTTGTTGCAAAACAATATTAAAGTCAATTCAGCATCCGCAACCAGATCCTTGCTTTATCTTGCATCAAATTCGGATATAAGGCCCTGTGAAATAGCAAAATACGGACTACCAGAAAGCCTGGGGTATCGGTTGGGAATGGCCGGATTTACCTTTTTAGCAATTACAGATCCCCGGTTCAATCCTACTGCTACCTATCCTGCAGATAAAAAGGAAATTCTGGCAATGATCCCTTCCGACTCCCACATTTTCAATAAAGCACTGAGCGATGGCAGGGTAACAATTTACTATCAATGGAAAAATGATTCACTGTTCGAAATATTAACCACAAGTATCCCGGGATGCACGGAGCTTAGGTCTGACTCTATCGGCGCATGGATCATAGCTGGCCGTTATATAAATGAGGAGTTCAGCAGTAAGCTGATATTGAAGATGCCGGGCAAAATTACCATTTTCAAAGACCCACAGGCGAGTGGTTCGGATATCCATAAAGAAACTAATACCTACTCATCAACCCTGCCACTTTATGGCTGGGATAACTTTCCGGAAGCCTCGATCAGAATTGAGACCCAGCCGGAAATTATGCAGTTGTTAACTTCTCAGCAAAAAACCTTGCTTTTTGTCCAGATTATTATGGTCGCAGCATTTTTGCTCTTTATTTATTTTTATCTGAACCGCTATTACATTTTACCCATGCGGCTCGTTTCGCTTGCGCTGAAGCAAAAAGACCCTGAATATATTAGAATGATCAGCGATTCTGATCCCGATTTCAATTCATTGCAAACGATGCTGATCAATGTTTTTAACCAGGAGCGAATGCTCGCGGAACTAATGAAAAGACGTAGCTCTGAGCACATGAATTCATTTCATGCAGCCATTCTTTCGCGGATAAATGAAGCGGTGTATGCAACTGATCATAAAGGAATTATCACTTATTGGAACAAAGCTGCAGAAGACCTCTATCACACCTCTGAAAAAGATGCAATATCGCAGGTTTCGCAGGTTCTGATTAAAAACCACTGGAAAAACACGGTTGAGGAAAAACATCAGATCGAATCGCTCAATACAAACGGTGTTTGGCAAGGTATCCTGAACCAGGAACTTCCGGATGGAAGTGAGATCATTGTGGAGGCATCTGTCACCTGCTTGTATGACAATAGCTCAAACCTAATCGGACATCTAACCATTGTAAGGAAACCTTATCTTTAAAGGGGAAACAGTTACATTTACCGTCTTACCCAACAGCTTATTATTCTTTGGGTTGAACACTGTGTTTTCTTTTGGTGTTTACAATAATAAAAAGGAATGAAAGTCATTTTATCTGCAATTGGCGCCAGTTTTATTTACCTGATGCTAACAGGCTGTAATACGCCCAATGCAAAAACCTCAAAAGAAACCATCTATATGCAACATACGAAAACTGATACTGCTACTTTTGGCGCAGGCTGCTTCTGGTGTACAGAGGCTATATTTCAGCAACTTAATGGGGTTATAAGTGTTGAATCAGGATATTCAGGCGGGGAACGCCCTAATCCGACTTACGATCAGGTTTGTTCCGGTGCTACCGGCCATGCTGAAGTTACACAGATTTTTTACGATCCATCGATAATCAGCTTTGAGGAATTGCTTGAAGTTTTCTGGAAAACGCACGATCCTACTACTTTGAACCGTCAGGGAGCAGATGTCGGAACGCAATACCGTTCCGTTATCTTCTATCACACCGACGAACAAAAACAACTGGCTGAATCTTATAAATCGAAGTTAAACACGAGTGGTGCCTGGGACAATTCTGTTATCACCGAAATCAGTCCTTTCACCGCCTTTTACAAAGCCGAAGACTACCATCAGGATTATTACAACAACAATAAACGGCAGCCCTACTGCACTTTTGTGATTGGGCCAAAACTCGATAAATTTGAGAAGGTTTTCGGGGATAGGTTTAAAGGGGAAACAAAGTAAAAAGTAAAAAGCCCAAAGTTCAAAGTATTGAACCTTAAGTTTAAAGCGTCTATTTCCTGACCAAAAGTTTCCATTTTAAAGTCTTTTATTTTTTCGGGATAATCCATGATGGAATTCCATCACGAATTTTTGGGCATAAAAAAACCCGCTGTCGCGGGTTTGATTTCTGTGCGGATAAGGAGACTCGAACTCCTACGCCTCTCGGCACCAGATCCTAAGTCTGGCGCGGCTACCAATTACGCCATATCCGCTTAGGAGGTGCAAATATAGCTTTTTTTTATAATCCCAGACCTAAATTTTAAGCAAGTTGTTAAAACTTAAAAGCCTGTTAAATGTTTCAATAATAATAAGGGCATTTTTGTTAAAACAAATATCCAACTTTATGAAGATCATATCAATCATACTGTCACTATTCAGCTGTTTGTTATTAGGGGAAGTTAAATCACAGGATGTTTTTGTAAACAGTCGGCTAACTCAAATCTGGGAAACCACCGACAGCCTTATTACACCCGAATCGGTGCTGTTTGACCCGGCATCAAAACTTTTGTATGTATCATGTATCAATGAGAATCCATGGGAAAAAGATGGCAATGGTTATATCTCAAAACTTACATCCGATGGTAAAATTATAAACTTAAAATGGGCTACCGGTTTTAGCGCTCCTAAAGGAATGGGCATAAGTAAGGGGAAACTTTACGTTACCAACATTGATGAAGTAGTGGAAATTGATCTTGAAAATGGTGCTGTCTTAGGTAAATTTACGCATCCACGGGCGGTTAACCTCAATGATATTGCGGTTTCCGGAAATGGAATCGTTTATGTTTCGGATAGCAAAGGCGATTGTCTGTTTCAAATTAAAAACAACAAGCTTGAGATTTTATCAGACTCACCTGAAGTAAAGGCAAGCAATGGCTTATATCTTGAAAAAGGCATATTGCTTTTAGGCCAGAAGAACAGAATTATAGCGCTGAATTTATTGACGCTTGAAGTAAGTACATTGATTGAAAATACCGGAAGTATAGATGGAATCGAAGCCATAGCACACAATACTTATCTTATTTCTGACTGGATGGGGCACATCTATGAGGTTGAACCTGGCAAAGAAAAAAAACTGCTTCTCGATACCACTCCCATCAAAAAGAATGCAGCCGATATTGGATATAACAGAAGCGAAAATATACTGTACGTGCCTACTTTCTTCAAAAACGGTGTAACAGCCTATAAACTTAATTAACAAAGAATATACAGGATTTATGTGATTCAAAATGAGATGAGGAAACTTGTTTTTTCTCCAATATAACATGAGCTCTCCAGACAATTAAACTTTTAACAAATCCTAAGTCTAACTGCGGTTTCCAATCTTTTATCTAACAATTTCCTATTTTTCATGTTATATTCAGAAACATAGATAACATGCAACGACAATATTTTCCAATTCTTATTCTCTCATTTTTTCTGGTTCTCCTCGGATGTGCCAAAAAATCAGAAAGTCAACAGATTATAGGCAACACAACAATTGACACTACTACATTATTATCTGGAATTGACACACCATGGGAAATTCTATGGGGACCCGATAATTTCATCTGGTTTACCGAACGACAAGGTACAGTTAGTCGTTTAAACCCCGAATCCGGACAACGCACTGTGATTCTAACCATAGAAGATGCTTTTGAATATGGGGAAGGTGGTTTACTTGGCATGGCCCTGCATCCTGATTTTAGTGAGTCGCCCTACGTTTACCTCGTTTACAATTATACCGCAGGAGCTTTAATCAAAGAGCGGCTGGTAAGGTATATCTGGAACGGAACAATCCTTTTGGGCCAGGAAATACTGATAGATGGTATAAGTGCAAACTCTTACCACAATGGTTCGAGGCTTGTTTTCGGCCCTGATGGTAAAATCTATATGTCAACCGGTGATGCCGGGAATACAAGCAATTCACAGAACCTGAATTCATTGAGCGGTAAAATTCTCCGCATTAATCCGGACGGATCCATTCCTTCGGATAATCCTGACCCTGGAAGTTATGTCTGGGCCTACGGGCTAAGAAATTCACAGGGCCTTGTATTTACACCACAAGGATTTCTTTATGGATCGGAACATGGACCTGATACAGATGATGAATTAAACCTGCTGGAAAGCGGACGAAATTATGGTTGGCCCAATGTTGCCGGCTTCTGCAATCTGCCGAATGAAATTACATTCTGCAATGAAAATAATGTCAGGGAACCGCTTGTAGCCTGGACTCCTACCCTAGCTGTTGCTGGAATTGAATATTATAATCACCCCGATATTCCCGAATGGCAGAACAGCATTTTGATGACTTCACTCAAAGCAAGCAAGCTGGTAAGCCTTAAACTTAGCAGCGACGGGCTTTCTATCATTGAACAGTCAGACTATCTTGTGAATGCTTACGGTCGCCTGCGGGATGTCTGTGTTTCGCCCGATGGAAGGGTTTTTATTGGCGTTAGTAACCGCGATGGAAGAGGAACACCCAGACCGGGTGACGATAAAATTATCCAGATAAAATCCACCACCTCAACCAGCATATCTGAACAACCAACTAATAAAAATTACATTAGAATATTTCCAAATCCGGTTGACAAATTTGCAACGGTAGAACTCAGTGCAAACTTTATTGTGACAGGCTATTCAATTATCAATCAATTGGGGCAGATCATACTTCAGGATTCTTTCACAGGGTCACATTTAAAGCTGAACGCTGCAAACCTAAAACCAGGATATTATTTCTTCAATGCCACCGGGCACTACGGTTTCGCATCAACTCCATTTATGGTGAGGTAAACTGGAAATTTAATTCTAAAAAAATGCTCAATGGTTTATTTCATTGAGCATTTTTTTAAGGAGTTCATTATGTATATTTAATTCTGATGTTGAACCTTGCCGGAAGTCGTAAACAATTTCAGCGTTAGTGAAAGAGACGTATTCCAGAGAGTGATATTCCGGTAATCAACCCGACGGCCCAGCCCTGTTGTAAATCCAAAAGCAGCTTCTGAATGCATCAACTGGCTGGAAATACCAATTTGATAACAAGGTGTAACTTCGTAGCTGAACCTTATGCCAGCACTATAGGCAAAACCTACATCCTTTGATGGCGTAATCTCAAAATGGTCAGGTCCAGGTAAGACAAATTTCGATTTATAGAGTTGATAAGGTGTAGAAGAAAAAAATACACCGGCACCAACCTGTCCTTCCAGCAAGAATAAATTACATATCCGGGTTTGATAACCAGGGCCTGCCAATAAATGAATCACTTTAAAAGGATCACTACGGATATACAGGTCTTCTAGCGATGGATCTGCGGCAACTTTTTCATAACCCAACAGGCCAACAGCCAAAGGGTTTAGTTGAATACCCGATTGGATAAAACCGCTCCATTTATTTTTCAGTACCGCTTTAGCTTCTGCTGAGCCTGTGAACCCGGGCAATGTAAAACTTCCCTTCTGTAGGTTGGTCGCAGCAAAATCAAATAAAGGAACACTAAGTCCGGATTGCATTGAGAATTGAACCTGCAATGGTTGAGCAAAAACTTTACTCCCAAAAACCATAAACAGAAAAGCAATTATGAGATGTTTCATAGATCAGAAATTTCGAGGCGAAAATACACATTTTTGTTTCAGCACTCTTATACCAAACAAAAAGGCGCAAACTGCGCCTTTGATAACATTCAATCAGGAAATTGAAATTAAATAGCCTTTAAAGCGGCTTCATAGTCGGGCTCCTGGACAATTTCAGGAACCTGTTCAGTATATTTTACCACTCCCTGCTCATCAAGCACAACTACAGCACGAGAAAGCAAACCGGCCATCGGGCCATCGGCAATAGTTACGCCAAAATCGCGGCCAAAAGAGCCATCCCTGAAATCGGAAGCCGAAACTACATTTTCCAAGCCTTCTGCTACACAAAAACGGCTGTGTGCAAATGGTAAATCTTTTGATGCACAGACTACGACAGTATTTTCAAGTTTACTGGCTTCAGCATTAAAACGCCTGACCGAAGCAGCACAAATACCAGTATCGAGACTTGGGAAAATATTCAATACGACTTTCTTCCCTTTTAAATCGCTAAGGCCCAGGTTGCTGAGATCAGATTTAACAAGTTTAAAATCAGGAGCTTTAGTCCCTTTTGCCGGCAATTGGCCGATTGTGTTAATGTTGTTCCCTTTGAGGGTAATTGATGCCATAATTCTATTTTTATTGATTAATAAAGTTTCTTTTTTCAGTGTTTCAAACAAATATTAAAGCCAGGTGTTCAGCCGAAAAGTGAAATTTTTTGATCAGTAATTTAATAATATCACTAACTGATTCTCAAATTATTTCAAAAAACCACTATTCCACAATTGCTTCATAAATCATCTCATGAATCCTTGTTCTGATATTGAGTTGGGTGATTTTGTTATTTCCTGCATCGGGGTTAACCCTGTTGCTCAGGAAAACATAAACCAGGCCATTCGCCGGATCGGCCCAGGTGTAGGTTCCGGTGAAACCGCTATGGCCAAAACTTTGCGGTGAAACCAGTTCACAAGCCGGGCTGGGCTGGCCTTTCAACGCCGGCTTATCAAACCCTGCACCTCTTCTGTTTTCGTTGCCCGGATATTGAACTTTCGTAAAATCCTTAACGGTAGTAGAGTCGAGGAAGACCTCTCCTCCATAGGTTCCTTTTTGTAATAGCATCTGCATAATTACAGCTACATCGAGTGCATCGGAAAACAGTCCAGCATGGCCCGATACCCCTCCCATCATCGCAGCAGTCGGATCATGAACATCGCCCCTGATAAGCTGATGCCTGAAAACAGTATCATTTTCTGTTGGTGCAATCCTGTCAATACTAAACCGATCGCGTGGATGGTAACCCATGGTTCTTAGCCCAAGTTTGCTGTAAAAATTTCGCATTACATAGGAACTCAACGGCTGTTGGGCTATCTCCGAAAAAGCTTCTGCCAGCAAAATAAATCCAAGGTCACTATACTTGAATTCTCTCTTTTTTAACATCGGTGAAGCGATAATTGAATCCAGAATAAAGCCATGCCAGTCGTCCTGCAAATACAATGCATCAGCAACGCGCAAAGGATATTCCATACTGTAATGCCTGGCTATCAGAGTTGAATCCTGTTTATTCTTTTTCAGCAGTTTGCGGTAAAACGGAATGTAAGGCTGTAGCCCTGCCTGATGGGCAAGAATCTCACGTATCGTAATATTATCCTTACTGCTTTTTTGCAGCGATTCCATATAATGACTTAACCTTCTGTTGGGATTAATCAGCCCGTCATCGCTCAGTTTCATGGCTGCAAGTGTTGTCGACAATATTTTGGTAAGCGATGCAAGATCGTACAGATCATCATTACATACCGGCTTTGTTTCGCTGTATGTCTGACTTCCAAATGCTTTGCGATAAACAACTTTTCCATATCTCGAAACAACAATCTGGCCTCCGGGGAATACGCCATTTGCAATGCTTTCATTCATCAAACTATCAATAGAACTAAGTTTGCCTGATGCGAGCTTTTCTTCTTCGGGCAAACCAAAAGAAAAACGGATAACCTCTTCCCTGTCAATTCCTGTACCCGATGGAAAATTTCTTCCGGCAGCAACCGGCAATCTGCCCATTACAGGTATTCCACCAAAGATTGCCTGTGCTGTAAGTTCTTGCATTACAGCATTATCCTGAAAAGAAACAATCGTTGCTGCAATCCTGTCGGTCTTTTTAAATGATGCCACTGAATATGGGCTGGCAAACAGATTCAGGATAACAGTTTTGAAAAGACTTAATGAATCAATATAAGCCGCGGCTGAGGACCCGATACCAAACTTTTTCTGCGGCAAATCGCTTGTTTTTACAAACCCGGCAATAACAAGATTGTAAGGTTCTAGCAACAAACTAATTGAATCGCATTGTTTTCGTGTAGGTTCTTTGGGCAGGATAAAATGATTAACCGGTGCATAAGCCGATAGCATCTGCTGAAATGGGGAAATTAGAGAATCCCCAAATACCAGGCTTGCAATTTTTAAAGAATCGAGCGACCTTATCGGGATAAGGTTTTGATCATCTCTGAGAAGCGTTATTGCTTCTGCATCAGCTTTGCGGGTTATAAGACGCGATGCAACAGAATTAATATCCGATACAAGATTTTTGGTCGGTAAGGTTGTGAACTCGGAGAGACCGGCCTCATACTTCCAGGTCAGCACCCTGCGGCACTTCTGTTCAATCAATTCATTGGAAATAAAACCGCTATCAATGGCCTTGCGTATATTGGCGATAGCCTTACGCGCATCAACCGGTAACAATAAAATGTCGTTGCCGGCCTTTAATGCAGTAGTTTCTACCATCCCGGGATCTGAAAAATCCGTCAGCCCTTTCATATCCATTCCATCGGTAATAACCATTCCGGAAAAACCCATTTCATTGCGCAACAAATCGCTTATGACCGGAACTGAAAGGGATGCTATTGCTTTTTTAGCTGTATCAAGTGCAGGAACAGTAAGGTGGGCAACCATTATCCCTTTTACACCCTGATCAACCAGTTGCCTGAACGGGTATAGTTCAACAGATTCCAGCTCGTTACGGCTTTTATCAATCACAGGCAGCGTATAATGAGAATCCATTCCCGTATCACCGTGTCCGGGAAAGTGCTTGGCAACGGCAATCAATCCGTTGTCCTGCATTCCTTTCATATACCATGATGCCTTCCGGGCAACGGCTTCGCGATTATCGCCAAACGACCGCGCATTGATAACCGGGTTAAGCGGATTGTTATTTACATCGGCAACAGGGGCAAAATTTATCTGCACTCCAATGCTTTTTAATTGGCGGGCTACTTCAGCACCCATTTTGTAAAGCAATGAATCGCTGGTGATTGCCCCCAGCGTCATTTGCTTGGGGAAAGGCTCAATACTATCGAGCCTCATGCCTGGCCCCCATTCGGCATCAATTGCAACAAATAAAGGCGTACGAACATTTGACTGCAACTTATTGGTCACTAAAACCTGCCTTACCGGTCCACCCTGAAAAAAACAAACTCCACCAAGATTCAACTCCCTGACAAGACTAACCAGTTCATTCACATACTTTTCATCACGGTTTGAATAAGCCCTCACCATTAAAAGCTGAGCAATGCGCTCATCGGGCGATAAACTATTATAAAC
>DINP01000035.1 GCA_002426025.1 Bacteroidales bacterium UBA5537 | reverse complement strand
GGCCGTTATCAGGAAAGCATGAAGCCCGAAGTGGCAACCCGCCTCAGTGAGATTACGGTTGATCCCAAAACGGTAACACTCGAAAAACCAGAAAAGAAATAGTCTATCAGAAATTATTTGAAACACCAACGCCCGGAAGAGATTCCGGGCGTTGGTGCTTTTATCTGGTTTGGCCACCGGTGAGTGAGGCTATCGCTCAAAGCTTCGACTTTACAACTTAGAAACCTTTACCAGGCATGAGGAACTCCACGCCCATTATCAGTAATTGCACATTTCAAAAAGGCTGTTATACTTTTGCTGAATTTCTTTTACAATTAAAAGTGGATTACCCCGTGGCTCTGCACTGAATGTATTTTGCTGATTTGTCCAGCCCCATTCAAAAGCGGCCATCTCTTTATTAATGGCATCCATATCAAGGTCTGAATTGCTTGCTATACTTTTCCTGAGCATATCGAAGAATTTTTCCCATCTCACTTTATAATAAGACGAAATCAGGCCAGAAAGGCCACGGCTTGCATAATCAATAATTTGATTCCCCTCGTTGCCCCAGGTTGTAATCAGTACACGTGCATTCTTTTCGTAATAGGCTTTGCTGATTGAATCACTCCCAAACATACGGGCATCACTTAACCATTTTCCCAATAATAAGTCTGACTGGGTAGCCAACAAGCGGTCCTGATCGTCCATAATTTCAAGAAAAATTGCCATTTGTTTTTCCATTTCCACCGTATCCCTGTTCACATAAGCTTCATTCACTTTTTTTCTGAGCGGGACAATCAGGTTGTCGAGAATCTGCTTTGTAACCAGCACCAGGTCTCTTTGATAATCGTTGCTTTGCAAACTTTTCTCATCAGCTGACAGCATGAAAGCCAGAATATTGGCAAGTTCTTTATAATCATATTTGCTCGGACGTTGATATCCTTTCAATCCGGTTAAAAAAGGGCGGGCATGCATCAGGCTTCCCAAAGCGACACCAGAAACCTGATCGTTATACACAAGATTGAATAATCTCTGAAAGGCTTTTTCTGCAACAGGATCAATATGTTTAGTCTTTGATCGCGCATAACTATCAATCCAAACATCAGTATTTGCCACATCTTTATCCCATGCATATTCAAAAAGCCATTCAAACATAAACCGGTTAACACCGAAACCTTCCAATGTTGATCCAATGCCAAAAAGTTTCCCGTGGGAGGTATCGTTTTCGGTTTTAACAATCCGCTGCGCAACTTCTTTGACAGGGGCTGCCATTTCGGTATTGCCTCCAAAATTACCCAAATAGCACCAGATATACGGTGCACCATGCCAGGCATCAGTGTTTCTCCACACCTCCTCTTTCTCAGCAAAATACTCTAAAATGACCATTTTATTTTCGGGCACAGCATTAATCATCGCTTTCAGGCGTTCCGGGTCATCCTTCCATAATTTCATATAATAAAATGTCCAGCCCATTTGAACCCAGGTTGCTTCCGGGTCAATATCACTCATCCCATTGTAGATAGATGCCGAAACCGAGGCTAAATAGGCGGGAGTTGTATCAGGAGGGTCCATTTCGTTAAAAGGATCGGCTCCATAATAATGATCGGTTCCAAAATATTTGGTTTGAATGGTCAAATATTTCTGTTGAATTTGTATAAACAATGGATCCATCGGATCAAGAAAGTAAGCATTATAAGCATCACCCACTTCATAAGAACCAAGCGAGGTAATTTTCGAATCAGGATATTTCTCTTTAATTGCTTTAGGCACATGTCCGGCAAAAGCAGGCAGTACCGGAGTCATTCCAAACGATCGTTCGCGCTTTAAAATCTGTTTCTGTAGTTCAAATTGACCGTTGATATACTCATGAGGCAAAGGGCCTAAAAATCCATCAAGATTTCCCATTCTATGCCAGGGCAGGTGCGCCGGACCAGTAAAGTATGAACGAATCTGTCCGTCGGTCATCCCAAACTCTTTCCATACCTCCAGCCAGATAGCTTCCTGACCAGTAATAGCCAGTGGCATATTAATCCCGTTTAAGGCCATCCAGTCAATAAAGCGCTCCCAATCATCCCATTGCCACCAAAGCATGGTNNTGGTTGAATGCTTTTGCTATGGCCAGGTTATCGGTCCCTTTCAGGATGATCTTGTTACCCTCACTTTTTAACTCGAAAACTTCTTTGCCATCCTGACTTACAATATTCTGAATGATGAACTGCGATGATTTTTCAGGAAGAATTCGTTCAATAAGTTGGTTTATGTTTCTATGGTTCGGGTCGTTTTTTACCTGCGTTTGGCTGTAAGCATGACCAAAAACCATAAGAAAGGAAAGTCCGGCTAAGAAAGATTTCATGTAAAAACTTTTTGGATGAATAAATGTAGCTGCGATCCCAGGTGTAAATATATGAAGTTTCAAGTGTAATCGTTTAGCGAGGCCATCTCCCGGTGCGACCACCTCATTTTTTCTTTTGCTTTAGCGCCACAACAGCAGAGTTTTATACATCATAAAAACAAAAACCCGAAAAAATCCGGGCATTTGTTTCTGAAAAACAGAAAAACAGATCAATGCGATTAATCGNNAGTAATACGCCTCCTCCAATTGCTGCATTGCCGCCTTCTGGTGGCTGGTTGGTTGTTTGCCCGTGTCCACTTCCCGGAGGCGGCGGAGGCGGCGGCCCCTGGGAGTATAATTGTATTGAAATCAGTAAAGCACTTATGGCCAGTGAAATCTTTATATACCTTTTCATAAGATCAATAAATTAAAAGTTTTTTAACAAAGAACTGGGTTTCGGTTTCAACGAAAATCAGGTAAACACCCAACGAAGCCGAGACGCTGATTTTAGCAGTGTTACTCCATTGCTGATTGCCTTTATAAATTGAATGACCCGCCATATCAGTAACACTCACAGATTTTATCTTACCTTGCCCCATGTTGGTGATATTTATTGTTCCGTTCACATACACCACCGCAATCTGATCGGAATTTGCCGGCTCGCTTATGCCAACCGTCTTAAAGTGAAGCATAAATCTGTCGTGATTATCATTTGAGTTGGCAATAAAACTATAAACAGGATTCTGGCTAAGGTTATGATCGGTTCCGGTTTGTTTGTCGAGCAGATAAATATCAGCAGATAAATCACCTGAGACAGCAGCTTCAATCCTGAAATTGTCGCCTTCATTTTTCACAAAATCAAACGGGATCATCAGGTTATCGTTATACGGAAGACTATTTACCATCAGGTTATGACCGCTGTAAGTTGAATAGAACTGAGGAGCATATCCCGGCAAATAGTTACCATCCGAATCATTATCAAAACCTTCGGTCGCCTCAGGGTTAAACCTTACCTGGCTTTCCTGGAACGATGGATTGTCGGTATTGTGCGCGAAGAGGCTCACAACCGGATAGTTCATATTTTTATACCAGCCCTGTGCATTGTGAACGCGTGCTGAGGCAGGAATGGTTAGAGAACCTGTTCCTGACAATACCTGAACCATAAAGCCATTGGCCTGTGGTATAGGATCGCCGGCACTTCGTGGGGTGTAGCTCTTGCCAACTTCATTCCAGATATTGGCTACACCGCCAATGTTATTAACCGTCCATCCGGTGTACCAGGTGAGAGCAGATGCAAAAGGATTGCCCAAAAGATTCCATCCCTGATTTACACCAGAGGATAGTGTTAGCGTACCTGGATTGACATCTGAAACGTTAAGGTTTCCGGTGAAAAGTTTGGTATCGGCATCTTTGTAGGCAACAAGATAGCCAGCTCCCGACTTGAAAGTATTTGAGCCGTTGATGTCTGCAAAGTTGGGGCTTCCTGTCTCTTTAAAGTTAATCCACAAATTATCCGGCTCGCTCCATGCGTAGAAATCATATTCATTTTCAGGCACCACCGTAAATGAACCGGCAATTGTATGATTGGCTATTGGCGATGAAAGCAGATGCCAGCCATCGTCCCAGGTAATCCAGTCGGCTGCGGCAATATAACGTTCTACAGTAGCTGAAACACCACTGTTGGAGTGAATCAGTGAGCCTGTTCCGGTTGCATCTGATTTTATTACCAGACCGTTTGTTCCGGCATTGTTGGTGAGGGTGCCGTTGACGCTAAGTGCTTTCCCCTGATTAATTAATAGGCTGGCACCTGACAGGATAGCTATATTATTACAAGCTGCATCTGTAATATCAACAATTACGGTACCTGTAGCAGTAATACTGACATCATCCGTTTCAACGGGAACCCCCGAAGGATTCCATGTATCTGGATTGCTCCAGTTGCCACCGGCAACGATGCTTACCTTGGCGATTGGCCCAGATTCTGCCAACTGAAAGTCGGAGAAGGATGTTTCACTAGTAATTTGAGTACTGTTGGCAGTTTTTATTCCAACACCTGGATATGTCCATGTAGAGCCTGAATATTTTCCGCAAATCAAATTTGATGTGCTGGCTGAGGCATCAACATCGCCGGTAAGAAAATTAAACAAGGCATCATAAGTGGTGAAGACTGTCCCACTATTACTCAGCGACCAGTATCGGTTTACACTCTTATTGGCATTAAGGGTAGCCGCAGAAATATTGGGATGATCACCTGAAGTGGTCGCTGCCACAAGGTCGCCCGAAGTTGTGACTGATGCAAAAGTTAGGCTTACAGGTGTATAATTTGTTGATGATGCATCCCCTAACTCGAAAGTCCTTGTAATTGAGGAGCCAGCTCTAATATTTTTCTGCAAGTTACCAAAAACGTGGCCTGAGGTGCGCGATACAGAGCCATTGGATGTAATTATAAGTTTGTTCGCTCCAGTGGAAATAACGCCAGATGTCAGCGTCAGAACACCATCAACTGAAGCATTTACACTTCCGCTTAAGGTGACTCCTGAACTGTTGTTCATTGTTAAACCCTTGAATGTAGTTGAATTGTTTCCGGCGATACTCTGAGCTAGTGTTCCATTTAAAGTAACTGTGCCTGTTCCAGGTGTAAATGTGCCAGTGTTTGTCCAGTTACCCCCGACATTCAGGTTCAGGTTATTGGCATTGAGCGTTCCACCTGCGATGGTTACATCATTCTTAACCGTTAAACTATTGGTAAGCAATTGGGCTGTAGGTGAATTGCTTGCATTTACAACCAGATTAAAAATTGGAACAGTACTGTTGATACGAATGGTTTGGCTTGCCGGGGTTGAAGCGTTACCGATTTGGAGGGTTCCACCTGTAATATTGTTCGCAGTAGCAAGATTTATATAATCAGCGGTAGTATTTGATGATGCCTTCTGAATAACAATAGTTCCACTGCTCATTGTAAATGTACAACCAGAATTCATTTGAAATAATGCATCAGTTGTACTGGTGGAGCCAACAGTATTTAAGGTAAGTATGCCTCCTGTTTGCAAATATGTACCGGTAGATGTACCACTATTTGGTTTTATTCTACTCGCTATATTTATCGCTCCGCCTTCAATTGTCAATTTTCCATTATTCAAATAAAGCAAATAATTATTCGAATTAGTTCCAATATTGATCGTACCTGCTGAAACTCTCAAAAGTCCTGCATTAATTGTTATGTTAAAGTTCCCAGAATTTACAGTACCACCATTATTCCACAAACCTGAATTTGAGCCAATTGATGGGTCAGAAGTAAATGGCGCAATCGTAGAAGCACTTGAAAGCTTAAAAGTTCCGGAAGTTAGTACCAAAGGATTGGTTGCTGCATTTAAAGAAATCAAGGAAGTTGCCTCAAGTATCCTATTCTGAGAACCTTTGGTCACTTTTAAAATATTAAAAGCAGTTGTAGAACTTCCTTTTATTAGTTGTAAGTCGTTGGTTCCGTTAAAATCAACTGTTCCAATACCTCTTGTAAAAGTCCCATTGTTGGTCCAGTCTCCTGCAACAGAGAGAGTATAAGCCGTTGAAGCATTCATTGTTAAGGATGCTCCAGCATTAATTGTAAGATTATTACATACAGCTCCGGCAGCATTTATTTGCGGTTGATTTGGCGCTGTTGAAGGTATTACCACAGCATCAGTAGATGTGGGTATCGTTCCCTTACCCCAGTTTCCGGCTTTAAACCAGTCGCTATCAACTGTGCCTGTCCAGTAATTTGAATTGTCTGAAACCTGAATATCATCAACCGCCCACAAATAGGCTCCAGTCGGGGAACAGGTATAGCTCCATTTGAATTTTACCTGCGACTGTCCGGCTGCAGCATTTACAGATAGCGAAACTTCCTGGGGATTTGGTGAGTCGCTCGAATAAGAAGCCAGCGACACCCAGGTTGTTCCGTTGTCTATACTATAATAAACGGCTCCTGTTGAGGGATAATAACTGCTTGCATCAAAAAGATGTTTATACTGCAATAATACATTTGGATAGGCTGAAAGATCGAAAGGTGGTGAAATGAGGTCAGCATTGTAAGTATGTGCAACCCCATAATCACTTTTAAAATAGGCATAACTTCCTGTTAAAGCAGGAGTGTAATTTACATTAGAAGTAGTTCCAAATTGCCAGTTACCTTCACTTGTGTAGTCTTTCGCCCTCCAGCACGAAGGGTTCTCAAAACTCTCAGTATAAGGAAGTGTAGAAATAGTAATGCAATCGGTGGTTTCTGAAATATAGTGCGAGCCCGCAGAATATTGACTGCTTCCATTTACCGACCAAATCTTGTAATAGTAGGTTTCACCAGCATTGAGTGATGTGTGACTGAATGAAGCTGCATTTCCTGTATAAATAACCGTTCCACCACCATTTGGAAGCGTGTTTCCGATGAAATAAGAATTTCCATCAGTTGGATTTCCAAATATTATTGACGGGGATGTAACAACAATAACATCATCATTGGCTGCATTTTTTGTCCATGACAAATTAATTTGCGAGTTACTTATTGCTGTTGACACAAAATTGGCAGGATTAATCACATTAATTTCGGCCAGATCACTTTCCCAGATTCCTCTTCCGTAAGTAGCGGCTTTTATGCGATTATTTGCAGGAGTAACAGCATCATAATAAATCTCCAATTCCCTGACATCAACCAATGCCAGTCCATTGCTAAATAATATCCAATCGGTCATAGTAGCATTCTTGTACCAAACACCTGTTTGATTACCAACATATAAACCTTCATTTGCATTTTTATCAATTACGAGGCAATTGTTAAAAAGTGCAGGAAGATTGCCGGTTATTTCTGTCCAGCTCATTCCTTTGTCCGAAGATTTAAATACGTAATATCCAGCAGTTACGTAAACAATGTTTGCATCAGTAGGATGGGTTTCAATAGCAGTTGGTGTAAGCCCATTCGGCAAATTACAGCTTGTCCATGTTACATTTGCAGCAACATCATTTGCATTGTCTGTTCTCTTAATAGAACCACTTCTAACTGCATATAAAATATTTAAATCTGCAGCAGATTGGTCAATATCTATACAATTAAGCGTTTCACCTGTGCTGATTTTTTCCCACACAATAGCAGAATTACTAGATGCTCTGACATTTGTAGATCGCCACACGTTTTTATATCCGCCAAACATGGTCGAAGGAATGGTTTTATGCAATAAATAGGGAGCAACCCATCCACCAGATTCATCAATTCCGTTGTAACCTTCACCAGCAATATATGAGTAATTTCCTATAGGCCCGGTTGTGGAGCGTCGCATGAGGCCGCTATGGTAGGTGTCATAACAATAATTTGAATTATTATAATCAATGGCACATTCCATGCCGTCACCTCCACTTACCGTATAGAAATCAGTACCATTTGTGGTGGCAGTACAACCATTGTCCTGCAATCCAAAAACTAGATGATTTACATTACCAGCCCCCTGTCCAAGTTTGTAAACCTGATTAATTTTCAGATTTCCGGTAATTTCTGTCCAGGAAGCTCCACCATTAGGTGAATATAATATCCCGCCATCATTTCCTGCATATAAGTAGCCACTAAATGGCGACCATTCGTACCAATGCTGATCTGCATGAACCGGCATAGTTGATCCTGAGCAGGTGCTGGCCCAATGTGACACAATACTCCAGGAAACCCCGCCATCGGTGCTCTTCCAATTATTTAAGCTTCCAACATATACCGTATTTGCATTTAATGGATCAACAGTGATAATTAAGTCGTAAGTTGCTTGACTGGCAGTGCCAGTTCCATCACAATTATAACCTAAAATATTTGGACCAGTAGATTGAGTTGTAAAACTTAAACCACTATCATTTGATCTGAGTAAAGCCCGGAAGGTTCTATCACTTTCTTTTATTTGCAAAAGGTAAACAAAAGCAGGATTTGCAGGTGCAACGGCAATTACCATGCGGGCCCCTGCTGCTGGAGTTCCTCCGTCAAGGATACCTGCAGTTATTTCTGTCCAGGAATCGCCGTTATTACCTGACCGGTAAAATTTGGCACCACTAATTGAGGATGCTGATACAGCATATACCACAGACGGGTCTCCGGGTTTAAACATAATCTCTTTAAAATTCCCGCTCTCTTTTAATCCCCATGTTACACCACCATCAGTCGTTTTATAGATGCCGCCCCTGGTTGCAGCCAAAATAATGTTGCTGTTTGAAGGATGCATGATCATGGAGCCGACGGTAACTTTGCCCATACTATTATTGATCGGATTCCAGGTTACACCACCATCCATTGATTTATAAACACCCAGGCCAGGTGCGTCGTTAGCATCGCGGTCACCTGTACCGATATAGATAATATCTGAATTTGCTGGGTGTACTACTATTGCCGATACCCCTAAACTAGGCAAATTACTACTCAAATTTGTCCAGGAAGTGCTATTCCCATTGGCATTGGTTGTTTTCCAAATCCCGCCAGAAGGTGCGCCAACATAGATTACATTGGCATTGTTTGGATCAAATGCTATGCAATTGACTCTCCCCATACCTGTTGGTTGTCCGGTATTATTTGTTGGATAATTATTCGCCCCATAGGAATACCATGTGCCACCAGCAGACCTGCTGCCAGATACTTCACTCATATATTTTTCGTACTGCTTCAATACATAATCAGGAGCCTGAAGTTTACCACCAGGCAATACCCGCGATTCGTTGATATACTCCCANNTCAATAAAGTCGCCTGACTCTAAAATCTCTTTTTCGGAATCTGTTTGTGCCAATACCTCTGAGTTCTGGACCGTTAAGCCCATGATTAGGATCAGCGTAAATAGCAAGGAGTGGAAATTTTTCATGGTATGTTTTTATTTGCTTTGCATTGACGAAAAACGGTGTTGGCCTTTAATGGAAAAAAACTTTACAAAGTTACTACCCTACAACCATGTTTTCACAATCCAACACGTGGACAAAATGCGGACAAAACAAAAATCATCTCCTTCCCAATTTTCAGAACGAGGAAATGTAAGCCTCTAAAGAGTCTGTTTTTGAGAGGTTTAACTTTTTCCTTATGCGATACCTGGTTTTTCTGATAGCTTCAGGGGTCACACTCATTATGCTGGCAATCTGGTTACCGTTTAAATTTAACCTTAAATAAGCACAGAACTTAAGTTCTGATTTCGTCAGATCGGGATGCTTGTCTGCTAGATCTGAATAAAAACTACCATGTAACTGATTGAATTTCTGATTGAAAAGATCATACTCCGATGTATTTCGCAGTTGAGTTTTGATAGAAGCAACAACCTCTTTAAGTTTAGATGTATCAAGAGATCCTGTATCACGTATCGTTTCTGATATTTTATCGCTGATCAGGCTGAGCAGCTCATTTTTTTGTTCCAAAGCCAATGCCGAACTAACCTGTTCCCTTTCTTTTATTTTAATTTCTTCCTCTATTCTACTGATTCTTAATTTATTGATCTCATCCTCCTGCATTGAATTTTCTATTTGCAAATCTTTTATCTTCAGGTTTTCTTCAAAAAGCTCCTGCTTTCTTCTGTTATTTCTGATTCTTAACACAACAACAAATGCAAGTAAGATCACTGTAATTGATGCAAGTAGAAGAAGTCCAAAAAGAAGTTGTTTCTGTTGTTTTGAGTTTTGTATATCCTGGATTTGCAATTCGATCAGGCGGCTCTTTTTCTGGTTTTCATATTCAAGTTCTGAAGCCCTTAAGCTGTGTTGCAATTTTCTGGCATAAACCGTATCCTTCAAAACGCCAATCGTATTAAACCGCAATGCTGCATTCCGGAAATCATTCTTCATTGTATCTGATCTNNGAGTCAATCTGTCGGTTATCAAGATACAACTCACCAATATCGGCAAAAAGAGAGGCAAGCATGGATGTATCTTGGTTGTGTTCCGAAATGCTGACCGACTTTCTTAAATAGGTCATAGCATCAAACTTTTTCCCCATTTTCAGATATAGCGAACCAAGATTACTCAACAACATGGGCAGGTTAACACTATCGCCCGATTCTTCAGTAAGAGCAACTGCAGCTTTGTACAATTGCTCTGCTTTCTCCAACCGACCACTCTTTTCAAACACATAGCCAAGATTTCCATTATTGTGAATAAGACCCTTTGTGTTACCAATTTCAGTATTCAATTGAATCGCTTTGGCCAGATATATTTCAGCAGTATCAAATTTTCGCTGGGAATTCTTGTATAACCCAATAATATTATACACTTTGGCAATTCCCTCCTTATCGTTAATCTGCTCGAACAAAGGCAGGGCATTATAATAAAGTTTCAAAGCCTTATGGTCATCGCCGGTAGCAAGATTTACCGAAGCCATTCGTTCGATACATTTTGCTTTCAATAAAATATCATTCTGTTCTTCAGCCAAATGAAGAGATTGATTATATAACTCAAGAGCATCTCTGTATTTGTTCTGTTCGTAAAGTAAATTGGCTGTAAGAAACAGAGCTTCAGATTTGCCGCTGTTATAACCAACTTTATTGCAGCGGGTTAAAGCATTTTTTAGATAAAGCAGAGCTGAATCAGCATTTTCGAATGAATTATTCTTTACTTTATTTAAGATGCCGTGAATATATGCTGTATCCGCAGGGTAGCCTGCTCCTGCCCTCTCCCTGCCCGATGAACCATTATTTCTATCGGAACAAGATGCCATTATTAGCATGGTAATTAAAAGATAAACATTGAATCTTTTCATAGTTAATTCCATCAACACAAAACTAATAAATCACGCTTTCAGATCGGTCCAAAAGTAAGGATAAAACCAGTTTTGAAGGAAGCTTTTATTAAAGTAATCCGGTAAGGTGAAAAGGAAAAGTAAAATACGGCAAAAACTCAGTTTATCAGACCTGCGTCTGCCATTACTCTTTTTGCTTTAGTTCTCCTGATATTTATAATTTTTAAACGCAACAAAGTAAATGCCGAAAGAATGCTTTTCCAAAACAGGCATTTAAGCAGTTCTGCAAGAACAAAAATGTCTATTGCAATGCTTTGGCTAAACACCTTAAATTATTGTTTTTTTCACCTCTTTTCCTTCAAAAACCGCATCCAAAGCCATGGGGGCAAGATAATACTGACTCAGGCTAAAACAAGGTTCAGAATTACATAGAATATAGACTGCCAGGTTAATCAGGCCTGATTATTGTTGCAGAACAGCAATAATCCTCCTGTATAAAAACCGTGATATGAAAAGCAGTTTTGTGTTGGTAATGATCTCATTATGCATGGTTTCATGTATAACAGAGCAAAAACCGCTAAATAAAAGTATCAGCATCTCTGTAATTGACAAAGCAAATGGCTTAGCGGTCGGAAATGCCCAAGTACGGCTGACAACCATCGTAAACGCACTGAATATTTTCAATGAAATTCAACAGACCAACGCTTCAGGGCAATGTACATTTTCGTTTGAACTGAAACCTGATGCCCAATACAGCATTTATGCGAGCAGGGATGGTTACCTGGGATATATTGAAGACGACTCAGTTAATATTTCAAAGTCATACATGCAGATTACCGCTAACACGGCAGAGAACATCAGCCTTTACCTGACATCCGATTCTATGCATCAGGTTGAATATTATAGAAAGAGAGAAAAACGATATGAAATCCCTGAACTTATCGAATTGTTGAAGACGGGTAAATTTCGTGGTGGTATTCCAGTGCTGCACTGGGAAGATATCCCGCAATTAATAGCTGTAGGCAACGACAGCACCAAAATCACCAGCTTCCCCATCAATCCATTATCTTCAGCCTTTATAGAGGAAGTTCCCTTGGGCATGCTCAGCATGTGGTTTATTGAATCTATCAGAAAATCGGAAGGTAACAGGTTCATCCTTCCTTATGAAAAATATCCTTCGCTTAATCCAAGGCTTAAATGCCGAAACGAAAATGAAAGTAATATGAGCGAGTTGGTCAAAATGAAGAAAGCAACCCAGGCTTATTCCAAGTGGTGGGATTTTGTGAAAAATCTGGATCCTGTAAAAAGCAGTAAAATTAATCCACTGGATGGAACAGATTTAAGCTGGAATTGAAGTCGTTGCAGTTCCACTGGTTGATTTTAATTCAATCCGACCGAATCACCATATCGAAAGCATTTGTATATTTACACCTCTTTTAACCTGGATACTAGTGCTTACTTATATCGTTGTCTGACAAAGCGGCTATTGTAAGTCGGCCAGTTATACTGGAAATAAGTGGAATAAAAGTCACAAGAGAATCAATTCCGGATTGGCAGATTATGAGAAAACTCATCTCATTTCTTTTAGCGATTACCTTTCTGTTTAATATCGGAGGATATTATTTATGGTTTTGCGTATTGCAAAACAATATCCAGAAAGAGATAAAGCATGAGATCAGAAGAGGGATTAAGGATGATGACCTTTGTCTACTGATTTTAACTCCGGCCAACGAACATACCTTTCACTGGATAAAACCGGAAAAAGAATTCAGACATCTTGGCGAAATGTTTGATGTGGTAAAATCGAAAATCATAATTCATAAAAAATACTACTATTGCATTAAGGATACCCGTGAAAAACAACTCATCGCTATTTACAACAAAACACATAATACTAAAAAAGACAGCGAAAAGAGGCTTAAGAGAGCCTTTTCATTGAATCTGTTTTTGCAAAATATCCAGAGCCAGCATAAAATTTACACTTCAATATTCAAATACCCTTCCTTAAACATTGCTTATCATTCTTTAAGCATTCATATCACCTCCCCTCCTCCCCGCCAGGCTTAGGTAAAACCGGGCTACTCAAAAATCAATAATANNGCGGAAGCACTTTGGTCATTTATCTAAATCTTTTAAAATGAGAAAACAATTAACACTTATAGCACTTATTTTGTGCACTGTCAGCTTGCTGTTCGGACAAAATGCTATCAACGATACCACAAAAACAATAAAGCTGAACGAAGTCATAATAACTTCAAACAGGATTCCGGTTTTATTAAAAAACAATCCGGGGTCCATTTCATTGGTAAGCCAGCAAATGCTTTCGCTGATGCCCAAATCCATTGGCGCTGAAGAGGCTCTCAGGCTGGTACCCGGCGTTCGAATTGATAATCAGCACGATGGCGAACGGGTTCACNNACCGGCGGCGCTGGTGGAGTGCTGAATATTACTACCAAAAATGGGGACCCAAAACCCATTGGCGGTGAATTAGGCCAGACACTTGGTTCTAATGGATTTTCACGTTCGTTTGTGCAGATAGACGGAACCAAAAATACAATGGATTACCGCGCAGGCTATTCCCGCACAAATGGCGATGGGTACCGCGACCATCAGGCATTCTGGAGTAACAAACTTTATGAAAAGATAAACTTTCATCCTTCAGCAAAACTAAACCTTACTCAAATTATTTCTCACACCGATTACTTCCAACAAAACCCTGAAGGGCTAAATCTGATGCAGTTCGATAATCTAAAACAGGCTAATCCTGATGCCTGTCCGTTTAATGAATACCAGAAAACAAACCGAACTACGGTCGGATTTAACGGATCGTATAAAATTAATGATAAGCAGGATGTTTCAGCAACATCCTATCTGAGAAACTGGAAATACAAAGAAACCAGCAACAGGGCTGCAGAGTACCGTGATATTACAAATCCGGGTACCAGCCTACAATACAACCTTCATCTCGACAGCAAGCAACTAAAAAATACAGTCAGCGCCGGAGCTGATATGAAATGGCAGGACATCGCGATGTATAAACTGCAGAGTGCCGGAAATCCCTACAGAAAGGAAAGCACCGATGAAACCAATTTAGAAACAGATAGTTTGCTGGCCAACCAACTGATCAGGCAGCGAAGTACCGGTATTTTTGCACTCTACAAAATGGAGTTCGGCAAATTTAACCTGATGGCAAACATCCGCTACGATGAAATCAACAATAAGCTTACCGATAAAATGCTGGGAGCAGATACTGCAGTAACAACAAAAAGCTTTTCTCAAACTTCCTTCCGGATTGGAGCCAGCTATGCATTAAGCGATGCCATTACCGGATTTGCAAACTTCAGTCAGGGCTTTATGCCACCTTCAACCGAGGAACTTGCCAATAACCCGGTTGGTTATTCAGGATTTAATTCGCATCTCGTTCCGGCAACCTCTAAAAGTTTTGAAATTGGAGCAAGGGGATTTTTCAGCGATAAATTCTACTACGAAATAACCGGATTTNNCAGGAGGTTTTCTATGGAAATGCCGGAAACAGCAAACGCAATGGTATAGAGTTATTCCTGTCGTATAAGGTACTAAGCAACCTCAGTGTTCAGATTGCTTACACCTTTGCTGATTACACCTATACTTCAGCTACCATTGATCCGGTTTACACCGATACCGCTTATGTTTTGACCACGCCACCGGCCGAAGGTCAATGGTTGCCCAACTCACCAAAACATCAGCTTTACGCAGAAGTTGTTTACTCCCTGAACAAGAATTTCAGGTTTAGTCTTGGTACGGAATACCAGTCGGAATGGGCCATTTACACCGATGCGAAAGCGTACAATAACGAACTTGACCCTGAAATTTATCAGAACTGGCAGGATGGGTTTAATATTTATCATGCAAGAATTTCCTATTTGTGGAAAATTGCAGGATTGGATGGTGAATTCAGTCTGTTTGCCCGTAACTTTACCGGACAAAAGTACATGGCTTTTACCGAACCTGATCCTGACGGAAACTCCTACCAGCCAGGGCCGGATGCTGAAATTTTTGGCTCATTAAAAGTCAGATTTTAAGAATACCTGGAAATATACTACCTCTTAAAACAGTAAAATCCTTTCTAAAACTAAAATATATGAATTCAGCACACATTCACCTTGCTCTGTCGCATTTACCAATATTCGGAATTCTTATAGGCATTATTATTCTGGCATACGGACAGTTTTCGAAGAAGGATTTGCTGAGCATTACCGGCCTTATCTTCTTTGTGGCTACTGCACTGATAGCCATTCCGGTGTTCCTGACAGGTGAAGATGCCGGTGAAATAATCAAAAGTCTGCCAGGTGTATCCGACAGCCGGAAAGAAGCCCATGAAGAACTGGCCGAAAAAGCAATCTGGTTGATTGGTGCGCTTGGCGCTTTGTCAGTTGTAGCTTTATATCTCTATTTAAAAGCCAGGTCTAAATTCAGACTCTCATGCGTGATTATTATCGTGTTTGCACTGGTTACCATGGGTTTANNGGTTAAAACATTTTAAATTAGCGCTAATTTTATTGTACGATTGTTTCTTTTCTTTATTTGACGTCTAATTCTAAACTATTTTATTAATCAACTAAACATTTAAAAAATGAAAAAATCATTAATGGTTCTGCTGTGTCTTTCTATGTCTTATTTTATTATGGCTCAGGAGACCGTAAATCAAAAAGAAGCAGGTATAAGCTTCAGTAATCTTAACAATTTTGGATTAACCTTTAAAACTGGAACCGAGAAGTCAATGTGGAGATTTAATACTTTAATTATTTCAGGATCCAATTCGGACAAAACAGCAGAAAATATTATGGATAAAAGGAATGATATGGGATTTAATATCAGATTGGGTAAGGAACACCGGAAGGAAACCGCCGAAAACTTAGAATTAAGGTATGGAGCTGATATCTCCTTTAGATATTCCCATGCAAAAAATGAGTTTTCTGACAAAACTGCAAATAATGAAGATTTGCTCAGTGAACAGACAACCTTTGAACCAGGTATATATTTGGTTTTTGGACTAAATTACGTTTTAAATGAAAGTTTTGTGATAGGTGCTGAATTACTGCCAGGTTTTAGCTACTTTACAGGAACAACAGTGGATAAAAATTACTACAATACTAACGGAATAGAAGTGAAGAGCGATATCTCGGGATTCCATTATGGATTATCAAATTCTTCAGTTTTAATAACTTTGGCATATAGATTTTAGATAAAAAATAAACAGCTGGTGCGCGTCCCCTGACGCGTGCCCTTAGCACTGTACTAGCTTAAAACTGGAATACAATGTCTGACAAATACAAGTTTCACAACATTGATGGTGCATATTTTGTCACTTTTACTATTGTGGAATGGATTAAGGTATTGGAAGACGATTCTTACAAGCGGCTTATCACTGACAACATCAGCTTTTACCAGAAAAACAAGGGACTTATAGTTTATGGATATTGCATAATGCCTAACCATGTGCATATGATTATCCAGGCTGGTGATCGATTTACAGTATCTGAAATATTAAGGGATTTAAAGAAATTTACATCAAGAGCTATTGTCCGGAAATTGGAAGAAGAAAAACCCGAAGGTTATCTGACAATTCTTAATCAATTTATTGAAGCAGGAAAGCCTTTGAAACGAATAAAAAGCCATAAAGTCTGGCAAGATGGGAATATGGCAAAATTGGCTTATAGCAATAAGTTCCTGATGGAGAAGCTATCTTATATTCATAATAATCCGGTCGAATATGGCTTATGCCATTTCCCCTGGGACTATGAATTTAGTTCAGCCATAAACTATTCAGGAAAAGCAGGATTGGTAGATGTAGAACTTTTAAGTTTACAGATGAATAAGATCAGGTAAGCAGGTCGCTAATGGGGTCAGACTGAATGCGCACGCGTTAGGGAACGCGCGCAAGCTGAGTAAACGGGCACGCGTCNNAGGTTACATAGAATCAATCGGTTGATTAAACAGTACATGCACCGGAAAACTGGTATTTTGGTTACAATGCTGATGTTACTGCTGGCCTCCTGCCATCAGCAGGAAACTCCTGTGCCTGTAAATGTGCAGCCCACAACTGCTGAATCAGGCCAGATTGAACCCTTCGATAAACCGGTGGTAATTTTTATCTATCCCGATAAGGACAAGAGCGATAGATTGCAACAAAAAATTGGCTCTGATCAGTTTTATGCTCTTTCGGATAAAAACGGCGCCAGGTTTACTGAGGTCAGACGATTGGCCGAAGCAAATAATCTTACTACATGGTCGGGCAATGCAAGCAAATACCGCTTTGAAACTCCTGATGGGGCGATAATTGAAATGGATCTCAGACAGATGGCCCCTTCGTGGAATGTGATTCTCTTTAACGGCCACGACACACCGGTGCTGGCCGATCCCGAAAAGGCTGCTGATCTGCTGAAAAATACTTTCAATATCAGGGAAACCAAAACAGGATTAAGAAAGAGAATTGAAAAGCGTATAGCTGCCGGTGATGAGAAAATCATCCAGGAAACCAGACTCCAGGACACATCCGCTGCCATGCCGGGAATGAAAAGCAATACGGTAAGGCTACAGATTTTCCCGGGGCAATCTCCACCGGCTGATCGCAACGCATCTGCAGATATCCGGGTGGTTAACAGCTATATTAGTCCGGGCCATAAATTCTGGTTACAATTCGACAACGATATGTTCTCGAACACCGACCGCTACTACACCAATGGCGTGGTTCTGGGTTATACGGCGCCTGCACTTACTACCTGGAGTTTAAACAGGCTGATGATAAACCGGAACCGCAACAGCGTGGTTCACGCGGCTATAAGCCTGAACCATGCCATGTTTACACCGCTCACAACCAAAGAGGCTCCTACCCTGTCAGCCGACCGGCCCTACGCCTCAACCATGTATCTGCGCTACAGCCAGACTTCAGAAGATGCAATTTCAGGAATCCGGCTGAGCAGCGCAATTGAAGCCGGTGTAATTGGTGATGCTGCGCTCGGACGTTACTTTCAAAAAACAGTACATGCTACTATTCCCACCAACGATGAGCCGTTGGGCTGGGAAACGCAGATAAAAAACGACCTTGTNNAGAGGTGGTTTTGAGATAAAAATGATCGGTTATGATGCCACTTTGCAGGGAGGATTGTTTAACAGGAACAATATTTATGCACTCAAATCGGAAGAGACTGAGCGTCTGGTTGCAGCCATTCACTTCGGCCTATTTGCAAACTACAAAAAACTTGGCATCAGCCTGTCGCAATACTACCTCAGCAGGGAATTCCGCCAGGGAAGACAACATTTCTGGGGACAAATCGGGCTGGAGTATGGATTGTGAGAGGAATTTCTAAAATTTAGTTGAAAAGTGATAAATTCTTACTGTCTACCAGAACAAATAAATGTAAAACTCAATAACTCAAAACCATTAAACCTTTAAACCTTTGAACTCTTGAACCGCGAAGCGATTGAACCCTTGAACCCTTTATAACTTTTTACTTAAAAAATGCTCCTCGATTACATAAGATTCTTTCTACTGACAGCTACTGTGCTATTTTCATCAATCACCGATGAGAATGAGCCAGCTGCAGCGGTGAATGCTCCGGATTCTGTGTCGGTTACCCTGCTTTTTGCCGGCGACATTATGCAGCATGGCCCGCAGATTGAAGCAGCCTGGAGTGACGTTGATTCTACCTATAACTATCATCCCTGTTTCTCATACATAAAGCCATTGGTGAGCAAGGCAGATATTGCCATTGCCAATCTAGAGCTTACTCTTGCCGGGAAACCTTTTACCGGCTACCCACAGTTCAGCGCACCCGATCAACTGGCAGTTGCCGCCAGGGATGCTGGTTTTGATGTTTTGGCTACAGCCAACAACCATTCATGCGACAGGGGCAAACATGGATTGTTACGGACAATAGACGTACTCGACAGCCTCCAGATCATGCGCACCGGAACTTATCGCGACAGCTCTGATTATCAGAACCATCACCCGCTGATCCTTAACAAAAATGGAATAAGCATCGCACTGCTCAATTACACCTATGGCACCAACGGTATGCCCGTTTTCGAGCCAACCATCGTAAGTATGATTGACAGCAGCAGGATCGTTACAGATTTGAAAACTGCACGGAAACCTGAGATAGATTTTGTGATTGTGTTTTTTCACTGGGGCAATGAGTATCAGTCCCAGGCATCAGCAGAGCAGGAAAGCCTTGCTGAATTGTGCCGCCTACATGGAGCCGATGCCGTTATTGGTTCGCATCCGCATGTTATTCAGCGGATGGAATATCGTTCACCGGATGCCTTAAACCCCCACGGCCACCTTCAGGTTTACTCCCTCGGCAACTATGTTTCGAACCAGCGCGACCGTTATCGGGATGGTGGTGCTATGATCGGATTTACACTTACCAAAACATGGAAAAGTAAAACAGTAAGCCAGCCACAATACCAGTTGACCTGGGTGCATACGCCTTATGTAGATGGGAAAAAGCAGTATTATATTCTTCCTGTTTCGCAGTTTGAAAATGACACTACCCTCGATAAAGCTTCATTAGAGAAACTAAAACAGTTTGCTGCCGATTCGAGAGCATTATTGAATTCGGAAAATATACTGGTTACGGAGTTTGGCCATTGAATTAGCGAGGTCGTCGCTTAGAGCGACAATCTCGCTAATGTTACAATTGGAGCACTTTTAACTTTGAGCTTTAAGCTTAATTTCACTTGCCTTCCGCCTTATCCCTGGCATCCTGGATAATTTTATCAGATTCCTGACGCGCTTTAGCCATCAGATTGTCTGACTGTTTTTGTGCTTCAGCTACCAGTTTATCAGCCTTTTCAATTCCCTCTTTGCGGGTTTTTTCCGCAGCTTTTTTTGCAGCAATTTCGGCTATTGTGCCGTTTTTCTTTCCTTCAGCAATCAGTTGGTCGGCCCGGGTATTGGATTCTGTCCTGATTTTAGCAGCCGATTCATTGGCCACCCGCATAATATCATCGGCCTGTTTCTGGGCATCGGCCAGTAACTTCTGAGCACGGGCATTTGCTTCTTCCACATATTTACCGGCTTCCTCTCGAACCTTTGTTACCACTTCTTCCTTTTTCTGCTGAATGGTCTCATTTATCTGCTGTTTCATCTGATCCATAGCATTGGAGGCTATACTCTTCAGGCTGGTGGATATTTTCGGGTTGCTGATCGTTCCGCCAATCAATACAGCCACAGGAATCATTTCACCTGCCGTAAAATTGGCTCCCTTCTTATTGGCCTCACTAACCAGATTGTTGAGTACATTGTTGGCAGCACCGCCAAACTCACTGCGCGGAATAGAAAGGTTCATAACATACTCCATAGTTTCATCGAAAGAATTCCAACCCGAAATATTGGCCTTGGTTTTACCCAGGGCAGTTTCAAACGGTTTCACAAAAACTTTCCCGTCAACCATCTCGAACGAAAGATTAACCTTTTCAATAACCCATTGCTTAAACTTATCCATTTTGAGGGCATCGGCAATCTTATTGAAACTATTGACATTGCTGAAAGTCAGCGATGTGGACATCAGGTTCCCACCACCGTTTACCGAACTGAAAACAGGCATCATATTTCCATCGAGATCGGTTTTCAGGTTGACTTTGGTACTTATTTTACCCGAAGCCAAACCGGCAATCGGCGCCAGTTTTTCCATGGTGTTAAAAGTTTGGAAAGCCTGTTTTACATCCACATCTTTGATGTCGAGCATAAAATCAACCACCGGTTTTACGGCATCAGTAGTCGAATAAATTCCGCTAACGCCAATGGTACCATCAAGGGTATTCATGCGCACATATTCCAGAATCAACTGCTTGTCCTTTACCCGCATTGTACCTTCAACATTGCTCATATCCATATTGTCGTAAACTAACTTTGCAATGGAAGCACTCATCACAAATTCAATCCCAGCGGGAATTTCAACTATCCCCATTGCTGAAGTATCGGCAGCAGCAGAAGTTGTTGCCGGTTCTGACATAAAATCATTCACATTCAGGTAACTTGAGTTCAGGTCCATAGAGCCTTTCAAATCACCCTTATCAAATGCATAAGCCATCAGGTTTTCGAGTTTTCCGCTGAGCGAGATATCGTTTTTGCCAATCTTTACTTTCATCACCGGCATATCGGCGGCAGCCGGAGAAAGGTTAAGCCTTGCCTCACTCACAGCTANNCCAAGGTTTAGCTTCCCGACAGCCGTAAGGTCAATATACGGATCGCTTACCGGCGTGCTTGCGTAAAGTTTTATATCAATTGGATTACTGGCAATTTCAAGATGCAGCTTCTTTACGTCAATAATGGTAGCATCGGGGTCTCCGGTTGCATTGCTGATATTCGCGTTCATGGCAATGTTTTCGACAGCCTGCGGAAGGTCGGGATAGCGGAACATAGCTTCGGCAATAGCTATATCGAGCCCGTAGCCGGGCATAGAGTTATCGCTGTAGAGCCCTTTTACAAAACCCTTTAACGATAAGCTACCTGCTGTTTTCACGGAAGCAAAATCCTTTGCATACACCGCTGGTATCAATGAAAGGAAACTACGGAAATCATTCTTCAATGCCTCAAACTTTATATCCATATCATAACCTTCGTCGGGCATCGCAAAAAAGCCAGAAGCTAGCAGGTCGAGCTCATTAATTTTGAGACTGGCATCGGGGAAGGTAAACTTAAAGGTATTGAGGTCGGCCCCGATTTTGGAGGTAAGGTTTGCAGTTGCATTGTTCAGGTAGCGGATTCCTTCGTAATCAACTGTCAGTTTATTGATGGATGTTTCGGTAATCAGATCGGTGAAATCAGCCGTAAAATCGCCGCTAAGCTGATGGTTAATTTCACGGGCAACCATAATAAAACTGAGGCTGGCATCATCGTACACCAGCGAACCACCGTTAATAATAAGACTCCGCAAAGCAGCTTTGAATGGTGAAGCAGCAACCTCAGTTTCAGTGGCAGTAGTGTCAGCCGATGGTTTTACAATATCCCAGTTGGCTTTGCCATCAGCCAGCACCCTCAGCTTAAAGGATGGCTGATCGAGCCTCACTTTTTTAATTTCGTATTGATCGCCCTGAATCACACTCATCAGGTTGATAGTAAGCCTGAGATTTTTAAGGTTGGCAAGGGTGTCATTCTCAAAATCATCAACACCAATAATGGTAAAATCTGCAAGCCCGAGCGAAAAGTCTGGGAAGCTCCTGATCAGCGATAAACTCACATCCTTAAAATCGAGTTTGGCGTTCAGCGATTTATTGGCCTCCTTCTTTACGGCTTCAATAATTTTTCCTTTAAACAGGAAAGGAAGTGAAACCACCACAACAACAAATACGAGCAGAACAATAACCGAGATTTTCAGCGCTTTTTTCATATCAAAATAGATTTATAAACTTTTTACTTTCCTTGAAAACAAACCCCACAACAGTAAAACACTGATTGCGCAGTGTAGTGAATTAATAACTGAATGAAATTTGAAATGTTGTTCAAACAAGAGCTAAGATACAAAAAGAAAGGAATCTGTTGAAAACAAAAACCGCCGGAATTACCGGCGGTTTTTGTTTGTTAATTGTTATCGCGAAGCGTCTTAAGTTTTGCTTCGAGGAGGGCAACTTCCTCCTTGGCTTTTTCAATTTTCTTCTCAAATTCCTGTTTCAGCAGGTTGGCAGTTTTTGATTTCGCGAAGAAACCGATATTGTTTTCCCAGGTTTTAATTTCATCCTGTAACTGCTGGATTTTGCTCTGAACAAAACCCCGCTCCTTGCTGATTACTCTTCCGGCATCAGGCGAATCTTTGGCCATGCGTTCAACACGGTTGCGATAGTTGTTGGCACCCATCGAAATGGATTCCATTTTCAGCTTTTCGAAATGCTTGTTGATAAAGGTCCGGAATTCGGTTTGCAGCCTCTCTTTTTCCTTAATGGGAACATGGCCGATATCCATCCACTGACGCTGATAATCTTTCAGAGTTTCAATGGCCTGATTGCGATCTTCACCAACTTCGAACTCCTTCACTTTTTCGATAAGATCGAGTTTCAGCTTCATGTTCTCTTCCTCGTGGCCCGAAACATTTTTGAAATACTCAGACTTGGCGGTAAAAAATTCGTCGCAGGCCGCCCTGAAACGCTTCCAGATGCGATCGCTTTGCTTGCGCGGAACCGGACCAACTTTTTTCCACTCGTTCTGCAGGTTGATCAGTTCGCGGCTGGTATTTTTCCAGTCGGTGCTGCTGCGCAAAGATTCAGCCTGAACACACAAATCGAGTTTCAGGTTGAAATTATGCATCTGCTGCTCTTTCAACTTGTTAAAATACTCCTTCTTTGCATTGAAGAAAGCATCAAGTGAAGTTTTAAACCTTGCCCAGATTTCGTTGTTCTGCTTTTTGGGAGCAGGACCAATGGTTTTCCATATTTTCAGCAATTCGGTAATCTGAGCAGTAACATCCTGCCATGCTTTGATTGAATCACTTTCGGTTCCAAGCAGTTGTTCGGCTTTTTCGCAGAGGATAACTTTGGCTGCAAGGTTTTGCTCCAGACTCTCCTGCATTTCATTGTAATACTCCCTGCGGCGCTCGTTAATTTTCTCGGTAGCACTGCGAAAACGTTCCCAAAGTTCATCCTTTTTATCCTGTGGAACAGGTCCTATCTCCTTCCACTCTTCATGATATTGCTGGAGTTGCTTAAATGATTTTATAATCGATGTTTCGAGCAGCAACTCTTCGGCTTTCTCGCACAAAATCATTTTAGCTTCGAGATTTTTCTTCAGGTCAAGATCTTTCAACTCTTTGTTGATCTTCACTTTATCGAAAAACTTCTCAACAAGGAAATGGTAATTCTGCCAGAGATTGTTGATTTCACCTTTCGGAACCATTCCGATGGTTTTCCAGCTCTCCTGCAGGGTTTTAAATTCGTCGTAAGTTTTCTTAAGGGTCTCTTCTGAGTTGATGAGCACTTTCAGTTCTTCAAGAATCTGATTCTTGGCTTCAAGATTTTTAATCTTAATCCGCTCCTGCTCCTCGTTAAACTTCGATTTATTCTGTTTGTATATGTTGAAAGCGGCTTTAAAACGCGCTTCTATAGCATCATCTTCAACCTGCTGAACTTCTGCAGGGGCATCAGCATCGGTATCGTCGGCGGCGGCAACCAGTTTTTCGTAGGCTTCCTGCTTAAACTCTTTGTTCAGTTTAAGAAAAGCAAGTCTGATAAGGCCAACCGAGGATTTTATTGTATTCACATTTGAATCTTCAACCAGAGCCTCCAGTTTTTCAACCAGTTGCTCTCGACTCAGATTATCAAAAATCGTTTCAGAATCATCGTCCTGATCTTCGTTCTCATCTGAATCTTCGTCATCCGAAGAATCATCTGTTTCATCAGCCTTACCTTCTGCAGCAACCGGTTCAGCTTTACCTTCTGAAACGGAAGACTCAGGTTCCTCTGCAACGTCAGCAACTTCTTCAACAACTGTTTCGCTGGTAATCTGTTCGGCTTCTGCAGCAACCTCTTCGGTCTTTTCAATTTCTAAAACCACAGCTTTGGTCTCTTCTGCAACGGTAACCACTTCTTCAACACCTGCTTCGCTGGTAACATATTCGGCTTCTGCTACAACTTCGTCAGGCTGCTCAACTTCCGGAATTGTAGCTTCAGGCTCTTCAGTAACCGGGGCAATTTCTTCAGCAAGCATTTCAGGTTCTGCTGATTCCGGTTCTGTAGCTACAGGTATTTCGGTAGTTTCATCAACCTCGGCTTCAGCCTGATCTTTTACCATTTCAGTGTTTTCAACCGTTTCTTCAACGGGAAGTGCATTCTCATCCTGAACAGGATTCACGTTTTCAGGATTTTGATTGGGTTGATCTGTCGTTTTCATCAGGGATTCAAATGAATGATTAATAATAGATTGAGAAAGCATTCCTTCCACATCCGGACTAATGTCCACTTCCGGGTATTACACTTTAATTAAAAAGAATTTCCGGTTAAGGCCTTAAGGCCGGAATTGAGGGAGGCAGGATTCAGACTGTTTATATTTCAGTTGTTTAGGTTCATTACTTTATAAGGGCTGCAAAGTTAATAAAATTTTCATGTAACGACATAATTTGAGCCAAATCAGAGAGAAATAAAGGGATTAAATTGTCCAGAAATCAGAGTGGACGCTTATTAAAAATGAGGTAGCCAAACTTCAGGAAGAATGACCATGGTTCTTTTTCTCCATTGAAATAATTCAGGCTTAAACTAATTGGCCCAAGTGGACTGAAATAGACTATCGAGGTGTTAGCCATTGGCCACAATTTTATTTCTGAAGCACTAACAGCGACGCGGGTTACCGGTAATTGTTCAATGGCACGTGTAGGCATAAAAACGTATGCATCGAGCCTTATATCAAGGTTCTTCCACAAAGAATACACATTTTTAGAGCCGATTGCCAGAAATCCCTTTGCCCTGAATTGTGGCATAAACCTGATTCTGCTCTCAGGAATTGGCTGAAATGCAACTGATGAGAGAATACTTGAAGAATAATTACTGAAAAACTGCTGAGACGAAAAATGCATCTGAGAATACAAGCCAAAATGGAAGCGGTTTACTTTAAGGAAATAGTTTTCATACGAAAGCTGGGCTTGAATCCAGGTGTGTCGTTTATCAATATCGTGATCGAGTGGAGAGGTGCTACCCGGGCGGTATTGCTCATTGCCGAATACCAGTTTGGAAGAGAGAGCAAACCGGGCACCCCCACTCGGATATTCCTTACGGTTTAGGTTGTTGATTTCAAGGGAAGCTCCAGTAGTAAAAAACTGAAACATGGTTTTATCAAGGGTATCGCTCCGCGAATAAACATTCGTTTGAAAATAATCATCCCGATTCGTACCAGTTTGTATCTCAAAATTAATTATACCATCATTTGTAAATGGGAAACCGGCAGCCAGTGTGAGAAAATTATCACGCTCAACCAAAAAGAAAGGATCTTCATCCTCAAAGAAAAAAGTCTTGGTTTTAAAGAAGTTGAATTTGTTGAAAATAAACTGAGCCCTGAGAAAAAACGGTAAACGGGTCGGAAAATCAAACCGACCTTCCAACATGCCCGAATTATAAAACCGGCCAAAATATGCATTTGCTTTCATCCCAAGTGAGCGCTTGTTCCAGTCATTGTAGCTCACCTGCAGAAACAGTTCATTAACAGCACTAGAAGTTACTGCTCCGCCAACAGAAGCCTGCATCTGATTCTGACTTTTTATGTTCAGCATCAGATCGTAAAATCCTGATTCTTTATTGTACTCCAGTTTCGGATAGATACTCTCTATTTTATCTTCTGAAAGCAATTTAAAATACTCCGGTTCAATATTTTCGAGCGATAGCGCATCAGGCTTCAGTTTACTGTCTGCCTTTGCAGCATTGAATATATTATTTCTAAGTATCCTGTTAACATATTCAAACTGACCACTTTTTAGTCCAGTAATAAGGAAATTCCCAACTTTCAGCGGAGGTTTCCGGCTATTGAAAGCCGCTCGTTTTGCATCAAAATCTGCTTTTGACATTTTCTTGATAAAGAATTTCCTGATTTCGGGAATCTTCCTTTTTGTTGCAACATATCCGCTGTCAATAAATTCAATGGTATAGGAAAAGTCAATTACACTAACCTTTCTGAGATTCGGTTTAATAAGTACGCCATTATCGCATAAAACTGAATACCTGGTTTTTATCATCAGCATGTTCTGCAATTGCGAAAGCACATTATCGGCATCCGGCTCATCGTAATTCGAAGCAGCCTGACTTCCGATGATGATATCCGGATAAAAATCGCGGAGCATAATATCGGATGGGAAATTGTTATACATTCCCCCGTCAAAGAGTAATCTGTTGTCTATTCTAATCGGCCTGAAATAAAACGGGAAAGTCATCGAAGCCCTGATTGCACTTCCCAGGTCACCTTCACTAAGAACCACGGATTCTGAAAGGGCTATATCCGAAGCCAGGCACCTGAACGGCACCATCAGGCTATCGAAATTATAGCCTGCAACAGCTCCTGCCCCGGCAAATATTTTCATAAAGGCAAAATCCATTAAAACAGGAGAAACAATATTGGAAGGCAGGCTGGGTTTTAACATCGAATCAATACGAAACCTGAAGTCTGCCCAGGAAGGGTTGGGCTCAGGCCGCTTAAAAAAGTAGGAGTACTTTGAATCCAGTTTCCCTGATACCCATAAACTAAACTCAGGCGAGGTAACCAGTTCTATCATTTCATCGGGCGAATAACCTGCTGCATAAAGCCCGCCAATTATAGCACCCATTGAGGTTCCGGTAATATAATCTATAGGTACGCCCTCCTCCTCCAGCGCCTTGATTACGCCGATATGGGAAAGACCCTTGGCTCCACCCCCACTTAATACAAGTCCCACTTTCTGGGCATGGGAATCAAGCGCAAAAACAAATAATAAAGCGAAAATGCCAATAAAACGGATTAATCTCAAATTCATGATTTTATAATCAACCTTGTATTATCACATTGAATATGTAAAGATAAACAATACAGCGATGCAATTTTTCAATTACACCGCTGTAAATATTATTTAATGAAGGTCTGTTTTAAACTTTTGAAAGACCATCTTCAAGATCACTGATCAAATCATCAACATCTTCAATACCAACAGAATACCTTACCAACCCATTGGTAATTCCAGCTTTAAGTTTCGCTTCATCAGGCATTTTTGAATGGGTCATGGAAGCAGGGTGCTGAATCAGTGTTTCAACCCCACCCAACGAAACGGCAAGAATAGCAAGGTTAACATTGTCCATCAGCATTTTTCCGGCTTTTAATCCGCCTTTCAATTCAAAACTGATTATGGAACCAAAGCCCTGCATCTGGGTTTTTGCAAGTTCGTGCTGCGGATGTGATTCGAGTCCGGGATATTTAACCCATTCAACTTTGGGATGATTTTCGAGGAAACGTGCAATTTTCAGAGCATTCTGCTGCGAACGCTCCACTCTGATACCTAATGTTTTTACACCACGGATCACCATATATGCCTGATGAGGATCCATATTGCAACCNNAATCATGCCTGCAACAATATCGGCATGTCCGTTGAGGAATTTGGTCATTGAATGAAAAACCACATCGGCACCTAACTCCAGCGGACGTTGCAGGTAAGGGCTGCTAAATGTATTGTCAACAACCAGCAACATGCCGTTATCGTGCGCAAGTTTAGCACAGGCTTTCAGATCGGAGATATCCATTGTCGGATTGGCCGGGGTTTCAACATACAAAACCTTAGTGTTAGGCCTGATGGCAGCTTTAATTTCTTCTATGTTGGCTGTGTTCACAAACGATGACTCAACACCAAACCTAGACCAGTGTTGCTCCATCACGACCCGAGAGGGTCCGTAAACAGCTGCAGAACTGATCATGTGATCGCCACTGGACAAAAGCGCCATATAAATTGTATTTACAGAAGCCATGCCTGAGGAGGTCGCAATGCCCATTGTACCCGATTCGAGATCAGCAACCAGAGTTTCGAGCGCGTGGATCGTAGGATTTCCAATACGTGTATAAATGTAACCATCTGCTTCACCCGAAAAGCATTTTGCACCCTGATCAGCGCTCTCAAACAGAAATGTTGAGGTCTGGTAAATTGGCACTGTGGCACTGCCAAGTGGGTTATCGAATTCACCACTGTGAATCATGCGGGAATTCATCCCCAGTTTTTTGTTACTTTTCATTTTAAATCTTTGATTAATGTTTACAAATTATTTTTTCAAGTGTTTTAGTTCAACGTATTGTATTCATTAGGATTACCAAGTAAATCTTTTGAAAACACCTCATTTCATGATGGCCTTTCGGTCTCCCTGGTATTATACCCCGATTTTTTAACCATTGCACAGATAGAGTTAACACTCACACATATATATAGTGTTCGGTAACAGCTTTTTCAATAAAAAAAAGCTCGGGCTGAATCCCATTTTTTCAACTTTAGTTAAAACATTAGGTTTTTGAATTCCGAAATTAATTGCAGCAAAAACTTTGCTTATTTCGAACCTGTTTTCCTTAATATAAACCAGGAATTTGTAATAAAATCCTGCGACAATCACAGCAAAGCCATGCGGAACAGAAATATGGTTTAAAAAGCTGTCAGGATTGCTCATGGGTTCATGTTCAGTTTGTCGGGCCAATTGGATGATGTTCGCGAATCATACCTGATCCACAAGAAGTACATACCAGACTCCGGCAGGGAATTCCCGGTTGATGAGAAACTCTGAGGCTGCATCGGGGACAAACGCAATAACCGGTCTGATGAACAGCGGGGCGTGGCAGTAAGTCGCTGTTTAGTGTAGGTAATTGCTTGCTGACATCTACTATGTTTGAACTCCGGCAAACCGGGCAACCAATCGTTTTCTTCTCATTTTCGGGTGGACAAAAAGCAGTGCTGCACTCTTTACACCTGAACCATTTATCATCAAAGGCGATATTTCCCCCTTCAATCACCACAGACAAACCTTCTACCAGCGCTCTTGCTAATTTTTGTCTTGCCTGATCGTAAATCCGTGAAAAAGTTGGCCGCGAAACATCCATCAAATCTGCAGCAGCTTGCTGTGAAGTTCCCTCATAATCAGAAAGTCTCAGGGATTCATACTCCTCGTACAGCAATGTAATGCTTCCATTAGGACCAGAAGCTATACCAAAAGGTGTAAAACCGCTGGCAATTGGCGGCCGGTGTATTCTTCTGCTTCTTTTGGGTCGTGGCATGTTTGTTTTCTCAAGACAGATGCAAAGTTATGAACATTTGTTCAAATTAGAGAAAATCCAACTATTTATTCTTCTTTAGGCCTAAAGTAAAACTATCGAAGATTGTTTTTTTTCTGCGTTGCTTAAAAATCCCTTCATTAATAGCTTTTACATCTTCGATGGTATAAAAAGCATTAGGGTTAAACCGATTTATTATAGCAACCACATCCTCCAATTCTTTGCGTTTGATGATCGTAAAAACAATATCAACTTTACCCTTGCTTCCTTCTGCAGGGACAGACGTTACCCCGAAGTTATTCTCACGAAGGTAAGCAATCAGGTCACTGGTATCCTTTTTGGGGATAATCCTTACCAGCAGGTTACCTAATGAGAGTTTTTCTTCAACAACCATACCGATATAATTACCCATAGCGAAACCACCACCATAAGCTACATAACAAAGGATATTATCAAGATGCTTCATTATCTGACCGACTGCGATAAGCCAGATAATAACCTCAAAAAAACCGAGAAGAGGGGCAAGCATTTTCTGCCCTTTCGAAATAAATATCAGCCGTAATGTGCCGATTGTCTGATCGCTGATACGGGCAAGAAAAATAAGTAGTGGGAGAACAACCCAGGTAAAAATATCTGATTCGGGCAAAAAAAGTGATGAAAACTCCATGGTTTAAACTTAAGGTTGGAATGGCAAAATTACATTAAATCAATATACTGGAAAAGTTTCAGTGAACTACCAGTTCAATCAGTTTAAATTTACAACTAACTTTGCCTGATAAATAGTTTCGTATATTTGACTCAACAGATTTCATTAAAATTATAGATAACCAACAAAGAATGGAAACACCAGAAAATAATTCGACACTTGTTGTTTCAGTAAGCGATTGGCTTATTACCCTGCTGGTTTCAGTGATTCCGGTTGTGAATATTATTATGTTCTTTGTATGGGCCTTCAGGCGAAAAACCAACCCAAACAAAGCCAACCTGGCTAAGGCAATACTGATATGGTTAGTTATATCAATCGTTATCTGGGCAATTATCATCGTAGTTTTCGGTACGGCGCTCATGGGATTTATGGGCACAAGTCCCGATTTTATCGAAAATCCCAAATATTGATTTTCTATAAAATTCCGAAGTAAATAAAGAAGCCGGGAACCAGTAAAAAGGCTGATTCCCGGCTTTTTTGCTAAGAAAATTATTATGCCTGGGCGGTTGGTCCACCTAATGAAAAAGGCATATTGGTATCACTCTCTTTAACGGTTCCATGAACAGCCTCAAACTTCGCAATGTTCTCACGCAATGCATTCATCAGGCGTTTGGCATGTTGGGGAGTCAGGATAATTCTCGATTTTACTTTTGCCTTAGGCACACCGGGCATCATCTTCACAAAGTCAATTATAAACTCAGCGTTTGAATGTGTAATAATGGCTAGATTTGAATAAATGCCTTCAGCCATTTCGTCACTCAGTTCAATGTTGATCTGATTCTGTTTGTTATCGCTCATAATAATAGAATTTTGAATTCAGTGAATCATTATAAAGAGAGAGCGACATTTAAACTACTCTGTCGCTCACTCTTGTTGTATTTCTAGTCCTCGTAAACATCGGCTTTTGAAGCCATCAGTTTCTCGTACTCTTCGCGTGACCCGACAATCAGATCGTCGTATTCACGCAGACCGGTTCCGGCCGGAATCAGGTGCCCAACAATAACATTCTCTTTCAAACCAAGCAAATCATCGCTCTTGGCATTGATAGAAGCTACCGTAAGAACCTTGGTTGTTTCCTGGAACGAAGCGGCCGAGATGAAACTCTTTGTCTGCAATGATGCCCGGGTAATACCCTGAAGCACCTGTTTTGCAGTTGCAGGTTGAGCGTCACGCGATTCGATCAGTGCCTTATCGCGGCGTTTCAGTAATGAATTTTCATCGCGAAGTTTACGTGCAGTAACAATCTGACCTGGTTTCAGGTTGGGCGAATCGCCAGGATTAATTACAACTTTCTTGCCGAAAATCCAGTCATTCTCTTCGTGGAAATCAATCTTATTAACCAGTTCACCTTCGAGGAATTTAGTATCGCCAGGGTCAGCAACATCAACTTTACGCATCATCTGCCTTACGATGACTTCATAATGCTTATCGTTGATCTTTACCCCCTGCAGGCGGTATACTTCCTGAATCTCATTCACGATATACTCCTGAACTTTCATCGGACCTTTGATGGCCAGAATGTCGCTTGGGGTCATCGCGCCTTCTGAAAGTGGCGTACCTGCTTTAACATAGTCATTTTCCTGGGCAAGAATCTGTTTGGAAGTTGCAATCAGATAACTCTTCTCTTCTCCGGTTTTTGAAGTAATAATAACTTCACGGTTTCCACGCTTGAGTTTTTTTCCGAAAGAAACAACGCCATCAATTTCAGCAACAACAGCCGGATCAGATGGGTTACGCGCTTCGAAAAGCTCAGTTACACGTGGCAAACCACCGGTGATGTCACCCGATTTTCCAATAGCACGTGGAATCTTAACCAGGATTTCTCCGGCCTTAATTTTCTTGTTTTCTTCCACAATAATATGCGATCCGACAGGAATATCATAAACCCTGAGGTCGGCATTGTCCTGTCCGATGATACGGATACTCGGATTTTTGGTTTTCTGACGCGACTCGATAATTACTTTATCATGATAGCCGGTTTGCTCGTCTGATTCAACCCTGTAAGTAGTTCCTTCGATAATATTGTCAAATACGACCTTACCGGGAACTTCCGAAAGGATTACCGCATTGTATGGATCCCAGTCGCTGATCATCTCGCCTTTTTTCACTTCAGTTCCCTGACGTGCATAAAGGTTGGCACCATAAGGAATGTGTGACGAAGCCAGTACAATACCGGTTTTCTTATCAACAATACGCATTTCGGCCGAACGACCAATTACGATATCGTATTTCTTTCCTTCAGCATTCTGATACTCAACAAACCGGAGTTCATCTATTTCGAGAATACCATCATATTTGGCTTCTATACGTGAAGAAACTGAAATATTGGAAGCAGTTCCCCCAACGTGGAAGGTACGAAGAGTAAGCTGTGTACCAGGCTCTCCAATTGACTGTGCAGCGATAACACCAACAGCTTCACCTTTCTGAACCATTTTGCCAGAAGCAAGGTTACGGCCATAACATTTGGCACAAACACCCTTTTTCGATTCGCAGGTAAGTACCGAACGAATTTCAACCGCTTCAATAGGTGAACTATCAATTATACGTGAAACATCTTCAACCAGCTCCTCGCCGGCAGCGATGATAAGATCACCGGTATGTGGATGATAGATATCGTGGAGAGAAACACGACCAAGTATGCGATCGTATAATGTTTCAACAACTTCTTCGTTTTTCTTAAGTGCCGTTGTAGTAAGTCCGCGCAATGTTCCGCAGTCGGGCTCCGTAATCACCACATCCTGGGCAACATCAACAAGCCTACGGGTAAGATAACCGGCGTCGGCAGTCTTTAGAGCGGTATCGGCTAGACCCTTGCGGGCACCGTGAGTTGAAATAAAGTACTCAAGAACCGACAGCCCCTCCTTAAAGTTAGAAAGAATCGGATTCTCGATAATCTCACCACCTGTAGCACCGGATTTCTGAGGCTTGGCCATAAGACCCCTCATACCCGATAACTGGCGAATCTGCTCTTTAGAACCGCGGGCACCAGAATCGAGCATCATGTAAACCGGGTTGAAGCCCTGATTATCTTTTGAAAGACCATCCATAAGGGTAAAGGTGAGGCGCGAGTTGGTATGTGTCCAGATGTCAATAATCTGGTTGTAACGCTCGTTGTTGGTAATGAAACCCATATTGTAGTTGCTCATTACTTCCTCAACTTCCTGGTTGGCCTGGTTTACAAGCTCTTCTTTAACTTCAGGAACAAGCACATCGGCAAGGGTAAATGATAATCCCCCCTTGAAAGCCATAGTGTAACCAAGGTTCTTGATATCATCAAGGAACTGGGCGGTTTTGGCTGTTCCGGTTTTCTTCAGAATATCGCCGATAATATCCCTGAGTGCTTTTTTAGTCAGCAATTGATTGATATAACCAAATTCAGCAGGAACTACCTGATTGAAAAGAACGCGGCCTACAGTGGTTTCAATCAACTGTTCAGTCTCGAAATTATTTTCAGGAAGGCGGATTTTAACTTTGATATATGCATGGAGGTCAACAACCTTTTCATTATAGGCAATAATTACCTCTTCGGCAGAATAGAAGATCATTCCTTCACCTTTAACAGGATTTTCAGGAATTGAACTGCGGCCTTTGGTCATATAATACAGGCCCAGAACCATGTCCTGAGAAGGAACGGTAATAGGCGCACCGTTTGCCGGATTCAGAATGTTGTGCGACGCAAGCATCAGCAACTGGGCTTCAAGAATAGCGGCATTGCCAAGTGGAACATGAACGGCCATCTGGTCACCATCGAAGTCGGCGTTGAAAGCCGTACAAACAAGTGGGTGCAATTGAATAGCCTTGCCTTCGATAAGTTTCGGCTGGAAAGCCTGAATACCTAACCTGTGCAACGTAGGCGCACGGTTTAGCATAACAGGGTGTCCTTTAAGAATATTTTCAAGAATATCCCAAACAACAGGATCTTTGCGATCAACAATTTTCTTGGCTGACTTAACGGTCTTAACAATCCCTCTTTCGAGCATCTTGCGGATGATAAAAGGTTTGAACAGCTCAGAAGCCATATCTTTCGGCAATCCGCATTCGTTCAGTTTCAGCTCGGGACCAACAACGATAACCGAACGGCCTGAATAATCCACACGCTTACCCAGAAGGTTCTGGCGGAAACGGCCCTGTTTTCCTTTTAAACTATCGCTGAGCGATTTAAGTGCCCTGTTCGATTCTGTTTTAACAGAGTTGGCTTTGCGTGAATTATCAAACAATGAATCAACGGCTTCCTGAAGCATGCGTTTTTCATTTCGCATAATTACATCGGGAGCTTTGATTTCGATAAGCCTTTTCAAACGGTTGTTGCGGATAATTACCCGGCGGTATAGGTCATTAAGGTCGCTGGTGGCAAAACGTCCACCATCAAGCGGAACCAATGGTCTGAGTTCGGGAGGAATAACAGGCACCACTTTCACAATCATCCACTCAGGGTGGTTTTCGATGCGGGTTTGTGCATCGCGGAAAGCCTCATAAACCTGTAATCTTTTCAGTGCATCAGCTTTGCGCTGTTGCGATGTTTCTGTATTTGCTTTATGGCGAAGGTCGAACGATTCCTGGTCAAGATCTAATCCTTTGAGCAGATCGAACAGGGCTTCTGCGCCCATTTTGCAAACAAATTTATTGGGATCAGAATCATCGAGGTACTGGTTTTCTTTAGGAAGTGCATCAAGAACTTCGAAATACTGCTCTTCGGTCAGCAGCGCCATTTTCTCAATCTTAACTTCCTCTTTCAGCATTACACCGTCCATAATACCTGGCTGAACGACTACATAACGCTCGTAATAAATAACTGAATCAAGTTTTTTGGTGTTCATGTTCAGTAAGGCGCCAATTTTATTGGGCAGTGATCTGAAAAACCAGATATGAGCAACCGGCACCACCAATTGAATGTGGCCCATACGCTCACGCCTTACTTTCTTTTCTGTTACTTCAACACCGCAGCGATCGCAAACAATGCCCTTATAACGGATTCTTTTATATTTTCCGCAGTGACATTCCCAATCTTTCACCGGACCGAATATACGCTCACAAAACAATCCGTCGCGCTCAGGTTTATATGTGCGGTAGTTGATTGTTTCGGGCTTCAGTACTTCACCACTCGAACGCTCAAGAATCGCTTCGGGCGATGCCAGGCTTATGGTGATCTTTGAAAAATTGCTTGAAATCGTGCTGTCTTTTCTGAAAGCCATATGTTGTTGAATAAAAAATTAAGTGAAAACTCTGAAATACCGGTTAATATCTGCCAGCCGGCAAAACTTGTTCAGTTTTCGCCGACAGGCAAATATCCCGTTTTATTAATCGAAAGACATGTTTAGGCCAAGTCCCCTGAGCTCGTGAACGAGAACGTTGAACGACTCGGGTATTCCGGGTATCGGCATATTCTCACCTTTAACAATGGCTTCATATGCTTTGGCCCTACCCATCACATCATCCGATTTAACTGTAAGTATTTCCTGAAGTATGTGCGAAGCACCAAATGCCTCAAGAGCCCAGACTTCCATTTCACCGAAACGCTGGCCTCCAAACTGGGCTTTACCACCAAGAGGTTGCTGCGTAATGAGCGAATAAGGTCCGATAGAACGTGCATGCATTTTATCGTCCACCATGTGGTGAAGTTTCAGCATGTAGATGTATCCAACGGTAGCAGGTTGATCGAAACGCTCACCGGTACCGCCATCGTGCAGATAAACACGACCGTACTCAGGTAATCCGGCCTGAGCCAGATATCCGTTGATCATAGCTTCTGAAGCTCCGTCAAAAATTGGTGTGGCAAAATTCAAACCGAGTTTCTTACCGGCCCAGGCCAGAACAGTTTCATAAATCTGTCCAAGGTTCATACGGGAAGGTACACCCAGTGGGTTTAGCACGATGTCAACCGGAGTTCCGTCGGCGAGGAATGGCATGTCTTCTTCACGCACAATCCTTGCAACAATACCCTTGTTTCCATGTCGGCCGGCCATTTTATCCCCAACCTTCAACTTGCGCTTTTTGGCAACATAAACCTTAGCCATTTGTATAATACCGTTTGGCAAATCATCACCAACAGTAGCTACAAATTTCTTACGGTTGTAAACACCAAGTATCTCTTTATACTTGATAATATAGTTATTAATCAGTGACTTAACCTGATCATTTACCTCTTTATCGGTTGTCCATTTGCCAGGGTTCACACTCAGATAATCAATACCCATGAGCATTTTCTGAGAGAACTTAACTTTTTTGGGTACAATCTCTTCCTTGAAGTTATTGTAAACCCCTTGCGAAGTCTTTCCGGAAACCAGAACTGTAAGTTTGTCAACAAGTTTGGTTTTAAGGTCGTGCGAATTCTTTGCAAATTCATCATCAAGCACCTTAACCATATCCTTTTCTTTCGCTTTTACCTTGCGGTCTTTAATCATGCGCGAGAAAAGTTTCTTATCAACAACCACTCCTTTCATTGATGGAGGCGCTTTAAGCGAAGCATCTTTAACATCACCGGCTTTATCGCCGAATATAGCCCTCAGAAGTTTTTCTTCGGGAGTTGGATCACTTTCGCCTTTCGGGGTAATTTTTCCGATGAGGATATCACCTTCATTAACTTCAGCACCAATACGGATCAAACCATTTTCGTCGAGATCCTTGGTTGCTTCTGTACTAACATTGGGAATATCGTTCGTAAGCTCTTCGACACCACGCTTGGTATCGCGAACCTCAAGAATAAATTCCTCAATGTGGATAGAGGTGAAGATATCTTCTTTAACTACTTTTTCAGAAATTACGATAGCATCCTCAAAGTTGTAACCTTTCCAGGGCATAAATGCCACCATCAGGTTGCGGCCAAGAGCAAGGTCACCCTTTTCGGTTCCGTAACCCTCGCAAAGCACCTGCCCTTTTTTCACCTTATCGCCTTTGCGGACGATGGGGCGAAGGTTTGTACAGGTATTCTGGTTAGTACGGGCAAACTTTGTCAGCTTATAATGCTTCACATCGTCGTCAAAACTTACCAGTTTTTCCTCTTCGAGGCGGGTATGACGGATAACTATCTCGGTAGCATCAACAAATTCAACCAAACCATCACATTCTGCTGTCACGAGAACACGCGAATCGAAAGCCACGCTTTTCTCAATACCGGTTCCTACTATAGGAGCTTCAGGGTTAAGCAAAGGAACAGCCTGACGCATCATGTTCGATCCCATCAGCGCGCGGTTGGCATCGTCGTGCTCAAGGAAAGGAATAAGTGATGCAGCAATAGAAGCAATCTGGTTGGGAGCTATATCAATAAGGTCAACATTTTCCTTTTCAACAATAGGATAGTCGGCCAGGTAACGAACCTTAATACGGTCTTCAATAAAGTTACCATGCTCGTCCATTGGCGTTGTAGCCTGAGCAATAACTTTATTTTCCTCTTCTTCGGCGCTTAGGTAAATAGGCTCAGCTTTCAGGTCAATCTTACCATTAACAACCTGTTTATAAGGTGTTTCGATAAAACCAAGCCTGTTGATTTTAGCATATACGCACAAGGATGAGATAAGACCGATATTCGGACCTTCAGGAGTTTCGATGGTACACAAACGGCCATAGTGGGTATAGTGAACGTCACGAACCTCAAATCCGGCACGCTCACGTGAAAGTCCACCAGGTCCCAATGCTGAAACTCTTCTCTTGTGTGTAAGTTCGGCCAGAGGATTTGTCTGATCCATGAACTGGGACAACTGGTTGGTTCCAAAGAAGGAATTGATTACCGACGAAAGCGTTTTGGCATTTATCAGATCCATAGGGGTAAATACCTCGTTATCACGAACATTCATACGCTCGCGAATGGTACGTGCCATACGGGCTAAACCAACACCAAACTGGTTGTAAAGCTGCTCGCCTACGGTCCTTACCCTACGGTTGCTCAAATGGTCAATATCGTCAACTTCTGTACGCAGGTTAATAAGTCCCACAAGATATTTGATAATTGAAATAATATCCTGTTTGGTAAGAACCCTTGTATCGAGTGGTGTATCGAGTTCAAGTTTTTTATTAATACGATAGCGTCCTACATCACCCAGATCATAGCGTTTATCAGAGAAAAATAGCTTATCAATAATACCGCGTGCTGTTTCTTCGTCGGGTGGCTCTGCGTTACGTAATTGCCTGTAGATGTATTCAACAGCCTCTTTCTCAGAATTGGCCGTATCTTTCTGCAGGGTATTAAAAATGATGGAATAATCCACGTTATCCAGATCATCCCTGTGTAACAGTATGGTTTTCGCTCCTGACTCAACGATAAGATCAATATGTTGATTCTCAATAACGGTTTCGCGGTCAATAATAACCTCGGTACGTTCAATAGAAACAACCTCTCCTGTATCCTCATCAACGAAATCTTCAACCCAGTTTTTCAAAACCCTGGCTGCCAATCTGCGTCCTACTACTTTCTTTATACCCGCTTTTGAAACTTTAACCTCTTCGGCCAGATTGAATATTTCAAGAATATCCTTATCGGTTTCGTAACCAATAGCACGAAGAAGAGTGGTTACAGGTAATTTCTTTTTTCGGTCTATATAGGCATACATCACATTGTTGATGTCGGTGGTAAATTCCATCCACGAACCTTTAAACGGGATGATCCTTGCCGAAAACAACTGTGAACCATTTGCATGGTAGCTGGTGCCGAAAAATACACCGGGTGAACGGTGCAACTGCGAAACAACAACCCTTTCGGCGCCGTTGATCACGAACGTACCTTTTGGAGTCATGTAGGGGATCATACCCAGGTAAACATCCTGGATAATGGTCTCGAAGTCTTCATGCTCGGGATCGGTACAGTATAATTTGAGTTTGGCTTTAAGAGGGACACTATAAGTGAGCCCCCGCTCTATACACTCCTCAATCGAATAACGCGGAGGGTCAATAAAGTAATCGAGAAACTCGAGTACAAAATTGTTGCGTGCATCGGTGATTGGAAAGTTTTCAGCGAAAACTTTATACAAGCCTTCCGAAGCCCGGTTTTCGGGATTGGTCTCCAACTGGAAAAAATCCTGAAATGCCTTGACCTGAATGTCAAGAAAGTCAGGATAATCTGTTTTAATTGAAGAAGTTGCGAAACTTATACGTTCAATAGTTTTTGAAGCCAAGGTGGTAAAATTTAAAGTAAATACTCAGTTATTTAAACAATTAAACCCGATTCAAAAATCGGGAAACAGCAGATCCTGAACCTACGCGTACGCACAGGGTCAGAATCTGCATGTATAATTGCAAAAAATCCCATCTACTTATTTTACTTCAACCTCTGCTCCGGCTTCTTCGAGTTGTTTTTTCAATGCTTCGGCTTCGTCTTTGGCAACGCCTTCTTTTATTGCTTTAGGAGCTGCATCTACAAGTTCCTTGGCTTCTTTGAGTCCAAGGCTGGTGAGTTCTTTTACCAGTTTAACAACTGCCAGTTTAGCCTGACCAGCTGATTTGAGAATAACGTCGAATGAGGTTTTTTCCTCAGCGGCTGCTGCTTCACCAGCACCAGCACCACCACCTGCCATCATAACAGGAGCTGCGGCTGCGGGTTCAATTCCGTATTCTTCTTTAAGAATCTGGGCTAATTCGTTAACTTCTTTAACAGTCAGATTAACCAATTGTTCTGCAAAAGCTTTTAAGTCTGCCATTTTTATTTGTTGTTTAAATTGTTTTACAATGAAAGTTACTTGTTTGTTTTTTTGGGTACTTCTTAATGAAGCTTTATGCTTCCCTTTCAGAAAGGGTTTTGAGAACACCACTCAACTTATGACCACCCGACTGCAATGCAGAAATAACATTATTTGCAGGTGATTTAAGTGCGAGAATAATATCGCCAATGAGTTCATTCTTCGATTTGATGCTGATAAGCATATCAAGGCTCTTGTCACCAACAAATGACATTTCCTCAACGAAAGCACCTTTTAATATGGGCTTGTCGCTGGTCTTCCGGAACTCCTTAATAAGCTTTGCAGGCTCATTGTTTACTTCCGATAACATAATGGAAGTAGCACCCTTGAGCGTTTCATACAGACCTGAAAAGTCCTTGTCAGAACGTTCCATAGCCTTGCGTAGCAATGTATTTTTTACAACGATGAGCTTTACATCTTTTTTGAAACAAAGCCTTCTCAATCTGCTTGTGACTTCCACATTCAGATTGGAAATATCGGTAATATAAATATTGTTGCTGTTCTGAAGCTGCTCGGTCAGGGTGTCAATCAGTTGACTCTTATCTTCTTTTCTCATGATAATTTTTAAGTTTCGAGGAAAGTTCCACAGATTAACTTACGATGTGATTGATTTTTGATCAACACGGATACCCGGACCCATGGTACTCGACATGAAAAGTGATTTCATGTAAGTACCTTTAGCTGCCGTCGGTTTAAGTTTGATGATAGTTTGAAGAAGTTCACGTGCATTCTCAAGCAGTTTGGTATCATCAAAAGATGTTTTTCCAATAGCTGCATGAATAATTCCGAACTTATCAACCTTAAAATCGATTTTACCGGCTTTCGCTTCTACCACTGCTTTACCAACTTCCATTGTTACAGTGCCGGTTTTCGGGTTTGGCATTAAGCCACGAGGGCCTAATATCTTACCGAGGGCACCAACTTTGGGCATAATGCTGGGCATAGTGATCACGACATCGACGTCGGTCCAACCTTCTTTGATTTTCTGGATATACTCATCCAGTCCGTAATAATCAGCACCTGCTTCTTTTGCCTCTTCTTCCTTATCGGGAGTACAAAGAACCAGAACCCTTACAGTTTTACCAGTACCATGAGGCAGCATTACAGTACCCCTTACCATTTGATTGGCTTTACGGGGGTCAACACCTAAACGAACATCAATATCTACTGAACTATCGAATTTGGTATTGGAAATCTGCTTCACGATATTTATGGCTTCGCTCAGGGGATAGGTGCCGTTCTTATCGAACTTGGCAAGAGCCTCTTTCCTTTTTTTTGTCAATTTAGCCATTTCACGCCTTGTTAAGAATTTGTTTTAACAATTGAACTGTCACTCCTTGTGTCAGTGTTGTTATTAGTCAATAGCAAAGGGAGGGGTACCACTTACGGTAATTCCCATGCTTCTTGCTGTTCCGGCAACCATTCGCATGGCTGATTCGACTGTAAAAGCATTCAGGTCAGACATCTTGATTTCGGCAATAGTCTTAACCTGGTCCCAGGTAACTGAACCAACTTTCTTGCGGTTTGGCTCAGCTGAGCCGCTCTTCAATTTGGTTGCTTCTAACAACTGAACTGCTACAGGCGGAGTTTTAATGATAAATTCAAACGACTTATCTTTGAAAACAGTTATAATAACCGGGAGGGTTTTCCCTGCCTGGTCCTGCGTACGTGCATTAAACTGCTTGCAAAACTCCATGATGTTAACACCCTTCGAACCCAATGCAGGGCCGATGGGAGGTGACGGATTGGCTGCAGCACCTTTTACTTGCAGTTTAATAAAACCGCTTATTTCTTTTGCCATTGTTGAAAACTTAGTGATTTAGAAATTCACAGTCACCCGTTCATTAATCTTTCTCTACTTGCATAAAGCCGAGCTCAAGAGGTGTTTTACGGCCAAAAATCTTGACCATAACTTTCAATTTCTTCTTCTCTTCGTTAATCTCTTCGATCACTCCGGTGAAGCTATTGAAAGGCCCATCGATAACGGTAACAGTTTCGCCAACGATAAACGGAACACTGACCTCTTCGCCCTGTTCAGTTAATTCGTCAACTTTACCCAATATGCGGTTTACTTCGGCAGGCCGCAGGGGAACGGGTTCTCCCTTTGAGCCGAGGAAACCTAAAACACCCGGTACACTTTTAATAGTGTGCGGGATTTCGCCAACCAGTATTGCTTCAATAAGTATATAGCCCGGAAGATAATTCCGTTCTTTACTGACTTTCTTACCCTTTCGCACCTGATAAACTTTTTCAGTAGGGATCAGTACCTGTGATATATAATCGCTAATGCCAAGTCGGCTGATCTCGCTTTCAAGGTATTGTTTCACCTTTTTTTCGTTACCGCTGATGGCCCTGATTACGTACCACTTTTTATTTTCATCACCCATACAGAAAGACGCAAATGATAAGATTGATTATCAAATAACTGATTTTTAGAAATATAGAGAAAGTGGTTACTTATTAAAACAGCAGGTAGAACTGCTTTAACAAAGTTTGGAAAGACATATCCATCAAATAAACGATCATTGCGATTATAAGGGAAGCGATGGATACTACGATTGCACTATTCTGGAGCTCGCTCCAGGTTGGCCAGGAAGTTTTATTGATCAGCTCATCGTAACTCTCGCTGACGTATTCCTGAATTTTTGTCTTTGCCATTTAACCAGTTTTTTTTGTATTGCACGGGAGGAGAGACTCGAACTCCCAACCAACGGTTTTGGAGACCGCTACTCTACCAATTGAGCTACACCCGTTTGAATTTTCCCAGAGGAATAATCCCCGCCGTATAATTATTTAATATGGCAGGGATAAAGGCATTCTGCAAAGAACACCTTTATCCCGAGTATTTATCTAAGTATTAGTCAAGAATCTCAGTTACCTGTCCGGCACCTACTGTACGGCCACCTTCACGGATAGCAAAACGGAGGTTTTTCGACATAGCAATCGGAGCAATCAACTTAACAACTACTGAAAGGTTATCACCAGGCATAACCATTTCAACTCCATCAGGAAGAATTACTTCACCTGTAACGTCGGTTGTCCTGAAATAGAACTGAGGACGATATTTGTTGTGGAATGGAGTATGACGGCCACCTTCTTCTTTTTTCAGAATATAAACCTCACCTTTAAATTCTTTATGAGGAGTAACTGAACCGGGTTTTGCAATAACCATACCACGACGGATGGCATCTTTGTCAATACCACGGAGGAGAAGACCTGCGTTATCACCAGCTTCGCCAGTATCAAGAATCTTACGGAACATTTCAACTCCGGTAACAACTGATTTCAGTTTTTCGGCGTCGAGTCCAATAATATCAACAGGGTCGCCTGAGTGGATGATACCAGTTTCGATACGACCTGTAGCAACAGTTCCACGTCCGGTGATTGAGAAAACATCCTCAACAGGCATCAGGAAAGGCTTATCAATGTCGCGCGGAGGCAGTGGAATCCATGAGTCAACTGCGTCCATAAGTTCGATGATTTTTTCAACCCATACAGGCTCTTTGTTCAATCCACCAAGCGCTGAACCGCGGATGATAGGTGAGTTGTCACCATCAAAACCATAGAATGAAAGCAGTTCGCGGATTTCCATCTCAACGAGGTCGAGAAGTTCTTCATCATCAACAAGGTCAACCTTGTTCATAAATACAACAAGACGGGGAACACCTACCTGACGTGCAAGCAGAATGTGCTCGCGTGTCTGAGGCATAGGACCATCGGTTGCAGCAACTACCAGGATAGCGCCGTCCATCTGGGCAGCACCAGTAACCATGTTCTTAACATAGTCAGCGTGACCCGGGCAGTCAACGTGAGCATAGTGACGGTTTAATGTCTGATACTCAATGTGAGCGGTATTAATAGTAATACCCCTTTCTTTTTCTTCAGGAGCATTGTCAATCGAATCGAATGACCTGAACTCTGACCATCCCTTGTCAGCAAGACACAGGGTGATCGCAGCAGTTAAAGTAGTTTTACCGTGGTCGACGTGACCGATGGTACCAACGTTAACGTGCGGTTTGGAACGATCGAATTTTTCTTTTGCCATATCAAATAATTGTTGTGTTAATTGTAAATTAGTGAAAACTTACTTTTAATAAATTAAACCAGAGCCAATGACGAGAGTTGAACTCGTGACCCCTTCCTTACCAAGGAAGTGCTCTACCACTGAGCTACATCGGCTTTTAGAATCAACCTTTTACGATGTTATACCAGGCAACAGGCTGAAGTCCTGAGCGGAAGACGGGGCTCGAACCCGCCACCTATAGCTTGGAAGGCTATCGCTCTACCAAATGAGCTACTTCCGCGTAATACAATAGAGTTAAGCTTATTGTATATCTTTGTGGGGAGAGGAGGATTCGAACCTCCGAAGGCTGCGCCAACAGATTTACAGTCTGCCCCATTTAACCGCTCTGGAATCTCCCCAAAAATATTTCAACATATAAAGAACTGAGCCGATGGAGGGATTCGAACCCCCGACCAGCTGATTACAAATCAGCTGCTCTGGCCAACTGAGCTACATCGGCATGATGTTTAAAACAAGATGCGCCAAAGCTCAATCTTATCTCTCTTATCAATAAGGTTTCACTTTTTATCAGATTTTACCTCACTGTGCTCCGGCTTTCGATGAACTGTAGTACTTTCAGAAAAAAAGCAGTCCTTCTTTTCAAAAAGGACTGCAAATGTATAAACTATTTTGATACCAACAAAAACTTTTCAGTTTTTTTTTGATGTAATACCAATTTTATTTTCTGAATTTGTCCTTGTGTTTATCAAGTTGCTTGCGAAGTGCGTCAATGGCGGAATCGGTAGCTTCTTCAAAACTTGAACTTTGCTTCTTTGCAAACAGATCATTACCCTTTATCAACAGACGTATTTCAGCAACTTTGCTATCGTGTGTATCTGAATTTTCGAGTTTTAGCGTTACTTCGCTGCCGATAATCCCATCATAAACCCCCGACAATTTTTCAACTTTATCATTAATAAATGATTCCAGTTTTTTATCAGTTTTGAATTTTACAGCATTGATGCTAACTTTCATAATTCCTCCGTTTTTATGCCCGTGGATGGGCGAGTTTGTATATAGATTTAAGTTTTTCGATGCTGTTATGCGTATAAACCTGAGTTGCAGCAAGGCTGGAATGGCCAAGCAACTCCTTTATTGCATTCAGATCGGCTCCTTCATTCAGCATGTGCGTGGCAAAGGTATGCCTTAGCACGTGGGGACTTTTAACCCCTCTCACACCCGCAAGGCTTAAATAATGCTTTACCTTACGATAAATAAACACCGGATAAGCCTTTTTTCCCTGATCAGTTACAATTATTTCTGAAACTCCAGGTCTGGCAATTTCAGAACGACTCTTAAGATACTCATCAATAAGCACAATTAATTCTTCGGATACCGGAATAATACGCTGTTTATTTCTTTTTCCGGTTACTTTAATTGTCAGTGCACTACGGTCTAAATCATTAATTTTAAGACCTATCAGTTCAGCAAGGCGGATTCCGGTAGAGTAAAGAATTTCAATTATCAGTAAATCGCGCTTCAACCCAAAAGAATTTTCTTTTTCTGATAAATGCAACATGGTTTCCATTTCGGAAACGGAGGCATAAACAGGAAGTCTTGAAGGAATAGAAAGTGAAGTAGCTTTACTTACAGGATTAACTGCAATCAACTCTTCTTTTAAAAGGTAACGGAAATAGGCTTTGAGGGAAGAAAGTTTCCGGTTAACCGTCCGGGATGCCAGCCCACTGTCAATCAGCGAGGCAAGCCAACTTCTTATCATATCGAACGTAACCTCACCATAGGATATTATCCCGTAAGTGTTTGAGATAAAGTCGCCAAACTGGGTCAGGTCTGATTTGTAAGCAGCAACTGTGTGGGCAGAGAAGCGTTTTTCGAGTTGAATATATAGATAGAATGAGTCTCTGATCATGAAAGCTGATAAAAAAAAGAAGAAAGCTTTGTACCTTAAAAGAACGTCTAAATGTAAGACATTATTTCAGGAACACAAAATTTTCTTCCTTAAATCGCACTTAAAAAAGGCTGCTATTGATCTTCGGCCTGATGCATCTGCTGCACGTAAATAGCATGCAACTTCTGTTCGCGGTTCTTAATAGAGGGTTTTGTAAATTTCTGCCTTTCGCGCAGCTCTTTAACAACACCAGTTTTTTCAAACTTCCTCTTTAGTTTCTTCAAGGCCCGGTCGATGTTTTCGCCTTCTTTAACGGGTACGATAATCATACGAAATACGCTCTCTTTCTGTTAATGGTTAAATCAATTCATTATTTAAGGGGTGCAAAGATAGAATTTACTTTTTACTTTGCAAAATTCTAAGTTCTTTTTTTTCAGAGGTTTTCTTTCAGGTAGTTCTCAATCATGGTAAACAGGTGCATCCTGGTATTACCGCCATAGATTCCATGATTGCGGTTGGTGTAGAGCATCTGGTCAAATTGTTTTCCGGCCTGCACCAGTCTTTCCGACAACTCCAAAGTATTTTGAACATGCACATTATCGTCGGCAGTGCCATGCACCAGCAATAGCTTGCCCTGCAACTGTCCAGCAAAAAACAGCGGTGAATTCTGGTCGTAACCTTCAGGGTTATCCTGAGGTTTCCGCATAAAGCGCTCTGTGTAAATATTATCATAATAGCGCCAGTTGGTTACCGGGGCCACAGCAATTCCCATTTTAAATGTTCCATTGCCTTTAAGCATACACGAAGAAGAGATAAAGCCACCATAACTCCAGCCCCAGATACCAATTCTATCGCCATCAACATAAGGCAGGGAAGCTGCGTACTTTGCCGTTTCTATCTGGTCAATGGTTTCATATTTTCCCAACTGCAGGTAGGTTACTTTACGGAATGCTTCTCCTCTGCCTCCTGTGCCACGGGGATCAACACATATTACTATATAACCCTGCCCGGCAATGTATTCGTCAAAACCAAAACCCCAACTATCCAGTACTTCCTGCGAATTCGGCCCACTATACTGATTCATCAGAACCGGGTATTTTCTTGTGGAGTCAAAACCCGGAGGATAAATCACATATCCGTTAAGGCTGACATTTTCGGAGGTGCTGAAGGTGAAGAACTTTTTAAGTGAGGGATTATACTCCAAGAGCAATGCCTTGAGCCCTGCATTGTCTTCAAGCACGCGGATTTGTTTGCCAGAAGCCTCGTGCAGCGTATAAACCGGAGGGGTTGAAGCCGATGAATAAGTGCTGATGTAATATTTATATGTACTGCTGAAATCGGCGCTGTTGGTTCCCGGCCTTGATGAAACCATCTTTGCCTTACCATCCATGTTTACAGCATAAACTTCACGTTGGGAGGGCATAATGCCAGCGGCCTGATAATAGAAAACATTTTTTACAGGATCGAAACCATAAACTGCTGTGACGTCAAAATTGCCGGAAGTAAGCTGCTTAACCATATTCCCCTGCAGGTCATAGAGGTAAAGATGACTCCAGCCATCCCGCTCACTGGTAATTACAAAATGCTGTCCATCAGGCAAGAAGCTGATGTTGTCAAAATTACCTTCATCAATGTAGTACTTATTCTCTTCGGTATAAATTACCTGCGAGCTACCGTTGCCGGCATTTGTTTTAAGAATTTCGAGTTTATTCTGAAGGCGGTTGAGCCTGAGTATTGCCAAAGTATTGCGTTCGTTAGTAAATAATATACGCGGAATGTACTGATCTTTTTCCTGTCCTACATTTACCCTGAGGGTATTGGTTGATTCTATATTATATATGTGTACCGAAACAATTGAGTTGTCCTCTCCTGCTTTGGGATATTTAAACTGACTGTTTGAAGGATAAAGCGCGTTTTCGTCAAGCGCGGGTTTCTGGCCCTGGAACATGGTCATGTTAAACATCTTCACAGCCCGTTCATCAAATTTCATGTAAGCCAGTTTCTTGCTGTCGGACGACCATGAAAAGGCTTTGTTAAACTCAAACTCCTCTTCATAAACCCAGTCGGGAGCTCCATTGATTATTTCGTTGGCTTTGCCGTCTGTTGTCACTGATATTTCGGTTCCTTTTGCAGGATCAGCAATGAACAGGTTATTTTCGCGAACAAATGCAACAAGGTTGCCATCGGGCGAAAAAGTGGCCAATTGCTGCATCCCGTTTTCAGAAAGTGGGGTGAATTTCTTGTCAGCTATCGTATATATATAGTAGTCGGCGGTAAATGAACGGCGGTAAAGTGGTTTGTAATTTGATTGAATCAGCAGGCGATTTTCATCTGCACTAAACTCATAATCAACAATCATCCTGACTTTTGACTCGGGAAAATCATCCAGATTCAAAATCATGGCAACGCTTTCGCCGGTTTTGTAACTGAATTTTTCAATCCTGCGATAATCCTCACTCAGCGTGGTGTAGTGCACACCATCGTTCATAGATTTGAGCCCATCAACCGAGGATGAAGCAAAAATCCGCGTTTTCATTACATCTTCGAGGGTAAAAGGTTTGCTGTCGCTTTGCGCGAATGAAATTGCAGATATCTGAAGCAGGGCGGNNCTTAATCCGGAAATTTATACGATTGATTTATTCTTCCCAGGTAATGGCTGCAATCCTTTTCTTTCCATCCATTTTAATGGAAATCGGTTTTTTAAACCTTACATGTTTAAAATAAGTGGTACGTTGAACCAATTTCTGCTTATCGAGAATATCCCATTTGATGAAAGAGCCTGAAAGTTCCTGCTGAACAGAAAAGTAGCCTACGTTCATTGAGGTAACATTGTGGAAAAAGTGCGAACCCGACGAAGCATCAAGCGGATAACCTTCGAGGCTGGTTTCGACAATTACCCTGGCCGAAGATATCTGCGGCCAGTTTACCGGTATCCCTATCCAGCGGTCGCGGGTACCCCAGCGGCCGGGCCCTATCAACAGGTACTTGCGGTCTTCCTTCATCATAAAAGCATTCAGCTTTTCTATTTCATTTGCCATTTCTACTGTTTCTTTCTTGTCGAAAACAGTAGTATCAATATAAATAACATCAGTTATATCATTAATAAGGCCATTACCCATCCCCTTTTCAGATAGCAAAAAAATACTTTCGGGATCAATCTTATCTGCTTCAAAACTGTAATCCTGCATACTGCCAATCAGCGGTTTTATCTGCAACAGATAGAATGAAGCCCTGAGCTGGCTGTCGCGGTTCAGATCAACAGCAAATTCAATTTCGACCGGAGCACCCATGGCTTCCTTCACCACATCAAGCACAACCTCAATGGTTTGAGCCAGTGGAATATAGTTATATTTCAGGATGTTCGAAAAGTTAACAATACGAGGGCCGGCATGGGTGAGGCCCGGTACAATCCGGTTGTTTTCGAAGTCGTAAACCGAAGCCAGATGCCGTAGGTTTCCGTGCCGTTCGGCATCTTCCAGTTCGAGCTTGATCAAACCAGCGGTATCCCCTTCAAGCAGATTGATGTCTTTTTTCTTCAGGTCAACCGCAAAAAAGCTTACCTGCGAATTTTTAAACTGATCCTGCGGAGTATTGATCTCGGTTGTAGGATAACTTGGCGAAAACCGGTAAGCCTTCTCCCCTTCCACAACCTGCTTTCCCAATCCCAGTGCCGCAACTGCAAAACCTTCTTCGGGCTTCATGTGGGCAAAAGGGTAATAATTGTAAGACTGGGCCACCCCGCTGATATGTGGATAAAAACAATCTTCGTAACGATTACCAACCACTTCCTGGATGATGACCGCCATTTTTTCTTCTTCAATTTTGTAGTGAATGGCCTCAATATAGCCTCTGGCCATTTTTGAATAAACCGAAGCATAAACCAGCTTTATAGCGTCCATTGCCTGTTGCAGCCTTACACTGAATTCGGGATGGTTATTCGGCAACAGATAGGTTTCAAATATTCCGGCAAATGGCTGCATTAGTGAATCTTCGAACAAACCAGATGACCTTACTGCAATCGGGTTGGTGATATGCTTCAACAGAATCCTCAGTCGTTTTATCAGCGATTCGGTCAATGAAGCCTGCATAAACAATTTCTTAATCTCCTCATAATCTAAATTGTTAACAACCTTATCGTGTAGCTTGTTTCTTTCGATAAAGTATTCAAACTCATCGGTACCGATAATGGACGTTTTCGGGGTACGGATTCGGATATTGGGCAAAAGCTGTTCGAAATCATAGTTATTGATCAGTGTATTGATAAACGACAATCCACGGCCTTTTCCACCATAAGAACCTGAACTCAGGCTTACTACATTGCTTTCATCTAGAATTGCCGATTCCTCGAAAGGAATAACCTTGCCTTTGTTTTGTTCGTTGCGGAAACGCTGAATAACTTCGATCAGATAGGCCCTGAGTTTGGAAGGACTTTCAAAATCAGTTACTTTGGCGGGATTAATGATTTTGGCAACCTGTATTTCGCCCCGCGCCATCAGCCAAAGCGAAAAATGATCTTTACGTGCATGATAAATGAGCGACTCATCGGGAATAGTTTTGAGCAAAGATTCAAACTCCTTGAGCGAACGGGCTACGGCTATCTGGCTTCCTTCGTTATCGCGATAGATAAAATTACCGAAGCCCAGATAGTGCGTGATAAAGCTCTTAAAATCCTGAACCAGTGTTTCTGAATTCTTATCAATAAAAGTAGTTTTCAGCTCATAAGCCACACTGGCATTCTCCACATCGTGCGATTGAATAATGGTAGGCAGTTCGCCTATCAGATTACGGGCATATTTAACCAGCTCAAAACCAGCTTTATCGTAAGCCTTGCCATTCTTCTCAAATTTCACATCCGAAATAAGGCAAAGCATATAGTCCCTGAACTTATTCAAAATCTCTTGCGCCTCCTCGAAACTTGACGCGAGCAGTATTTTAGGACGGGCACGCATTCGTAGCACTTTGTAGAGTTCATCGGTGCTTACATCCTCAATAATCCGTCTGGTTTGATCAAGGACAATGCTATACAGCAGTGGGAGATAACGCGAATAATACTGGGGCGAATCCTCAACAAGCAGAATCACCCTGACCAGCCCAATTTTTGTATCGTTCTCAACATTAATCTTGTCTTCAATATGCTTGATCATGGCAAAAAACACCTTCGATTCGCCATTCCACACAAAAATGCGCGAAACATGCTCCATTAACGGCATTTTCTGGAAATAGGAAATATCCTTGTTGTTGTTGACCAGCAGAAAAATAGGAATATAGGGAAACTCCGACTTTATTTTTTCGCTTAATATCAACGGCTGGTTCTTTTCTACCCCAACCATAAAAATTATCAGGTCAAAATGCTTCGACTGCAATTTTTCAAAAATCTCTTCTTCGGATGAAACACCGGTAATCCGGGGCATTGAAGTGAGACTTAACTGGTGATACTCGCCCAGAACATGCTCTGAGAACCTACCTTCTTTCTCAATACTATAGGCATCGTAGAGGTTGGCAACCAGCAGAATCTCCTTAACCTTAAAGGGCATCAGATCATGATAGATATCCCGGTCGAAGTTGTTTTTATTTAAAAACCGCTGAAGCAACTGCCGGCTTGAGGTGGATTGCTGTTCGGGTTCAATGGTTTTATCGTCAGCTCCCCATTTAACCTGGGTTTTTCTGAGCAGTTTGGTCGCCTCCTGGCTATTGAGATAGCCGGTAATCATGTTAGCCAGGTTGGATATCAGATGGCGCTCCTCTTTCAGGAAAGGTCCCTCATCTTCTTCAACAAATTCTTTGGTGTAGAAGATTTCAATTGCCCCCTTGTGTTCCCTGATGGTGTTGAAATGTTGCCGCTGAATCCACCTACTCTCCTGAAATCCTACCGATTTGTATTCTTTGCCTTCAAACCTGATCCTGGCAGTGGTAAATTCAGGGTATTGCCATGCCGCCGGAAAAATCATCGCGAGCTGTTGCAGGGTTTCATCTACCGGTTTTCCCTCGCGCAGTATTTGAGTTGTCTGGTTAATCGCGGCAAGCTCTTTAAGCCTTTCGCCCCGTTCGTGCATCAGTTTCCTGATGTCAGGAGTATTCTCGGTATTATCAGTCATATAAGCTTATTCTGTGCGACTAAATTAAGAAAAGATTGGCTAAGCCGAAATAAAACTTAGGATAGTCTGCTAAATGCCTTTTAACTTTTAACTAATTAGCTTAATTTCGTCAGCGAAAAACTGGCTATCGTTGAATAAAATTGAAGTAATTCTGGTTGATGACCACCACATAGTTTGTGATGGAATACGGGCACTGCTTGCTGACAGCCAGAATATTACCATTATGGGATGCGTGCGCAACCTCTCCGATTTGCTTATCAAGCTCAGGATTCTCCCCATCCATGTGATATTGCTGAACGCTTACGAACCCGGTGACCACGATATTGATATGATTCGCATTATTCAGCGCGAACACCCTCAGATTAAAATACTTATACTGGCCATGACGGTGCAGGAAAGTTTTATTCTACGCACACTTAAAGCCGGTGCTAAAGGTTTCTTAAGTAAAGACACAGACCGGAATGAAATAATAGAAGCAATTATGACTGTTCGCAATGGGTACGATTATTACAGCAAATCCATTTCAAACATAATACTTAAAAAGTACCTCGATCAACCGAATTCAGTATCAGCCATCAGAAATCATCCAACCGGAAACCTGAGCGATCGCGAACTTGAAGTTCTGAAATTGTTTGCCGAAAGTTATACCAACCAGGAAATTGCAGACAAACTATTTGTAAGTATCCGAACGGTTGAATCGCATAAGAATAATATTATGCGGAAAATCAACCTAAAAACCACGGTTGACATGGTGAAGTTTGCCATTCGCAACAACCTTATTGAAGTCTGAAAAATTTATTTACCTTCCCGATTTCTCATCTAATAATATAAAATATTTAGCGTTAAAATCCATTCTCCAGATACAAATCTGTCTGATATAAATATTTCGTATCAGAAAATCACTCACCATCTTTGCGTAATTTACTGAATTTGGGTTGCGATGGTTAGAAATCAGGCAAAATGTTTGCATTGCTTCGATTTACTTTTTCTAATATTGACCCATCTTTTAAACCAATCTACTAATTCAAAACTTTAATTTTTATGGCAAACGTATTTGATCAGAAGCTGAATGATTTTATGGCAAAAGTTATAGCCAAAAATCCAAGTGAAGTAGAATTTCACCAGGCTGTGCATGAAGTAGCTGAATCACTTATCCCTTTCATCGAAGAAAATCCAAAATACAGGGATGCTAAAATCCTTGAGCGGATGGCTGAGCCGGAAAGAGTGATTCTTTTCCGTGTTCCCTGGCTCGATGATAAAGGCGAAGTTCAGGTTAACCGTGGCTTCCGCATTGAAATGAACAGCGCTATCGGCCCTTACAAAGGCGGATTACGTTTCCACCCGACTGTAAACCTTGGGATTCTGAAGTTCCTCGCTTTTGAACAAGTATTGAAAAACAGCCTCACAACCCTGCCTATGGGTGGTGGTAAAGGAGGAAGCGATTTCGATCCTAAAGGCAAATCAGACAATGAAGTAATGAAATTTACCCAAAGCTTTATGTCGGAACTTTTCCGTCATATCGGCCCAAATACCGACGTTCCAGCCGGTGATATCGGAGTTGGCGGACGTGAGATTGGTTTCATGTTTGGACAGTACAAGCGCCTGCGCAACGAATTTACCGGTGTACTTACCGGGAAAGGACGCGAATGGGGCGGCAGTCTTATCAGACCAGAAGCAACCGGTTATGGAACTACCTATTTTGCTGAAGAAATGCTGAAAACCCGCAACGACAGCTTAAAAGGAAAGATTGTTACCGTTTCCGGATCAGGAAATGTTGCCCAGTATGCAGTTGAAAAAGTTACACAGCTGGGTGGTAAGGTTGTAACCCTCTCCGATTCTTCAGGATTTATATATGATCCTAAAGGCATTGACACAGAGAAGCTTGAATACCTAATGAACCTCAAAAATGTAAAACGCGGCAGGATTAAAGATTATGCCGATAAATACGGTTGTGAATTCCATGAAGGCAAACGCCCCTGGATAATTAAATGCGACGTTGCCCTGCCATGTGCAACCCAGAATGAGGTAAATGAAGACGATGCTAAAACCCTCGTTGCCAACGGATGCTATGTAGTTTCTGAAGGAGCAAATATGCCTTCAACTCCTGAGGCTGTTGAAGTTTACCTGAAAGCAAAAATCCTCTACGGACCCGGCAAAGCTGCCAATGCCGGTGGTGTAGCTGTTTCTGGACTCGAAATGACCCAGAATTCAATGCGCCTTTCATGGACACGCGAAGAAGTTGATGCCAAACTGCACCAGATTATGCGCGATATTCATGAGACCTGTGTAAAATATGGAAAAGATGCTGACGGATTTATTAACTACGTAAACGGTGCCAATATCGGTGGTTTCGTTAAAGTAGCCGATGCCATGCTTGCACAAGGCCTCGTTTAATCCATTATCTGTTTTTTGTAACAATGCAAAGTCCCGCTATGTGAGCGGGACTTTTTTATTAATAATTCAGGGCTTTAGTCAATTGCCACCATATCAAATACTTCTTTGGCGTGGCCGATCAGATCAGGAAAGAAATTGTCAAAACTCCGCTCGTAATAGGCGTAGTCATTCTTCAATATTTCAACGGCCGATTCCATATTCGACAGGAACGGCGTTCGTCGGGCCATTCCTTTTAAAGCCCGGTCGAGGCCTTCAAAATTTCCATAGTTTTCGAGCCAGTTGTATTCAATCATGTAGGGAATCATCTGCCGGGTCCTTGGCGGAAGTATTTCCCCCGCAGAGGTTATAATACCATACATCCGTGATGTGAAATTACTCAAAGGCTCTTCGGACCAACGGCTCCAGCCTTTCGACAGGAAATGGTCGAAATACATATCAACAACCACTCCGGCATATTTACGAAACTGAGGCCTGATACGTTCAACAGCTTCCTTCACAATCTGATGATTATCAGTATAATAGTCAATTGACCGATGCAGTATAATCCCCGACCTGATCCCTGAATTGTATTTTTCAGTTTTGCTGCCTTTAACATGATCGGCAATGAAATTTCCAATAATAATATCGTTGTTATCGCCGGACAGATATAAGTGAGCAAGAAAGTTCATAGAATGAGTTATCGGGAACCAAAAGTAATTGATTTCCGGCTTTCTTAGATTAGTTGACAATAATACTATAAGATGAGTAGTAAGTCAAGGAGTAAGGAGTAGTGAGATAATAATTAATAAGGGAACGCTTTTTCGCTCCATCGCCTTTTTTCGCCCCTTCGCTCCCTCAAACTTTTATTGGAACGCGGATAAAACGGATCTGCGANNACGGATCTGCGAGCGCGGATATACACGGAAAAACTCAGGCTTTCATTATTAAAATTGAACTCTGAGCCCAGAACTCAGAACGCCCGTAGGGCATTGAACCTTTGAACAGCGCAGCGATTGAACCCAGAACGCCTTTTTGCTCCCTCACCTCTTTTCGCCCCTTCGCTCCTTCTCCTTTTGAACCCAAAACACTGAACGTCTTCGCCTATTTAAAATTATTATAATTAAGAAGCCCGGCCATTAATGTTATCAAATTTTTATAGTTTTGTCGCACAGAGTATTGCATATAATTGCATCCTAAATTGTTCATAATTAAACTCATAAATAAATCATGCAAAAATTATTATTGTTAGGTGATGAAGCCATTGCCCAGGGCGGAATTGATGCCGGAATATCAGGTATTTATGCATACCCTGGTACGCCATCAACTGAAATCACTGAGTATGTAATGCATTCAAAAGAAGCGAAATCGCTTGGTATTAAAGCATCGTGGGGCGCCAATGAAAAAACAGCCATGGAAACGGCCCTTGGTATGTCGTATGCCGGAAAACGCTCTATGGTTTGCATGAAGCACGTTGGGCTTAATGTAGCTGCTGATGCTTTTGTAAATTCAGCAATTACCGGAGCTAATGGCGGATTGATCATCGTAGCAGCCGATGATCCGTCTATGCACTCATCACAGAATGAGCAGGATTCGCGTTTCTTTGGTAAATTTGCCCTTATGCCGATTCTTGAGCCGGGTAACCAGCAGGAGGCTTATGATATGGTTCATTTTGGATTTGAGCTCAGCGAGAAATTCAGAATTCCCGTGCTTATGCGCATTACTACCCGCCTTGCGCATTCAAGGGCTGGTGTTGTCAGACGTGAAGTCCGCAAACAGAACGAGCTGAAATTGCCCGAAAACCTGAAACAATTTATTCTGCTTCCGGCCAACGCCCGTCGCCAGTACAAAGTATTGCTCAACAACCAGGCTGCATTTATCCAGTCTTCTGAGGAATCAAGTTTTAATACACTTATTGACCACAGCGACAAGAAACTGGGTATTATTACCTGCGGTTTGGCCTATAATTACCTGATCGAAAATTTTGAAGATCATCAGGTTCCTCATCCTGTGCTGCGCATTGGGCAATACCCGCTACCCGAAAAAATGATCAGGCAGTTGTATGATAGTTGCGACAGCCTTTTAATACTCGAAGATGGCTATCCTATGGTTGAGGAGCTGCTTCGGGGTTTGCTCAACAATGGCAAAACGATAAAAGGCCGTTTGGACGGAACTGTGCCCCGCGATGGTGAATTAAATCCGAATATTGTTGCTGTCGCACTTGGAATGGCCGATACCCGCGGGCGGAATATTCCCGATATTGTTGCCGGAAGGCCTCCATCACTCTGCAAAGGCTGCCCTCATATTTACAGCTATAATGCACTGAATGAAGCCCTTTCAGAGCTTTATAAAGGACGGGTGTTTTCCGATATCGGATGCTATACGCTTGGCGCCCTTGAACCATTTGATGCAATCAATTCTTGTGTTGATATGGGAGCCTCAATCACCATGGCAAAAGGTGCTGCAGATGCTGGTTTGATCCCTTCGGTTGCCGTTATCGGCGATTCTACATTTACCCATTCGGGGATCACCGGCCTACTCGATGCAGTTAACGACAAATCATCAATCACTGTAGTGATACTTGATAATGGCACAACCGGCATGACCGGTGGTCAGGATTCGGCAGCTGTTGGTAAAATCGAGGATATCTGCATGGCTGTTGGTGTTAAAAAGGAGCATATCAGGATAATCAACCCACTTCAAAAACACCATGAAGAGAACCTTGCGATAATGAAAGAGGAGATTGCCTACGATGGCGTCTCTGTTATTATCCCGCGTCGTGAATGTATTCAGACCCTTACCCGCCGCATGAGAGAAGAGAAGAAAAAACTGGCCACCGAAAAATCAGAAGCATAAAATGAAGAAAGACATAATTTTAGCCGGAGTCGGCGGACAAGGAATTTTATCAATCGCTGCAACAATTGGAACTGCCGCACTTAAAGCCGGTTTGTTTCTGAAACAGGCCGAAGTTCATGGTATGAGCCAGCGTGGTGGCGATGTGCAATCGAACCTCAGGATTTCGGATCGCGAAATAGCCTCCGACCTTATTCCATTCGGCAAGGCCGATATGATTATTTCGGTTGAACCGATGGAATCGCTCAGGTATCTGCCTATGCTTTCGCCGGAAGGTTGGCTCATCACCAACACCAAGCCATTTATCAATATCAGAAACTATCCTGAAATGGAGAAACTGATGGCTGAAATTGCTTTGCAACCCCGCCATATTGCGCTTGACGCTGATGGAATTGCCAGGGAACTTGGCTCACCCAAGTCGGCCAATATGGTTATTCTTGGAGCCGCATCGCCATTTCTCGATATCGCCTATGAGGAGTTGCAGCAAGCCATCACGAACATTTTCATCAAAAAAGGCGAAGAAGTTGTTAAGGTTAACCTTGATGCACTGCAGGCCGGTCGTGAAATTGCCATGAAACAGAACCTTTAGCATTTAACTCAACTTCAGGCTGAATATTAGCCGGCTGCACGAACTGCTTTATCAAAAAAATAAAGTGCCGGAAATGGAATACTTCTGTTTCCGGCACAATACATAATATGTTCCTTCGTTTGCTTTCATTGAAGTACCATCCTAACAAACTATAGATGAAACTTTTTTCACGGAAAAGAATAATTGAGATTGCTGTATTAGTTGTAATTGCTATTGTCATCCTGTTTGCTGTTGATTACTACCTTTCTGCCCTCCGAAAGGCTCCTGAGACTGAAAATGTTTATGAACCGGAACCAAAGATTGAATACGGCATTGTGGTTGATTCTTTTTCGATTGTGAAGGATGTAATAAAACCGGGCGAAAACCTCTCCTCCATCCTGTTGAAATATCACATCAGCCAAAATACAATGGATCAGTTGGTTAAGAAATCGGTTGGTGTTTTCGATGTGAGGAGTATAAGGGCCGGCAATAAATATACGGTGCTTTGCAGCAACGATTCCGTGCAGAAAGCAGAATATTTTATTTACGAGCACAGCCCAACCCACTATGTGGTATTTGAAACGGGCGACTCAATTCATATCCACAAGGGTGAAAAGGAAGTTACGATTAAACTGAAATCAGCATCGGGAACCATCAGCTCCTCGTTATGGAATGCCATGGTTGATATTAATGCCAGCCCCAACCTAACCATAGGCTTATCTGAGATATTTGCCTGGACTATTGATTTTTATGCCATCCAGAAAGGGGATAACTTTACAGCACTATATGAAGAACTATCGGTTGAAGGTGAATCGATCGGACTGGGCAATATTATTTCGGCAAGGTTTAATCATGGAGGCAAGGATAATTTCGCGTATCGCTTTGTTCAGGATGATAAAGCTGATTATTTTGATGAGAAGGGTATGAGTCTGAGACGGGCATTTTTAAAAGCCCCACTTAAGTTTTCGCGAATCAGTTCGCGTTTCTCCAATAGCCGCTTGCATCCGGTTTTGCGCATTCGCCGCCCACACCATGGAGTTGACTATGCCGCACCCAAAGGAACCCCGGTTCATAGTATTGGTAGTGGTACTGTAACAGAAGCCCGCTATGCCGGAGGAGCAGGCCGAATGATTAAAATAAGACACAATTCAACTTACAGTACAGCTTATTTGCATCTGAGCGGCTATGGGCCTGGCATTAAATCAGGAGCACGGGTGCAACAGGGACAGGTTATCGGATATGTTGGCAGCTCGGGACTCTCCACTGGTCCTCACCTTGATTTCAGGTTCTATAAAAACGGCACTCCGGTTGATCCTCTTAAAGTTGAATCACCCCCAGCTCTGCCTGTCAAAAAAGAGTTGATGGATAGTTTCAACAATGTGAGGCTCCAATTAAGCCGCCAGCTCGATTCGCTAAGCATGCCGAAGAAAAAAGCCTTAAAACCACTATAGCCGGCTGATTTACTACATACTTTTACTGTGCCGTTTCGTACCATACTAATTTTTATAATGCTATTCCTGCATTTTGCATACTTGCTATTGTTTTACCCGATATACCATAAGTAAACCTAACTTGTCTGTTATTCCATTGCCGGCAACTAAAAAAGTGTAATACAAAAAAAGAGGCTGCAGAACTGCAACCTCTTTTTTATTAATAGATAATGTTTTCTATTCAACCATCATTTTGCGGGTAATGCGCTCACCGTTTATAGCAACGGTATAGACATAAACGCCCGGTTTCAGGTTGTTTGAATTAATGGTCAATAAATTTGAACCGGCTGAGAGATTGGTAGCCGGTAAAGTATAAACCGTTCTTCCGAGCAGGTCAGTTACCTCAAGACTTACAACCGAAGTTTTTGCAAGTGTAATGTTAACCTTCGATATCCCATTAAACGGGTTAGGATAATTTTGTGAAAGCTCGAATGAAGGGACAGGCTTGTTAGTGGAACCAACAATGTCGCTCTTATCAACTGAAAGTTGATAGTAAAGGTTTTCGCTTGGTGCATCTTCGTCGCCACGAATTGATAGACCTGGCTCATTATCCAACTGATAAATCAGGTGAATCTGATCGTCGGAGCGGTTGGCTATGGTNNCCGCCATCAGGCGAAGTGGTTGACCAGAGATGACGGTATTGTTGCGCTCCGTTATCATAGCCCTCAGTAAGACTTGAATAAACAACAAAAACCTGATCGTTATCATCTACCGTTATTTGTGGCATACTTGATGGACCAACATAATAGGTTCCAATATTGGTGAAATCAAAACCAATAAAATCAAGCTGGCCATTCTGGTTAACATCCTGCATCCAGCCAATAAGTCTCCCTTCTTCATAGAGGACATCAGGATCAAGCGCATTCAGATCACCATCCGTCCAGGGTTCCATATCTTCGTTCCAGTATGCAACGCCATCAACAAATGGAAACCAGCTTGGAGCGCTTGCGCCTTCTTCCATCATGGCCCGGTTTACACCAAAAGCCACGTGCAGTTTGCCTGATTTATCGAAAGCCAGATGAGCCGAACCATCAGGGCAATAAAATGTATCTGTTGGTTCCATACTCCACATCGGGTAAGGATGTTCCCAAACGGTGATTTTTTCCCAGGTATCGCCATTATCGGGCGATTTCATAATAAACATATCGGTCCAGTTATCAGCTACGATAAAAGCAATGGTATCGCCTTTTGATTCAGCCCATGAGTAGGTATCACCATTAAAGCCGGTATAATCAGCCGAGCTCATACCCGGAAGAATCTGGTGCTGTTTATCCCAGGTCTGTCCACCGTCAATTGAACGGTAATAGAGCATGGCAAGGTCAAGTCCTTCATAAGCACTATAGGTCATAGCAATCAGGTTGATGGTCATATGATCTTCGCCACTGCTGACCATACGTGGCCATGAAATATCAACAGCACCAGTCGGGCCGGCCAGAATTGCCTGTGACCACGGGCCGCTTCCACGGGTGTCGCGACGACTAACCACCAGGCCTTGAATATCGTGATGAGCAATAACCAATTCGCCTGTACCTTGCGGGGCATAGGTTGGCCAACCAGTCCTAACAGTTTCAATACGGGCTGCAGGAGCTGCCGCCCAGTCGGCACCATTATAATAGTTATAACCCGTACCACGATCAGGATAACCTGATGTGCTGATTCCACGAGTCCATACAGCAGCCATAGTTCCGTCTTCATAACGATAAAACCGGTTTGCCGGTGCAGAGGTATTGGATTGAAGATCGTAGAATGTACTGCCAAGTTCAAATTCGTTGATAACCCTTCCCGATCTTACGTAGGGATTGGCAGGTTGTGAAACCGGATTAATAGCCTCTTTAACCGATTTCATATCGGGTGCGGCCATATTTTTTAATTGTTTTGGCAATTTTACGTAATCCTGCGCCGCAACAGATAAAGAAAGCGCAATTACGCATGAAAGAAGTAAAAGTTTTTTCATCGTTTTGTTTTTGGTTAAATAAATTCGTTTGGTGAAAACAAATATAACAAACAATCCTCAGAGTTAACAAATATTGTTAAAAACATCAGTGGTAGTTAAGATATAGCAACCTTCTATAAAATAGAGGAGGCTGTAGCAACGTACAGCCTCCTCTATTTTTTAACGAGAAAATATCTCTTATTTGACAATCATCTTTCTGCTGGTACGTTCACCATTGGCAATAACAGTATAAACATAGATACCTGATTTAAGGTTAGCTGAATTTACTGTGAAGGTGTGTACACCTGAACCCAGAGTTTGGGCAGGAATCTCATAAACTTTCTGTCCAACTAGATTGGTTACTTCAAGACTAACTTTTGCTGAGGCAGCAAGACTTACGTTAATCTGTGAAACACCACTGAATGGATTAGGGAAGTTCTGAGAAACCGATGCAACTGTTTGCTCATGTTTCTGAGTCCCGATAAATACAAAATCTGATTCATTAAACATGAAATCTTTAATGTACTTATACTGAACGGCAGCAGCAGGATCAAGCGGATCCATTGCCTGATAAGCAAACGGAATAATATAATCGGTTCCTGAGGTAAAGCAATAATAAGGAGCTGTTCCCATATAAGCCTGCAACCATGCATCTGAGAGGAAAGTTACATTTACCGCATCAATTCCATCAGTTGAAAGATCTGCATCGGTATATGTGTTATTCATAACATCCCAACCAACACAGAAGATGTCTGGCTGAATATTGTCGGCCTGTCCTTCAAAGTCAGTATCTAACCACGAGAAAAACATTTTGGTCCCATCGGGTGATGAAGTTAACTGTGAGCGGTTATCTTCATCAATATCACCAAATGTACCACGGAAGGTCTTCAGGTTAGCACCAACTTTCTGTGCCATCCAGGTTTCGCCACCATCCTGTGAGAAGATATTGTATGATGCAATAAATCCGCCTTCAGAAAGAATTGAATATGCAGAGGGAGTTGCGCTATGAATCCCCGAAACACCAATTACAACATTTATTACAGGGTTGCCAAAGATATCAACAGCAAAGTCGCTGGTGAACGCAGTGGTAAATACAATCTCGTCTCTTGCAGGAACAGGATCGCCCCAGAATTCGAGCCACTGGGCATCGTCCATCAAACCATAAACAATACCTGGTAATCCATCAGGGCCGCCAAGGGGAACTACGATTGGACTTTCATCCCATGTAAGTCCACCATCAATAGTTTTATAAAGAATGGGGTAATATGCACTTTCAGTTGCAAAAATATCTTCACCATTATCGCTGAGGGTCATAATATAACCTACCATTCCATCAGGGGCAAAAGCAATTCTTGTATCAGCAATTGCAGTTCCGTAAGTATTTACCGGAGCAAAAAGTAAGGTTTGCTCATAATCATAAGCTCCGGTAGCAGAGTTAAATACACCATGTGTAATAACCAGAGAATCAACATACTGGTTACCAAGACCGCCAACAACTGAAGGGTCAACCACAAAAATATCGCCGGTAACAGGATTAATAGTCATCGCATCGGGTACATTGTGCCTGATCGGAGGAACTGAAGGCCAGCCAATCTGGCTATTTCCGGTTCCATCAAGCATGGTAGTTGCAGCACCATAACCACCCCAACTTCCGGCAGTACCGTTGCTTCCATCAAGGGTTGGTGCAAAAACTGAGAAATAAGCCATATCAGGGTTGGTATTTCCTGAAGGATTGTAAATAACACCCTGTGGATAACGTGCATTGGCTGTTCCACCAGCGGTTGGATTGAAAATCTGATTGTTTACAGTCCAGGTATTTCCACCATCTTTAGAAATATCATAAGCAAGGTAACCCGAACCAGGGGTTGGAGTCATACGGTGGGCAAAACCGACAGTGTTAAGATTTGGGTCAGCCCATAAAGCTGTACGGCCACCATTGTAGAGGCCATAAGCATTGGCTGCATTACCAAGATCTAAAACCGTAATATCAGCAGTGGCTTTGTATGAAGGCCGTTGCATAATATTAACCATAGAAGGGGTTTTAACAATTGATGCTTCATCAATGTTAAACATCTGCATTGAAGCAGTGGTTCCAAATTTTGATTTTGCGGGACTTTTCTGAGCTGAAAGTCCAACACAAATCAAAAATGCAGTGCTAAAAAGTAATAATTTTTTCATTTAATATTAGGTTTTGGTGAAACAAAAATTTCTCTCACGGCAAAGCTAAAAAAAATAATCTTGGTAAACATACATTACGATAAAAACATATAAAAAATATTACACGAAACACAATCTTCGAAAATGTATATTCTTTAAAGTTACCTCAAAAAACTCCACCAATAAAAAGCCCGTAAGAAATCTTACGGGCTTCAATTTACTTATATATAAAGAGAGAAATTTACCTTACAACCATCTTTCTAGTAATACGCTCACCATTGGCAATTACAGAATAGGTATAAATGCCTGAGTTCAGACTTGCTGCATTAATATTCAGTGTATGTGATCCTGAAGTAAGTGTGCGTGCAGGAATCTCAAAAACCTTCTGTCCAACCAGATTATAAACTTCGAGACTAACTTTAGCTGAAGATGCAAGGGTTACACTTACCTGTGAAATACCGGTAAATGGATTGGGGAAGTTTTGCGAAATGCTGAATTGTTTTGAAGGAGGTGCAATACTACCTGCCCCAATATTTACAAAGTCAGCTTCATTAAAGCCGGGTCCGCTAAGATACTGATGCAATACCGGATCACTTTCTGTAGCTCCGTTAACTGATGTTGTTAATGGAATCATATAATCGGTTCCATCGGTAAGCACCTGATCGGAAACGTGCAACCAGAAGTTATCGCCCCAGTAATCACTAAGAGCCGTAACATTTACAGGATTGGTGTAAAGATTAGTCTGAACATCGCGACCCCAGATAAAGATATCAGGCTGCATATTGGTAGTTACGCCACCGCCCCATAAAACGGGATCGGTATCGGCCCAGGTAACAAATACTTTTGAACCATCAGCATTGCGACTCATGCTGATACGTTGATCGAGCGATACGGTGAGGTAATCTTCGAGACCATCTGAACGCAAAGAATCAACAAACTGGGCATTCCAGGTTCCGTCGCCGTTCATAAATACATCAAAAACCAACAATGGCTCTTCTGAATAGAAATAATTGAGCGAATCGGGGTGAATTGACATGGTACCTCTCATAAGTCCGGCAATATGAAGATTTCCGTTGATGTCAACAATGGCGCCATTGTTACTTTGATTTTCAGGAGCAGCCCATTTGTTGTACCAGCGGGGGATCACGACGTCGAAATCAGCTCTGGTAGGCCATAAATAATTATACAATTCATTTATTTCCGAAAAATCGAAAGGTTCAGTTTTTTCCCAGGTTACTCCATGGTCGATAGTTTTGTAAATAACCGGCCATTCAACACCGTAAGGATTATAGTCGAGATCAGCATCAACTGCAGTACCAAAAAGGTAGCCTATAGATCCATCGGGTGAGAAAACCATACGGGTAGCATCAATACGGCCATCCTCTAGAAGAGTGGGCTGAACCTTAACACGTGGCAGATCCCATTCAACCATATTGGTTTCGCTGTTGAACATACCATTTAACACTTCCCATCCATCGTTGGTATAAGCTGTTGAAGTCCCATTCAGACGTTGCGATGCAACGTGAATATAACCATCAGGTGTGGCTGTAAGACCATTATTCATGTGGTTCAGATATACTGTAGGCTCGTTATCCTCAAAAGTTGCATGAACATCGGTTCCGCCGAGGCGGGCGCTGCCAAAAAACTGACCTTTCCAGCCGGCTGCATCAGTAAATGGGCCGGTGTAAATAGCAAACATGTTGTTTGGGTCGGTATTGCCTTCCGGGTTGTAAATAACTGTACTCGGGTATCTGAAGTTAAATCCTGCCTGCGGATTAATTACGAAGTTTGACCAGGTGGCGCCCATGTCCATAGAATAGGCCACTCTGAGATCGTTGCCAGTTGCCCCGAAAGAGCCACCTGCACGGTTACCAAAAACAGCCATACCAAGTTCAGGATGAGCTGATACCACACGTTGATCTGTTGTGAAGATTCCAAATAGGTTTGCTGAAGAAGAAACATCCGTTTTGAGCAAATCGCCGCTTCGGTTGTAGATTACCTCTGAATTTTCAAAGGTTCCGGGCTGATCTGTTTTGTCTAATCCTGTTTCAATGGCTCTTGGCATAAGCTTTTTTATGCTGTTATAGTTGCGTTGTTGCGCAGCTACAGTCAGACCAATGAACAAACCCAGGAGGATGAGTAGATTTTTTTTCATGTTGATGTTGTTTTTTGGGTTAGTTAATAAACTTTTTGAGCCTGCTAAGTTAGTAATAGTTGGGTTTAAAACGCAAGTTAGACCTAAATTTTATTTTTAACGAAGCGTAAAAATATGACTATTAACATCTGATTCATCACAATATATGCACAAATGCAAATATTTGCATTATTCTGAAAAGTACGGTTGGAAAGAGAAAAGATAATTCAATGGCGAAATTAGCCCGACTTGTATCCTTCATAAGGATAACAGGTAAAAAAATCAGGCGGCAACATGTACCGCCAGATTTTTCAATCAAATCTAAATTTTCATCTTACTTAATGATCTTCTCACGTGTATCAACCGGAATAATGGTTGACCTTTTAAAATCACCCTCATGGCTAAACAGGTAACGGTAGGTGATATGCCTTTTTGCAAAATAGCCGCCAACTGATTCGTGCAACTGACGCATCTTAGGATTGAAATCGCCAACCCAGCTAAGTTCAACTTCTTTATAGTTTGGCATTCGCTTCATTACTTTATCCAAATGCCAGAATATAGCTGCTTCTATACCTGATTTCTGAAACTTTGGCCTGATACCCATTACAGTTATACGGGTGCGGGTAAAAATATTTTTTTTCTTGAGGTACCAGAATTTCAGTTTACCGAAAAAATCGAGCTTACCGTTAAAGTGCTTGAACATTTCATTGGCATCTGGAATCATAATCAGGAATGCTATCGGTTCATTTTCATGGTAGGCAAACCATATAAATTCCTCAACCATAATGGGCTTTAACTCCTGCAATGATTTAAGCAGATCTGCCTTTATAATAGGAGTGAAATTCTCGTGAAACTGCCAGGCGTCATCGTAAATGGTTTTAAAATCATCAATCAGCTGCTCAGATTCTTTCCAGTTAAAATGCTTAAAACTGTATCCTTCGCGCTGCCTGACCCAGTCGGCAATTTTCCAGAACCTTTCGGGAAAAGGTTTGGTAAGATCGAGGTGATTGGTTACCTGCTCAAAGTATTTTTTAAAACCATACGACTCAAAAAATTCCTGGTAATAGGGGTGGTGATAATTCATGCCAAAACTCTGTGGCATAAACCCTTCTACCAAAAGTCCCCAGAAGTTATCGTTTTCACCAAAATTAACCGGCCCATCCATAGCTTCCATGCCCTTTTCTGCAAGCCATGTTTTACAGGTATCGAACATCAGGTAAGCAGCTTCCTTATTGTTGATACATTCAAAAAATCCCATCCCACCAGTTGGCTGATCGAAATTAAAGGCCTTTTTTCTGTTAATAAAAGCAGCTACCCTCCCTACAGGTTGACCATNNACCATATTGTCAAGTGGACATATCCAGTTTTTATCGTCTTTGTAAATCTGTCGGGCAACATCAAGAAACTGTTTGGCTTCTGATTTGTCTTTGACTTCCTTTAGGATCATAATTCTATTGTCAAAAAAAGTTCAGGGCAAATGTATGGAGTTTTAAAAGAAATAGTGCAAGTAAGCCCGGTCAGTTTATTATCTTTTAAGAACAGTTCACTATAACTTTCCGTTTCAACAAATTTACATTGACTGTTTAACACTATCTCAGGTTGACCCACATTTCAATAGGATAATATCAGTGGAAAATTAAAAAGATTAACCATAATATGCATAACTTGTCCCGCTTTCGCGGGAATAGGTCACATAGATATTTGCAAAAAAAGCATAAATTAATGATTATGAATTCGATAACTTGTCTATATGCTGGTAACCATCATTTACTAAGTGTTTTTCTATTGTTCCTAATCCCGTCAAAGTAGCCGGGACACGTTGTGTCTATGTGGTTAAAAAACCGATTCCAAAATATCTTTGAAATATCCAATAGTGCTGCCATAGAAACAAATGTTTATTTTTGTCCCATTCAATAATTGATTGTGAAGCGACTGTATCTGCTAATCCTCAGGACCTATCTGGGGCCGTTAATCCTTACCTTTTTCATCGCCCTGTTTATTCTGGTGATGCAGTTTCTTTGGAAATACATTGACGACCTTGTAGGCAAAGGGCTTGAATACCATGTGATCGGGCAATTGCTCTTTTATGCTTCAACCACATTTGTTCCACTCGCTCTGCCACTCGCCATTCTTTTATCGTCGCTGATGACTTTTGGCAACTTAGGCGAACGCTACGAACTGGTGGCAATCAAATCGGCGGGCATTTCACTTAGCACGGTAATGAGGCCATTGGTAGTACTATCGGTGCTGATAAGCATCTTCGCATTTTTCTTTTCAAACAATGTTCTTCCGGTTGCCAATCTGAAATTCAAATCTATCTTATATGATGTCAGGCAACAGAAACTCGCCCTGAATATAAGGGAAGGCATCTTTTATAATGGTATTGATGGCTATGTGATGCGCATCGGCAAAAAGGAAAAAGATGGAATTACCATCAGAAATGTGATGATATACGACCATTCAACACGCATGGGCAACACCACAGTTACCAAGGCTGACTCGGGCAGAATGGTGCAGAGCAACGACGGAGGAACCCTTGAGTTAACGCTTTACAGCGGATATCAATACGATGAAAAGGTTGACCGTCAGAATGAGAAGGGACGGCCGTTCCAACGCACTTATTTTGCAGAACAATACAAGCGATTTGATCTTTCGCAATTTAAAATGATGCGCACCAATGAAGCGCTGTTCCGCAACCATTACCAAATGCTGAATTTGAAACAACTTGAATATTCAGAAGATTCAATCCGTAAAGAAATAAACAAAAGGCGTGAAGGAATGCTGCGTTCATCCGAGCTGAGTTTTTTTTATAATTCTGAACTTGATTCAGGCAAGATAATTACTCCATTAAAAAGAGACTCCTGTATGCATAATCGCTTGTATGCGCTTCGCAACCTGAACAAGACCGAACTTGAGCAGGCTCACGATATGGCATTGAATACCGCCCGTGGCTTACTCAACAATGTAGAGTATGTCCGCAATGATATTAAAGACAGAGAAACCCTGTTATATAAACACCAGGTTGAATGGCACCGGAAATTTACACTCTCATTTGCTTGTCTGGTACTATTCTTTATCGGTGCCCCGCTTGGCGCTATTATCCGCAAAGGAGGACTTGGATTACCTTTGGTTATTTCAGTCATTTTCTTTGTAATCTATCATGTAATTTCGATGACCGGAGAAAAATCGGTTAAAGCCGGACAGCTTGATCCGGTTTACGGAATGTGGCTTTCGTCGGTTGTGTTGCTTCCGCTGGGAGTAGTGCTTACGCTTAAAGCCACAACCGACTCGCCCCTGTTCGACCCTGATGTATGGAAACGCTTTTTCACCAACAGGTTGCAATGGATATTCAGCAAAAAACGAAATTCAAAAAACCAGACCTGAACATGAAGATACTTCTGCTTTGCAATAAATCGCCCTGGCCTCCACTCGAAGGTGGACCAATAGCGATGAATGCAATGGCNNTATATAGATTTGTCTGTCAGGCCATTAGCAGCATTTTTTAATCTGTTTACCGGTAGGTCGTACCATGTAGAACGGTTTATTACAAGGCATTTTGAAAATGCACTGACCGCTATCCTGAAAAAGGAGAAATTCGATATCATCCAGTTCGAAACACTTTTCACATCGCCCTATCTGAAGTTGATCCGAAGTTTATCGGATGCCAAAGTTATTTTGAGGGCACACAATATTGAGCATCTGATCTGGGAAAGGATTGCCGGCGGATGTGCCAATCCGGTTAAGAAGCTTTACCTGAACCACCTGGCCCGCACACTCAAATTGTATGAGTTGGAAACACTTCACAAAGTGGATGGAATCGTTGCCATTACCAACAAAGATGCTTCGTTTTTCAAAGATGCCGCCCCGGATACACCAGTTATCTCAATCCCTTTCGGAATGTCAACNNCTGGGTTCAATGAACTGGATACCCAACCAGGAGGGAATACGGTGGTTTATCAAAAATGTCTGGCCAGGAGTATCAGCTAGATATCCTGAATTAAAATTTCATCTTGCGGGGCGCGAAATGCCCGATTGGCTGAAAGAAACAAAAATACCTGGCATTGTAATAGATGGAGAGGTCCCCGATGCAAGAGCATATATGTTGTCGCATTCCGTTATGATTGTCCCGCTTTTTTCAGGCAGTGGCATCAGAATAAAGATTATTGAAGGAATGCAGGCCCGCAAAGCCATCATCACCACAGCGATTGGCGCCGAAGGGATAGCGGTTGCTAACGGCGAACATTTGTTGCTTGCTGAAGATTCCGAAGGATTTGTCAAGGCAATTGATCAGTGTATTGAAACTCCCGAACTGATGCACAAACTGGGACAGAATGCCCACATGCTTGTGATGCGGGATCATAATAATGATGCATTGATGCAAAAAATTTCCGAATTTTACCAGCAGCTTATGCATTGAGCTATTTTTTTACCTTTGCCCGGTAAAGACAGTAAAATTAATAAAATAACAGAAATTGCCCAAGGCTTATCGGCAGATGAAACTCCTGGTAATATTACCACGCTTCCCTTACCCTATTGAAAAAGGGGATAAATTACGCGCTTTCCATCAGATACGGATTTTATCTGCGTCTTTTGATATTATGCTTGTTGCCATCAGCCATGCCAGCGTGAAGCAGAGCGATATTGATATGGTGAAGCCCTATTGCAAATCCATCACAATTGTTCGTCAAAACTGGGTCGCAATCTTATTAAATCTCATCAGGGCATTGTTTAACGGATGGCCGCTTCAGGCGGGATATTATTACAGCAATAAAGCACAGCGTAAAATTGACCGGCTTATTATTGAACAAAAACCCGATCACGTTTACTGTCAGTTATTGCGCACGGCAGCTTATGCGAAAAATTTCAAAGGCCCAAAAACCCTCGATTATCAGGATGTTTTCTCAAAAGGGGTTGAAAGACGGATCCCAACTGCTTCGGCCTTGATGAAAATACTGTTAAAGCTTGAATACAAGCGTTTGCAACGCTATGAAATGAAGCTTTTCAATCAGTTTGACCACAAAACAATTATTTCTGTTCCCGACAGGGAATACATAACCCATCCCGAACGCGAAAAGATAGTGATAGTCCCTAATGGCGTTGACCGCAAGTATTTCAGTCCCGGCAAATCAACCATGACCCATGAGTTGATTTTTACCGGCAACATGGGTTATCCGCCCAATGTTGATTGTGCTGAGTACCTTGCCAAAAAGGTTTTACCTATCATTCACCGCACTCACCCTGATGTTAAGTTGATGCTGGCGGGAGCTTCGCCACATTCGAAAGTAAAAGCCCTTGCAAATGATAAAATCACCGTTACCGGATGGGTTGATGATATCAGAACCTGCTATTCAAGTGCTTTAATTTTTCTGGCACCTATGCAAATAGGAACCGGTTTGCAGAATAAGTTGCTTGAAGCCATGTCGATGCGACTGCCGTGCATTACTTCATCCTTATGCAATGCCGCGTTAATGGCCGAAGAAGGCACAGAAATTATTGTGGCCGATACTCCTGAGAAAGTGGCTGAACATACCATCGCTTTAATTGAAGACCAGACTTTGAGAATGCAACTTGCCGAGAATGGGTTTTATTTTTCTCAACGGAATTATAGCTGGGAAAGTGCAACAGAGAAACTTGCCACACTTTTCAGAATGCAATAATGTTGATTTTTTGAATGTATGATTGTCAGAAAATCATTAATTTAATCAGGTTAGCCCGTTACAATAAGACAAAAATCTGATAAACCTGAAGTTAATTCTTAAAAATGTACTACAGAATACCAAAAAAGCTTCTTTTGCTTATCGTTTTCCTCTTCTCTTTGGGATTATCGGGGTATTCAGACAATGAAAAGCTTCCTGGTACGAAAAAGTTGAAGGATCTTAACCAACAGGTGACAGAATTGCTTGATCAGGAGCCCGAAAAAGCCTTGACATTAGCAAATGAGGCATTAAAGCTGGCCAATGAAACAGGCAATAAAGCCGATAAAGCTTATGCTCTGAAAAATCTTGGTAATGTTCATTACTATATTGCCAACTACCGGCAATCGCTTGAATATTTTGAGCAGGCACTAACTATCTATAAACAGATTGAAGATAAGGACGGTATTGGCAGTACTTTAAATAATTCAGGATTAATCCTTGAATTACAAGGAGATTATTCAGGTGCATTGAAAAGATACATCGAAGCATCAACAATATTCTCAAATATCAGTAATGAAAAGAAACTTGCTTTATCCTATACCAACATTGGAAATGTTTATTATACCCTGGGGCGATATGATAAATCATTGGATTACCTGAGCCAGGCGCTTCGGATTCAAGAGAAATCAGGCGACAGTCTGGGTTTGTCAAAATCGTATAACAATATCGGAAACATATACCTGAGCGTTGGAGATCAAAAACTAGCCTTTGACTTCTATCACAAGGCCGAACTGATCAACAAAAGCATGAACAATCTCAAGAGTCTGGCGATCAGCTATAATAACTTAGGAACAGCCCTGCAGGGTCAGGGTAAAATTAAGGAAGCTCTCGAATACAACCGCTTGTCAATAGAAATATCGCGGCGCATCAACGATCAGGCAGGGATCATTTCAAGCCTTACAAACATTGGCAATATTTATCAGGCAGAAGGAGATCTGTCGCAAGCACTTATAAATTATAAGGAAGCGTTGAGGTTATCGAACGATAATGAAGACAGATACCAACACGCATCTATTCTTAGCAATCTGGCTTCCCTTAGAATTAAGCAGAACGAACTTGATGAAGCAATTTCATTGCTGAATGAATCGCTTAAGTTTGCTGAAAAAGCCGGTTCGGATGTATTGCTGCTTGAGATTTATGCAAATCTTTCTGAAGCATGGCAACAAAAAGGAGACTATAAGCGGGCGTTTGATTTCCTGACAAAGCATAAAAAAAATGTTGACAGCATTTATAATCTCGAAAGTGCCGAAAGGTTAAACCGCCTCAGGGTTAGTTTTGAATCGGAAGAGACCGAGCGCGATAATCAACTACTAAGACAGCAGAACATATTCAGTCAACTCGCACTCAAAAGGCAGCAAACTATTCGTAATTTGTTGATTGCCATTTCAGTCATCATTATTGTTTTTACAACCTTCCTGCTATCCCTCTATCAATCGAAAAAACGGAAAAACGAATTGCTTGCCGAACGTACCAACCAGATTATACAGCAGAAAGATGAGCTTGACAAGCTGTATAAAGAGCAGTTTAAGCAGAATGAAACCAAGAACAAGTTTTTCAGTATTGTTGCGCACGACCTCAAATCTCCTTTTCAGTCAATTCTTGGCTTTTCTGAGTTGTTAAGTTCTGAATACGACTACCTCACCGAAACGCAGAGAAGGGAAGCAGCCACCAATATTCTGAATGTATCAAACGACACCTTCCGTCTTATCGAAAACCTGCTTGAATGGGGCAGAACCCAAACCGGTGCCGTCAGGGCTGTATTTAAAACATTTATTGTCAGAGACCTGGCACTGGATACTCTTCCATTATTTCAGACACAACTGAAAAAGAAAGATATTCAGCTTACTTACGATTTGCCGCCTTTGCTTCAGGCATGGGCAGACCCCGATATGATAATGACTGTGTTGAGAAACCTCCTATCAAATGCAATAAAATTCACACCTGTAGGTGGCAATATCCATCTGAGTGCCAGTCAGTCTGATGAAATGGTGCGGTTTTCTGTAAAAGATACCGGAACCGGAATGTCTCCCGACATTCTGGAGCGCCTCTTCACCTTCGACCCCAAAGTACAAAGGGCCGGCACAATGGGTGAGCGCGGTACCGGGCTCGGGCTGGCTCTTTGCCTTGAATTTATGGAACTGAACCACGGTATTATTAAGGTTGAAAGCGAACCCGGAAAAGGAAGTACCTTTACCATGATTATGCAACCTGTTAGCAGAAGACCACGCGATTAAGCGCCGAAATTGTCTCTTCCCTACTTTTTCTTAACGGCAGTTTTCTCAAAGAAACTTCAAAATTCCGTATGTTTGCCTGAAAGAAAATTATGCCATGTCAGACGATAAAAAAATCATTTTTTCGATGGTGGGTGTAGGAAAAGTTGTTCCTGTCAACCGCCAGATTCTCAAAGATATCTACCTCTCATTTTACTATGGAGCCAAAATTGGCATCATCGGCCTTAATGGCTCCGGTAAATCAACCCTGCTAAGGATTATTGCCGGAATGGAAAAATCCTATACCGGTGAAGTGGTGTTCTCCCCCGGTTATTCAGTTGGATTGCTTGAACAGGAGCCAAAACTCGACGACTCGAAAACAGTGAGGGAAATTGTTGAAGAAGGAGTTGCTGAAACGGTTAAGTTGCTGAAAGATTATGAAACAATCAATAACCGTTTTTCAGAACCTCTTACCGATGATGAAATGAATGCATTGATCGAAGAACAGGGTCGCCTGACCGAACTGCTCGAACAGCACGATGCCTGGGAACTCGATACCCGCCTCGAACGTGCCATGGATGCATTACGGTGTCCCGATCCCGAACAACCGGTTCTCAACCTTTCGGGAGGTGAAAGGCGCAGGGTGGCTCTCTGCCGGCTGTTGCTTCAGGAGCCTGACATCCTGCTGCTTGATGAGCCAACCAACCACCTTGATGCCGAAAGCATTGACTGGCTCGAACAACATCTGAGACAATACAAGGGCACTGTTATTGCGGTTACCCACGACCGATATTTCCTCGATAATGCTGCCGGTTGGATACTTGAGCTTGACCGTGGTGAAGGCATTCCCTGGAAAGGAAATTACTCATCATGGCTCGAGCAGAAATCAAACCGGCTTGCGATGGAAGAAAAGACAGAAAGCAAGCGCCGCAAAACCCTTGAGCGCGAACTTGAGTGGGTGCGCATGGCCCCCAAAGCCCGTCATGCTAAATCGAAAGCCAGGCTGGCTGCTTATGATCGAATGATGAGCGAAGATAGCCGCCAGAAAGATGAGAAACTTGAAATCTTTATTCCAAACGGGCCACGCCTCGGTAACAAAGTTATCGAAGCCCAGGGAATCTCAAAAGCCTATGGCGACAAACTGCTCTTTGAAAACCTCAGTTTCAGCTTGCCACCTGCAGGAATTGTTGGTATAATCGGGCCAAATGGCGCCGGAAAAACCACACTTTTCAGGCTGATCATGGGTCTTGAGAAACCCGATGCCGGTGATTTCTCGGTTGGCGAAACGGTTCAGCTTGGCTATGTTGATCAGGCCCATACCGATATTGATCCTGAGAAGTCGGTTTGGGAAGTTATTTCAGAAGGAAATGAAAACATTCAGCTTGCCGGGAAACTCTTTAATTCAAGGGCTTATGTTTCGAGGTTCAATTTCGGAGGTGCCGACCAGGGCAAAAAAGCCGGTGTGCTTTCGGGAGGTGAACGCAACCGTATGCACCTTGCACTGACCCTGCGTTCTGAGGCTNNGAAACTGTTAAACTTGGTTATGTCGATCAGGCTCATACCGATATCGACCCCGAAAAATCTGTATGGGAAGTCATCTCCGAAGGCAATGAAAACCTGCAACTGGGTGGCAAACTTTTCAACTCGCGCGCTTACGTTGCCCGTTCCAATTTCGGAGGTGCCGATCAGGGCAAAAAAGCCGGTGTACTTTCAGGTGGTGAACGGAACCGTATGCACCTGGCGCTTACCCTGCGTTCTGAGGCCAATGTACTGTTGCTCGATGAGCCAACCAACGATATTGACGTTAACACCCTGAGAGCGCTCGAAGAAGGTCTTGAAAACTTTGCCGGCTGCGCGGTAATTATTTCGCACGACCGCTGGTTTCTTGATCGCATTGCTACCCATATTCTCGCTTTTGAAGGCGATTCTCAGGTTGTATTTTTCGAAGGCGGTTATACCGAATACGAAGAAAACAGGAAAAAACGCACCGGCGATACCGGTCCACACCGCATCCGTTACAAAAAACTGAAAGCATAATGGATCATCCACTCTATGCAGTAATTACAGGCGACATCAGAAAATCAACCAGGCTTGCGGCTGCCGACCTGGTCAGGCTTCCTGATGTACTCAGAAAGATTTTCACTGAATTGAACCTTTGTGAAGAAAAGAAAGGGAATTGGGTAAAGTACAGCATATTCAGGGGAGATAGTTTCCAGTTGGTGCTGCGCCCTGAATCCGCGCTAAAATCAGCACTATACATCAGGGCCGGGTTGCGGTCTGCTTNNACGATGAACTGAATACTGAACTGGCCCTTTGCGATGAAATTGTCAAACGCTGGACCCATTCACAGGCTCTGTTAGTTCCGGGTCTGATTAATGAAAATACCCAAACTTTGCTGGCAGAATCGTTTGATATTTCCCAGTCGGCTGTTGCTTTAAAAGTGCAGAAATTAGGCTGGCAAGCCATTTCAACATTTCTAACCCGATTTGAATCACTTTGTAATCAAATTCAGCAATCGGATAATTATAATGCCTGAAGGCTATAATATATAATTATAACCCTATAATGTTATATTAACTCATTATAATTCTATGGGGTTATAGTTATTAGAAAATTTCTAAGGCAATAACACGAAACAGAAAACTAAAAAAAACACCATTATGTACCCCGAACCGGTAATTGGACCTGAAGCAATTGTATTATTTGTAAGGCTGCTGATTGCCCATCTGGCCGGGGATTTCATTTTCCAGAAGAAATCATGGATAACCCACCGGGCAGCATATAAGTTGCGATCTGGGTTTCTTTATGCCAATGCGGGCATTGTTGCATTGCTGTCATGGATATTATCAGGTTATTATACCGTTTGGATGATTCCACTACTGATTTTTGTAGTTCATGCCTCCATTGACATAGCAAAATCTTATGCTCCCGATAATGCAGTGGTATTTTCAATTGATCAGGCCCTTCATCTGGCAGCTACGGCATTGGCGGCCTGGCTCTATCTGAATTATTCAGGTTCGGATATCAGCTTCGAATGGATTTTCAGCAATTTGCCAATATGGACCTATATTGCAGCCTATCTGATCGTTATGTGGCCTATGGGGATAATTATTGCCATCCTCACACGCAAATGGCAGGCAGAATATGAATCCGGCGATGGATTAAGAGATGCAGGTCGCTACATTGGTATGCTTGAGCGGATTCTGATTCTGACCTTTATTTTCATGAACCAGTTTTCGGCAATCGGATTTCTGATCGCGGCAAAATCGGTGATGCGTTTTGGCGATATCCGCGACAGCAGCAACCGCAAAGGAGCCGAATACATCCTGATCGGAACCATGATCAGTTTTGCAATTGCCATCTTTACAGGAATTCTGGCACAGTGGCTCATCAACTTTTACCCGGCATGATCAGAATAACCGATGATTTACTGAACGAATTAAGCGCGAAAGCCAGAAGTTCACCACGCCTGCGGATGAACCATAATTTTCACACCAGTCCTGATGACAAGTTGCAGCGCATGTTGAATGCTATGGAACCCGGCACTTACATCAGACCACACAAACATGAAAATCCCGATAAACGGGAAGCCTTTTTAGCACTTAGGGGAACTCTCTGTGTAATTGAATTTAATGATCTGGGTGAAATAACCGATCATACCATTTTATCTGCAAACAGAAGAAACTACGGAGCCGAAATTGCTGAACGCAACTGGCACAGCGTCATATCTCTCGAAAGCGGATCAGTAGCTTATGAAGTTAAGGATGGACCTTACAATCCGCTTGACGACAAAGACTTTGCTCCCTGGTCTCCGGTTGAAGGAAGCGAGGGCGCTGAAAGTTACCTTCAGCAGTTGATCAAACAACTGGGCCTCAGTGTTAGCTGAAAATGCGTAAATTTGCCCGGCTTCCATTCATCGCTGTCGTTACTTCAGCATGCAGATAAAATATTGAGATACAAACAATGAGCATTCAAAAACCTTCCATACCAAAAGGAACGCGCGACTTCTCCCCTGTTGAGATGAACCGTCGTAACTATATTTTCAGTACGATACGCCAGGTATTCGAACGATTCGGCTATCAGCCGATAGAAACACCGGCTATGGAAAACCTCAGCACGCTGCTTGGGAAATATGGCGAAGAAGGCGATAAATTACTTTTCAGAATTTTGAATTCAGGCGATTTTCTGTCGGGAATTCCTTCGGAAGATTTAACAGATTCCGGTTCAGCTAAAATTGCCACTAAAATCTCAGATAAAGGCTTGCGTTACGACCTTACTGTGCCATTTGCAAGGTACGTGGTTCAGCACCGCAACGAGATAAACTTTCCATTCAAACGCTACCAGCTTCAACCGGTTTGGCGTGCCGACCGTCCTCAAAAAGGAAGATATCGTGAATTTTATCAGTGCGATGCCGATGTGGTTGGTTCCGATGCCCTTATCAATGAAGCAGAACTCCTGCTGATGACCGACAAGATATTTAAAAGTCTGGGTATTGGCATTGTAATAAAACTGAACAACCGCAAAATTCTAAGCGGAATTGCAGAAATTATAGGCCATGCCGATAAAATAACCGACATTACAGTTGCTATAGACAAACTCGATAAAATAGGCACCGATAAAGTGAATGAAGAGCTTGCTGAACGCGGAATTGATGCAGCAGCAATCGCCAAACTCCAACCAATCATTAACCTCGCTGGCACCAATGATGAGAAACTGAATCAGATTGCAGGTGTATTGGCTGCTTCTGCTGAAGGATTAAAAGGGATTGCCGAAATATCTGAGATCCTTTCGCTGGCCAGAACAATGGAAGTTGAGTGCAAAATTGAACTCGACCTTACCCTTGCCCGCGGATTGAACTATTATACCGGTGCCATTATAGAAGTCAAAGCTCTGGATGTGGCGATGGGCAGCATTTGTGGAGGTGGCCGTTACGATAACCTTACCGGGATTTTTGGCCTGCCGGGAATTTCGGGGGTTGGTATATCTTTCGGGGCAGACCGTATTTATGATGTAATGAATGAATCCAATCTTTTTCCACCCGAAACGGCCTCTTCAACCCGGGTTCTTTTTGTCAACTTTGGCGGTGAAGAAGAGGCATTATGCCTAAAATATGCAGCAAGCCTTCGCCTGAATGGGATCAATACCGAGGTTTTTCCGGATAATACCAAAATTAAAAAGCAGTTTTCATACGCCGACAGCAAAAAAATTCCGTTTGTAGTAATCATCGGCGAAAGCGAAAGACTGGAAGGCGAATGCCTGTTGAAAAATATGAAATCCGGAGACCAACTCACCACCACTCCCGACCAACTGCTTAAACTTATCCAGGCATGAATACCGTTAACTGGATGCTCAGATTTAAAATAAAGATCAACAGATCGGGCCTGACCGTGGTGAGGTTTTAAAGTAAAAAGTCAAAAGTCAAAAGTCAAAAGTTGAGCATTTTGCTGACGTAACATGTGTCGGGCTATTCAGATATCAAATTCTGACATCCGGCTTCCAACCTCCGACTTCCGACTTCCGACTTCNNTCCGACTTCCGACTTCCGACCTCTGACCATATTCCAGCATCAACTAAATTTTCCTTTTCATTCACATAATCAACAATATATGAACACCTTTCAAATTAGTTCAGCTCCACTCAACTTTGAAATAATTGAGCAATTACTTGAAAACAATACCAAACTGATCCTTTCAGAAGAAGCGATTGGCAAAATCCAGCATTGCCGGGAATATCTCGACAGCAAACTTAAAAATCACAGTGAACCCATTTATGGCATCACAACCGGGTTTGGGTCTCTGTGCAATATCCAGATTTCACCCAAAGATCTTCGCAGCCTCCAGGAAAACCTGGTAATGTCGCATGCCTGCGGCACAGGAGCAGAAGTTAACGACGAGATAGTGAAAATGATGCTGTTGTTGAAGGCACATGCACTTTCATCGGGTAACTCAGGAGTGCAGGTTAAAACCGTGCAGCGGCTGCTCGATCTTTACAATAACGACGCTTTACCCATTGTTTATGAGCAAGGCTCTTTGGGAGCTTCGGGCGATCTGGCTCCACTGGCACATCTGAGCCTGCCATTGATTGGCCTGGGCGAAATCCGATACCAGGGCAAAGTTTATCCGGCAAAAAAAATAATGAAACAATTTGGCTGGGAACCCATTGAACTTCAATCAAAAGAAGGCCTCGCCTTGCTGAATGGCACACAGTTTATGAGTGCTCATGGTGTTTACATCCTGATAAAAGCCTCCAAACTTGCAAAACTGGCTGACATTACCGGAGCCATCTCATTAGAAGCATATAATGGCCGGATTGATCCTTTCCTGGAGCAATTGCATACCATAAGGCCACATGCCGGGCAGATCGAAACAGCCCGCAACATCAGAAACATCCTTAACGGGAGCAAGCTGATAAAACTTGAAGGTAAAAAAGTACAGGATCCATACTCTTTCCGCTGCATGCCGCAGGTTCACGGAGCAGTAAAAGATACAATCCGCTACGCATCCTCTGTTATCTTAACCGAAATAAATGCAGTTACAGATAATCCCACAGTTTTCCCGGATGAGGATTTGGTATTGTCTGGGGGCAACTTCCATGGCGAACCACTCGCCTTTGCNNAGCCAGAACAAACAACTGGCCACACCCTGTTCGGTTGACTCCATTACTTCATCCAATGAACAGGAAGACCATGTTAGTATGGGAGCCAATGCAGCAACCAAAACCCTTAGAATAGTGAAGAACCTGGAGCGATTACTCGCTATAGAGTTGTTCGCAGGTTCGCAGGCACTNNAGTTTGATTTTCCTGAGTAAATCCAAGATGTAAAAAATTAGCGTGAGGTTGTCGTAATTAGTGGTAACCTCACTTTTTTATCCCATGAAGCCCTATCCCCGAAAAAAACCTATCGTTTTTTTTGTGAATTGCATCCTTTTGCATTCCTTTGACATACACTTTCATTAACCTAACACCACAAGGATTTATGACACTTATAATAAAAGGCAGCGGATTAACAATTCACGACGTGGTAGATGTAGCCCGTTATGGTAAAGAAGTTGATTTACATCCTGAAGCCATGCAGCGGATGAAAGCCTGCAGGGCCATGCTTGAGAAAAAAATAGCCGCGGGCGAAATAATGTATGGTGTTAACACTGGAATTGGGGAGTTTTCAGAAGTTGTACTTAACGATGACCAGGTAAAAGATTTTCAGAAATATCTGATTTACAATCATGCTGCCGGAATAGGCGAGGCTATGCCACTTGAACATGTGCGCGGTGCCATGTTAGGCAGGATAAATGTGCATGCGCACGGAAATTCCGGCGTTCGGCCCGAAATTACCATGACCCTGATCGAAATGCTGAATAAAGGTGTAACGCCTTTTGTTTGCGAAAAAGGATCCGTTGGTGCAAGCGGCGATTTAGCTCCCATGTCGCAGATTGCATTGCTGATGATGGGTGAAGGCAAGGCCTTCTATAAAGGGAAACTTCTCGAAGGAAAAGAAGCCATGGACAAAGCCGGAATCCCTATTCCGGGATTGCAGGCACGCGATGGACTTGCTACCATCAATGGCTCAAATGTGTTGACTGCCATGAGTGCCATCTTCCTGGTTGATGCCAATAACTGGCTGAAACAGGCGGAGATTGCTGCTGCCATGTCGCTCGAAGCTTTGAAAGCCAATATGAAACCTTATAGTTCACTATTGCACGAAGTGCGTGGTTTTAAAGGTGCTGTCCGTAGTGCCAATGTAATCCGGCGATTGGTTGAAGGTGGCGATCTCGCCGAAAACCGCATTAAATGTAAGGTTCAGGATGCGTATTCAATGCGTTCGACGCCGCAGGTGATTGGGGCGGCCCATGATGCACTTGCCTATGCCAGATCGCAGGTCGAAATTGAATTGAATGGCGTTGGCGACAACCCTATCTTTTTCCCCGATCTCGATCTTCAGATTTCAGGAGCCAACTTCCAGGGCACACCGGTAGCCGTGCCAATGGATATGGCAGGATATGTAATTACGATGGTAAGTGTAATGTCTGAACGACGCATGAACCGATTGAATAATCCGGCTTTGAGTGTTGGCCTCCCCGCATTCCTGACCAAAGGCGCAGGCATGTTCTCTGGTTTAATGCTGAGTCAATATACTGCTGATATGCAGATAGTAGAACAAAGGATACTAAGCGCCCCAGCCTGCATACAATCTATTCCGGCTGCAGCCGATCAGGAAGACTTTGTTTCGATGGGAATGAACACCGCTTTGAAAAATAATCAGATACTTGATAATGCTTTTGGTATTTTGGGCATAGAATTTATGGCAGCAGCGCAGGCATTAGATTTCAGGGAATACAAATTTGGCAATGGGGTAACCAAAGCGAAGGAGGTTATCAGGAAATATGTTGATTTTCTTGATATTGACCGACCTCTGTATTCCGATCACAATAAAATGAAAGAGCTTGTTAAATCATGCGAAATCCTTGATGAAGTTGAGCAGTTGATTGGCAAATTGGAATAATCAATGAACCCCTTCCTGTCATCATTATGCCGGGAAGGGTTATGCTTTTTCTATTTCACTATGTAATTCAAGAAAGAGGCCAAGTACATAAATTATAATGAACGATAAAACCACTGAACAGTATCCTGCGGCTAAAATAGATGAAAAAAGGCCGACTGTGCTTACCATCTTGTGCATATTTACCTTTATTGGCAGTGGAATGTCAGCTATATCATCCTTTTTCGTGGCTCTGGCCTATGATATGATTCCTCTGGCTTTAAAAGAATCGCCATTCCCTGATACAGAATCACTTATTCAGATGATAAAGCTTGCCGGAGCTGGATTTTTTGCAATAATGGGAGTTTTATACCTGTTGTCGCTGGCCGGAGCCATACTAATGTTCAAACTCAGAAAAGCAGGCTTCCATCTTTACTCACTATCTCAATTAGTAATGCTCATCCTGCCCTCTTTAATGATTCAGGGATTTGTTTTGCCTGTTTCAAATATGCTTTTAACAGGCTCTTTTATCCTTGCTTACGGTGTTAATATTAAAATAATGCGGTAGATTGTGCCTATTTAGGGCATTTTGTTAACAAAACACTTGATTTTATTAACAAAATTTAACTTTTCTTAAACTTATTTACTACTTTAGTAGTGTAATTAAAACACTCTTCACTTTTTTCACTTCTTAATAATTGATTTTATGAACATTACAGAAATGTTGTACATTTGATCGGTTATGATTGAAGCAATTTATTTGAATAAGTTGCCAGGTAATGTTAATTTTTCTTAAATTTGTTCAAATTAGCATTTTACCTAACCCGATAAATTGTACAATAATTTCTACAAAAACTAACAATTAACTAAACAAAGGAGGTCAGTAACGCAAAAAACCAACCTAAAAACCACCAAATAAATACTTTCTTTTTAACACCTTATTGTTTAATCTTTTACTCATCAAAAACACACACTATGAGAAAATTTGCAATAATGCTTGCACTTCTGATTTTTGCCGGAGTGCAGGTAGTACTGGCTCAAACGACCATTACAGGTACGGTTACCAGTTCCGAGGATGGCAAAGGCATCCCGGGGGCTACTGTTCTTGTAAAAGGGACCACCGTTGGTTTAACTACTGATATGAGTGGGAAATACGCTATCAAAGTTCCTGCACAAGGAAAGGTTCTACAGTTTTCTTTTGTGGGAATGAAAACTCAGGATGTTACAATAGGTAGTCAAACTGTAATCAATGTTGTTCTTACACCTGATGTAATGAACATTGAAGGGGTTGTTGTAACAGCGCTTGGCATCAGCCGTGAGAAAAAATCACTTGGCTACGCAGTAGAAGAAGTTGGTGCAGATGAACTGAACCAAACCAGGTCAGGAAACCTTATTACCTCTCTGTCTGGTAAAGTATCAGGTGTTAATATTACCTCAGCTTCAGGGAATATGGGTGGATCATCACGAATTACCATCAGAGGTATTAAGTCTGTTTCCGGAAATAACCAGCCATTGTTTGTTGTTGATGGTGTTGCAATGGACAACAGTAACTATAATTCTCTTGACACCCAGCGCGGGGCCGGTGGAGTTGACTATGGTAACATGGCCAATGATATCAACCCTGATGATATCGAAACCGTTTCAGTTCTTAAAGGACCCACCGCTGCAGCTCTCTATGGATCACGCGCAGCCAATGGTGTAATCCTTATCACTACCAAGAAAGCAAAAACTGGCAAAAAAGGTTTTGGAGTTGAAATCAACAGTTCAGTTTCATTTGAACAGGTGGCATTGCTTCCAAAATATCAGAATACTTATGGAGGAGGTTATGTCTATACTGGTGAAGGTACTGATCAGGGATTTATAACCCAGGAAATCAACGGACAAACTTATCGTTTGGTTGACTATGCCCTTGACGAAAGTTGGGGTCCAAAATACGATCCTAATATTCAGACCCTTTCAGCATTTGATATTTTTGATTGGGAAGCAAATGGAATGCAAGGCAACCCCGGAACAACACCATGGGTAGCTCCATCCAAAGATGTTAAAGATTTCTTTGAAACCGGTGTAGTTTTCAACAACAACTTTGCTATTACAGGTAATAATGAAGGTTCTTCTTTCAGATTATCTTATACAAACTATGATTTATCAGGCTACATGCCCAATAGTGAGCAGAAACGCAATTCTGTAAACTTTAATGGTGAATCACAGGTTAGCAAATGGATTAAAGGTTTCGTTGGCGTAAACTATGTTAACACCTATACCATGGGTCGTCCTGAAACCGGGTATGATGATAATAACATTATGCAGAAATTCAATCAATGGGGACAACGCCAGCTTGATATGGGCATCATGAGCAATTATGTTAACCCTGATGGAACCCAGCGCGTTTGGAACCGTAATTCATGGGATGATCCGACTCCTGCATATTCAGACAATCCATACTGGACAAGATACAGAAACTATCAGGATGATGAAAGAAACCGTTTGTTTGGTAATATCGGTATTCTGCTCACCCCAATGGAAGGTTTATCCATTCAGGGAAAATGGAACCTCGATTATTACAATCTTACAGAAATGGAGCGTAATGCCATTGGTTCACAGGCAGAATCTTCATATACCGAAAACAAGCGTGAGTTTATTGAAACCAATGCTGAGGTAATTGCTAACTATAAATTCAATCCAGGGGAAGACTTTTCTGTAAACCTGATGGCTGGAGCCAATAACAGGCACAGGGAATATAACAGGATGTTATCCAACACCAATGGAGGCCTGATTATCCCTGATTTGTATAAAATCACTAACTCAACCAATAAGCCATCAGTTTCTGAGTTTGATGAAACCAAAGAAGTTCAGAGTGTATTCGGAAGTGTGAATGTTGGATACCTCGGCATGTTATATCTAGATGTAACTGCCCGTAACGACTGGAGTTCTACCATTAAACCCCATAACTTCTTTTATCCATCAGCAACTATAAGTTTTGTTTTCTCAGAACTTGAAGCGTTGAAAAGCAACAAATACCTAAGTTTTGGTAAAATTCGTTTAGGGGTTGCACAATCAGGAAATGACACAGACCCATATAAAAATGATTATTACTACGCCTATGTTAGTAATTTCGGAGGTCTGGCACTCTATTCCATCCCAACTACACTTAATAATACTGAGTTAAAACCCGAAACAACCAACTCGATCGAAGTCGGTACAGAACTTATGTTCTTCAAAAACCGCATTGGGTTTGATTTCACATATTACAGTGAAAGAACATTTGACCAAATTCTTCCGGTTGCTATTTCTGGTTCTACCGGTTATGGATCGAAGTATATCAACTCTGGTGAAATCACCAATAAAGGTGTTGAAATCGGACTGAATCTGACTCCTGTTAAAACTAAGGATTTCACCTGGAACATTGATATTAACTACACGAAAAACAAAAATGAAGTTGTTGACCTTGCACCAGATCTTGATGTTTATCAACTTATTAACGGACCATTCTCCGTGTCGGTAAATGCTGAAGTTGGCAAACCTTATGGTTCACTCATTGGATCAAGTTATGTTAAAGATGCAGATGGTAACATTATTGTTGATACCGATGGATACACACTTGTTGGCGCTGTAAAATCAATTGGAACTGTGCTGCCTGATTACCAGGTAGGTATCTGGAACAGATTCAACTACAAAGGATTCCAATTGTCTGGCCTTATTGACATTCGCCACGGAGGTCAATTATTCTCAACCACAAATATGTGGGGTAATTATAGTGGAATTCTTGAAGAAACTGCTGAAACCAATGCAAACGGAATGAATGTTCGCGATGCTGTTGAAGAAGGTGGTGGAGCATTATTCGAAGGCGTTTATGGAGAAGTTCTTGAAGATGGATCAATCCAGTACCTTGATGCAGACGGTAATGTAAGCGCTACTCCTGTAGCAAATACAACTTACATTGATGCTGAATCATGGGGTGGATGGCATTATTCAGGACCTGCTGAGCAGAACATCTTTGATGCTGACTATATCAAACTGAGAGAATTACGTCTTAGCTACACACTTCCAGCCAAATTCACCGGTCCTATCCAGAACCTTACTGTTTCTGCATTCGGTCGTAACCTGGCTATCTGGGGTGCTGATATCAAGCACATTGACCCGGAAAACACAACCGGTAGTGGCAACATTCAGGGAATCGAAGGCGGAGCATTACCCAGTCTGAGATATTTTGGGTTTGGTCTTAATTTTAACTTCTAATAAAAAAAACATATGAAAACTAACATCCTAAAATATACACTTGGTTTTTTGGTGCTGATGGTGATGGTTGCAGGTTGTACTAAAGATTTCGAGAAAATCAATACCGACCCCAATAATCCTAAAGATGTACCAACCGTAAACCTGATATCAACCGGTCAGAAATCTTTGACCGATGATATCTATGATGAATGGTTCAGTGGCCGTCAGGGCCTCTTGTGGTCGCAATTCTGGTCACAACGTAACTATACAGAAGAGGATAGATTTATCATCCGTCAGAACACCAATAATACTTACTGGCGTTTGATTTATACTGACATGATGGATCTGCAAGCTATTATTAACATCGCAAGCGATCCCGATAAAAAAGCCGAGATCAACACCTATTATGGTGATGCTGATGGACAGGTAGCTGTAGCAAACATCCTCAAGTCTTATGTGTTCCAGCTTCTGGCTTCTACATATGGCGATATTCCTTATGAACAAGCGTTCAATGCAACAGAGAATCCTACACCAGCTTATTCTGCGCAAAAAGCCATTTTCCTCGATATTTTTGCAAAACTTAAGTCAGCAGCTGATTATCTTGGATCAACAGATGCCCAGATATTTACATCCGGTGATTTAATGTATGATGGAGATGCTGCCAAATGGGCAAAGTTTGCAAACTCCCTGCGGCTTAAACTCGCCATTCGTTTGAGCAAAGTTACCGATGCGGACCTGGTTGCTGCAAGGAACTTAGCTATAAGCGAAGCTTCTGATAAGGCTTTCGCCAGTAATGATGACAATTGTGGCATTACTTACCTGGGCGACGGAGAAAGCAATGCTCCTATGTATGATGGCTTTTATACAGCACGGCGTAACGACATGACACCTTCAGCAAACTTTGTTGATCTGCTTAAAGGTATAAATGACACGCTAAACAATAAAACCAATCCATTTAATGGACTGGTTGATCCTAGGATTTCTATCTGGGTTCCCAAAAATAGTGCAGGAATCTACAGAGGAATGCCTTATGGTCTGGTTAATCAGAATGCTTCTGCTCTCCGTAGTTCGGTTGCCAATATTTACAATGCACAACCAATTTACCTGCAAGCTGATGCTAATGTATGCTGGATGGATTATGCAGAAGTTTGCTTTATCCTTTCAGAACTTAACAACTGGGATCAAACCTGGTATGAAGCAGGTGTTCGTGCTTCGCTCGAGCGCTGGGGTGCCGAAGGCATTGATGATTTTATTGCAGCCTTACCTCCTGCCAATCAGGAAACTGTGCTAACCCAAAAATACATCGCTCTCTTTATGAATGGTTATGAGGCATGGGCAGAATACCGCAGAACAGGCTTCCCTAAATCAATTATAGAAGTTGGTGAAATTACAGGTCCATTGGTAAATGGTACAACTGTAACTTTTGGGCCTCCTCCTGTTACTGGTGCTGATGCTATACCACGTAGATTGACTTATCCGGTTCAGGAATACACAATTAATGAAGCTAACGTTTCAGCAGCCGCTTCTGCAATTGGAGGAAACGAATTCTCAACCAAACTGATCTGGGATAAATAGTAATTTTAATACTAGTCTGGTCTGAAACCGCTTGGTTTTTTGTAACAGACATGTAGAATCAGAACTGTCAAAGAAGAGTTGCAACAAGTATGCAACTCTTCTTTTTTTAAATTATTCTTGCTATTAATTAAAAAGATGTATTTTTGAGGCTTCAATTTACTCAATAAACTTATGAAACTCACTCTATCAACAATCGCCCCTAATATCATAGTATTTGTGGCAATTACGATTTCTGACCGGGTGAGGTATGTGATTTTTAATTAGACTCCTCTAAAATAATATGTCAACCCGGTCTGAAATCAGACCGGGTTTTTTGTTAATACATTATTCGACAGCAAATGAATGAACAACACAATATAAAAAAATCACTTTCCGAAAAAGGGAACTACTACCTCTATCTTCTTAGACAATCGCTGGCAGGAGGCGATCAGGATTATACAAGTCTGCGCCTGGGAAATGCAATTTTCCTGCTGGCTATCCCTATGGTGCTGGAAATGATCATGGAATCTATATTTGCCATTGCAGACATTTTCTTTGTTGCAAAACTTGGTAATGATGCAATCGCTGCAGTAGGACTTACAGAGTCAATGATGACGATTGTTTATGCCATAGCCGTTGGGTTTAGTGCAGGTACAACTGCCCTGGTATCAAGGCGGATTGGCGAAAAAGATCCGAATGCGGCTGCCAAATCGGCCGGACAATCAATCATAGCAGGGCTTATCATATCATTGTTACTTGCCATACCAGGTATTTTCTTCTCCTACGAACTGCTTATTTTAATGGGTTCTTCAGAAGAATTGGCGAGCTTCAATCATGGCTATACCCGGATAATGTTCGCTGGTAATGCAGTGATTATGATGCTGTTTATAATCAACGCGGCTTTTCGCAGTGCCGGCGATGCTGCACTTTCTATGCGGGTTCTGTTCATCGCAAATGGCATTAATATTATCCTCGATCCTTTGTTGATATTCGGATTAGGACCCATACCGGCTATGGGAATTGAAGGCGCTGCCTGGGCAACAACAATAGGGCGAGGCCTGGCTGTTGCCTTCCAGTTCTATATTCTTTTTGGAGGAAGGAAGCGGATAAAACTAAGACTTCGACACCTCGTGCCGGAAATCGGTATTATGACAAGCCTCGTAAAGCTCTCTATAGGCGGAATCTTACAAAACCTGATTGCAACAGCAAGCTGGATAGTGATGGTAAGGATTATTTCCGTTTTCGGAAGTGCTGCTGTTGCAGGATATACCATCGGAATAAGGATTATTATCTTTTCATTGCTGCCTTCATGGGGGCTGAGCAATGCTGCAGCAACACTGGTAGGTCAGAACCTGGGGGCAGGCCATCCCGAAAGGGCGCAAAGAGCAGCCTGGATCACAGGATTTTCGAACATGACCCTGCTCGGGCTGATTTCAATTGTGTTCATAGCCTTTCCGGGATATTTTGTTCGGATATTTATTGAAGATGGTGAAGTGCTTAAAGCAGGAATCACCTGTTTGCAGATTGTTAGCTCAGGGTTCCTGTTCTACGCCATGGGAATGGTCATGACTCAATCATTAAACGGAGCCGGTGACACCTATACTCCTACCCTGCTAAATTTTATTTGCTTCTGGATGATTGAAATTCCTTTGGCCTACATTCTGGCAATTAATTTCGGCTTTGGAACCAATGGCGTTTATTACGCAATAGTAATGGCAGAAACTACCCTTACGCTTTTAGGGATTTATGTTTTCAGCCGTGGCCGGTGGAAATTAAAGAAAGTTTAACTGGTCTGATAAAAAAGCAAAGGGCACAAAATATTGCGCCCTTTGCTTTTTTGGTAGAATTGAAAACTATCATTCAAATGAAAGAATTGATTTTTTAATTCTTTCAATGGCTTCGCGAAGTTGCTCCTCGGTAATAACAAGCGGAGGAGCAAAACGAATAATATCGCCATGGGTTGGTTTTGCCAGAACACCATTCTCTTTCATTTTTACACAAACATCCCAGGCCTCTTTGCCATTCTTGGGTTTGATAATAATGGCATTCAACAGACCTTTACCACGAACAAGCGAAATCATATCTGATTTGATTGCTCTCAATTCTTCACGGAAAATCTTGCCCAGCTTTTCAGCCTTTTCAGCAAGATTCTCATCTTTAACAACCTGCAGGGCTTCCATCGCAACACGGGCAGCAACCGGGTTTCCACCAAAGGTAGAACCATGTTCACCTGGTTTTATGCAAAGCATTATATTATCATCGGCCAAAACCGCAGAAACCGGATAGACACCACCAGAGAGAGCTTTGCCAAGAATCAGAATATCTGGACGTACATTTTCATGATCGCAGGCCAGTAATTTCCCTGTACGCGCAATACCAGTCTGAACTTCATCAGCAATAAATAGTACATTTTTATCTTTACACATCTGCGAGGCTTTTGCAAGATAACCTTCGTCAGGCACAAAAACGCCAGCTTCGCCCTGTATAGGCTCAACAAGGAAACCAGCAACGTTGGGATCTTTCAGTGCTTCGGCAAGTGCATTAAGATCATTATATGGAATCCTTATAAAACCAGGGGTAAAAGGGCCAAATCCGCCATAAGAATCAGGGTCGGATGACATTGAGATAATGGTAATAGTCCTGCCATGGAAATTTCCATCACATACAATAATCTTTGCCTGATTTTCAGCAATCCCTTTTTTCAGATAAGCCCATTTACGGCAGAGTTTAAGTGCGGTTTCATCAGCTTCTGCACCGGTATTCATTGGCAACACCTTTTCGTAACCAAAATATTCTGTCACAAATTTCTCATAAACTCCAAGTGAATCATTGTAAAATGCACGGGAAGTCAGTGTCATTTTCGATGCCTGGTCAACCAGCGCTTTAATAATCCTTGGGTGGCAATGTCCTTGGTTAACAGCCGAATAGGCTGAAAGGAAATCATAATACTGTTTGCCTTCAACATCCCAAACCTGTGCGCCTTCGCCTTTGGCCAGAACAACCGGCAGTGGATGGTAATTGTGTGCTCCGTACTTTTCTTCCAGATGCATTAATTTTTCCGAAGTCATCAATTCATTCATGTTTTTAAAATTATGTGGGTTCAACTATTTATTGCTCAAATATTGAGCAAAGATATGACTTTAAAAATGCCTCCAATAGTTAGCCGAAAATTTTTCCAGATAAGTCTGAGAATCCCATCAGGTTCCATCGTAAAGCAATTATTTTAAAGGAAGAGTAAAACTTAGAAGTCGGATTTCGACCAGAAAACACCTGCATTCTGCTGTTATTCAATATATTTCAAAATATATTATTGCTTATGCTTATTTAGTCTATTTATTGATTAACTTTGAAATAACCAAAACTCATAATCATGGAAAAGAAAAAAATAAGGATTCTTTCAATAGATGGTGGTGGTATCAGGGGGATACTTCCCGGAGTAATTCTTACTTATATTGAAGAACGCCTGATGGCAAAAGAGGGAAAGCATGTCAGGCTGAGCGATTACTTTGATCTTATGGTGGGAACCAGCACCGGTGGAATATTAACCTGCACTTATCTTGTTCCGGGCGTCAACAGCGATGGAAAACCATCGGGTCGACCCAAATTTACTGCAAAAGAAGCGGTAGATATTTACCTTGAACGGGGTGATGATATTTTCGATCTCACGCTATGGCAGAAAATCAGGAGCAAAGGCGGACTGACAGACGAAAAATACAGCGCGGATAAATTGGAAAAAGCCCTGAACGATTATTTTGGTGCAACAAAATTGAGCGAATTGCTAAAACCCTGCCTGATCACATCCTATGACATCAGAAACAGAAGAGCCCACTTTTTCAGCCAGATTGATGCAAAAGCAACGATTACACATGATTATCCGGTAAAGGATGTAACACGGGCCACTTCAGCCGCTCCAACCTACTTTGAAGTTGCACAGGTGAAATCTGAGTACGGCACAGTCTATCCGCTGATTGATGGAGGCGTATTTGCCAATAATCCTGCTATGTGTGCTTATGCCGAAGCCAGAAGTATTGCCTTTTCTACAATTCTTAATGATCCTGAGAAAGCAGATAAACCTTATGCAAAGGAGATGGTAATTATCTCGATTGGTACAGGCTCAACCAACAAGCCTTACCATTATGACAAAGCCAAAGACTGGGGAATGATTCAATGGATTCAGCCTATTATTGATATTATGATGTCGGGAAACGCTGAAACAGTAAATTACCAACTGAGGAAAATATGGGAAACGACCGGGACACCTGAAGACTATATTCGTCTTGAACCTTCTCTTTACGAAGCCAGCAGCAATATGGACGATGCTTCGGATAAAAACCTTAAGGCTTTGCATGATGCCGGTAAACAATTTGTTGCAGAAAATGAAACGCTGCTTAATAAAATAGCTGACAAGCTGATTGCACACAAATAAACAACAAAAACTTTAGTTTAAGGAGGTTGTTTCAGAGTGAAGGTTCAGTATAAGAATCAAACTCAGAAACAACTTCTTTGTGTGACAAGATAACTAATAGGAGGTGGAATCCGAATCGAAGTTTTTTTCTGAAAAACCAGCGGGAGTTTGATCTTTATTGTACTTCGACGGGCATTTCAGGTTCATTTTGTGTGCCTCAAACAGATTGTCTTTTATTTTACCAATAACAACAATCTGGTCAAGCTTTTCAAAATCCTGCGGCTTGCTGTCAGAATAACGAACCTTCATTTCCTGCCCGTTGTTGTCGAGCATATAGAATGTGAAACTGTTTGCATCTTTAAGTGCATCAAAATCAATCGGTTTACCAGGGCTTAGTTTACCAATTACATGATATTCTCTACCTGGATTGTCAATAGCTTCTGAAAAACCTGCATAGGTTGAAGTATTTACCGAAAGGCTCATAATTACGCCTATGGCAGCTACCACAACAATCAGTGCAAGTATGTGTATCTTTTTCATAGTAAGGATCAGTGTAAAAGTTTGTCCGACAAAAATAAGCAATACTTATTCAAGTATGACGATACCTGAATAAGAAACATTTATTTCAAATTTTTGTTCGCGTTCTTCATTTCGTCCTGCTTCTGCTCAATGCGTGAAATTTTGCGATCGAGCAAATAAAGGTAGATTCCAAGTCCGGCAAAGATAATTCCCATTACCAGGGCAACTATCAGGTATTTATTTTCATTTTCCATTGTCGTTAATTTGTTAGTTTACACTTTGAAGCAGTCTGCGCTTGCGGGTGCGTATCTGCAAAATCCAGTATGAAATTATAATCCAACCGATTGCCGCGGGATAAAAAACAAGACGCATCGTCAGATCGAGTCCTTCCATTGTTGAACTGTTTCCACCTTTTCCGGGATGAAGGGAACTATCTGCCAATCGGGGCAACACTCCAAGGAAAATCACCAGTAACATAAAGGCAAATATATTATAAACGGCGGAGATCCGGGCACGCATAGCCTTTTCATCAATTGAGCTCCGAAGAATTGCATAGGCAAGATAGGCCATCATACTCACTGCAGCACCATTAAGTTGTGGATCGTTTGTCCAGAAATCGCCCCAGGTTGATTTTGCCCATACCATTCCGGTAATTAGGCCAAGAATTCCGAAGAAGATACCATTATAAACCGACTCAGAAGCCATGATATCATTTTTCAGTTTATTCCCAGATAGGTATTTGATACTATAAACCAATGAGGTTCCAAACATGGCAAACATAGTAAACCACATGGGAACGTGGTAAAACAGGTTGCGTATCGTTTCACGGATAACCGGCAGGTCAGGCACTCCGACCAGCTGACCGGCAATTATTGAAAACAGAATCAGACCCAAACCGGTCAATTTCCACCATAATCCTTTTATCATAAGCGTTACGTTTGGTTTTTAATCCCTCCAGAGGTAAGGAAAAAGTATAACTGAAAGAATTACAACAACAACATCAATTAAAAAAAGTGCTGAAATGGTTTGAAGTATTTCTGCAGGTATCAGGCCGGATTTCAGGGAAAGCTTTGATGCATTTACAAGCAACAACAACAGTGGCACTACCACCGGGAACCCAAGTATTGCCATGAGTGCTGCATTGTTTCCTGTACGCGAAGCAATTGCTGAAACCATGGTCAGGGCACTGGCAATACCAATACATCCCAATAAAAAAGCCGGCAGAAAAAGATAGAGGTTAAATTGAGGAAACCCCATAAATACAATAAAAACCAGCAAACTTAACATGCCCAGTATAAACATGAGCATGGCATTGTAAATTATTTTCGAGATAACGATCGCCACTGCCGGAGCCAGCATATAGTAATACAAACGCCTTGCGGTACTTTCCTGAACAAAACTTTTTGAAACAGCATTGAAAGCCGCAAATAGCAGAATTATCCAGAAAAGTGCAATCCAGGTACTTTCATCTATGATCCTTCCAAAGCAAAGTTGCACCACAAAAATAGTCGAAACCACATACAGTAAAATACCATTAATGGCATATTTCTGACGGAGTTCTAGCAGAAAGTCCTTTCGTACGAGTTCTTTTATTTCTTTCAAATCCGGTGCTTTGCTTCTGAGTAATTATACAAGTCTGACGATAGTCTGGTTACGCATTGGCCCAACAGAAATTACAGAAATCGGCAGATTCAGCGATTTTTCAACAAATCTCACATAATCGCGGAATTTTTCGGGCAATGCATCCCAGCCATTTATATTTTGCAATGAAGTTTCCCAACCAGGAATATCAAGAATTATTGGTTCTATTTCCTGGCTCAGTGTTTCGTAGCCCGGAAAATCAAATTCCTTATCACCGACACGGTATTTTGTGCAAACGCCAATCTGCTTAAAATCATCCATAACGTCGGCTTTCATCATAACGAGATCGGTAACACCGTTCAGCATTACAGCATAATGCAGGGCAGGAATGTCAATCCAGCCACAACGCCTTGGGCGGCCGGTTGTTGAACCGAATTCTTTTCCATTCTCTCTCAGCCGATCGCCGGTTTTGTCGAGCAGTTCCGTTGGAAATGGGCCACTACCAACCCGGGTGCAATAGGCCTTGAAAACGCCGAATACTTTGCCGATTTTATCCGGCGAAATACCCAAACCCGAGCAAACTCCTGCACTTATTGTATTTGAAGACGTAACATAAGGATAGGTTCCAAAGTCAATATCGAGCATGGTTCCCTGAGCCCCTTCAGCAAGAATGCGTTTTCCTTCGCGGATGCTTTTATTGATAAAGATTTCGCTGTCAATCAGTTCAATATCTGAAATATAATCAAGTCCGTCGAACCAAAGTTTTTCATAATCCTCAAATAAGAGGCCTTCAATCTTAAGCAATTCCTTATCGGGCTGGTAAGAATTTACGATTCTGAAATGTTCTTTCTTAAGCTGCTCATATCTTTCCCTGAAATCGGCCAGCATCAGATCGCCAACGCGAAGTCCATGTCGGGCTACTTTATCAGTATAAGCGGGGCCAATCCCTTTAAGGGTAGAGCCTATTTTTGAATTGCCTTTTGAATCCTCAAATACATTATCAATCAATCGGTGTGATGGTAGGATTAAGTGCGCTCTTTTAGAAATGAAAAGGTTTTTTTCGGGCTTAGCCCCTCTTTCACGTAAACCTGCTATTTCGCGGGCCAGTATCCGGGGATCAATAATAACACCATTTCCGATTACGTTTACTTTATCAGGATGAAAAATTCCCGACGGAATCGTATGCAGCACGTGCTTTATCCCGTTGAACTCAAGTGTGTGTCCTGCATTTGGCCCACCCTGAAACCGGGCTATAATATCATATTCGGGAGTAAGAACATCGGTAATTTTCCCTTTCCCTTCATCGCCCCATTGCAGGCCGAGTAATACATCAACTTTCATTTAATTCTGGTTACATGTTAAATGCCTGATTGACAAATGTATACTTATGACACAATTACAATCCTCTATATTCCGCAGGCTTTTTTACGGAGATGCAATGTTACTAAAATCCGCGGAAATGGGGTACAAAAAAAGAAACGGATTAAAACAAATCAGGATTTTGAAGTATCGGCAACAGGAGTATTTTCATCCTTTTGCTCGGTTTCGCCCGGTTTATTTATGTATCCGAAAAATGTCAGTGAATGGGTAGTAACGGTAACTCCAAGCAGTTTTTCAACTGATGTTTTAATTTCCTGAATTCGTGGATCGCAAAACTCCAGGACTGAACCATCCTCAATATTGATAAAATGATCGTGCTGCTTGAATTTAAAAGAACGCTCAAACTGCGAGCAATTGTTCCCGAACTGGTGTTTGGTAACCAGATTACAGTTCTGAAGTAACTCAATGGTATTATAAAGCGTGGCCCGGCTGACTCTGTATTTGTTATTCTTCATCTGTATATAGAGGGTCTCAATGTCGAAATGGCCTTCAGTAGCATAAATTTCCCTCAGAATTGTGTAGCGCTCAGGTGTCTTACGGTGCCCGTGACTTTCAAGGTATTCAGTAAAGATACCTTTTACAGTATCAAAATTCAAACGATCATTATCCCTCATAGCTGAAATATTGGTTAAACTACCTAAGTCGGCATCAAAAAACGAAAAAAGATGTATTTTTGATCGCCACCCCGGTCGCTCAAATAAGTGCATAAAAGTACTAAAAATTTTGTTATTCCTATTTGGTATAAATAAAAATAAATCTACCGTGTATCAGGTAGCTCTTACAATATTGAATATCAGATATATGCTCCTTACTTCCCGGATTCGGAAAGCCGGCTGATCCGGAAAACGCTATTAATGCCTTTTAGTTTTTTCAAGGCTGACATCAGTTTGTTAAGATCATCGGTATCGTGCACCAACAGCATAATGGTGGCTTCATAAACCTCACCGGTTGAATCTATGTGGAACGACCTGATATTCAGGCTCATTTGCCCCGAAATAAGATTCACAATTTCATTGATCAGCCCTTGATTATCAAAACCTGACAATCTTATACCACTCAGATAAGTTACGGCTTCACGGTTCGACCAGTTTGTTTTAACAATACGGTTTCCGTATTTCGACATCAGTTGAATGGCTTCAGAACAATTTGTCCGGTGTATCCAGATACTGCCTTCCTGTGCCATAAAGCCGATAACATCATCGCCCGGAATAGGGTTACAGCAATCAGAAATCCGGTATTCAACCTCTCCATTTGCTGAATTTAATGGTTTGCCGGGAAGCTTATTCATCACCTGATCGGCAAGCTTTCGCGGAAGATTCGGTTTCGATCTGCCGAATGGCCGGGTAATGATATTGAACCATCCACTCTTATCGTGCTGTTGAATACACTCTTTCAACTCTTTAAGTCCCAATTCACCTTTGGCAATTTTATAGTACAAATCAATGGTTGAATTGATGCGGTTGCACTCCTGAAATCGGAGCAGATTGGTTTTGTTCAGTTCAATTTTCAGTTCCTTAAAATAAGCCTCCAGTTTGGCTTTTCCCTCTTCGGCATACTTTTTCTTTTGTTCCTTCAGAGCATCTTTAATAAATGATTTTGCCCTGGAGGTAACCACAAAATCAATCCATTCATCCCTGGGAGTTTGCTTTTTGGAGGTTATAATCTCAATCTGGTCGCCGCTTTTCAGGGGATGGTTCAGAGCAACCAGCCTGTGGTTTACTTTTGCCCCAATGCAATGGTTACCGATTTCAGAATGGATATTATAAGCGAAATCGAGGGCCGTAGAATTGGAAGGAAGTGTTTTTTCTTCCCCTTTTGGGGTAAAAACAATTATTTCGTCGGCAAACAGATTGAGTTTAAAATCGTCGAGAAATGCCAGTGCATCAGAGTTTGGCGATTGAAGCAGTTCTTTAATTTTGCCAAGCCAGCGATCGAGTCCGCTTTCGCTGCTGGTTTTCTCTTTGTATTTCCAGTGGGCTGCATAGCCTTTATCGGCTATCTCATTCATGCGCCGGGTTCTTATCTGAACCTCCACCCATTGCCCAGTCTGGCTCATAACTGTGGTATGAAGCGATTCATAACCATTGGCCTTGGGGGTCGAAATCCAGTCGCGCAAGCGGTTTTGTTTCGGGCTGTAAAAATCAGTTACAATTGAATAAGCCTGCCAACACTGGTATTTTTCATTTTCGAAATTGGTATCAATAATTATCCTCACGGCAAACAGGTCGAACACCTCATCAAATGGAACCTGCTTATTTTTCATTTTATTCCAGATGGAATAAACTGATTTCTCGCGTCCGATAATCTCAAATACAAGACCCTGGGCTATCAGGGCTTTGCGGATAGGATAAATAAATTTGTTGATGAATTTGGTACGCGAAACCGATGTTTCTTCCAGTTGCTTTGAAATGGATGCATAAACTTCAGGTTCGGTATATTTCAAAGCCAGATCTTCGAGTTCGCTTTTTATGGCATATAAACCCAGGCGATGAGCCAGGGGAGCAAAGAAATAAATTGTTTCCGAAGCAATTTTCAACTTTTTTTCGGTAATCATTGCATCGAGCGTGCGCATATTGTGCAGACGGTCAGCAAGTTTTATAAGAATAACCCTGACGTCGTCAGAAAGCGTTAGTATCATTTTCCTGAAATTCTCTGCCTGAGCCGATGCGGTAGTATTGTCAAGTTGTTCCTTTATTTTCGTTAATCCATCAATGATGCGGGCGACTTTCTCGCCAAACATCTGTTTTATATCTTCGTTGGTATAGTTGGTGTCTTCAACCACATCATGAAGCAGGGCACATACAATGGAGGTTTCGCCAAGACCAATTTCTCCGGCAACAATACGTGCCACCTCAATAGGGTGGTAAATGTAAGGTTCGCCACTTTTCCGGCGCATATCTTTGTGAGCGGTAACCGCGAGGTTAAAAGCTTTCCGAACCATACGGTTGCTTCTCTCCTTGTTACCTGTGTTCCAGGTATTTAAAAGCTCGCGATACCTCTTGAGAATTTCCCTGCGTTCCTGCTCCGGGTTTATTACGTACATAAAAAAACTACAATTAATTTAAATGAAATGTAGTAAACAAAGTTAAGCATTTATCAAATGCACAGGGTTTCCAGATTCAATCCAAATGTTGTAGGTCAATCGGGTCTGTAACCTGAATAGTGGCAATAATTGATTCTTTCGCCAATTACCATTCATTAATCAAAAGATACGGTATTGTTTTTGCGGCTAAATGATCCGGCAAAGGTAAAAATGACTAATTTTGACTTGCTGCATTACCTGCAATACTATTATTTCGATCTGATGAACCAGCATAAGATAAGGACTACATATTTTAGAAAGTTTCTGTTTACAATTCTGGCATTATTACCAGGTTTGACTGCTTTGGCGACACACCAAAGGGCAGGGGAAATAACCTATCGTCATATATCTGGCCTCACCTACGAAGTAACCATTACAACCTATACTTTTGCCCCGAGTGCTGCTGACCGCTGTTCACTAACCATTAACTGGGGCGATGGCGAAAGCAATGAGCTGCCAAGATTTAACGGCATCGGCGGAACTACTACTGCCGGAATTTACTGTGAACATGTGGGAGAGCTTATTTCACCTGAGATCAGGTTAAACATCTATAAAGGGGTGCATACTTATGCCTCTGCATCAACCTACCACATATGGCTCGAAGACCCAAACCGCAATCTTGGGATTCAAAATATCCCCAATTCGGTTGATGTCCCCCTGTATATTGAAACCATGCTGGTTATCAATCCATTTCTGGGAAACAACAGTTCGCCGGTTTTGCTGCTTCCCCCGATTGATAACGGCTGTGTTGGGGTTCCTTACCTGCACAATGCCGGTGCGTATGACCCAAATGGTGACAGTCTTGCCTATAAACTTGTTAATTGCAAAGGTGTTGGTGGTCTCGATATTCTTGGATTTAAGCTCCCGAATGAAGTTGACACCCAAAACCCGGGAACTTTTACGATTAACTCTGTTACCGGCGATATTCTCTGGGAAAGCCCTACCATGCAAGGCGAGTACAACTTTGCTTTTATCATTGAAGAATACCGCAACGGCATTAGAATTGGCTATGTAACCCGCGATATGCAGGTAAACATTACATCCTGCAACAATCACCCTCCGGTCTTAATAACAACAATGGACACCTGTGTTATTGCCGGCGATACACTGAACCTTTTTGTGGAAGCCAGCGATGAAGATAATGACAGAATAACGCTGACAGCCGATGGCGGGCCATTGATTTTACCTGTGAGTCCTGCGATTTTTGAACAGCCCGAAGATTCGGTTGCACATGTGAGTCAAACGCTGGTATGGCCTACGGTATGTGCGCATGTGAGGCTTCAGCCTTATCAAATCTATTTTAAAGCCATTGACGATGGCAGCCCTGTCAGATTGTTCGACCTGAAGACTGTAAACATTAGTGTAATCGCTCCTCCGGTTATAAATCCTGAAGTGATACCCCTTGGCAACAGCATGATTTTAAGCTGGAGCAAACACCAATGTGCTGATGCAGCAGGTTACAGAATCTACCGGCGGGCCGGAGCGTCTGGATTTGCCCCCGGAGCCTGCCAGACAGGAGTTCCACCCCAAACCGGCTATACACGTATCGCTGAAACCAACGATCTTGATTTAACTACATTCACTGATAACAACAATGGGCTGGGACTGGTGCGAGGCATAAGATATTGTTATATTGTTACAGCATGGTTTCCCGATGGTGCCGAAAGTATTGCCTCGGAAGAGTTCTGCGCAAGCCTTAAAAAAGATTTGCCGGTAATTACCAATGTTAGCATTAACACGACCTCGGCCGATAACGGCAGCATTTACATTGCATGGTCGAAGCCAACAGAACTGGATTATACCCAGACACCCGGGCCTTTTATTTACCGGCTTTTCCGCTCAGAAGGTTTTACCACTTCCGTGAAAGAACAGATTGCCGAATTTACTGACCTGAACGATACAACCTTTACCGATACCGGCATGAATACGCGGGATACAGCATGGGCTTATACCATCGAGTTTGTCAATAACACACCCGGAAATGTTTTCAGTATCGGATTTACTGTGCCGGCATCCTCTGTTTTTATCCGCACTATACCGACTGATAAAGAAATAAAGATATCGATAGTAAGCCAGGTTCCCTGGGTTAACCAGAGTTATACCGTTTACCGGAAAAACCCGGTAACGTTGATCTTTGATAGCATTGCAACCACTGCACTCCCATACTATGCCGATACCGGCCTTATAAATAATCAGGAATACTGTTACCTGGTTCGCACATCTGGCACTTATGGAACCCCCGGGTATATTGATCCCATTTTCAATTTTTCGCAGGAGCGCTGCGATACGCCGATAGATAATGTTCCTCCTTGCCCACCCAACCTGATTGTTGAGGTAGATTGCGATGAGCTTGAGTTGATTTTCAGTTGGAACGATATTTCACAAACCTGTGCTCCCGATATTGAACGATATTACCTCTACCGCAAGGGCAATCCGCATTATCTGATCAGCACATTGGATTCTGACGTATATACTTACACCTATCTGCCTGACCAAACAATCGCCGGATGTTTTTTTATAGTGGCCGGTGATATTAACGGAAATACAGACACAACCCGGTACAATCAGGTTTGTGTAAGTATTGATAATTGTCCGCGTTACAGGTTGCCCAATGTATTTACGCCAAACAACGACACTTACAATGATTTATTCACTCCCTATCCGGGATATACTTCTGTTGATAGAATTGACATTCAGATTTTCAACCGATGGGGAGTACTGGTTTTTGAATCGTTCGATCCGGCAATAAACTGGGATGGAAAAGACAAGACATCAAAAATGGAATGTGCGAGTGGCGTTTACTTCTATATCTGTGATGTTTATGAAATTGTCGGTTCCCCGGAATCACCAGATGAAATACGAATTCAGAAACGAACGCTGACAGATAGTATTCATTTGCTCCGATAACAAAATCCAATCAATGAAAAAGAGGCTGTCTTATAAAAGACAGCCTCTTTTTCGTAAATGTCCAACAGCTTAGAAAAGTCTTTCTGCAAGATCAACTACGCGGGCTGAATAGCCCCATTCGTTATCGTACCACGAAAGGATTTTTACCGTTTTACCATTTACCATAGTGCTCTGTGCATCAAAAATTGAAGAGGCCGGATTGTGGATAATGTCAACCGAAACAATTTCATCTTCAGTATATTCGAGAATACCCTTCATAGGACCTTCTGCTGCTTCTTTCATTGCCGCGTTAACCTGTTCTTTGGTAACTTCCACTTTCAGATTAACCACAAGATCAACCAGCGATCCTGTTGGGGTTGGTACACGAACTGCAAGTCCATCGAGTTTACCTTTAAGCTCAGGAATTACAATACCTACAGCTTTAGCAGCACCGGTAGTGGTAGGAATCTGCGAAATGGCGGCTGAACGTGCCCTGCGAAGATCGCTGTGAGGTGCATCAAGAATAATCTGATCGTTGGTATATGAGTGAATGGTAGTCATTAAGCCATTTTCAATACCAAACTTATCATTCAGAACTTTTGCAACCGGGGCAAGACAGTTTGTAGTACATGATGCATTGGATACACACTGATCGCTTTCTTTAAGATCGTGATCGTTCACACCAAGAACGATGGTGCGGTCAATTGCATCTTTCGAAGGAACGGTAAGGATAACCTTTTTCGCGCCATTTTTAATATGGTCGCCGTATCCACCTTTAGCACTCTCTTTTGAGCGGAAAACTCCGGTTGCTTCCACAACAACATCGGGAGTAACAGCCCAGGGAATACCAGCCGGGCTGCGTTCAGCACTAACAGGATACCTGACACCATCAACAATCAGTGCAGTTTCATCATAATCAATTTTTCCCGGGAAACGACCCTGGGTTGAGTCATATTTAAGCAGGTGCGCCAAAACTTTAGTATTCGTCAGGTCGTTGATACCAACAACTTCGATCGTATCTTTTTCGAGAGCAATTTTAAAAACGTTCCGGCCAATCCTTCCGAATCCGTTGATAGCCAATTTGATTTTCGACATTTTATTCTGATTTAGGTTAATGAAATTTCTTAGCTGAAAATTGCTGCAAAGATAGTGAATATTATGATCAATTGAAAAATAGAACCGTCAGAAAAATATTATTAACAAACTGATATATAGATATATACAAACTCTGATATATCATTTTTTTCAGATTGAAAATATTACTAAAGCCTGCAATCGTTTGCAGAAATATGCAAAAACACTGCGAAAATTTAACCTTAACAACTTAAAGGATTTCAACGTAAATTTGCACCGATGAAAAACACGCGCAACTTTTGCATAATAGCACACATAGATCACGGTAAGAGCACACTGGCCGACAGATTGCTTGAGTTTACCGGAACACTCACTGAGCGACAACAGCAGGCTCAGGTGCTTGACGATATGGATCTCGAACGCGAACGTGGCATTACAATTAAAAGCCACGCCATCCAGATGGAATATGACTATAACGGCGAGAAATATAAACTGAACCTGATTGACACACCCGGCCATGTGGATTTCTCTTATGAAGTTTCAAGGTCAATTGCCGCCTGCGAAGGAGCCCTGCTGATTATTGATGCTACACAGGGAATACAGGCACAAACAATTTCTAACCTCTATCTGGCGCTTGAGCATGATTTGGAAATAATACCAATCATGAACAAGATGGATATGGATAATGCCATGCCCGAAGATGTTGAAGAGCAAATAATTGACCTTTTAGGCTGTAAGCAGGAAGAGATTATAAGGGCCAGTGGAAAAACAGGGATGGGCATTGACCTGATTCTTGAAGCAATCATCAATAAAATACCAGGTCCGACAGGTGATCCCGAAGCCCCATTACAAGCCCTTATTTTTGATTCGGTTTTTAATTCCTTCAGGGGAATTATTGCCTACTTCCGCATTTTTAACGGCGAAATCCGCAAAGGCGACTTTGTTAAGTTTTTTGCGACCGGTAAAGAGTATTATGCCGATGAGGTCGGCGTTCTGCAACTTTTGCGGCAACCACGGGAAGTGCTTCGAGCCGGCGATGTAGGTTATATTATTTCTGGCATAAAAGCTTCACGCGAAGTAAAAGTTGGTGATACCATCACCCATGTTAAAAGGCGTTGCGAAAAAGCCATTGAAGGATTTACCAATGTAAAGCCCATGGTTTATGCCGGTATTTATCCTGTTGATGCAGATGATTATGAGGAATTAAGGGCTTCGATGGAACGTCTCCAACTGAACGATGCATCTTTGGTTTTTGAGCCGGAATCGTCTGCAGCACTGGGTTTTGGTTTCAGATGCGGATTTCTTGGGCTGCTGCACATGGAGATTATCCAAGAGCGCCTCGACCGCGAATTTGACATGGATGTTATCACAACAGTTCCAAACGTATCGTACAAAGCATATACCACCAAGGGTGAAGTACTCGAAGTGCACAACCCATCAGGCTTACCGGCACCTAACTACCTTGAATACATTGAAGAACCATATATTACAGCCCAGATTATTTCAAAATCGGAATATGTTGGTGCAGTAATGACCCTCTGCATCGGGAAACGCGGCACCCTTAAAAACCAGATTTACCTTACCAGCGATAGGATTGAACTAACCGTTGAGTTGCCTTTGGGCGAAATTGTTTTCGATTTTTACGATAAACTAAAGAGCATTTCAAAAGGTTATGCATCATTTGATTATCATGTTACCGGTTACAAACAAGCCAAGTTGGTGAGGCTCGATATACTGCTGAACAGTGAGCCGGTTGACGCCTTGTCAACCCTGATACATCATGACAATGCCTATGATTTTGGAAGGCGCATGTGTTCAAAGTTAAGGGAGTTGATTCCACGGCAGCAATTTGATATTGCCATTCAGGCTGCCATAGGTGCAAAAATTATTGCCCGCGAAACGGTTAAGGCAGTGCGTAAAGATGTTACAGCAAAGTGTTATGGTGGTGATATTACCCGTAAACGCAAGCTGCTTGAGAAGCAGAAAAAAGGAAAGAAACGTATGCGACAGGTAGGCAATGTTGAAGTACCGCAAACTGCATTTCTGGCTGTGCTGAAGCTCGATTAGGGTTTTTCAGATATCTATAAGCTTGTTCTTGACCGCGTAAATAATAACCTCAATTATATTTTTTGCATCAGTTTTTGTCATCAGGTTGGCACGGTGTTTTTCTACAGTACGGCTACTGATAAACATCTTATCGGCTATTTCTTTGGTTGATAATCCCAAACAAACGAATCCCAATACCTCTAACTCGCGGTCAGAAAAGTTGATCAGATCTTCCGCAGGTTTTTCTTTTTCTGCTTCGTTATCCCTGAATACGGAAATCAGCTTGTTTATCAATTCTGTAGAAACATAACTGCGTTTTCCGGCAATCAGGTCAACAGCTTTTTCAAATTCTTCTATTTCGCTCAGGCTGAGGTTTTCGAGGCCGGATGTTTCCTGAATTTCGAGTTTACTTTGAGTTAACATACCTATCAGGCTCGAACGGCCCTTAATTTTAAGCCCTTCAATACCATAAAGTTCAGCCCGGAGAATTGAACCATCCTTGTGTTTCACCCTGAAACTTATATGGATTTCTTTATCAAATCCCTGCTGGCATCTTCTTATTTTTTCGAGTGCGGCTGGCCGGTCGGTGTCAAGAATGAGGTCTTTGAAACCCATGTTCAACAATTCGTTTCGGCTATAGCCAAAAGTTGCCGAAAGGCCCGGATTGGTTTCAATAAACTTATCGTCCTGGTAAATATAAATACCATAAGGTGAAATCATCGAAAGAGCAATGAATTTTTCTTCATTTGCCTTGCGGTGCGCTTCAGCTTTGTTAAGACGTGTGGCGATGGAAGTGATCAGCTCGTCGTATTCAAAGGGCTTTACAATGTAATCATCGGCTCCCAATTGCATTCCAAAACGAATATCTTTCAAATCGGATTTGGCCGTCAGAAAAACAAATGGGATCATCGCGGTTGCTGAACTTTCTTTCAGCACGTTAAAAACATCATAACCGCTTATTTCGTTCATAGAGATATCGCAAAGGATAAGGTCGGGAAGCAGTGCAAATGCCTTTTGAATGCCTGCTGCTCCATCACCGGCATGGGTAACATCATAACCTTTTACACGCAAAAGATTAGATATAGTAGTAGCCAGGGCTTTATCGTCCTCAACCAGCAGAATTTTTTCGTTGTTTATCTCGCCATTCACCATTGTTCATTTTATATTAATCCGTGTCCCTTATTTCGCGGGAAACCGGAAGAATTACCTTAAATACTGATCCTGCACCCAGATTACTCTCGAAGCTGATTTCACCACTATGCAATCGCAGGCAATCGCGCACCACCGCCAGACCCAATCCCGACCCCCGTGCATTACGGGCATTGCTTGTTCTGTAAAATGGTTCAAAAATATAATTCATCTCATCAGGCGGAATACCAATGCCCTGATCGCTGATGACAAAAGAGGCCTTTTCAGGTGTGGCCATGCTTACCTCAAACATCACCCTCTTTTTCTTATCTGAGAAATTAAGGGCATTCAATAAAAGATTTGTAAAGATATGTCCAAAAAGTGATTCATCAACCCAAACTTCTGCAGGAATCTCATCAATTTTCAGATCAATGCGGTCAGGCACCATTTCCATTTCATTCAAATCCCGCACAAGATTACGGCAAAGTAGTTCAAGATCAGCCATTCCAGGTTTGAATTCGAGCTTCCCTTTGTTCACAGCGTCAATCACCGTGACTTTATCCAAAACCCTGAGTAATGATTTAACAGCCATACGGCTCAACTCGAAAGCATCGTTTATGGTTTCAGCATCGAGCTCAAACCTGTGATTTTCGAGCAACTGAAGATTGCTGTATATGATGGATAGCGGTGTTCTGAATTCGTGCGAAATAGTTGAAATATATTTCGATTTCACATTGCTCAGCTCTATTTCATGCTTTAAGGAACTGCGGATTTCCTCCTGCTTAGCTTTGCGCTCTGTGATATCCCTTATAAGGCCATGCACACCAAGAGCCTGGCCATCAGGCCCATTAAAGGCTGCTGCAGTAATTTCGGCCCATCTTTTTTGCTGATCTTTCCGGATAAATTCAATTTCAAAAAGCACCCTGTTATTCCCATTTTCTGAACAGCCGGGATCAAATGGCTGCTTAAATCCATCCCATATTTCCCGCGCAGTCTCAAGAGATTTAGCTGTAACTAAATAAGACATCGGGATTTCCAGGAGTTCTTCAGCAGAGTATCCGGTAAGGCTTTTTATTGACTCACTCATAAAAGCAAGCCGTCCGTCCATGTCGAGCACACAAAAAACATCCGACATATTTTCGGCTACCAGGCTGAACAGTACATTCCGGCTTCCGATTTCATCAATGCTATCAAAAAGAAAGGTAATATTCCTGAAAGTAGAAAAAACATAAGCATTTTCACTATCAATTGTAAACGGGAATTTACTTACGAGAAATTTGAACTGTGTTCCATTGAATGATAGTTCACGGGTATATTCAACCGGAACGCCATTAGAAATGGCTTCTTCATCTTCTTCTTTTGCATTTTCTGAAAGTACACCCAGTGCAAAAAGCCAAAGATCTGGCAGAGGCTTCTCAAATCCGTCAACCGGCTGTAAAGAACGACTGCTGTTGAACGTGAAAGAATAAGCTTCAGCTCCTTTGTTGCGGATGTATGTATAAACGGAATAGTCATCAAATGAGGGCAATCCGGGAGGAGCATTAAGCTTACCTTTGTCGTGTGAAAACAATTCGGGCAATTTGTAGTTAACCATGCGGTTTTATCGTTTTTTGCCAAAATGGCAAATAATAACAGAGTAAATTTACAAATTAATACTAAAAACGGGTAATTGTAATCTACGATTGACAGCTGTTAGCTAACAGAACCATTTATTTGTAAAAAAAATGAACAATTGCTGTAACTTTTCAGCTTACAAATTGTCATAGTAACAGCCGACTGAAACAATCATGGCAGATGACAACAGCGGAATACAATAAATGCGTAAATAATTACTCTGACGGAGTATATCGGTTTATCCTTAAAAACATAGGGGATGAAGAGCGTGCACGCGATATAGTGCAGGACTCTTTTTTCAAAATGTGGGAGAAAGCAGGTGATATTGCTTCAGAAAAAGCCAAATCGTATTTATTTACCACGGCCTATCACACCATGATTGACGATATAAGGCGACAGAAAAGGACTTCAAGGCTTGATGATGCTGTAATGCCGGAATTAACTGTTGACCATTCCTTTAATGATCTTCAGGAAATTCTATCGGTTGCGCTTACCCGGCTGCCTGATATACAGAAGTCGGTAATCACCCTGAGGGATTATGAAGGCTATTCGTACGAAGAGATTGGGAAAATTACCGGGCTGAACGAATCACAGGTAAAGGTTTACATTTACCGAGCCAGGGTAAGTCTGAAGAATTACATTGGAAGCCTTGATATTGTTTTATGATTGATTGGCTAAAGAAAACGCCGCAAGCAAAATGAAAATAGACAGATCGAATTACGAAGAATTTGTAATCAGCTATCTCGATGGGACACTCAGTACCATTGACACAGCTGAACTGTTGATTTTTCTTGAGCAAAATCCCGATCTGAAAGAGGAGGCTGCTGATTTGGCAAATTATTCGTTGAAACCAGATGAGCAGGCTGTATTTGACTTTAAGGAAACCCTTATTCAACCCGCCGATATAGATGCTGTTTTCCTCAACATAAAAAACTACAACCATTATTTTATAGCAGCCATTGAAAACGATCTCTCTTTGGCTGGTTTAAAGGCAGTTGACACCTTCCTGAAAAAGAATCCCGAACTGAAGAAAGAGTACGATTTGTACGCTCTGGTAAAACTAAATGCAGATAAACGAATTGTATTTCCTGACCCGCGGAGTTTGCGCAAGCCGGTAGTTCCGATTTACCGCAGGATGGTTTATGTTGCTGCAGCAGCGGCCAGTGTTCTGATATTGATATCAGTATTTCTGAACCTTGAACCTCAGCCATTCAATCCGTTAGGTGAAAACAATACCAAAGCAAAGGCGAAAAACCAGCAAGTAGTAACAGGAAATGCCGACTCAACCGCTAACAAAGTTGAGCAAATTAGCACAGAAGCAAAACGCCAGAATCAGAAGCCTGAAACAAAAACTCAGTCACTTAACAGAAAGAAAACATCAAAAACAGCGACTGAACCAACAGAAAGAGAATCTAAAATCCTGAACCGGATTCCGGCAAAGCAGATACTTAATATTACACCAGCTTCCTTCAATGGGGCTACCCGCAATTTTTATTCATCTCTTTTCGGGGAAATAGTAAAATCGCAGGAACCCATGTTAGCTTCACTTGAAGAGGAACCTGAAATTCCTGTGGTGCAACCTTCCATCAGAACCAAAGCTGGAATGCGTATCAACAGTATCTTGCGAAGCGGAGCACAGATTGCATCCCAGGTGCCTGAATCTTTCGGTGGCTGGATGCTTGCCGATATAGGCCTTGAAGGCATAAATATGCTGACTGATAATAATTTGAAACTCAAGCGCATTGTAACACCCGATGGCAAAACTGGAAAGGTCTCAATTACCGAAGGTGATTCAGGCTATGCTTTCGGAAGAAGATCGAACCAATAAGCAGCAGATTCGTTCAGCACATCCTTATCCCCTTTTAGAATAATGGAAATTAAAAAAATCAGTATTGCCTGTAACAAATCTGATATTTTCTCCGTCACAATGAAAAACACTTTACTAAAACACAATCCCATGAAAACTACACCAAATCTTCAGAAATCGGCATTCCTGGCGGTTCTGATTATGCTATCAGGGCTTTCGGTCTCAGCACAATCCAAAGGTAGCGGCAATCTTACAAAGCAAGACCGCACAGTTGAACCCTTTACCGAAATAGAAGCCGGAAGCGCGTTTGTTGTTAAACTTTCGCAAGGCGAGCCACAGCAGCTTAGCATTTCTGCCGACGATAATTATATTAACAACATTGAAACTACAGTAGAGAACAACCGGCTGGTGATAACTTCGAGCGGGATAAAAAACCCTTCCGCAATGAATATTTACATAAAGGTACCGAATATTACACTGATTGACCTTCAGGGAGCAGCACGCTTAGATTCTGATGGTGTATTAAAAGGTGCAAGCCTCACTCTCGAAGCAAGTGGCGCTTCAAAAACCTACCTTGAACTCGATGTTATGGAACTTAAGAGTGAAATAAGCGGTGCTTCGAAAGTTGTATTATTGGGGACGGCTCAAGCCCACAAAACTGAGGTCTCAGGTGCATCATCCCTGGATGCATTAAAACTTTCATCACAAGCTGTTGATGCTGAAATCAGTGGCGCGGCCAAAGCCAAAATTTATGCAGTTAGTGAAATAAATGCTGACTTAAGTGGTGCTGGATCATTGATTTATTTCGATAACGATGAAATCAGAAAACTAAATAAGCCGGGAAATTACACCTTAAATTTCCAGAACCCTGAAACTCCGGGAGAAGCTGATATGGAAGGCGTTATCAGCAGTACAGAATCTGGAGATTCTACCCTGATCAATATAGGTGATGTCAGCGTTCAGGTTATTGAAGGAAATCCGACAAAAGTAACCGTTGGAGGCAATGAGCTTGTAGTTGATGAAGATGGGAATGTAAAATTCAACCGAAAAAGAAAAGACCGGTTTGATGGCCACTGGGGTGGTTTTGATATGGGAATAAACGGATATCTGAACAGCGACAATAAATTTGATATGCCTCAAGGATATGATTTTCTAGATCTAAGGATGGAAAAATCAATCAATGTAGCCTTGAATTTCTGGGAACAGAATTTTAACCTTATCGGAAATCAATTCGGACTTACCACCGGTCTGGGATTTGAATGGAACAATTACCGTTTCGATAATAATATAAAGACAGACCGCGATGATGAGCTGGGCATTGTTGGAATGGAATTGGATGAAGATGGGGTTGGCTACTTTAAAAGCAAGTTGGTTGTTAACTACCTGAATCTTCCACTGTTGCTCGAATACCAAACCAACCGTTTCTCGAAAAAGAACAGTTTTCACATCGGAGGAGGCCTGCTTACCGGTTTGCGTATTGGCGCCCATACCAAAATGGTTTATGATGATGGATCAAAACAAAAAGATAAAGACCGCGATAGCAAAGGATTTGATTTGAACCCGTTCAAATTCAGCCTGATGGCCCGCATAGGGTGGGGTAAAATTAACCTTTATGGAAATTATTCGCTAAACACCCTGTTCAAAGACGGACATGGTCCCGAACTTTACCCGTTTGCAGTAGGTATAACCCTTGCAGGCTGGTAGTTCGCTCCTGTGTTGCATCTGCCAATGCTGTCATCCGAAAGGGCGACAGCATTTTTCTTTTTGAAATAAAATAGTAATTTTACCACCTGTTTATGGTTATCAGAATTTATAAAGGTACGATTGAACCGGCTTTAATTGAAAAATAAATAACTCAAACAATATGTCAGGACACAATAAATGGTCAACAATCAAGCGTAAGAAAGGAGCCCTGGACGCGAAACGCTCAAAAATCTTTTCCAGGATTATCAAGGAAATTACTGTTGCCGTAAAAGAAGGTGGCCCCGATCCTGACGGCAACCCAAGGCTGAGGCTGGCAATATCAAACGCTAAAGGAGCCAGTATGCCCAAGGATAATATCCTGAGAGCCATAAACAAAGGCTCGGATAAGGATGCTGCTTCTTATAACGAAACCACCTATGAAGGTTATGCACCAAACGGGGTTGCAATTTACATTGAATGCACTACCGATAACCTGCAACGCACCATTTCAAATATCCGCTCCTATTTTAACAAATTTGGCGGAAGCCTCGGAACCAATGGCTCATTGGCATTCCTATTCGATCGCAAGGGAATTTTTACCATTCCGAAAGGCGATATTAACTTGGACGATTTTGAAATGGAAGTGATTGATGCCGGAGCCGAAGACATTCAGGTTGAAGAGGATACAATTACCATCACTACGGCCATGGAAGATTTTGGGGCAATGATAAAGAAACTGGAAGAGATGGGAATTGAGCCGGAAAATGCTGAGCTGCAACGACTTCCGAAAGATACGGTAAAGGTAGATAAAGAGGCAGCCAAAAAGATTTTACGGCTGATTGATCTGTTTGAAGAGGACGACGATGTAAACAATGTTTTTCACAACCTCGAATTAACAGATGAACTGATGGAGGACCTTGATTAACAAAACCCACTCAATATAAAATGAAAGAGGCCGCATCCAGTGCGGCCTCTTTCATTTATAAAGCAGCCTGCTATTTCATTGCTGAAACAATATCATAGGTATCGAGCGCAATAACCAGCTCCTCGTTGGTCGGCACTACCATTACGGTAACCTTTGAGTTTTCCTTGCTCAGGATAGCCTCTTTGCCACGAAGTCCATTGTTCTTTTCCTGGTCAAATTCAAGTCCCATGTATTCCATATCTTTTGTGGTCAGGTATCGTGTTACAGAATCGTTTTCACCGACACCACCTGTAAATATGATCAAGTCTACACCACCCATTGCGGCTGTATAAGCTCCGATATATTTTCGGATACGATAGTAATACATTTCAAGTGTAACCTGGGCTCGTTTATTTCCCTGCTCGGCAGCAATTTCGACATCGCGCATATCTGAAGAAATACCAGAGACACCCAACATTCCGCTATGCTTGTTTACCAAGGTGTTGGCCACAGGAACATCAATTTCTTCCTTATTGATTATCTGGATAAAAGCACCAATATCGAGATCGCCGGTACGGGTTCCCATCATCAATCCTTCAATCGGGGTCATACCCATTGAAGTATCGAGCGATTTACCATTTTTAATGGCTGCGATTGAAGCTCCGTTTCCCAAGTGGCAGGTGATAATTTTAAGATCTGAAAGATTCTTTCCAAGAATATCGCAAGCGCGCTGCGAAACGTACCTATGCGATGATCCATGGAAACCATACCTGCGGATTTTGTGTTTCTCGTAAAGAGAATAAGGAATACCATACAGATATACGTAATCGGGCATTGTCTGGTGAAAAGCGGTATCGAAAACACCAACCTGTGGAATATCGGGTAAAAGTTTGGTAATAGAATAAATTCCCTTGAGGTTTGGCGGATTGTGAAGCGGTGCCAGATCAATACATTCTTCGAGGGCATCAATAACTTCGCCCGAAATATACACACTGCCATTGAATTTCTCACCTGCGTGAACCACGCGATGTCCTACAGCATGAATCTCATCGAGGCTTTTCATACTTCCGTATTTTTCGCTGATGAGAATTCCCAACAGATATTCGATACCTGCCTGGTGATCAAGAATTTCGCCTTCGAGTTTCACATCTGTACCATCATTTCGCGAATGTTTAATCAAAGAACCTTTCAAACCGATTTTATCAACAAGCCCTTTGGCCAGCACATCGCGCGATGGCAGGTCAAATAATTGGTATTTTATGGATGAACTTCCACAGTTCAGTACTACTATTTTCATTTTTATGTTTTTTCTTAATTAATTGAGGCAACAATACTATTCGCGACCCAGATTGGTAATTGAACCTTTTTTAGCATACCGTTTATCACCTTTATAGAGGTAAAATCCTTCGTTTACGCGGCGTCCAACCAGGTTAGCTCTGACCAGTCTCTTTAGTACCGGCGATGGTTTGTACTTCTTCTCACCAAATTCGGTATAAAGGTTTTCCATCCATTTCAATACCTTGTCAAGTCCGATTTTATCGGCCATTTCGAAAGGCCCCAATTGCAATCCTGAAGTCTCCTTCATTGTTTCGTCAATATCATGAACTGTGGCAACACCCTCCATCAATATCTCGCAGGCTTCATTTATCAGCGGCACAAGCATCCGTGTGCTGATGTTTCCTGAAGATTCATTAACATTAATAAGTTTCTTGCCGATCAGAAGAGCAAGCTTGCTCACCATGGCATAGGTTTCATTGTTGGTATAAACCGAACGCACTGCTTCAATAATCTTAACTTTGGCAACAGGGGAAAAGAAATGCAGCCCCATTGCCCGCTCAGGATGTTTTAATACCGATGAAATTTCTGAGATCATTAATGTTGCTGTGTTGGAAGCAATAATGGTATCTGGAGCAACCACAGATTCAATTTTTCGGAAAATTTCCTGACGGAGTTCCTGGCTTGTTCCTTTCTTCTTGGAATTAACCGTTTCAAAAACTATTTCGCAATCTGACAACTCAGAATAATCTGTTGAGCCTTTAATCCGCGACATGATCAGTTTTTTCTCACTTCCGGTAAGCCCCCATTTGCTGATGCGGTCGTCAAGTTGGGCTTCAATCCTTCTCAATACTTCTGTAACACGTTCATCACTGATATCAATAAAAACAACTTCGATTCCCGATTGACTGATCAATACAGAAATCTCCTGCCCCATGGCACCGCAGCCCACAACCCCTATTTTTTGAAGGGAACCTTTGGAATGCATAGTTTTGCCAAGGCTAAAATCTTCTAATCGTTCTGACATTTTTGAAAATTATTTTAGTTTAAATTATTTTTTATTCATTCCGGCAGCCTGGTTAGCAGTAATCGCAACAAGGTTAACAATATCGCTTACCGAGCAACCTCTGGAAAGATCGTTGATTGGAGCTGCCATGCCTTGCAGTACCGGTCCGATTGCTTCAGCGCCAGCCAAACGCTGCACAAGTTTATAGGCAATATTGCCGGTTTCGAGGCTCGGAAAAACAAGCACATTGGCTTTTCCGGCAATCGGACTGCCAGGCGCTTTGTGCATACCTACTGATTCAACAATAGCGGCATCAGCTTGCAGTTCGCCGTCAATTTCGAGCCAGGGCGCCTTTTCTCGGGCAATACGGGTGGCTTCAATAACTTTATCGCACAATGCATGTTTGGCACTGCCTTTGGTCGAAAAGCTCAACATAGCTACCCTGGGTTCAATACCGGCAATTGATTTTGCAGTTAATGCTGTTGAAACTGCAATTTCGGCAAGTTCTGAGGCTGTTGGGTCAGGATGAACTGCACAATCGGCAAACACTAGAATATTTCCGGGAACATAAGGATTATCCTTAAAAATCATCAGGAAAGCTCCCGAAACTACACTGATTCCCGGCAAGGTTTTTATAACCTGAAACGCAGGACGAAGTACGTTGCCTGTTGCATTCATGGCCCCGGCAACTTCACCATCAGCCTCACCGGCTTTAATGAGCAAAGTAGCCAGATAAAGAGGGTCCTCAACCAACTTGAGTGCCTCTTCGTAAGTTAAGCCTTTTGATTTCCTGATTTCAAACAGCATAGCTGCATATTGCTCTTTATCAGGATTTTCAACCGGATCAATAATCCGAGCCTGGGAAATAAACTGAAGCCCGTACTCAATAATCTTTTTATCAATCTCCGATTTGTTTCCAATAAGAATGATTCGTGCAATTTTTTCTTTCAGGATAAAATCGGCTGCTTTTAGGGTGCGCTCCTCCGTTCCCTCAGGAAGAACGATGCACTTGTCAGCATTTTGCGCATTCTCCCTGATTGTATTCATTAGTGACATCTTGTAGTCATTTTAGCAGGAAAACTATTAAATTCATTGAAATTCAGGCGGCAAATTTAGAACTTATTCAGGCTTATTCCTATAAAAAGGACTATTATTTAAGTAAAGATAATATGGACATATTTACTTGATATTCTGAATTTTAACTATCCGAAAATTCAGTTTTTCTTTTAAGCAAATAATTGCTGAACTAAAAATCACTTAAGACGCTTCGTCCTGTCTGACAAGCTAAAAAGTATTAATTTTGCACCCACAATGACAAATATAGTTCAGCAATCAGGCGTTTCAGACTTTTACCTTAAGTCCATCATTTCAGATACGACTCCAGCGGCTGACTCTGTATTGCATTATTATGATTATCTGACAGATAGCCTGAATCCGGTGAAGCATGATTCTTCCTTCAGTTTTCAATTGAAAGAAATCATCCTTCCTGCTGAAAAAGAGGACTCTACGGAAAAATTACCGGTTTACAACAAACAGTCTATTTTTTACATTTCAGCAACTCACAATAAGAAGATTGAGCCTACAGTAAGGATGCAAATCAACTACGACTGGCTTACCGGTGTTTTCATAGCTTGCCTGATAATTCTAACCTGGATAAGGTTTTACAATTTCCGCCGTATCAAACAGCTTTTCAAAGCCATTCTGGCCAGACACCATGTAAATCAACTGATGCGCGATGGAAATCTGTCAGAAGAGCGGATTACACCTGGTTTAGCATTTATCTATCTGGCAAGTCTTTCAGTGATCATACACCAGCTTGGGCTCAAATACATAAGCCTCTGGCCTGGCCTAAAAAATTCGCTGCTTGTTTTTGTTGTGATAATGGGTAGCCTAGCAGGTTTGTGGTTTCTGAAAATAGCCTTGATAAAAATTACCGGAAACATATTTAAAACGAAACAAAGCGCCGGAGAATTGATACTTACGAATCTGATTTATAATGCAGGGATAGGTATTGTTATTTTCCCTGTTGTAATAGCCGGATTCTATACGGCAAACCCTGTGGTAATGTATGTTGCAGCTGGAATTTTGCTGATGGGAATGGGTATGCGTTTTTTGCGCAGCCTGTTAGTTGGAATCTCAACGCAAACGTTTTCGGTAGTGTATTTATTTTTGTATCTTTGCACCCTCGAAATTTTACCGGTACTTTTCTTATTCAGATTGGTTTCAATTACTGATTCATAGCAGTTAAGCTGCCGGTTAATTGGTAACACAGCATAAGTCAAATTCTAATACTTTTTAAACTTGAAAATCAAAAACGTACTGATTTCACAGCCTAAGCCTGCTGATTTTGAGAAATCACCCTATGGTGAAATTACCAAAAAATACTGCCTGAATGTTGATTTTCACAAATTCTTTAAAATAGAGGGATTAACTTCAATCGATTTCAGGAAAGAAAACAAAGTCAGGTTAGCTGACAATACTGCCGTAATTTTTACTAGCAAACACGGAGTTGATAATTATTTCAGGCTGGCTGCCGAGCTTCGGACTGATATACCTGAAACAATGAAATATTTCTGTTCGTCGGAGGCAACGGCTTATTACCTTCAGAAATACATTCAATACCGTAAACGCAAAATTTTCTTCAGCACGTCTGAGCTACATGATCTTGTGGACATCATCAGAAAACATAAATCTGAGAAATATTTGCTACCCTGCAACGAGGAGCATAATCCTGAGCTATCGGACATGCTTGATCAGCATAAAATTACTTATGCAAAAGCCGTTATGTATCGCACCGTGGCCGAGGATATGACATTCCTTCAACCCGATAAATACGACCTGATGATTTTCTTCAGCCCTTCAGGAATTAAATCGTTGTACAAAAACTTTCCTGACTTTAAGCAGGGAGAGAAAGCGGTTGGCGTTTTCGGACAAACTACTGCTGCAACTGCCCGTGAAGCAGGGTTGACTATTCAGATAGAAGCTCCAACACCTACTGCCCCTTCAATGGCGAAAGCCATTGAGCAGTTTCTTGCCGCAAACGCGAAAAACAAGTAATTTCAGCATGTGAAAGGAATTCACAGGTAGTTTGTACAACTTTTTTTTTGCCATGCAAACATTCGGAAAGCAGGAACATTTGTGCAACACCATTGAAATCCAAAGGCTCTTTAATGAGGGGCATTCATTTTTCAGACATCCGGTAAAGCTAATCTGGCTTCCAGGTAACTGGACCGGCAAACCGGCATTAAAAGTATTGATATCTGTTTCTAAAAGAAACTTTAAAAAAGCTGTTGACCGAAACTATATAAAGCGTTTGCTCAGGGAGTGTTACCGTCGAAACAAGTATATTGCGGAAGAAAATCTTTCTGAAAAAACCTGTTTTCTTGCCTTAATTTACGCCGGCAAAGAAATACCTGAAATCAATTCGCTTGAACCTATAATAATCCAACTGCTTCAGCGTTTAATCAAGGATTATGAAACGACTACTGTCTAATCTGTTGATTGGCTTGATAAAACTCTATCAGGGAGCCATTTCGCCCTATCTGCCTCCTTCGTGCCGTTATACGCCTACATGCTCGGCATATGGCATTGAGGCGCTAAAAAAACATGGGCCGTTTAAAGGCGGCTGGTTGACGATTAAAAGAGTCCTTTCATGTCATCCCTGGGGAGGCAGCGGATATGATCCGGTTCCCTGATCAACAACCCTCAAATTAAAACAACTATGAAAAAAGTTTATAACATAGCTTTGATCGTTTTGCTGACTTTTTCAGGAAGCATTGCTATACAGGCGCAGAATTCATCAAATTTTGAGATTTCCAAAAATCTCGACATCTTCACAACCGTCTGCAAAGAACTCAACAACAACTACGTTGATGAGTTAAACTACGGCGACCTGATAAAAACAGGCATTGATGCCATGTTGAATAAGCTGGACCCTTACACCGTTTACATTTCTGAATCGCAAATCGAAGATTTTGCCTTTATGACAACAGGCCAGTATGGAGGAATTGGGGCACTGATTCACAAACAGGGCGATTACGTTGTGGTTTCAGAGCCTTACGAAGGGTCTCCAGCCATAAAAGCAGGCCTGATTCCGGGCGACCGCATCCTTAAAATAAATGAAAAAGATGCTAAAGGAAAATCAGTCAGCGATGTGAGTGCTATTTTGAAAGGCCAGCCCGGCACATCAATTAAAATTACCATTGGACGTGATGGTGAAAAATCGCCCATCGAAATCACCGTTATGCGTGAAAACGTTTCAATCCCTAATGTTGCTTATGCTGAGATGCTTGACGAAAATACCGGATATATTAAACTAACCGGCTTTACGCAGAATTCAGGCAAAGAAGTGAGGGATGCCTTTATGAAACTGAAGGAATCAGGAACACTGAAGGGGCTTATTGTTGACCTGCGGGATAACGGAGGAGGACTTATGAACGAAGCTGTCAGCATCACCAATCTATTTGTAAAAAAAGGCGAACTGGTTGTCAGCACCAAGGGCAAAACACCCGATCGCAACAAATCATACAAAACGTTTGTGCAGCCCGTTGATCTTGATATCCCAATGGTAGTTCTGGTGAACGGGTATAGCGCCTCCGCTTCAGAAATTGTTGCCGGAGCCCTGCAAGACCTCGACAGGGCTGTGATATTAGGTGAGCGCACTTTCGGAAAAGGTCTGGTCCAGAATATTATTCCACTGACCTACAATACACAAATGAAGGTTACAGTTGCCAAATACTACATTCCCAGCGGCAGATGCATCCAGGCCATCGATTATGCCACCCACGACAGTCTCGGATATTCACGTACCATCCCTGACTCTCTGATCAACAGCTTTAAGACCAAAGCCGGGCGTATCGTTTACGATGGAGGCGGAATTGTTCCGGATATTTCTGCTGAAGAGCAGATAGCAAGCAACATCGCGGTAAGCCTGATAACCAAATACCTGATTTTTGATTATGCAAACAAATTCAGGCGCGAACATGAAAGCATCGCTGAACCAAAAGAGTTTGTTATAACCGATGACATTTTCAATGACTTCGTTGCCTGGCTGCACGACAAAGATTACGATTACACAACCCGCAGTGAGAAAATGCTTTCTGATCTCAAGAAAACTGCCGAAAAAGAGCAATATTATACCGAACTCAAACCCGAATTTGATCTGCTCGAATCGAAAATGATGCATAACAAGCAGGCTGATCTTATAAAGTACAGCGATGACATTAAATCAATGCTTCGCAGTGAGATTGTTTCGCGATATTATTTTCAGAAAGGCCGCATAAAAGCATCGCTCACCGAAGACAAGGAAGTTAAATCAGCCATTGAAATACTTAAAGACGAGAAAACCTACAAAGCTATTCTGGACGGAACCAGCAACCTGACCAACACAAAATCATAGTCGGGTTATGGTTACTTCATCCATAATCAGACCTAAAGAATGGGGCATCAAAACCGATGTCTCTTCATGGATGTTCTATGCGATGATATTGATTGCCATGTCAATTCCCTTATCGGAATTTGGCATGAGTATTTCACAATTCCTGCTGTTAGGATTATGGATACACGAAGGTGCTGATTTTAAAAAGGGGTTAAGCAAAGGTGGGAAGCCGGTTAACCGAATAAAAAACTACTTTATTACCGTTGGCCTTAATGTAGGCGGAAAATTCAGGATGTTGTTCAACAATCCGGCTGCCCTGGTTGTGATTTCCCTTTATTTTATCCATGTTGCCGGGGTTCTTTACACTACCGACCTTAACTACGCCCTGAAAGACCTGCGCATAAAACTTCCATTGCTGAGCCTCCCGGTTATTATTTCAACTTCTGCAGCGCTTTCAAAGGAGCGACTAACGCGTCTGCTGACGTTTTTCAGTCTGGCGGTTTTCGCCGGAACAGTTTCCGGAACCTATATTCTACTCACCAGACATGTGAGTGATCCCCGCGAAATAAGTATATTTATTTCGCACATCAGGTTCGGATTGACCATTTGTTTTTCGATTTTTATTTTATTCTACTTCCTTTACAAAAAGGTTTTTTCAGGAACTACCGCCAACATTGTGGTTGGCATTGGCATAATCTGGCTTTTTTTCTTCCTTTTTTTACTTGAATCGGTAACGGGATTGGTTATAGCCGGACTGCTCATTTATATTTTCATACTACTGGGAGCTTTCAGGATTAAGCCACTTTATTTTAAGGTAATCGTTGTATTGGTTTTAGCCATATCCCCTGTTTTTACATTAAATCTTTTCAGACATGAGGTCAGGCAATTTAACAACGTTGAAAAGGTTGATTTCAGTAGTCTCGAAAAATATACCAGTCATGGAACCCCTTACATCCACGACACCTGTTCTTACGGAGTTGAAAAAGGAAAATATATTGGCCTTTACATGGCCCCGGCTGAACTTAGGCAGGAATGGAATAAGCGTAGTAACCTGAGTTATGATGGACTCGATAACAAAGGGCAGGAATTGTGCCATACCCTGGTCAGGTATTTGAATTCTAAAAACCTGCGAAAAGATGCCGACGGGGTATGGAGCCTTAAGGAAGAAGAAATAAGACAAATTGAAAACGGGGTTGCAAATGCAGCTTACCTCGAACGATTCAGTTTCCGTTCACGCATTGATCAGATGGTGATGGGTTATACCAATTATGTTAAGCATGGCGACCCCAATGCATCATCGGTTATGCAGCGGGTTGAATACTGGAAAACATCGGCTTACATCATTAAACACCATTGGCTTACCGGGGTTGGAACCGGTGACCTTAACCTGGCATTTTCAAACGCCTACAAGGAAATGGGTTCAAAGCTCGAAGACGCTTTCAGGTACAGATCGCACAACCAGTTTCTGGCAATCTTTGTTGCGTTTGGGGTATTCGGACTATTATGGTTTTTGTTTACACTGTTTTATCCTCCATTTATAACCGGCAAATACAACGATTATTATTACCTGGTTTTCTTTGTCATCATTTTTATGTCAATGTTAACAGAAGATACGCTTGAGACCCAGGCTGGAGCAACATTTTTTGCATTTTTCAATGCATTGTTGCTATTCGGTCGCAAACGCGACATGGCTAAAGCCGAATAAAGCATCGTATTATGCGTGCTGTTGATAAATTTCCTACATTTAGCATCTGAATCCAAACTATCTGGAATGAAATATAAAGAACTTACAATAAAATATTTGGAATCTGACCAGCCAACAGACCTTGAACCCAACGACATTTTACTTCTTGAGAAGGCTAAAGAAGCTGCAAAACAAGCTTATGCGCCGTATTCCGGTTTCCGGGTCGGGGCTGCTCTGCGCCTTAATGACAAGCAAATTATCACCGGAAACAATCAGGAAAACGCGGCCTACCCATCAGGCTTGTGTGCCGAACGGGTTGCTATCTTCTCTGCTTCTGCCTTAAATCCCGGAGCTGTTATCGAAAGTATTGTTATTACGGTTGATACCGACCAGCAAAAAGTTACCGAACCGGTTCCACCCTGTGGTGCCTGTCGCCAGGTAATTGCCGAATACGAAAAAAAACAGGGAAAAAAAATCAGGGTAACCTTTGCCGGAGAAACCGGAAAAATAATACAGGTTGACAGCATCGAAAGCTTATTGCCGCTATCATTTAATTCTAATAATCTGCAACATCGCTAAACCTTTCCTCTAAATATACGTTTTCAAATCAGGCAATAAAATACCAATTCTCAACCAGTTTTAAGGCTATGTTGTGGATATCATTAACCGGAAAACATTTACGCTTCATATAAACTCAAAATTGCACCATGAAAAAATTGTTCATAATTCTTGTAGGATTCGCATTGCTTACAGCCATGAAAAGTGATAAAAATGCTTATGTAATTTACAATGCAAAAGGCAAAACTGTGGATTTCAGCAAATTGCTGAAAGAGGCATCAGAGGCTGATGTAATTCTGTTTGGCGAACAGCACAATAACCCTATTTGCCACTGGTTGCAGCTTGAACTGACCAAGTCACTTTATGATCTTAAAAAGGAAAAATTAATTCTAGGCGCCGAAATGTTTGAAGCAGATAATTCATTGTTGATTGATGAATATTTATCTGGAAAAATAAAACAAAAGAATTTTGAAGACGAAGCCAAACTATGGCCAAATTATAAAACCGATTACAAACCCCTGCTCGAATTTGCACGCGACAGCAGCCTCAGGTTTATCGCAACCAACATCCCGCGGCGATACGCTGCAGTTGTAAACAAAGAAGGTTTTGAAGGACTTGAATCGTTGGCAGCAGAAGCAAAAAATTATATCGCCCCATTACCCATTGCCTACGACCCTGAATTACCCGGATATAAAGGAATGATTGAAATGATGGGCGGCATGGGTGGCCATGTTACTGAAAACCTGCCCAAAGCACAGGCTGCTAAAGATGCAACCATGGCCTATTTTATCTCAATAAACGCTAAACAGGGAACAACATTTCTCCACTTTCAGGGAACCTATCATTCCGATAATTTTGAAGGAATAAACTGGTATCTTAAAAGACTGAAGCCTGAACTAAAAATACTTACCATCAGCTCGAATGAGCAGGAAAACCCTGATACTCTGGAAAAGGAAAATGAAGGCAAAGCCGACTTTATAATTGTGATTCCATCCTCAATGACAAAAACCAATTAGCATTCTATTTATGGTGGAATGGTCTATTGTTTTGCAGAAGATTTTTACTGCTTATCAGGTTGAGAGAAAGGTATAGTTGAGGTTGACCACGAAATTCCACAAAGTGACCACTACAATGGCCAGGAGTTTTGCAAAATAAAAATTAAATTTTGCCCTGGAAACCAACAGGTAAAGCACTCCGGTGCTTATTAGCAAACCTATAGCTGAAATAAAAAGAAACCTGCCATACTCAACGGCAACGTCTGGGTTATTGCTGTGGAATGTCCAGACCCGGTTCAGGTAATAATTTGTACTGGCTGCAATGGTGAAACCGATAGCATTGCTGACATATTTCTGAATTTTTAGCCACTCCTTGCAGATGTAAGTAAAACTAAAATCCACGAATACCCCTGAAAAACCAACTATTCCAAACTTAATAAATTTATACCCGACCTCGCGGGTCAAAATATCAACCATATTTATTTACAGCAGTAACGCTCCTGCAGCGGAATTAACCGGATTGTAAGGATTTCTTTATTTACCATTTCACAGCATTCAAACATTCGCTTCATTGCCATGCTAAGCTTTTATGGATGAATCAGGTAGCATTAAATTCACCGATGAAATTCCATTAAATTAGAAGTTCATCTTATAATTGTATCAAACCAAACACAAAACTGATTCCTGAAAAATTCAGAAAGACGCAAAAATAGGAAATTACCCGATGGGAACTTCCGGTTGAACCGAAAATAGCACAATTATTCCATTTGTGCCTTACAAATGGCAACAGATTGATCAAAATCAAAAAATATACTGTTGGGAAAAAGTCTATTCCCTTCAAAAAATGGGATTTCTAGTTCAACTTAAATTCGGCTTTAAGCTGTGCCACCCACTTTGCTATGCGTTCACCGGTTAGTTCCGGCTGACTATCCTCGTCGAGCGCGAGTCCGACAAAATTACCATCTTTCTCGGCTGTTGAAAAATAGAACGAATAGCCCTTTGTTGGCCAGAAACCAACAACATTCTCTTTAAACGGAAGCCTGCAGAAAACAGTTCCCATACCATCAACAAAACTTTCGGGGTATTCAATCTGATCGCCAAGTCCGAATAAAGCTATTTTCTTCTGATCAATGCTGGCTTCAACCAAAACATCAATAAAGCGCTCCCAATCCTGATGCATCTCCCCTATCCCCCAGGCAGAGGTACCAAGAATCAGATAATCATATTTTTCAAGGTCTTCGCGGGTTGCTTCATTTACATTGTGCAGCGCGGTTTTATCTTTCCCAAAATGATTGACCATGCTTTCGGCAGCCTTATAAGTACTGCCTTTCTGGCTCCCGCCGTAAAAAATCCCTATTTTAACCATATTGTGTATCTCCTCGTCGTTATCAGGAAGTAAAAATGAGGCGGCAAATATAAACCTGAACAATCATTAATGCAAGCCGCAACATTTACAAATCAAAATATTTATTTCCCTGACTGACAAGCATTTAAAAAAATATTAATTTTCAACTAACCCCAAAATCAGATAGTTAACTTAATAAAAACCTTTAAAATGAAATTTTGTTCATTTCAATTTTCAGGCTCATGCAGAGGCCTTATTCTCAAAGATAAACAGGCATTTTCAATAAAAACGCTCAAGCTTTCCATTTTTAAAATAAAATTGGGCACTATGGAAAAATAATGTAGGTTTGAAGAAAAATCAGCAGTGAAAAGGACTTCGCTTACCGAAAAGATGGTACTTTATTTTTTGGCCCTGGGAATCGGGTCCATCGTAATTACCGGCATCTTTTCATTTTTCACCGCGAGGAGTGCTTTACTCGAACGCACCTACGATCAGCTTACTTCGCTTCGTTTGGCACGACAGGCCCAGATTGAAACCTTTTTTAATGACCGCCTTCGCGAAACTGCTTATTTTGCAGGAGCTGAATCCACTGTTAATCTTACCCGGAAACTGGTTTCGTCAAAAATTCCGGACACCTCAATGGAGCCTGAAAAGTACGAAAACGTAATTCTGGCTTCGGGTTACTACGACGGATTTTTTATTTTTGACAAAAATGGCCGGCCTATTTATAAAAGCCCAACAGTATCAGATGATTTTGCCGATTTGCAGTCAAATGAAATGCAATTACTATACGAACATCCCCAAAAGGCATTTATCAATGATTACAGTTCCACCAATAAAGCAAATAATAAGCTGTCGTGTATCAGCGCTATAACTATCAATGGCGAAACTGCTGCTTACCTATGCCTGATAATCAAACCTGGCCTGATTGATAATTTTATGCTGGAAGATGATCCGGCAAGAGGGCTTGGGTACACGGGCGAGACTTATCTGGTTGGACCCGATTGCCTGATGCGAAGCCAATCGAGGTTCATTCAAAACTCTGTAATGCAGACCAGGGTTATAACCACACCGGTTATCAAAGCGCTTGAAGGGAGCGAAGGTGTGGCACAAATTATTGATTACCGGAATATTGAAGTGTTGAGTTCTTATGGGAAAGCTACTATTAACGGGCTTAAATGGGTAATTCTGGCTGAAATTGATTACGTTGAGGCAACCGCTTCGATTTACGCCATCAGAAACAACATTATGCTGCTGACTGTCTTGATTGGCCTGGCATTCTTCATTCTCACCTATGCAATCAGCCGCAAGTTTACCCGTCCACTGATCAAACTGAAGGATGCAGCTATTGAGCTTGGTGAAGGTCGGCTAAGCGCTTTGGTTGGAATTGAATCTGACGATGAAATCGGAGAACTTACCGAGGCCTTTAACAGCATGGCTATCAATCTTCACGAAAAAGATAAGGCACTTAAACTTGAACGTGTTAACCGGCTAAAATCAGCAATCGACGGCCAGGATCAGGAGCGGCAGCGCCTGTCGCGTGAGCTGCACGACGGCATCGGACAAAGCATGATAGCCATAAGACTGAAACTTGGGGTTCTTGAAAACACTGTACCGCCTAAAATCAAGGAAAATATACAGTCGGTTATTTTAATGACAGATAATCTGATTGATGAAGTCCGCGCAATATCTAACGCGCTGATGCCACCGTCACTCGCCGAATTTGGATTATCGGCTGCTATTCGCAATTTGTGTAACAGCCTATCCGAAACCAACGGAATTCAAACTGATTTCAAAGGTGAAATTCCGGGACAGGTTCTGGGGCGCAAAGCCAAACTCTACATCTTCAGGATTTTTCAGGAAGCCCTTAACAATATTGCGAAACACGCCGAAGCTACATCCGTAGTAATCGAAGCAAATCTGAAAGAAAACTTATTATATATTCGCATCACGGATAACGGAAAGGGGTTCGATCAGCAATCGGCCTGCAACGAAAAAGGTCATGGATTGAATAACATAATAGAAAGAGCCAGCCTGCTGAAAGGTAAAGCCACGATACTTTCAGACTCTGGCAATGGAACCAGCATTGAAATTGAAATTCCTGTAACCAAAAACACGCCATGAAAAAGGTAATGCTTGTTGATGATCACACCATTGTCCGCGATGGAATCAAGGCCCTGCTGACCGATCAGGATGATATTTCAATAATAGGTGAAGCGAGCAATGGACGCGATTTACTAAGCCTGCTGAAAGTCCACAAACCTGATATTCTGCTGCTTGATATTTCCTTACCCGATTATTCGGGAATTGAGTTGTGTGAGATTGTAAGGCGCGATTATCCGGGCATACAGGTATTGTTTCTGTCCATGTACACTTCCGAAGAATACATCTTTAACGCTATAAAGGCCGGGGCACAGGGCTACCTACCAAAAAATATTTCGCAGACCGAACTTTTACTTGCCATCCGAACCATTAGCCAGGGTTCGGAATATTTCAGCGAATCCATCTCAAACATCATCCTGAAAAGCTATATTAAAAAGGCGAAGAACAAAGAGCCGGAAAGTCTAAATCCGGAAGAAAGCCTCTCTAAACGGGAACTTGAAATTCTAAAGCTTTTTGCCGAAGGGTTTCCGAATCCGCAGATTGCTGAAAAACTCTTTATCAGCACCCGGACTGTTGAGTCTCATAAGAACCATATTATGCAGAAACTTGGACTCAAATCAACGGTTGACCTTGTAAAATTTGCCATCAGAAATCAGATCATTGAGTTCTGAAGATCAATAGCTCCAATCCAAACCATCTTCTTATTTTCTGCTATTACGTGTAACACTTAATTTGTTTTAAGCGATTACCTGAGACGATTTCAGTTATTAATGCATTGTTCAACAACTTAATACTTCCAATTTTTGCGAAGTGGGAATTCCCTATGAAACAAACCAAAACAAAAGAAAAATGAAAAAAACCGCAACAACGATTTTAATTGCTGCAATTCTTAGCCTTTTTCTGCTTACACCGGGAAAATCATCGGCCCAAATAGAAACATCGTTCAATACCGGTGTTGATATCATGAGCCGCTACGTGTGGCGCGGAATGAACCTTGGAGGCTCATCGCCCAGCATACAGCCAACACTCGAATATTCGGCAGGCAATTTCACCCTCGGCACGTGGGGAGCTTTCTCGATGAGCGATGGCTTAACCATCCAGGAAACTGACCTCTACTTGAGCTACACTTTTAAGGAGATGTTCAGCCTTACGGTGACGGACTATTTCCTTCCTGATGAATCGCTTGACAAGAATCATTACTTCGAATTGAACGAGGACAAAACAACTCATCTGCTCGAAGCTGCTGCTTCATTTGATGGAACTGAAAAAATCCCGTTTACCTTTCTCGCTGCAGTTAATTTCTGGGGTGCCGATGCATTGAATGCCGATGGCGACAAACAGTATTCAACTTACCTCGAATTTGGCTATAATGGAAAATGTAAAGATTTGGATTACAATGCGTTTATTGGCTTTACGCCCAACAATCCCGACAAGGAAAAAGAAGAAACCGGATTTTATGGTACATCTGCCGGAGTGGTAAATCTGGGAATAACGGTTTCCAAAGAGATTAAAATCAGCGATAGTTTCAGTCTGCCGCTGACTACTTCCTTTATTATCAATCCACAGGCTGAAAATGTTTTTCTCGTGCTTGGAATTTCCCTTTGATTGAATAATGTTGAACAATAAACTTCGCAAAAATGGAAACTGAAATGATTTTGAATGAAGCCGCCAAAACCGGTAATACCGGCTTTATGCTTCTGGCTACGAGCCTGGTAATGCTCATGACGCCCGGCCTGGCGTTTTTCTACGGTGGACTGGCAACCAAAAGAAACATCCTTGGAATTATGATCCAGAGTTTTGTTTCATTAGGAGTTACAACTGTTTTATGGCTGGCATTCGGGTATTCTCTTTGCTTCAGCGGAACAGGGGCTATAATAGGCGATTTTGATAAATTCTTCTTGAATGGTGTAGATTTAAACAGCGTTTTTTCCGGAAATGGTAAAATTCCTGAACTCGTATTCTTCCTTTACCAGATGATGTTTGCCATTATAACTCCAGCCCTTATAACCGGTGCATTTGTTGGCCGGGTTACCTTCAAAAGCTACCTGGTATTCCTGGTTGTTTGGCAAATTTTTGTTTACTATCCGTTTGTTCACATGGTATGGGGTGGCGGACTTCTGGCTCAATGGGGCGTTCTCGACTTTGCAGGCGGTATAGTAGTTCATGCAACTGCAGGATTTGCAGCACTGGCATCGGTATTTTATGTTGGCGCACGTGCCGATAAAGACTCAACACCAAACAGCATTCCATTGGTTGCGATTGGAACCGGTTTACTTTGGTTCGGATGGTATGGTTTTAATGCAGGTAGTGAACTTTCCGTTGATAATATTACCGTTCAGGCTTTTGCGAACACTGATATTGCTGCTTCGTTCGCCACAGTTACCTGGCTTATTATTGAATGGATAAGAGCCCGGAAACCCAAACTCATTGGCTTACTTACCGGTGCTGTTGCCGGATTGGCAACCATTACCCCTGCTGCCGGATTTGTGCCCATCTGGGCTGCTGCCCTTATCGGAATCAGTGCCGGTTTGGTTTGTTATTATGCAGTTCACCTGAAAAACAAACTTGGCTGGGACGATGCACTCGATGTATGGGGCGTTCACGGTGTAGGTGGTGTATTGGGCACCATTCTTCTGGGAGTGTTTGCTTCGAGCGCTATTAATCCTATGGTTACAAGCCAGGGATTGGTCTATGGCGAATCATCCCTGTTTTTCAAACAACTTATTGCAGTGGTAGGTGCTTCGGCCTACGCCTTTATATTTACCTATCTGATGCTGGCACTGATAAACTACTTCACGCCNNTTTAACATCATGAAATTTTCACTTTTCTTAAGCATATTCACTTTCCTTTCAATCAGCATTTTCGCCCAGGACGATAACCACAGAGTAATTGATGAAAAATCGGGGAAAGAGATTCTGCTAGGCACTGTTACCCGTGATGGACTTAAAACAATGGGAAACTGGTTCGACAGCACTTACATGGCGTATGAACCTAACGCTGCCTTAATAAGCAGCATCAAAGCCCACAGCAGCAATTATCCCTGGGTGTTTATAGTAATGGGCACATGGTGTAGCGACAGCCGCGAACAGGTACCACATTTCCTTAAAATCCTCGACCAGCTTGACTATCCCACCGAACAAATTTTTATGGTCGCTGTTGACCGGGACAAAAAAGCAGGAAATTTCTGCGTAGGTGATTATGGAATCAAGCTTGTGCCAACCTTTATTTTTACTGTGGATGGAGATGAGACAGGTCGTATTGTCGAAACACCGCTAATAAATCTTGAGCAGGACTTTTTGAATATTCTGATTGGTAAAACAGCATCATCTGACAACAAGTAAAGCCACTTTACAATCCTTTTTTCATGATTATTTACGAAACGATTAAGGATACCCGCAACTTCGCATTAAAAGCAAGAGAATCGGGTAAAACTATAGGTTTTGTCCCAACAATGGGCGCACTGCACGAAGGGCATCTGTCTCTGGTTAAGCAGGCCAAGGCTGAAAACGACGTAGTAATCGTCAGTATTTTTGTTAACCCTATTCAGTTTAACAATCCCGACGATCTAAAAAAATATCCAAGGACACTTGAAAAAGACCTTACTTTATTAACCTCAGTTGGCTGCGATCTGGTTTTTGTTCCATCGGCAGACGAAATGTATCCCGAAAAGGTTGAAAAAACTTATAATTTCGGCCAACTCGACAAAGTGATGGAAGGGGCTTTCAGGCCGGGACATTTCAACGGTGTAGCAGTTGTAGTGCATCGTTTGTTTGATATTACACTTCCGCACAAAGCTTATTTCGGTGAAAAAGATTATCAGCAACTGCAGATAATTAAAGCACTGGTAGAGCAAGAACAACTGGATGTTAAGATAATCCCCTGCCCTATCAGTCGAGAAGCAGATGGCCTGGCCCGCAGCTCACGCAACGAGCGGCTCACACCTCAGATGCGCCGCGAAGTTCCTTATATTCACCTGGTTCTCGAAGAAGCACGCAGCCTTTCGCTTGCACATACTGCAGAGCAGATTATCGCGTTTGTCACCATGAAGTTCAATAACCACCCATTACTTAAGTTGGAATACTTCTCAATTGCCGATGGGAAAACACTTCAGCCGGTTAGTGGCAGAATAAAGCCCGGTGACCTTGGGCTGATTGCCGTTTTTGCCGGTGACATCAGGCTTATTGATAATATAAAACTTATTTAAGTATCTTTGCAGCGCTATGACAATAGAGGTATTAAAATCAAAAATACACAGGGCAACCATCACCGAATCCAACCTCCATTATATTGGTAGCATCGGTATTGATGAAGACCTTATGGATGCGGCCAATCTGGTTGAGTTTGAGAAAGTTCAGGTGCTGAATATCAACAACGGAGAACGCCTCGAAACATACGTTATTAAAGGTGAGCGTGGAACCGGAATGATGACCCTGAACGGTGCTGCAGCCCGCAAAGCCGTTGCCGGCGACCTGGTTATTATCGCGGCCTTTGCCCAAATGACTCCCGAAGAAGCAAAGACATTTAAACCGGCAATAGTTTTCCCTGATAATAATAACAAAATCGTTTAAGCCTGCTTTGAAAAAGACCATTGGCGATGTCCTCCGTTTCAGCTTCTTCCTTGGCATAGGGATATTCTTCATTTGGTTGTTTATGCGCAACCTCACTGCCAGCCAGAAACACGAAATTTTCCAATCCTTAAAAATTGCCGATTACACCTGGATTGCTGTTGCTATTCTTTTGGGTATGCTCAGCCATCTCAGCAGGGCTATGCGCTGGAAAATTCTGATGGAACCAATGGGTTACAAACCCAGAACTACCAATGTTTTTATGGCTGTATTGATTGGTTATCTCGCCAATCTTGCCCTACCCCGTTTGGGTGAAGTCAGCCGCTGCGGAATTCTTACACGCTACGAAAAAATTCCTTTCAATAAGTCGTTTGGCACGGTGATTACCGAAAGGGCAATTGATATGCTCACTTTCGTATTGCTTTTCTTCTTCCTGTTGTTTACACAATCCGGTAGGCTTAACATCTACATCACTGAAAAGATATATGAGCCCCTGCAACGAAAATTCAACTTCGGCTCTGAGGGTGATTTCTACATGATTGCTTTTCTACTGGTATTTGCGTTGTTTGGAATTGGAGCACTTGTGATTATCCATCGCAAATATAAGCATACCGCTCTTTATAAGAAATTCTACAATCTGCTGCATGGTTTTCTGGAAGGCATCAGATCGCTCACCCGCATTAAAAGGCCCTTCCAGTTTATAGCACATACTATTTTTATTTGGGTTATGTATCTGCTGATGGCCTATGTAGTATTTTTCAGTCTTAAAGATACCGCACACCTTGGGCTCGATGCCGGTCTTGCTGTTCTTATTTTCGGATCGGTCGGAATTATGGTGGTGCAGGGCGGTATCGGGATTTATCCGGCCATCGTTTCTGAAACCCTCTTTATATATGCAATTGCCGGAACCACCGGCTATGCACTGGGATGGCTAATATGGGCATCGCAAACCATAATGATTCTTCTGGCAGGCGTTTTTTCACTACTTTTACTTCCTGTTTACAATAAACATTCTTATGACAAGACTGGAAGTACTGCTGAAGAAAATACCATCACCTGAAGAACTTGACCGACTACTGGCTTACTGGCAGTTCAAAGATCAAAAAATTGTATTTACCAACGGCTGCTTTGATATTATCCATCGCGGGCATGTTGACTATCTTGCCAAAGCTGCCGATCTCGGCGATGTACTTATAATTGGCCTGAATACCGATGCCTCAACCCGGAGGCTGAAAGGCCCATCCCGACCAATAAACGATGAAAATGCCCGCGCCCAGATACTTGCTTCTATGAGTTTTGTTTCTGCTGTGGTT
>DINP01000066.1 GCA_002426025.1 Bacteroidales bacterium UBA5537 | reverse complement strand
TATTTCCACGAATATCCGAAATAATGCACCGAATTGTAATATTGTAATAATATATCTGCGGTTTATTATTACAATATTACAATTCGGTGCATTATTTCGGATATTCGTGGAAATACAGCATATCTCCATAAGCCTTGGTTCATATTGCTTCAGATATTTGTCCATATTTTTTTATAAGCTAATTAATCAAAACCAGAAAATTCGATTGTACATTTGCAGAGGAGTAGGCTATGGATATCAGTCGCGCTGGAGTTAATCTGGAGAAGACGCTTTCCGAGCCTATTTTTTTATATGCTTATTAATATGCCACATCAAAATGTTTGGATTCTATAGAACTATAATCAGAAGCCAACCGATGATTTCATTTTTTACTTCTTTTTGTTGAGAATTTGAATCTTGAATGTATATTTTTAGAAGTAAGGCTATTAATGTCAGTCGCACTGGAGTTCTATCTGGTTCTGCCGCTTTTTATAGCCTTATTTCTTTTTATATTTAAAAGGTTCAGCTCAATATTTCATCCTGCCCGCCATGACTCAGGCCAATTCCAGGCAGGCGGAGATACAATTCATTAGTCATTTTCCCGGCCAATCTCTCGATAAACAGATGATTTGTTCCGCAGCAGCCTCCGAAGATTTTAAGGCCGTGGTGTTTCTGCAGGATAAGCATTTCAGCGATCATCGCATCGAAATCGCCCTGATGTAGTATGCTGCAANNTGCTGAGCGCTGCAATCAGGTTGGTGGGATGCACACAATTGGTCATATAGCAAACGGGCTGAGGGCTAACCTCATCGTCTATTCGTTTAATTGCTTCTGACAGGCTGCTGCCGTCAATCAGGCAACCATCTTTCCTGATCATAAAACTAATTATGTAAGGGATACCGGTTTCGGCCATTGCTGCTGCCATTCCCGTGGCTTCATTTATTTCCGGCATTATTCCGGCAAAGAGGAAGTCGGGTTTCTCTTTCTGAAATTGACTTGTTTGCTGCTTGTGGAAAGTATAGGCCTGGTTAATGTCGAGTATTTTTTCGCCGCTGTAGGCATCGCCCTTGCAGCCCAGTAAACCGCCAATCAGAATGTGGGGTGAATATTCGCCGTAACTTTCCTTTATGCGTTTTAGAAAGGTAAGACTATCAGAAATTAAATTTTTTGAGTGGTAAGGCGATTTGCTGACAGACTCATGGTTTACTCTCCGTGTAGGAGTCATAATCATTATCGGAAGATCGTATTTCTGACCAACGCTAATGTACTGCCGGTATATAATCTCAAAGACTTCGGGATTGGTGTATATTAGTCCGGCATGGTTAACCCTGGCATCCATTTCGGCATTAAACTCAGTTTTTAAGCGCTCTACCAGCGCTCCTTCGGTCAGAATAATTGCCGAATCGCGGAAAATTGTTTCGAATGACATTGCAACTGCTATTGTTAACTTTTCAGAAATCTACTTTTACCTGCAGATCAGTCATTGCCGGCTGGTTTATAGTGAAGTTGAACCAGTCCGGTATCGAACCGTTTAACCCTTACAATTTCCAGTTTTTGTTCGGGCCGTCCATCGTTGAAAAGCCTTGTACCACTGCCGACAAAGATCGGGATAACCGATATAATAAACGCATCAATCAGATTTTCTTTCATGAGTTCGTTCACTATTTCTGCTCCGCCATCTACAAAGATGTTTTTGCCGGGCTTGTTTTTTAGTTCTGAAACCAGCTCTTTCAGGTTTCCGGTGTAAAACTTTGTTTTGCCAACGTCCGTTCTTACTGATCGGGTTATGATGTATGAATCCAGATCAGCATGGGGGAATTCACTAAGCTGTGTCATAATCCAATCATAGGTTTTTCTGCCCATAATAACCGTATCAACCGATTTTAAAAAATCAGTATAGCCGTAGTCTTCTCCATCCTGTTGCACCATGGATAAAAAGCTGAGGTCGTCGTTTGGTTTTGCAATATAGCCATCGGCGCTTATGGCGATGTATAATATTGTTTTTCTGTTCATGGGATTGGTAATTCAGTTCAATGTGTTACCAATTTATCAAAAAAAACCTGAGAATAAATGTAAAATCGTGTATTTAGGTTTATTCTCAAATTTAAAATTGACTAAATATAATTTTTATGTTCTGATCCTGATTTGCAGTATTAACAGGCCGGAAATACTGTTATTAATTGCCTATATTAATAATTCTGAAGTATTCTTTATTGAAAATTCTGAAATAAATTGAATAGGGATACCAGTTGTAATAAGGCCAGAATTTTTTGAGATTTCTTTTTTGAGAATGAAAGGCACACATTATTTCTTTTTTCTCTCTGGCACTTTCGTAAATATTTATTTCAACATCTGGTGAGGGCATTCCTCCTTTGTTGTAGATTTTTTTTGCTGCTGTATATACCGGGGTATCTCCAACAATCTTCTCGTTCATTGATTTGGTATAAACCGCCTGGTATATTTTTCTGACAGATACTGAATCCCGTTCGCTCATTTCCTGGCAAATATCAACAATGCATTGGCTGACACAGGCATGTTCCGGATGTCCATAAGCTCCGGTAATATTGTCAAGTGAAAAAATAACCGAAGGCTGGTACTTAACAATAGCATTAGAAATGAGAATTTTTAATGAATCAATTTTAAAATAGCCTGGGAATTTATTGTAGGGGATTGGCATCCATGGTTCCTTAACAGTATCGGTTTTCTGAATAGAAAAATCTATCAGATCAATTCCTGCAAGACCTTGAATTTCTGCAACTTTTTCAACTTCTATTTTTCTGATAGGATTATCTTGTTTGCGCCAGTTGCCGTAAAATGTTGTGAAATATATTTTCCAACCCTTTTTAACAAGTGCAGTTGTAGTGCCTGAGCAACTGATTGCATCATCATCGTGGGCTGTTATAATAAGTGCAGTTTTATTTGGTTCGTTTTCTAGAAAAGTATCCTCCTTGAATACCTCATTTCCTCTGATCGTTGAAAGATAATACAAATGCCCCCCTGTAGCTAAAAGTAATCCAATACTGATTGCAATAATTATTCTTGATGTCTTCTTCATGATTTTATATTGAATTAGTAATGAGTTTTAACTGTTTTTCTGGTAGTTCACAATTATTACTTTTGAATTCAGCCTGCATGTTCATTAAAACCATCGCAGATTGCTTTTCATTTTTTAAAACGTTTAGTTCCTTAAATAATTGCTTTTAAAAGGCTTATTCCAACTATAATTAAAAATATCTGTTGCTGTTATATGACTATACTAGTTGCTTTTCAGATGGTTGTTATCAATAAACAAACTATCCCTCTGTAGATACAGAAGGATAGTTTACTATTCTTTACTTAACATCCCGTTCATGAATTACTTAGAGAAGGATGCTTTCAGAATTATGCTTAACGCATTTTCTGCGGGCTCTTTACCAGATTGCGTTTTGAATAAACAAATTTCAAAGCTTTCTGATCGGGCGACATGCTTTTAGATGTTGGAATGTTGAATGTCATTACCTGTCTGCCGGATCCTAAATCGCCACCGTCTTCATCTGCCGGGGTAAAGGAACCGGTGTATGGATTGGAACCGCTTGCAGGAGCAATCAAATTTCCCTGATATCTTGCTGTTACACTGAAATTGGTATTTGCCGGAACATCGCAGTTTGAATATAAGTCTACCCTTACAATGTAGTTGCCGCCTTCAACGATGGATTCAGCACTGTAGGTAATGTTCTCGTTGTTTACATAATCAAGGTAGCAGCCTGCATTTGAATCAATATCGAGGATTCCACCGTTTGCTGATTGTTCCATACCGTAATAAATTTCCTCGGTATTTGGTTCAACAAGGTGTAAATCAACATCGTTGGGCTGGTCCCAGGAGCAACTCACCTGCAGGGTGCCGGTGCCGGCTGAAATACGGGTAACGGTAATAGTTTCCCATGTGCTCACCAGTCCAGCGTTGTCGCGCAACGCAAACACAATCACAAAAGATTCTTTTTCAAGAGTCTGGCTGAATAACAGAACCACCAGCTGATAATCATTGGTTGATTTCAGGAGATTTGCCGGCACTGTATAGTAGCCTTGTATCCCTTGAACTCCAATTAATACTTCTTTAATAGTAGATGTTGTGTTAATAGAAATAGGATTGCTACCACCTTCAAGTATAGAGGTGTTTCCATTAATGGCATCAATTACCGGGGCGTTACCCGATGTTGATTCAGCAGGGAATGCGGCATTCTGATATCCACTGTTCTCGATTGTAAAATAGGATTTCGCGATCAGGTTTTCAGTCTGATTGTTCGAATCGTCATCTTTGTCTTTTTTACAGGCGGTAAAAACCACTGCCACCGACAAGCTGAAAAAGGCCAGCAAAATAAAAAGTCTGTTTCTTTTCATAGAAGTTAGTTTAGATTGGATAAAGATTAATAGTGATTTATTGAAAAAGTAATCAAAATTCAACAGAGAAATAAAATGATTTTGATAAATCTGATTTAAAGAACCTGGTATGTAACATCATGAAAATAAACCATTAAGATGATTATCATACCTAGAATAATTACCTTTATATGGCAAATATATATAATTTTCCTACGTTTATCATCCTATTTGAGTTAAAATGTATAAAATTTTTACAGCGAAGTTGGGTTTTATCCTGTAAGTGCCTTATATACAGTTCGTAAAAGCCGGAAGGCCGGAGTGTGAAAATACTCAGAATCTACTTCATAATTACTGTATTAATCAATTGAATTGAAAAAAGGGGCTGTCAATATGATTTGATTATCCTTATTCAAAGAGTCTCAAACAATATTCAGTTTCTTGAACGGTAATAAATCCATCAAATTTCATTAATTTTGGAAAGACCTGCAACCCGGGCTATTGTCAATAAAATCTACATAAAACTATGGATTTTCCGCTCTTAAAAGAAATCGTTATTATTTTAGGCCTTTCAGTTATTATTATTCTTGCTTTTCAACGCTTTAAAATGCCTTCTATTATTGGGTTTCTGATAACCGGTATGGTTGCCGGGCCTAATGCTTTAAAGCTGATCAGTGCTTCGCATGAGGTAGAGGTGCTTTCCGAAATGGGGATTATTTTTCTACTGTTTATTATTGGAATTGAATTTTCGATTAAGGGGTTGGCCAAAGTAAAGCAAACGGTATTACTTGGAGGATTAATGCAAGTTGGAGGGACCATTCTGCTCACATTTATTTTGGCCAATCTGCTTGGATTAACAAGACCGCAGGCCGTTTTTATGGGATTCCTCATCGCCCTGAGCAGTACTGCCATCGTATTGAAAATATTGCAGGAAAAAGGGCAAATGACTTCCCCGCATGGGCGCATTGCATTGGCAATCCTTATTTTCCAGGATATTATTGTAGTGCCCATGATTCTGATAACGCCATTGCTGGCCGGCAATGGAGGTAATGTATGGCTGGCTGTGTTGCTGCTGGTTGGTAAATTTGCCCTGGTCGTCGGATTGCTTATATTGCTTGCACGTTATGTTGTTCCGCATTTAATGGAACGTGTAGTTAAAACCCGCAGCCGCGAACTATTTATACTTACCCTTGTGGTGATATGCTTTGCCACTGCCTGGTTAACTTCATCGGTCGGGCTTTCGCTTGCACTGGGCGCCTTTTTTGCCGGTTTGATTATCTCCGAATCAGATTACAGCCATCAGGCAACTGCCAATATTTTGCCTTTCCGCGAAATATTTATCAGTTTCTTCTTTGTTTCGGTCGGTATGTTGCTCGATATCAGGTATTTCATCAGTAATTTCTTAATCCTGATCTTGTTTACTATTGGGGTTGTATTGTTGAAGATGTTGGTGGTTACCGCTACGGTGCTGATTATGCGCTTTCCTTTGCGCACGGCTCTTGTTTCGGCTTTCACGCTGTTTCAGGTGGGTGAATTTGCCTTTTTGCTTTCAACCATAGGTATCCGCAATAACCTGCTTACCGATGCTGTTTACCAGAACTTCCTGGCTATTTCGATTCTGACCATGGGGCTGACTCCTTTTATGGCTGGTTGTGCTGATAAAATGTCTGACTGGCTAATCAGAGCCGGCCTTCCCGCAAAGGTGAGAAAACGACTGATTAATTTCCATAATTCGCGTAAGCACCAGGAAGAAATGGAGATTGCCAACCTGCACGATCACCTAATTGTTGTCGGATTTGGTATTAACGGGCACAATGTGGCCCGCACCGCTAAACAGGCAAATATTCCTTTTGTAGCCATTGAGCTCGATCCCGACAACTTCAGGCTGGCCCGTACCGAAGGTTTCCCTATTGTTTACGGCGATGCATCTGACGAACTGATTCTGCATCATGTTCATGCGCACGAAGCCAGGGTTGTGGTTATTGCCATCTCTGACCCTGAAGCAACCAAAAAGATAATTACTACTTTACGCTTGATTACCGAAACAGCACACGTGATTGTTCGTACCCGCTATGTAGAGGAAATGGAGCAAATTCTGAAACTTGGCGCCGATGAGGTGATACCCGAAGAGTTTGAGACTTCAATTCAGATTTTTATGCGGGTATTGAACAGGTATCTGGTTCCTTATGACAAGATACAATCGTTTATCAGCCACATCAGGGCACACAACTACGAGTTGCTCTGCGATTCAGACGGTAATGTGCAATGCCCGCCTCATCTGCAACTGCATATTCCTGATATGGTGATTGCTACCCTGCCTGTTCAGCGGGGGGCAAACAAAATTGTCGGGAAATCAATTATGAATAGCGGACTTAAAAACCAGTTTAATGTTACAATACTCGCCATACGCCGGCAAAATCGCTATATAACCACCATCTCACCCGAAATGACTATTGAAACTGACGATATGCTCTACCTTTTTGGTAGCCCGGAGAAGATTTCGGAGGTGAACCGCTATCTCGTTCTGGAGAAATAGGTTCTGGGTTCGGTGTTTGAGAAATGAGTAGGGAGTAGAGAGTAGAGAGTAGGGAGTGCTTGAAGTCAGAAGTGAGAAGTGAGAAGTCAGTCAGTTAACAGTTAATAGTTAAAAACTAATAGATATCAGTTTGAATTGGAGCTCTTGTGTTTAGGTGCTCAGACTTATTGAAACGCTTATATTGCGGTCTGCGAACGTAGATTTTCACAGATAGGTTCTCTACATCGGTACTTTGTGGTGAGCCAGTTGAATCATCATTAAAACATTGTCGATCCAGGTCGAAGTAATTCAAAGTGCTGATATCCTATTGTTTATCATTCGCCAGAATTTATTTTACTTTAAAACCTGAGAATCATGCAGATTACAAAATAGGAATTAGATATGGCAGCAACATGAATCGTAATGATTTGAAAAAATGATTAGTTTTACTAAACTTAACTTAAACATCTAAGCTTTGAGGAAATCTAACAGTAAAGCCATCCTTGTTGTTTTATTCTTAAGCGGACTTTTATGTTGTAATCCACTGATTTCACAGATATCATATCTGGGAAAAATATTCCATCATGAAGATGGTGTTTATGGATTAACTGGTGCAATGAGCACCTGTTTTAGCATTGACAAGAAGAACATTTACGTAAGTGCTCAATATTCTCTGGCAGTTTTCAATTATGATGAAAGCACAGGAGAAGAAGAATTTGTTGAGGCATATAAATTTGAAAATGATGGTCATAACGGATTGAATAGTCCGGCCTGTGTCAGAGTTAGCCCTGATGATAAATTTGTGTATGTAAGCTCAGATCACTATAACTGTATTTCATTGTATAAGAGGGATACCAATAATGGGACATTGGAACTTCTAAAAATATTTTATGATACCGATGAGGGTTTTGACGGTTTGCGAGGTGCCCACGAGATGGGAATATCAAACGATGGAAAGTATATTTATGTAGCAGCATGGAATGATGCCAAAATCTCAACTTTTAGCAGAGATACAATTACCGGTTACATAACTCATATACAATCAATTTGGCGGTATGATCAAGGTGGTTTGTCCTGGCCTATTGCACTTAAGCTCAGCAAAGACAGCCGGTTTGTTTATGTTACATCACATATGGACAACAAATTATCTGTATTTGCAATTAATCCGATCACAGGTGAACTTATTTTTGTAGAGACAATTTCTGGCTCAGCTAACAATTTTAGTTTCGAAACACTGGAAATTAGTTATGATAACAACTACTTGTATCTTGCCTCGAACAGCTCACTTGGTATATATCTTAGAGATACACAAACGGGAAAGCTTAGTTTACAGACACAGTTTAATAATGGTGATGCAGGAGTATCGGGAATGCACGGAATATATTCTATTTCAGTTTCACCGGATGATAAAAGTATTTACGCCATAACTTCAGGTGATACTTCATTTGTTGCCTTCTCCAGAGACTTGTCAAATAACGAATTTCAATTTACTGAATCAAATCCGTTTATGAGATATGTCTTTTCAAACAACGGCTATAGTAATACTGGTATGATTTGCGATAACAACTTTGTTTTTGGTGCTTCCTATTGGGAGTTTGGGGTTCATAAGGCCAAACGAGATCAAACAGATGGAAAGCTAACTTATGAAAAACTAATACATGAAGGAGATAGTGCTACGGTTGATGGCTTGTATAACCCAACAAGTGTAATCGCTGATGGACAACAGGGAATGGTTTACGTATCCTCATACGGGCATGGTATATCAATTTTCCAGCGCAATGACACAACAGGTAAGTTGATATACAAGAATGTGGCAAACAATGAGAACCAACACTCCCGAATGTTATGGTATAACAATAAAATTGTGATAAGTAAAGATGGAAATTACGTATATGCATTGTGTCAGGCCGGTGAGATATCAGGGGTTGCCATATTTAGAGTAGATCATTCAACAGATAATCTTATTTTAATTGATTCCATCATGTCTGATTTTAATGGGACTACCGGAATTAATGAGCCTTTAGACCTTGCATTTTCACCGGATGGACAACATCTGTATATTGTTTCAACCTATAACTACAGAGGAATAGTTCAGTATTCATACAATCCGCAAAACGGCTCTCTTGAGCTGGAAAATTTTTTTGAGATTGAAAACATAGGTGATTACTTCGATAAGATTTGTATTAGCAATAATGGAAAATATGTCTTTATATGGAACTCAAATTCAAGTGATATTACCATGTTGGGTCGTAATACAGCAACTGGAGAACTAACCTGGCTATCAACAAGTTCTCTTAATTCAATTGGAGAGGTTTATCTTTACGGATTGAATCATATAGCCTTAAGTCGGGATAACAGAAATTTGTATGCAACATATCAGCAGAATGGTGTATTGGTTAATTACAGTATTGATTCCATTAATCAGAACCTCGAAGTTATTCAGTTTTTTGATTATAAATCAACTGCGATTGCCGGATTGCAAAGGATACAAAAAGTCGGAGTCAGAAATGATGGTACATTTGTTTATACCACGTCTTATGACAATAATTCAATTGGCTTGTTTTACCGCGATCAGTCTGACGGAATGCTCATTTTCTTAAAAGATTATACTGAACCTGAAAATGACTTTAATGGATTGGATAGAATTAATGGCATCTGTATTCCTGATGATGATCGTAATTTATATTTGATTTCAGGTATAGAGGAAGCAGTAGCAAGTTATTCTATTGATTTATACCTTGGCCCTGACAGAGCTATCTGTGAATATGATTCTGCATTATTGGATGCAGGAAAAGGCTATTCTACCTATCGTTGGTCAACGAATGAAACCACCCAGCGAATTTATGTTAACAAAGAAGGATACTATCATGTGAAAACTACAGATGAATTTGGTTTTATTGACTATGACACTGTGTACATTAAGGTTTACCAAAAACCAGCACTTGAACTTGGACCTAATGTTTCAGTTTGTCGCGGTATCCCTGTAGTGCTCAATTCTGGATTTAATGGTGAAAACCTTTGGAATACAGGTTCTACTTCAGAATCAATAACTGTTGAAAATACGGGAACTTATTCAGTGATTATTACCGATTTGCATAATTGCAAAAACAAAGATTCAGTAAATGTCATAATTCACCCTCTACCTCATGTGGATCTTGGAGCCGATACAACCATCTGGTTAAATCAAAGACTGGTTCTCTCTGTTGACAGTGGTCCTGATTACGACTATTTGTGGTTTAATGGAGCAACCAACGCATCTATCGGTATATATAGCAATTCAATAACGACTAATCCTTTGCAGGCATGGGTGGAGGTTACTTCAGTGTTTGGATGCAAGAACAGGGATTCTGTTTTAGTAACCCTGGATACTGAACATGTTTATTATGAATCTGTTGAAATTAAGATTGGTCCTATACCTACTGCTGAATTTGTGAATATAGTCAGTAACTTTATTATAACTGATATTTGCTGTTACGATCTTGCTGGTAGGTTTTTATTTTCAAAGGATCCTTACTCAATGACTGATACTATAAATGCAAAAGAAGTAAGTCGTGGGATTTACTATTTGAGAATCACCTTAATTAATGGGATATCCAAAACATTTAAAATTGTCAAAATGTAATGATAAAAGAGAGGTTCTTTTCAAAACATTTGCTTTTGTACTATTGATGGAATTTCTATAAAGTAATCGGATTTTATTCAACACTTTATACTATTAAGAGTTATAGCATTACATAGAGACTACAGATAAAGTTTGATCAAAAAAGACATAAATACAGAGCTCACATAAAAGAGGAATCCCTTACTGCTATTAATGTCATGTGAACCTTAATGTTAATAGCACTTAGTAAAATTTTAATGATAGCTGGAGAATGCTGGCTATTTTGAAAAAGTATACTGCAGCATATTAGCTCCCATTCTCAGCGCCTTTTGGCGGTTTTCTTCGGGGTCGTTGTGTACCGCCTGATCTTCCCAACCATCTCCCAGATCACATTCGTAAGAATAAAAACAGACAAGACGTCCTTCCCAAATCAGGCCAAAGCCCTGGGCAGGTTTGTTGTCGTGTTCATGAATTTTGGGAAGTCCATTCGGGAAATTGTACTGCTGATGATATATCGGATGGGAAAAGGGCAGTTCGATAAAATCGAGTTCAGGAAATACCTTTTTCATCATTGGCCTGATGTAAGGATCGAGGCCATAATTGTCGTCAATATGCAGAAACCCACCGGCAAGCATGTAGTTGCGCAGGTTTGCCGCTTCCTGATCATCAAAAATAACATTCCCATGACCGGTCATGTGCACAAACGGGTAATTGAAAATCTCAGCACTACCGGCATCAACAGTTGCATAATCCTTGTCAATGTTGGTTTTAAGGTTGNNCGATATTTCAACAGTGCAATCTGATAGGATGGGGGAGGCGTAAAGCCAGTATATAAGACTGTTATAAGTAGTAGAAGAATTATTCTTTTCACTTTGGTAAGTTTTCTGGTTTATAAGCCAGGTTCATTTAACAAATTTACGATAAAACACGATGCAAGGGCGGCAGTTTCGGTTCTGAGCCTTGCTTTGCCCAGGCTTACCGGGATAAAGCCATTGCTGAGTGACAGTTCAATCTCGCGTTGGCTGAAATCACCTTCAGGACCAATCAGCACAAGCGCATCCCCGCCAGGTTTGCAAGCATCCTTCAAATGCGGTCTTGGATGATCATCAACCCAGGCAATAAAGCAGTTTGGACGACCTGAATTCTCTTTAATAAGTTGTTCCAGATTAATTGGCTGATTCAAAACCGGCAGATAAGCACTTAACGATTGTTTCATAGCCGCTACCACTATTTTCTCCAGGCGGTCGGTTCTCAGTTTTTGCCTTTCGGAATGATCGCAATAAACGGGGGTAATTTCATCAATGCCAAATTCTGTTGCCTTTTCGAGAAACCACTCAAAGCGCGCTGTATTTTTGGTAGGCGCAACCGCGATATGTAGCCTGAAGTTTTTTTCTTCAGCCATAGAAACACTAATAATTCTTACAACACAGGCTTTGGGATTGGGGTCGTCCATTTCGGCTACAGCAATATTTCCAATGCCGTCCGTAACTTTTAGCCGGTCGCCGGGTTTCATCCGCATAACCCTTGCGGCATGTGCCGATTCTTCAGCCGTAAGACTCAGAAAATGATTTCCGGCCTTAAACGATTCATTGATGTTGTTGCCGGGCAAATAGAATAGCTGCATGTAGGATTTAAGTGTTAAACTAAGCAAAAATAGGAAAAGGCTGCCTTTATCTGACAGCCTTTCCTGGAATAATGCATTTCTTGATTCTTGTTAATCAACAATAAGTTTGATTTTACTTACCTGATCATCGCTGATAAGTTGCAGAATATAAACTCCGGAAGTGAGGCCGGTCTTATTGATGGTCCATTGATTTCCTGAAGTGAGTTTGGTTTCGTTTACCAGATTTCCATCAGCAGCAAATATTCTTAGCCTTCCATGTTGGATTAACTTTTCTGTTTCTATCACAAATGAACCATTTGATGGGTTAGGATAGACCCTTATACCTTCTGATCTGGCTTCGGTTTGCGATGCGGAAACTAGTTCTGATATATTGATATTATCAATATACAGTCCGTTTCCCCTCCGATGTATTGATTCAAACATCACTTTTACATTGTTTTGTCCGGCCCAGGCACTCATGTCAATCATAAAACAGCCCGGGTTTCCGGTTGCCCCGCACCAGTCTTCCGGTGTTTCGGGAAGAAAAGTGACAATTGAAACCGGGTGGGTTGCAAAGTTGCCGGTTCCGTTTTCGCCAATGGCAAAAATGCGTTCCCAGGTGGTACCGCAATCCGAAGATACCTTTATAATCAGTGAATCGGTAATTTGTTCGTAGCGCCTGCAGTAAACATGCTCAAAACTCATAAATGCTGAATTATAACCGGTTAGGTTAAGCGGAGGCGAAATAAGCTGATCAACTGGGCCAGGTGCAACGTTATATCCAAAATAGTCCATTCTGATAGCGTTGTTGCCCGGTGTATTGCCCTGCACATAACTGAACTCCCAGGTTTTTTTGTTGTCGGGATTGATAACTTCCCATCCGTTGGCCGATAGTGTGGCAGATTCCCAGTTTTCGTTAAACGGAAGTGATGATCCACCCAGTTGAATATACTTTTCGCGTGTAAGGCTGCTCGATCCGTTTATATTTGTGCTTGTCAGTGAAACGGTGTAGTCACCCGATCCGTTGAAAATAACTTCAGGATTTTGTGAGGAGGCCGAAGTGCCGTTTGCAAAAGTTATATCATCGGGCTCAAATGTCCAGAGCCAGCTTGTGGGGCAAAAATCAGAAAGATCTGAAAACAGCACAGCCGCAGACGATCCTGAACAGAAAATTCGGCCATCTGCAGTAAAATCAACGGCAGGTAAAAGCGTGTCGCTTACGGATATGAGCGCTGTTTTTACTTCGGTGTCTGTTCCGGCAGGATTGGATACTTCAAGCGAGACGGTGAAAGTTCCGGGGTTATTCCAGATGATATCTGCCGGGTTTTGTTCTGTTGAAGTCGCTGTTTGGGCTCCTTCAAAAGTCCAGCTCCAGGTGTATGGGATACCAGTTGATTTGTCGGTAAAGTTTACCGGGCACCCGACAGGGATAATGGTTCTGTCAGCAATAAAATCAGCTTCAGGCGAAGTAAAGTGCATGGGTGATTCCCACAAGCCACGTCCGTAAGTACCAGCCCTGATAACATCGCCCTGAGGCCCAGCCGGATCGTAATAAATCTCAAGTTCGGTTACTCTTGCTGATGCCGGAAACCCGTTTGAGAAAAGAATCCAGTCGCTCATTGAATTATCACGGTAAAAAATGCCGATATCAGTACCAAGGTACAAGCCATCAGGGCTATTGCGATATAATGCCAGTGTATTCATCTGAACATCGGGCAGGGTACCTGTAATTTCTGTCCAGTTGAATCCCTTATCTGCTGATTTGAAAACCTTGTTTTGCTGAACTATAAAGACCACATTTTCATCAAAGGGACTGGTTTCTATTGCTGTTATTGTGTTTGAATAAGCAAGGTTTGGAGTGAGTGTTGTCCAGTTTACAGATAAACCTTTGGCATTGTCGGTGCGGTAAAGTTTACTGCCCGAAGCGGCATATAGAATATCTGTATTAGCTCTTGATTGAGCCAACACGCTTAGGTTATTGGTGTTTATGGTTGAAATCTTTGTCCAGTTTACCGATGAAGTATTGGATGCTTTTATGTTGGTACTTCTCCAGATATTTTTATAACCGATAAACATGATATTTCCATCATTGTGGTCAATTACAAACGGGGTTACCCAGGCGCCTTCTTCCGTAATGCCATTTACACCATTTCCGGCAATCTGCCCCTGCGATGAAAGGTTGAATATCCTATTCATTGCACCGTAATAAACGGTGGAATAACTATATCTGTCATCGGTTGGGTCATAGGCACATTCCATGCCATCGCCACCACCAACAGCTACCCATTCCGAACCTGTCCATGTAGAAGTGCCGTTATCCTGATAACCATTAATAACCAGATCGCGGTTGGTTGCACTTTGCCCTATTTTATAAGCCTGGCTGATAACCAGCCCGTTACTGATTTCTGTCCACGATACACCACCGTTGCCGGTATAATAAATTCCTCCGTCGTTTCCTGCAAAAAGTTGGTTGGTCAGGGGTGAGTACTCAAGTACATGCAGGTCGGCATGGACCGACTGAACTCCGCAACCACCATACCAATGTGAACGGATATTCCATGTTGTGCCACCATTTGTTGACTTGAAACAGTTAACCCCACCACCATAGATAATATCTGCATTCGTTGGGTCACAAGCAACATCAAGGTCGTACCAGGCCTGTCCGCCACTGCCTCCGCTGCAATCCCATGCCATAATATTGGGCGAGGTTGAACGCTCGGTAAATGTCAGTCCGCTGTCTTCTGAGCGGTAAAGCCCTTTAAAAGAATCGCTGTTGGTAAGGAATACATAAACAATCTCAGGATTGGCCGGAGAAACAGCAATTGCTGCACGGCTTCCACTTGGAAGACCAGTAGCTCCTTGTATAAAAGTCTCACCATTGTCGGATGACCTGAAATAGGTTCCATTGGATGCAGCATAAACGATTTCGGGATTACCCGGTTTAAACACGATATCTTTAAAAGTACCGTTCGCTTTTTTTACCCAGCTTATACCGCCATCATTTGTCTTATAGATACCGCCCGTTGTTGCAGCAAAAACAACATTGTTGAACTCAGGATGCATCAGTAACCTCGATACGGTGCTGTTGCCGATACCTGTGTTGGAAGGCAGCCATGTAAGGCCACCATCAAAACTTTTATAAACTCCAAGTCCTGAAGCATCGCCAGCATCACGATCGCCGGTTCCCATGTAAATCACATCAGGGTTAACATAGTCAACAGCAATGGCTGAAACACCAAGGGTTGGCAGAATATCGGTCGTACTGGTCCAGGTTTGGCCATGATCCTCAGAAATCCATAATCCACCGGCCGGCGCACCCACATAAATCTTATCGGGATCGGTCGGGTGGAAAGCAATCGCATTAACTCTGCCTATTCCACGGTAGCCATTGTATCCCGAAGGAACCGTAAATGGGCCGAGTGGAGTCCAGTCACCATCAATTGACCGGCCTGCGTATTGCGCCATATATGTATTGTAAGCATTCAGATCGCGGTCAGGAGCAGGTCTGCTACCATCGGGAGCAACCCGCTGTCCCATCATATACTCCCAGCGTTTAAAAGGTTTGTATCCACTGCCTTTGGTTATTTCGCGGTTTTGCCAGTAAGTGTAGAATGCTTTCTGAGTTGCAAAAAAGTTGGCATTCTGATCCTGCATCATTTGAATCCAGTAAGGGAAGGAAGCAGTATCTGACTGGTTTGCCTGAATAGAGGATGTTTGAGCTTTGGTCGCGAACGAAGCCGCAACGAAAACCAGTAGTAATGAAAGTTTTGAAATAGAATTCATGAGGTATTGGGTTAGCTGATTTTTGACAAAATTATACTTTTCATCTGATTAACAAATATTTTAAAAAAGACTTTTATTATTTGTAATTGTTGAAGGGGAAGCGAGTGTCAATGGAATCTTGTATTTCCTGTGATTCCACAAAAGTTAAAGCCTGCTTATTGCAAACGGCATTGTTGTGGTTTTCGATATGCAAAAAAGCCGGATAGAACCGGCTTTCGCTTTTAATTAAAAAGTAAAGTGATGCTTCAGGTTTTGACTGATAAGTTCAAGCAATTTTTGCTTATGGATTAGTATCCTCTCCAAGTGGGTCGTTTTTAATCTGTTTGTCGAATTTCTTCAATGTGAAAACAACCAGGTAGTATGACAGGATTATCATGGCCGGCCAGGCCAGAAACCACATTATTTTATCGAGATACATATTTTCAGAGTTTAGCGTTTGAATTAATTAGTAAACATGGGTTTGGTCGTCGTTCAGATCACTGGCTTCTATCTGCTTGTTATTGACCGATTTCCATGCAATGTAAATGTAAGCAATTACTACGGGCACGAATAGTGAAACATAGCTCATCGCGGTAAGTGTATAGTGGCTCGAAGAACTGTTTTCGATGGTCAGGGAATGCTGCAGATTGAAGCTTGACGGATAAAATGCCGTATTGTTCAACCCGGCAATCAGAAAGAGAGCAAATACAGTCAGTATAGTGCCAGCACCTGAATACCAGATTGCTTTGATGCTGTTTTTAAACAACAGCAATGCGATTCCGGCAAGGACAAGCACCACACCAACAAGGAACATTACCAGTACCAATGGCATTTCGATGAAATTGTGCAGGTATTTGTATGGCTCCATAAAAACCTCGCCAGTGCCGGGACTATAGGCGAAACCATCTTTAAGCAGCAGCGCAATAACAAAGTAGAGGAAAAAGACAAGGAATGGAACGGCATTGTACCACATTTGCTTAATCCCTCTTTTAAAGATATTCTCTTCTTTTACACTATTGAGGATGTACATGATTCCCAATATCCTGGCAAGGAAAAAAACTGCCAGGCCGAGCGCTACATTGTGTGGGTTAAGCACAGCCTCGAGGCCGTGGAAAGGTGTTTCCCAGCGCGAAATAGCCGAATCGAAGATATTGGTGAGGTTCATTTTATCAACCGAAAACAAGCTTCCGTTAAAGAAAGTGCCGACCGCCGTACCAATTAATATGGTGCCTAAAGCTCCATTAACAAACAGAAATACCTCAAAGGTGCGTTTGCCAAGGAAGTTATTGGGTTTAGTGCGGTATTCGTAGGAGATGGCCTGAACAATAAAAGCGAACAATATGGCCATCCACACCCAGTAAGCGCCTCCGAAACTGGTTGAATAAAACAACGGGAAAGAAGCGAAGAATGCCCCGCCAAAGGTTACCAGCGTTGTGAAGGTAAGTTCCCATTTTCGTCCAAGGGAGTTTACTATCATCGAACGTTCAGTATCGGTTTTGCCAAGTGTGTAGATAAGGGTTTGTCCGCCCTGGACAAACATCAGGAAAACAAGGGCACTGGCAAGGATGGAAATAATAATCCACCAGTATTGTTGTAACGTTAGTATCGAAAATGTTTCAAACATGTTAATTTCCTCCAGCTTTTGGTCCGTTATTAATCTGCCTGAACAATATCTTTAGTTCGGCAATAAGTAGTGTGGTAAAAATCAGCGCAAAGAGCACGAAGGTTACGATAACCGCGCCGCTATCGAGTTTGGAAACCGCTGCCATGGTTGGCATCAGATCCTGAATAACCCAGGGTTGCCGGCCCATTTCGGCGGTTATCCATCCCGATTCGGAAGCAATGTATGCCAGGGGAATATTGATGATGGCAATCCTGAGCCAGAATCGAGAAGTTGAAATGCGATCTTTATACACGAGCAAAAGGATAATGCCGAAAAACATCAGGAACCAGAATCCCAGCATTACCATTATATGGAAACTGTAGAAAGTCAGTGGCAGATTTGGAACCAGCCCTCCCGGGTTGTTTTCAAAATATCCGTAACCGAAATACTGAAAATTTTCATCAAGTATTGCTTTCGCTTCGGCAACCCCTGTTTCATCACCGGCTTTTTTAGCGATGGTATATTGCGATAAAGCGTCAATTGCCAGTCTGCCACGGTAAATCTTTTCAGCAGCAGGCATAATTCCCTGTTCTGCATTGCCTTCCATAAGGTCCTTAACACCGGGTACAAAGGCATTAAAATCCTGAAAAGCCATGTAGGAAAGGAAGTTTGGAATTTCAATCTTAAAGGCAAAGTCTTTTACATTTTCGTTGTTGGGGTCTTCTGGCGATGAGGAAACAATTCCCAACGCTACCAAAGGAGCACCATGCTGGCCGATTGACAAACCTTCGAATGCGGCAAATTTCATTGGCTGATGCTCGGCAATCACCTTAGCGCTGTAGTCTCCGGTTAATATGGTAAAGAAAGAGGTTACAATTCCGAAAACTGCAGCAACCACCATGCTACGCTTGGCAAAAACCAGGTGTCTCTTCTTTAACAGGAACCATGAGCTTATGCCAATTACAACGAGTGCTGCCAACATATAAGATGAAGAAATGGTATGTGTAAACTTACTGACAGCCATAGGCGATAGCAGGACATCCCAGAAGTTTTCCATTTCATTGCGGGCGGTATCCGGATTGAATTTCATGCCAACCGGCATTTGCATCCAGGCATTGGCCACCAGAATCCAGAGTGCCGAGAGGCTTGCTCCGAAAGCTACCAGCCAGGTTGACAGAAGGTGGAATTTTTTGCTTACCTTGTTCCAACCGAAAAACATAACGGCTATAAAGGTTGACTCAAGGAAAAAGGCCATAATGCCTTCGATGGCAAGTGGGGCACCGAAAATGTCGCCAACAAACCAGGAGTAATTCGACCAGTTGGTGCCGAATTCAAATTCGAGAATAATACCGGTTGCCACACCAATGGCAAAGTTGATTCCGAAAATGGTCATCCAGAATTTGGTAATTCTTTTCCATTCGGGATCTCCGGTTTTTGCGTAGATGGTTTCCATTATAGCCATTATAAACCCAAGGCCAAGGGTTAAGGGTACGAATATCCAGTGATACATGGCCGTAAGCGCGAATTGTGCCCTCGACCAGTCAATCAGTGAATAATCAAAATTCTCGGTCATACGAATTTTATTTAGGATTTGTTAATTGTTCGATTACATAATTTCCTCTTTCTTCATCTGTTTTAAAATTGGATTTCAGGAAGTTAGGGAAGAAGAAAATTTTCAGTATGGCAAACATCACGAATAGCTTTATGAGGATAATGGCCCACAGGGTTTTACCTATGGTCATGCTTTTAAATCCCTCGTAATAGAACCTGAAAACGCGATAGAAAATATTTCGTTTCATTGAATTTTGTTTGGCTTCCAAATTTACTGATTAACAAATGAGATTCCCAAATAAAAGGCTTATTTAGAACGTGAAATTTTCTGTTCAATTGATAAAACTATTTCATCTATAAATTAAGGTGAATTAAAACCAGGAAATTGGTTTCGGAGCATATACTTTTAAAACAGGAATTAAAAATCCCCGAAGAGGCTGATTGTCTTCGGGGATTTTTGATTTTAATTCTGTATAGACAACAGGTGTTTTTATTCTTCTGGTTCGCTGTGCTGCGCGAGTCCTTCTACTTTATACCCCAGGTTATCAATTACTGCAGAAAGTTTACTTATGTCAGTCAGTGTCGTATCGTAACTGATGGTGGTTAATTCTTTGGTGTGTGATGCTGCTACTTCTGTAACCCCATCAACTTCATTAACAGCTTCCATTACAGAGTTTTCGCATCCTTCGCAAGTCATGCCGGTAACATGCAGTTCGATGGTTTTTACTGCACCCAAATCAATTGAGGTTTCTTTGGTAAGTGTTGTCTGGTTGCAGGCTGCGAAAATTGTTCCGATAAAGAGAATGGCAAAGATCTTTTTCATGGCGGGATATTCTTTGGTTTGTGTTTGAAGGGTTTGAAAAATCAACACAAAAGTACATAAATTGTGTAATAAAAGGGTTAAGTTTCTGACAGATGATCTGTTTTCGGATGCTCAGGTTGCTCAATATCCGGGTCACTATCCATTTCGTCCATAACGGTTCCCTGCCATTTTGGGATGTTGAGTAAATGGGCGACCCGGCTGATGGAGTGCGAGGCTACCGGCGCTGTGAGGAAGATGAAAACAATCACCATCAGGCTGATTACAATAGCATAAAAGGTAGCAAAATATATGGCAGCGGCTGTTTGAAGCAACAGAATGCCAAAAGCCGGGGCTTTTGTAGCGGCGTGCATTCGGGTGTAGATATCGGGAAAACGAATAACACCAATCGCGGCAAGCAGTGAGAAGAAAGCCCCGCCCAGCATGAGTGTTGAAATAATTATCGTGCTAATCATAGTACTTCTTTTTCAGGTAAGTGGCAAAAGCAACCGTGCCGATAAAAACCACCAGTGCCACAATGGCGGTAATATCAAGATAGCGCACCTGACTGGTGGTAATTGCATATACAATGGCAAACCCCATACATAGCGCGGCAATCAGGTCGAGCGCCACAATTCGGTCGGGCATGGTGGGGCCTTTAAACAGCCTGTAAAGCGCAAGCAACTGCGCAACAGCAAGCATAACCAGGCTGGTAAGGCTTACCCATTCAGGGATATTGGCAAATGTATTCATTCAAAAACCTCCAGCATCTTTTTTTCAATTCCGTCAATAATTTCTTTTTCAAATTCATCACGACTTTTAACATAAAGCCCGTGAATGTAAAGGCAGGAGTGGTCATCACTTACGTCAAGGCAGAGGCTGCCGGGTGTCATGGTAACAAGGTTGAACAAGGCAAGTGTCTGCCTGCCGTTTTTCGCGTTGATATGTACCTTTACGATGCCCGGATGAATGCGCATCTTCGGACTTAAAATATCGCGGGTAAGCTGCACATTGGCTTTCACCATTTCCTTAAGGTAAAAGAGCAGGAAAACGAAAAATAACCAGGCTTTTCTTATATATTTCATTGCGTTGTAGCTTTTATTGATGAATGAGGTTCTCCGTTCCAAGCACGGCATGAATGTATGCTGAAGGATCAATCAACTGCGCAGCGGCTTCCATGGCAAAGTCGAGAATGGGCTTAACAGCAAAACCCATGGTGAGGGTGAGCAAGCCGAGTATCGCGACAGGCAGCACCTTGGTAAACGGAAGTTTCTCCTTTTCACCGGAGAATGCGGGTATGCCTTCGGGCCGGGGTTTCCAGAAGGCTTCGTTCCATATTTTTACCATCGAGAAAAGGGTAAACAAACCTACGGCCAATGCCACAAAGGAGATCACGTATTCGCCGGCACTGAAGCCTGCTGAGATGAGGATGAGTTTGCCAAAAAATCCGGAAAGCGGCGGAATGCCTGCCAGCCCGAACGCCGGAATAATGAACAGAATGGCCAGCCATGGCCTGATTTTATAAAGCCCGCCAATGGCCTTGAGGTCGTAACTTCCGGTAACACGGTTGATGAGCCCGGCTACCAGGAAAGTGTTGGTTTTAGCAATGATGTTGTGGGCCATATAGAAAATAGCTCCGGCAATCCCGGCCACGGTAAAGATGCCAAGTCCCATAATCATGTAGCCAATCTGGCTGATGATGTGGAACGACAGTATCTTTCGCATATCGTACTGTGAAGCCGCGGTCAATACCCCCACCACCATGGTAAAACCCCCAATCCACAGGAAAAGCGGGTGCCAGAAGAGTTTGTCCTGCACAAAAAACAGGGTGTAGATACGAATCATTGAATAAACGCCGACCTTGGTGAGCAAGCCGGCAAAAAGTGCGGTAATGGCGATGGGTGGTGTATGATAGGAGGCAGGTAGCCAGAAGAAAAACGGGAAGACCGCTGCTTTGATCGAAAAGGCGACAAAAAACAGCACTGCCGAGCTGTTCATCAGGATGTTATTTTCGGCCATTGAAAGTTTAAGGGCAAGGTCGGCCATGTTGAGCGTACCGGTCTTTCCGTAAAGAAGCCCAATTCCGGCAAGGAAAAACAGTGAAGAAACAAGGTTAAGGCTCACATATTTTACGGCGCCACTGAGTTGTTTCTTTTCGCCACCAAGGGTGATAAGCACAAACGAGGCGGTGAGCATTACCTCGAACCACACGTAAAGGTTAAAAATATCGCCGGTAATAAAGGCACCGTTCACCCCCATGAGCAGGCCCTGTACCATGGGAAAATAAAAATAGGACTGACGCTGGCGGTCAACAGCATCAATGGAATAGAGGCTGATACTTACCACGATGATTCCGGCCAACACCAGCATAAAGGCACTGAATGCGTCAATCACCAGTGTAATGCCAAATGGTGCCTGCCAGTTGCCGGAATGCAGCACCAGAATGCCCTCGTTTTTAACAAGAACAAGGAGATACACAGCCGCAGCAAGTTGCAGCAATGCTCCGCCAAGTCCGATCCATGGCTGCCATTGGCGCCTGTTGAAAGTGATCAGCAGTAGAATCAGGGAGATGAGTGGGATGAGAATGGGTAAGGCTGGAAGTATCATTTTGAATCTCCTTCTTTAAGCTCATCAAGGTCTTCGGTGCCGGTAGCCTGATAAAAGCGGTAAATCAGCGCCAGNNAAGAGGTAAACACCTGCGGCATAAAGCAATCCGATAACAAAAGCGAGCAGTGTTTCCATTGTTTATTCGTCCATAATATTGAAAATGATAATCAGCAAGATACCCCAGACGGTAAGATAAACCCCGAGGTCGAAAAGGAGCGGTGTCCCGAGCTTAAGCGTTCCCGAGAAGACCAGATTTATTGAAATCCATTTGCCGGTAAAAAACGGATTTCCGGCAAACAGCGCCGGAAGGGTGCTGAGGGTGGCAATGGACAGCCCCGCAGCAATCAGCGAGAGGGGGCTTACTTTCAGCTTTTTTTGTGCCTGCTTCGTGCTGAAAGCCATAGCATAAAAAATAAATCCGGAAGCAGCCATCAGCCCGCCGATAAACCCTCCGCCCGGATCGTTGTGTCCCCGGTAAAATACCAGAAGAGAAAGCACAATGGTAACAGGCAAAATCCGTGAAGCGGCCAGTTGTATGATATAGGATTTCATGTTGCGCTTCCTTTCTTTGTCTTGAGTTTAAGCAATGCCATCACACCAATGGCCGCAATGGCAAGCACGGTAATTTCTCCCAGCGTGTCGAGTGCCCTGAAATCAACCAGAATAACGTTTACCACATTTTTTCCATAGGCAAGGGAGAGTGCATTTTCGGTGTAGAAGTCAGAAATTTTCGTATTCAGGTTCAGTTGCCCGGCTTTGAGCACCAGCCCGGTCATAAAACCACCCACCAGCAAAGCAATGGCCGCATCGCGCAGGCGTGAAGCTTTTGATGAAAAGTTGGTAAATTTCGGCAGGTGATAAACAACGGCCATAAATATTACCAGCACCAGGGTTTCGGCCAGCATCATGGTAATGGCCAGGTCAATGGCGCCATAGATGATAAACAGCAGGCCAATGCTGTAACCAACGGCACCAAGGGCAAGTATTGCCGCCAGTCTCGATTTTACGGCAACAGCAAAAAAAGTGGCCGCTACCAGCACCATCAGCAACAGGATTTCAAAAATGCCGGGAACATTAAAGGAGTTAAAGCCTTGCCAGGTGTAAGCCAGTTGATACCAGGCCAACACTGATGTCATGACAAATATGGCCATGAGGTAAAAACGCTGATAGCCACTCTGTACAATGGCTGTTTTCTTTTTGGTGAGACTTAGAAACAGATCGAGCCCCTGATTGAATGCTTTCGCAAAACGGAAAGTTATCACTTCGTTGTTGAAGCGGGTGAGCCAGCGGTTTATTTTCCGGTAAAGCAGGAACAATACCACACCGGCAACCACTGTTATAAAGCTCACCAGCAATACCTCGTTGAAACCATGCCACAGCCCAAGCTTCAGGGTGTCAATGGATGGGTGTATGGCAACAATGGCTGGTTTGAGCAGCAATCGGGCCACATCAGCAGGAAAAAGCCCGAAAATAAGGCTGATACCGGCCAACAGCAATGGGCCTATTCTCAGCGCAAGGGCGGGAGGTTTGGGCTTTTCGCCGGGATATTTCAGCGGACCGAGAAAAAGGTTGAAAATCAGCGCCAGCGAAATGGCCACCATAATCACATTGGTGATTACCCCAACCATAAGGAGGACGTTACCGATATCGGGAAGTGCAAATTTGGCTTCATAAATCAGCTCTTTACCAATGAATCCGATCATCGGTGGAAGTCCGGCCATGCTGAGCAGTGAAACGATGGCCGCAAGAGATGTGATTGGCATTACCTTAAACAGTCCGCTTATTTTCCGCAAGTCGCGTGATCCTACAGACTTGTCAATCAGCCCGGCCACCATAAACAAAGCGCCTTTGTAAAGTGCGTGGACGAGCAAAAATATAATGGCGGCCTTTACCGAAATGTCAGTATCAATGCCGAGCATCAGTACCAGGGTTCCCAGGGCACTGATGGTGGTGTAGGCCAATACTTTCTTGAAATCCGTTTGTGAGTAGGCAAAATAGGCGCCTAAAATCATGGTGATGGCACCCGTGATGGTAAGAATGTAGCGCCATTCGGGCGTACCACCCATCACCGGACTGAGTCGGGCAATCAGGTAAATGCCTGCTTTTACCATTGTGGCGGAATGTAAAAAAGCACTTACCGGCGAAGGGGCCTGCATGGCTCCCGGAAGCCAGAAATGGAAAGGGAATTGTGCTGATTTGGTAAACGCCCCGGCCAAGATGAGCAGCAGCGCAGGCAGGTAATTCGGATGATTGCGGATTAGATCACCCGATTTGAGCAGTTGATTTATTTCGAGGGTTCCGGCCATCTGTCCCAGCATAATGAACCCTGCCATCATGGCCAAACCACCTGAAACAGTGATGAGCAAGGCCTGAAGTGCGGCGTTGCGGGCTTCAGGCTTTTCATGGTTAAAACCCACCAAAAGGAAGGAACTTACACTGGTTAACTCCCAAAAGATGAACATCGTGAAAAGGTTCCCCGACAAAATCAGAGCCAGCATGGCAAATTCAAACAGCAGTATGAGGAAGAAAAACCGGTGTTTGAGTGGGTAAGGCTGCATGTATTTTCCTGCGAACACAAGCACCAATGCACCCATTCCGGGTACCAGCAATCCGAAAAAGAGAGATAATCCATCAAGGTAAAGGGTGAAATTGAGGTAAAGTTCAGGCAGCCATTCTATGGTGTAATTGAGGGTGTTGCCTTTAGCGATAAAACCAGCATAGCTTAGCAGGTAGCCAAAGCCTCCGGCCGATAGCAGACCCAGCAGCCAGGGCGAGGCTTTCCCGCCCTTCCTGATGAGGTAAGGTGAAAAAAAAGCAGCGGCAAGCAGAAGAATAAGGTAATTAAGCAGTCCACTCATCGGAAATCTGTGTTGATTTTATAGTGCATCATTGCGAGAGATTTTAGGTTGACGAATATAAAGAGAATTTCTTTTTCGTCTATAACTCAGAATAACAGGCTGAGTGTGGTTTTTTTTGGCCTTCTATGTTGAAGTTATATTTTCTAATCATTATGGTAAAGGAAATAATAGCCTTCAACATTGTCGAGATAAACCCCGTCGAAACCGGCATTGATTATTTTATTCAGATACGCGGAATCGCTACCATAAATTATATCCTGCCATTCCTTTTCCCAAAATTCGACCCAATATTCATCATCATAGCCTTCATATTTTTTCTTTATCCATGATGGATGATTGAGTCTCCAGTCTGTTTGCCAGTAATACCTGTAATTCTCTGCTGATCCTAAACTCATGTAAGCTATTACCAATCGTTGGCTACCGTTTGGTTTTGTTTTTAAGAGATTGACCTCTTCCCGGGTAAATTCGTCACCATCGTAAAACAAGTCAATTAAAACTAAATCGAAGTTTTTCTCCGAAATGGCATTGATCATCCCATTTTTCGATTCAAAATTGTCATTACTAATAAGGTAAAGGTAATTTTGGACATCGGAAAGAGAAGCAATATTAGTGGCATTTGAATGGAATATGTTGTCAGGAATCTTGTGATAGTTGTAATTATCTTCGGCTCTTACAAAGCATATAAAGTCTTCGGTGTAGTTTCGTGTATATGCCTCCTGAATGTCAATATTACGGGCAACGAATTCTGAAACCAAAACTTTTTCTGTTGTTTTGATTTGCTGAAGCATAGAGAGACGATAATTGTCGATAGTATAGGTNNATTTTGCGGGATTACTATAAACCCCGGATCTATAGCTTTAGCATAGTTTGAGATGCTGATAACAAAATCCTGCATCTTATTTCCGGCTTCATCCGACTGCTTGTCTTTTGAGCAGTTTGCTGAAAGTAGCAATATAATAGTGAGGAACAGAATGCTTTTTATCCTGACCATGGATTATTTTTTACGCACTGTTAACACTCCGGTATCAATCCGGTATCTATTCCTCCAGTGTTGAAAGATCGCCTGTATCCTGTCCCAATGCTTTGGCTTTCAATACCCTGCGCATAATTTTTCCGCTACGGGTTTTGGGCAAGGCATCGGCAAACACAACAAAGGAAGGACGGGCAATGGGTCCAATCTCTTTTTCAACATGGGTTTTAAGTTCATCGGCCAGCTTATCGTTTCCTTCAATACCCTGCCTGAGTATGACTGTTGTATGAATTACATTGCCTCTTAACTCATCAGGCAATGCGATGGCTGCTGCTTCGGTAACAGCCGGATGGCTTACCAGTGCACTTTCTATCTCAGCTGAGCCCAGCCGGTAGCCACTCACTTTAATCACGTCATCAATCCGGCCAATAATCCAGTAATAGCCATCTTCGTCTTTACGGGCCGAATCTCCGGCCAGATACCATTTTTGTTTGCTGTATTTTTCCCAGTACTTCTCAACATAGCGATCGGGGTCGCCCAGAATGGTACGGGCCATTCCCGGCCACGGGTTTTTAATTACAAGCGTTCCCTCTTCTCCCGGTTTCACTTCCTTCCCTTTGTCATCCACCACAGCCGCTTCGATTCCGAAAAATGGTTTGGCCGCAGAACCTGGTTTTAAAGGCATAGAAGGCAGCGGAGTGATCATGTGTCCGCCGGTTTCGGTTTGCCACCATGTATCCATAATCGGGCACCGGCTCTTTCCAATAACTTCGTAGTACCATTTCCATGCTTCGGGGTTAATTGGTTCGCCAACCGATCCGAGCAAGCGAAGCGAGCTCAGATTGTGACGGTCGGCCCACGAAGAGCCAAAGCGCATCAAACCTCGAATAGCAGTAGGAGAGGTGTAGAGTATGTTGATTCCGTACTTCTCAATCATCTGCCACCAACGGTTCGGGTAAGGGTGGTTGGGTGCGCCTTCGTACATCATAATGGTTGCGCCATTTATCAGTGGACCATAAACCATATAACTATGGCCGGTAATCCATCCGGGATCGGCAGCACACCAGAAACGGTCTTCGGGCTTTATATCAAATACATAGTTGAAGGTTGCCGCAGTATAAACCGCGTAACCACCATGCGTATGCACCAGCCCTTTTGGCTTACCGGTGGTTCCCGATGTGTATAATATAAACAGGGGGTCTTCCGCATCTGTTTGTTCGGTTTCGCAATTGCTGCAGGCCAAAGGCATTGACATAAGATCGTGATACCAGAAATCGCGGTCATTCTCCATAAAACATTCTTCGCCGGTTCGTTTTACAGTAATACACACTTCAATAGTTGGTGAGCGCTGCATGGCTTCATTGGCAATGTTCTTCAATGAAGTAGCCTTACCCCGCCGGAAACCTCCATCAGCGGTTATCAGAATACGACTGTTGGCATCTTCAATGCGTTCGGCAAGAGCCTCTACACTAAAACCCCCGTAAACAACGCTGTGAATAGCTCCGATTTTCGCACAGGCCAGCATTGCTATAACCGTTTCGGGTATTTGCGGCATATAAATAGTTACAATCTCACCCGGCCTGGCTCCCATTGACCTCAGTATATTGGCAAACTTTGTAACCTCACGGTTAAGTGCATGGTATGAAAAAGTGCGCACATCTCCAGGTTCACCTTCCCAGATAATAGCCATTTTATTACGAGTGGCGTTCTTTTGATGACGGTCGAGTGCATTGTGAATTATATTGATTTTTCCACCAGAAAACCATTCATAAAATGGATGTTTGGAGTTGTCGAGCACCTTGTTCCATTTTTTATACCATTCAAGCTTTTTCGCTTCAGCAGCCCAGAAAGCTTCGGGATTGGTGATGGATTCGTTATAAATTTTATCGTAATCCTTAATAATTGAGCGTTTCTTAACCTCTTTCGAAGGTTCATAGACCTTTTTTAAAGTGCTTACCTGTTTGTCCATAAGTTAATGTTTTGGGATTAAACAGATAAATAGGGCCCGTTGTTCGTTTGTGTGGTTTATCGTGTCAATAAAATAATTGAGTAATTCTGATTATTTCGCCAACTGGATTAACGGTATAGTTTTTTGGGCTAAAGCCCGGTTTCGTGTATTGCTTTTTTATACCACCGGCTAAAGCCGTTGGTAATTGATTGGTTTATTCTTCGCTACCGGCTAAAGCCGTTGGTTATGATAGTTTTTTAATTTTCCGCCAACTGAAACCGGTGTTAATTCAAGGGTTTCCTGATGTTATAGAAGTTGGTATTTTATAGTTGAACTTTTTATTCAGTTGCCCCGGGCTTCAGCCCGTGGATATTGGGATATTAACAAATCTGGCTTTAGCCAAAACTGCCTGGCTCCGAATTGAAAATAATAAATGATCATATTCATTCCAGTGAAATGGCTGCATTGTATAATCATTAAAATTAAGATGTGATAATATGTTGGAGATGATAATTATAAAAATGACAAATGACTTATATTTGTTTAAAATTGCAAATTCACAATTATCCATTATGCCATTCGCAAGGGTCTATATTCATTTTGTTTGGAGGACAAAACACAGTGTCCCTTTTCTGGATACTCCGGTAATAAGGCAGAAAGTCTGGAAGCATATTAAAGAAAATGCTATCAAAAAAGGGATTTATGTTGACTTTATAAATGGTTATACAAATCATTGCCATTGTCTTGTATCCCTTGGTGTTGATCAGACAATGAGTAAAGTTATGCAATTGATAAAAGGTGAATCTTCTTTCTGGATTAATGATCAAAAATTGTGTAAAGGTAAATTCGGATGGCAGGAAGAGTATTACGCAGTTTCGGTTTCGGAATCAGGTATTGATAGGGTCAGGGAATATATAAGGAATCAGGAACAACATCACCAGAGGAAGTCATTTGAAGATGAAGTAGATGAGTTTGTTGAGAGGTTTGGTTTTTCGAAGTTATATGAGTAGTACTTGCGAATAAGTCGTTGTTGTGGAATTGGGGTTCTATTAAACAGTCCATTTTGGCTAAAGCCCCTTATCTTTTATTGGTTTCAATTACTACCGGCTAAAGCCGTTAGTTATGATAGTTTTTTAATTTTCCGCCAACTGAAGCCGATGTTAATTGAAGGGTTTTTCGATGTTATAGAAGTTGGTATTTTATCGTTGAACTTTTTATTCAGTTGCCCCGGGCTTCAGCGCGTGGATATTGGGATATTAACAAATCTGGCTTTAGCCAAAACTGCCTGGCTCCGAATTGAAAATTCTTGCATATTCCATCTTACACAGCGGAAACTAGGCCAATAAATCAACAATAATAAAAATTGAGAAAATGAAAAAAGATTTGGCTATTTCATTTAT
>DINP01000010.1 GCA_002426025.1 Bacteroidales bacterium UBA5537 | reverse complement strand
GAAGCGTAGCTTGTGACCCGAAGTTATAGCTACCAGCTCCAGAAACAGTTCCACCTGCAGTTGGGTTGGCCGAAGCTGCGATGGTAAATTGTTGCAGTGTAAAGTTTGCCACCAATGTGCGGTTGGAGTTGACAGTAAAACTATAACTCGCGTTTGTTGAAACGACATTTCCGCTTTCAGTCCAGTTGGTGAAAGTGTAACCAGTTGCCGGAGTGGCGGTTAATGTAGCCTGGGCTCCTGAATTGTAGGTGCCACCACCGGTTGTCGTACCACCGGCAGTTGGATTGGCCGAAGTGTTGATAGTATATGATTGCACGCCCGCAGCTGTAACTGAAATATTGTCTATATACCAATAGTCAAATTGGTAAAGGTTTCCTTCAACAGTAAAGGCAATATACGTAGTTTGCGAATTCAGGTTTGATGATATGGTTGTATTTATTATTTCAGGTCCTATGATTATATCCGCTGATGACGCTAACGACCAGGCTTCATTAGTCCATGTGGTGCCATTGGTGCTCGATTGTATCCTGAGTGTTGCTCCTGGGCCGTAATCATCAAACATGTGTCTGAAGCTGAGATTCAGTGAGCTTACCCCTGTAGTATTTAATGCTGCTGTTACCAGTCGGTTTGTAGCCGGGTTTTTATCCTGCCAGGTGCAAACCATTTCACCAGATGTTCCTCCGGCATTGTTTGTGGCAGATAGTGTCCAGTTGGAAGCTACATTGGTCCCCGCCACTTGTTGAGTCCAGCAAGCAGGAATGCCGTTTCCCGAAAAGGTTTCGGACAAAGGAAGACTCATTGAACCGCAGGTTGTTGTAGCCTGAGCACTTGCTCCGCTGGAATAGCTTGTGGTTCCGTCAAACGACCATATCTTGTAATAGTATGTGGTTGAAGGAGAAAGGGATGTGTGATTGAATGAAGTTCCGCCTCCACTCAGAAGTACAGTGCCTCCTCCCGCCAGAGTATTGCCTGGGCTGTATGTTGTTCCGTTCTGCGGACTGCCAAATGTTGGTGTTGTGCTGAATGCCAGCATTACATTGTTGTTGGCCGCGTTTTTCTGCCAGCTCAGATTGATTTGCGTTCCTGAGATTGTTGTAGCTGTAAAGGCCGATGGGTTATAAATATTGCTGATGCCAACATCAAATGAAATGGTAGTGCCGGCTGTTGTGACATTGAAGATATTCAAGCCGCCTGCACTTCCATTCTGCAGAAAAGAGGAAGGATTTGTACCGTCGTTAATGGCCGTGCGGCCTGAAGTCGATGAGAAATAGGCGCTATTGGGACTACCGTTCATTGATGTTGTTCCATTGGGCCGGTAAATATAAACCTCGTCCGGTGGACCGTCGGCATTCCCGTTTTGTGCCGGATCAATCCTGTAAACGATCAGGCCCGATCCTGGAATGGTGCCTTCAAATGTTCCGGTTTTTTGCCGGTATTCAACAATAAAAAACTCAGTAGTCGAATTGGGTGATGCAATTTTGTAGCAATTATTTGTTGCCGAAGTTAGCGGGTTCAGGGTATAAGTTCCTGAAGTTGTGATTTCCGGGATGGAAGTAACCCACGACTGATCTGCATATTCGTATTTCATATAGGCTCCCATGTGGCCTCCGCCTGATTCCATCAGGTCCCAAGAAGAAACNNACATTTACCTGTGTTTCAGGTTGAAAGGTATAGTCATAAACCCGCTTTCCATTAATATAGACATTGTATGTATATAATGCCCAGCGATGCGCCCACAAAAGGCTAGCCCAGGCACCATTTCCTCCACGGACAATAAAGCATACATTATCAACATTGTTGTCGTTATCACCATCAATATTTAAGCCTGTTGGTACTGGAGAATTGGCATTTATCCAGTTTATAGCATCACGCAGAAGTGCATGTTCGCGCAAGCGGCGCTCTGTTTCACCATTATATCCGCTTGGATTAGTGGTTGCATTGTATGGTTCAAAATAATTCCGGGCATGGGTATCCGTGTAGGAATAATTTGTAGTCATCGCACAATCAGGATAATGTGTCGAGTTGATAGTAAACTGATTATAAGATACTTCGGTGTAATAAGATTTAAGGGTATTGCCTGTAGGAAGGTTAAACATATTGTCGTACGTCTGACGTGTGGTGGTAAATTCGGTGTCGTCAGAAAACTTTATGTAAACAATCAGGTTGTTCATGGTGCCAAGGTGAGGAGCACGGGTTGACCGGTTGGTTCCTTCGCTGAGAGCGGACTTTCTCCTGTTGTATTCGGTTTTCGATATTTTTGCCCACCTGGTTAAGCCAACTGATTCAGGATCTACTGAATTAACCCGGTAACCTGATGGAATAACCAATCCCTTATCAGTAATTCCATAATAATAAAACCCGTCTTCAGCCTGAATAATGGTAAATCCCTCTGCATCGTGCATCCAGTTAAAGTACTCATCACCAGATACAAAGCAATTAATCACACTGCCATCAGGTTGAGTGGCCTGATAAGGTTCATTGTTGAAATTTGCCGCAAAAATACCGGATGTAAAAAACAGACAGGTAATCGTAATCAGCAGTAAGAATCGTTTCATAGAGGAACTGGTTTTGATGAACGTATTATTGATTTTTTTGATTTATCAGGAGATGCATACTATTAATGCATTTGTGGCTGAAAAGTAATAGAGGAAACAGGTGTTTTTTCCATCCGGGATGTTTTGGTTTGTTCAATCGGCTGATTCATTACTTTTGCCTGTAGTATAGAAAAATCAACTTTCGTGAAATGACAAAAGACCAAATCATAGCAGGATTCAATCCAAATGCAGCGGCATCGGTTCATACGGGACTGTTTGGACTGCCCTTTAATGCTGAGCAATCTGATATAATAATTATTCCGGTTCCCTGGGAAGTTACTGTGAGCTATGGCTCTGGAACTGCAGATGGGCCGGCCGCAATCGAAGAGGCTTCAGCACAGATTGATCTGTATCACCATGATTATCCTGAACTTTGGAAACGAGGCATTTATATGGATAAATGCCCTGAAAAATTATCAGATTTGGGTAAAAAAGCTAAAGCTGAAGCAAGGGTATTAATCGAAGCGATAGAGTCAGGAATTCATCCGGAGTCAGATAAATCCTTGTCTGATATTCTGGATTCGGTTAACGATGCCTGCGGTAAAATGAATTCCTGGGTAAAAGAGAGAGCTGCCTTCTGGAAACAGCAGGGAAAAATGGTTGGCCTGGTCGGGGGTGATCACAGCATTCCATTGGGATATCTGCATCTTCAGGGTGAAAACAACCCGGATTTTGGAGTTTTGCATATTGATGCACACATGGACCTGCGCGATGCCTATGAAGGTTTCACCTACTCCCACGCTTCAATTTTTTTCAATGCATTGAAAACAGTGCCACAGATCAGTAAGCTTATTCAGGTCGGTATCAGGGATTATTGCCTCGAAGAGAATGACTTATGTGAGAAAAACCCTGACAGAATTGTGGTTTATTTTGATCGAGAAGTCAGGAAGCGCTTTTACAAAGGGGAGAACTGGGATGGCCTTTGCCATGAAATTGTTGGCAAACTTCCACAAACAGTGCATGTTTCAGTTGATATTGATGGCTTAGACCCTAAACTTTGCCCAAACACCGGAACTCCGGTTCCTGGCGGGCTTGAATACGAAGAGTTGGTGCATCTGCTGAATGTCCTCAAATCAAGCGGCAGGGAGATTATTGGCTTCGACCTGTGTGAAGTTGCACCTGGCGAAGATGGCTGGGACGGAAATGTTGGAGCCAGAATGCTTTATCAACTTTGCGGAACGATGGCAGGGTAGGGGGAAGCTCAGGGCAAAGGGCTCAGGGCAGATGAATTTACGATTTTAGATTTGCGATTTACGAATGACGAATAAAGAATTAAGAATGCCGGTGGCTGAGTAGTTGCATAGTAAATTTATCTTAAAAAGAAGAAGTTCTTATAGCTAAGTAACGAAGAAACAATCGAATAACTATTAATTTTTAGTTGTTCATTTTTAACTGCCTTATGGGTTGGTGGCTGAGTGATTTGTTCAGAAGTGTTAAATATAAACGAAACTACTGTCAAATTGTATCGAAGCCACAGGGCTCAGAGCCAATGATTATAGATTTACGAATAACGATTTACGAATAACGAATGAAGAATTACGAATGCCGGTGGCTGAGTGATTTGTTTGGCAATGTTGAAACCAAACTTTACGTTTATCAAATCAAATCGAAGCCACGGGGCGCGAGGTAAATGAATTTCAGATTTTAGATTTACGATTTATGCCCCGAATAGCTCGGAGCACAGTGCTTTGTCGGTGGTCGAGCCTGCCTGATTGTCTTCATGCAGTCAGGGGTAGTCGAGACCACCTCAGTGGAATGATAGCAATCCCCTACCCTCAATCACCAGATAATAAGCATACTAAATATTTTCCAATATTTTGCGAACATTCTTTTGTTTTTCAATTAAATCATATACTTTTGTTTCGCCATTCGACGAAATGCGAAATGAAATGACGAAAAACAAGATTTATACCGATGAACAGCATCAGATTGCCCGATTTGCCAAAGCTTTATCGCATCCAGTAAGGGTTTTTATCCTTGAATATATCGCGAACAATACCAAAACCTGTTGCTATAGCGGCGATTTACACGATCAACTTGACATAGCCCGCTCCACCTTATCAGAACATCTGAAAGAATTGAAAGCCGCCGGACTTATCCAGGGCGAAATCAATCCACCATATATTAAGTATTGCATCAATCAGGAAAACTGGGCGGTTGCAAAAAGCCTTTTCAGGGATTTTTTTGAAGAGAAATAAATTAATTGACTTTAAACAAAAACTAAATGGAAATCAAAGTACTGGGTACCGGCTGCCCCAAGTGTAAGTCACTCGAAAAAGCCACCCGCGATTTTGTAGAAAAGAATCACCTAGATGCTACCATCACCAAGGTTGAAGATATTATGGAGATAATGAAGTATGGCGTTATGGCAACACCTGCTTTGGTAGTTGACGGTAAGGTGGTGATGAAAGGCCGTCTTCCATCAGATGAAGAGATTGCTAAATTGATTCTTGGTTAACCATTAAAAAAGTACACTGATGAAAAAGATTCTATTTCTGACTATGGCTATCAGCCTGATTATATTTTCCTGCAATCAGCAGACAGAAGTAAAGGAAACTGTTGTTGCAGAGCCGCAAACTGCGGAAACAATGGTTTATTATTTTCACTACGACCATCGTTGTGCAACCTGCAATGCCGTTGAAGATGTTACTAAAAACAGCCTGAATGAACTGTATGCCGGCCTTGTTAAGGATGGAAAAATTGCTTTTCAGTCAGTTAATCTTGACGAGAAAGAAGGGGAAGCAATTGGCGAAAAGCTCGAAGTTGCCGGACAGGAATTGCTTATAATAAAAGGTGACAAAAAAACCGATTTAACCGAACTGGCTTTTATGCACGCCCGAAGCAATCCCGAAAAGCTGAAAGCAGCGATAAAAGAGGTTATTGACGGATTGGTTGAGTAAGCTGAGATTCAAGGGTTCTGGGTTCTGGGTTCAAAAGCGAGGGAGCGAAAAGAGGCGAGGGAGCGAGGGGCTCTGGGTTCGGTAAATTGTAATCCGTGAAAATCCGTTTTAATCAGTGTCATTCGTGTTCTATTAATCGATTAAGGTTCAGCTTTCTTCATTAACAACTGTAAAAATGGAATTCTTCAACACCATTCTCGAAAATTCAAGCTACGCAGCTCTTACAGCCCTTATTCTGGGATTGATGACCGCCATCAGCCCCTGCCCGCTGGCAACCAATATTTCGGCAATTGGATTTATCAGTCGCGATCTAAGCGACCGTAACCGGGTGTTTATCAGTGGATTGGTTTATACGCTTGGTCGGGCGGTTTCTTATACTGCTATTGGCGTTATTATCTTTCTGGGTGCAGGTAAGTTTGAAATTACAAAGTTATTTCAAGGCTGGGGCGAAAAACTACTGGGGCCGATACTGATTCTGATCGGGCTGTTTATGCTTGATTTTATCAGGCTGCGCATTCCGGGTTTTAATCTGGCCGAAAGAATGGAAAAACGAAAAAACAAAGGCTATTGGAGTGCATTGTTGCTTGGAATTGTCTTTGCGCTTGCATTTTGCCCATACAGTGGCGTACTCTACTTTGGAATGTTGATTCCCATTACAGTTGCCAGTCCTTCCGGGCTATTTCTCCCTCTGATTTTTGCCATAGCAACGGGCTTGCCGGTCATCATTTTTGCCTGGTTGCTGGCTTATGCAGTAGGCAATGTCGGCAAAGCATATAATCGTTTGAAGGCATTTGAACTGTGGTTCCGTAGAGCAATTGCAGTCTTGTTTATCGGAGTTGGGATTTATTATGTAGTGATCTTTTTTGTCTGAAAGACAGAGGATTATATCTCGGGGAAATTTTGAATTTGTCATGAAGTCAAAAAAGTTATTTTCGATACTTGCAGCTTTGGGTATGTGGGTTCTGATTTACATCAATCTGAACCCGGTTACCAACTTTATTATTGATCTGATTCCTGGATTATCGTCCGGNNAAATCATTGTTTGCCGGAAATGTAATGGCAGCCTTCTTAGGAATTGTCACCCCATTTTGTTCCTGTTCGGCCATACCGCTTTTTCTGGGGTTTATCGAAGCCGGTGTGCCACTTGGAGTTACCTTCTCATTTCTGATTGCTGCGCCTATGATCAATGAAGTGGCAGTGGTATTGTTGTTCGGCCTTTTCGGATGGAAGGTTACCTCTATTTACATCGGCACCGGTCTTGTGCTGGCTATCACAGCAGGATGGGTGATTGGCAAACTGAAGCTCGAAAAGTATGTGGAAAGCTGGGTATATCAATTCAAAGGTGGGAGTGAAAACGGAGAAGAAGAACATTTAACCATTGACCAGCGTATCAGCCGTGGTTTCGAAGCAGTAAATGAGATTGTTGGCAAGGTCTGGATTTATGTAGTGATTGGAGTAGGGGTTGGGGCAGCCGCACATGGTTATGTGCCCGAAAGTTATATGGCGCAACTGATGGGTAAATCTACCTGGTATTCAGTTCCATTATCCATTCTGATAGGCGTTCCACTGTATTCTAACGCAGCAGGAATCATTCCGATTGTGAGTGTATTGATCGAAAAAGGTGTTCCGCTGGGCACCGCATTGGCCTTTATGATGTCGGTTATCGGACTTTCTCTGCCCGAAATGATCATCCTTCGAAAGGTATTGAAACTCAAGCTGATATTTGCCTTTCTCGGAATTGTTTCCCTAGGAATTGTCATCGTCGGTTTTATTTTCAACTGGATTTACTGATAAGTTATTGCTACCATTAATTCTTTGGGTTCTATAATTTGATCCTGGATTTAAACTAAGTTTTGCGTCTTAGCGTCACTGCGTGGAATTGGCCTCTGATTTTTTTTATCTTTGATGCGGCTATGGGGTTAGCCTTAAACCGCCTTCAAAAAGCTGATAACTCCTGCGAACGTTTTAATCTTCATATTTAAGACAGCATCAGCGTATGTTAAAAATCCTTTTGGTCATCGGTACAGGCAGTTTTCTTGGTGGTGTTAGCCGTTTTCTTGCTTCGCGCTATATTCAAAACACTTTTATTTCTTCTTTTCCCTACGGCACTTTTGTGGTAAATCTGCTGGGCTGTTTTCTGATAGGCTTATTTTACGGCTTTTCTGAACGAGGAAACCTGAGCAACGCTGAATTGCGTTTGTTTCTTACTGTTGGCTTTTGCGGAGGATTTACTACTTTTTCAACTTTTTCAAGTGAAAACCTATCATTGCTTAGGGATGGCAGCTTTTACCATTTTACCTTATATGCCGGATTAAGCGTATTTTTAGGACTGATTGCCACTTTCGGAGGACATGCCCTTACCAAAATAATATAGCTATGCAAACAGGAAGCGAAGTGACTATGCTGCGCATCTACATCAGCAGCACCGACAAATTCAAACATTCAACACTCAGCGAAACCCTTGTTTTTGCGGCCAAAAGATATGGATTGTCTGGTGCTACGGTTTTCAGGGGGGTAATGGGATATGGATCATCAAGTGTGATTCAGTCGGTGAAGTTCTGGGAAATTTCAGAAAAGCTACCTGTATTGGTTGAAATAGTTGATGAAACTGAAAAAATTGATAAATTTATTGCCATAATCCAGCCCTGGTTTGAGAAAATTCCAACGGGTTGTTTGATAACAAAAGAGCAGGTAANNGAGAAATATAAATATTTGACAATGAAAAAGATAATCCTAATCTTGATTTGCCTCCCCTTTTTCGGAACAACAGTAGCTCAGAATCCTCAATGGATGCAATATCTTGATAATACGTATATAAAAGCGCTGATTAAAGACGATAATAATCTGTGGGTAGGGACTCTTGGCGGTTTGGTTAAAGTTGATTTGAATACCGATAGCCTTACTTTTTATAATACACTTAATTCGGAATTGCCTCTTAATCTTATAAATACTCTGAATTTTGATGTTAATGGTAATTTATGGATTGGCATGGGTAATTCCGTTGATTTCAATCCTGGTGGATTGGCAAAGTTTGATGGTGAAAGCTGGGAAGTTTTCACTAGTGAAAATTCTGGTTTGCCAAATAGCGTAATTAGTGCAATAACTTCCGATAATCTTGGTAATATTTGGATTGGAACCAATCAGGAAGGACTGGTGAAATTTGACGGTACAAATTGGATTATTTACAATACCTTCAATTCGCCATTGCCTGAAAATACGATAACTTGTCTGGCAGTTGATAACACAGGAAGAATCTGGGCTGGCACACGCAATCGGGGATTGGCAGTATTTGATGGTATAGAGTGGGAAAATTATAACCAAAGTAATTCTGATCTGCCCTCAAATCTCATAAGTGCAATTGCTTTTGATGTCAATAATACTGCATGGATAGGGACAGTAAGTATCGGGCTGATTAAATTTGACGGAACAGAATGGACTGTATATCAAGAATCAAATTCGGGACTCTCTGATAACCAGATTACCTCGCTTTCTATTGATAATGATGGCTTAAAATATATTGGTACTTATGCTGGGGGGCTCTCTGTATTTGACGATTTTTCATGGATTACGTATAATCATTCAGGGTCAATACTACCTTCGGACTATGTGCTTTCCTTGATTTCGGATGATGGAGACTCAAAATGGATAGGGACAACAGATGGCTTGGTAAAACTCGATAATGGTACTTTAAATCTTTATAATACAGCAAGTTGTGGATTACCATCCAATTCAGTAGAAACCATAGCATTTGAATCAAACGGAGTAAAATGGATTGGAACCGGCGGGTCGGGCCTGATAAAACTTGATGGTGAAACCTGGACAATATACAACACCTCAAATTCGGATTTGCCAAATGATTTTATAATTCCAATTGAAATTGATGCTGCTGGTGTTAAATGGATTGGAACCTATGGGGGAGGACTCGTTAAATTAGATAATACTACCTGGACCATTTATAATACTTCAAACTCTGGTTTGTCTTACAATTCTATCCGTTGCTTATTTATTGACGAAAGCGGGAAAAAATGGATAGGTACATCACAGGGAGGTATAAGTTTGTTTGATGGTTCCGAATGGACAACTTTTAATAAATACAACTCAGCACTTCCAGATAATTATATTAATGTTATAACCCAAGATAATCAGGGGGTAGTTTGGATTGGAAGTAGCTCAGGATTAACATCCTTTAATGGCAGTAGTTGGACAACTTATAATATAGTCAACTCCGGATTACCCGATAATTATGTAGTTGAAATCCTATTTGATGATAGTGGATTGATGTGGGTGGCTACGGATGGTGGAGGGCTGGTCACATTTAATGGAAAGGATTGGCAATATCTTAACGAAGGACTACACGATTACTACTTAAGTTCTATGTGTTTTGATACAGATGGTTCTGTATGGGTAGGTACCTGGAATGATGGGATTGGTCATTTTGATGGATCAAACTGGTCAGTTTATGATCTCAATAATTCTCCTCTTTCCGATAATTACATTAATTCTATCGTTGTTGATAAATATGGTTCAAAATGGATAACCACAAAATTTGGGGGCATAAATATCTTTAATGAAAATGGTGCCCCTTATTCAATTAATGAACCCTCAGGTAATCTTATCTCAATTTATATATTCCCAAACCCCACATCTGATTTCCTTACTATTGAAATGCCTGCTGAAAATACCAATTCAATAATTGAAATTGTTAATATGCATGGTGTTGTTGTTAAAAAGCTGAAAGTGTCAGATGATAATCATCGTATTGATGTCAGAAATCTGGCAACCGGTCTGTATATAATCAGGGTGCATTCTGATAAGGGAATCAGAATAGCAAAAATGATTAAGAACTGAATCGCATCCGATCTGTTGATTATTTTTCGTCAGGAATCTTTTATTTCTCAATTAATGTCGTAATTTTACGGCATAAATTGAGAAAATGAAAAAATCCGAAAAATATTCAGATCATCAAAACGAACTGGCAAGGTTCGCTAAAGCAATTTCCAATCCGGCACGGCTGGCAATTCTTGAGTATCTGGCTGAAACCAAAACCTGTATCTCGGGCGATATTACTGATTTTCTACCTCTGAGCAGAAGCACAGCCTCTCAGCATCTGAAGGAGCTGCGCGATATAGGGCTGATACAAGGCGAAATTGAAGGCCTAAAGATCAACTATTGCATTTGTCAGGCCGAAATAAAGCGTTTCCTCGAACTGCTCAATAATTTTTTTAATCCTATTCTCAGCCTTGATGCTAGTTGCGAAACGGCTCCCAAAACCAAAAAAACTGCCAGGCTTGCAAAAGCGGCAGTAGTCGTGAAAGACGAAATCGCACCAGAAATAGATAAAAGCAAGGACATCTTCTTTTTCTGATACTGAGGTAGCTGATTTCCAAGAAATTAATCAACTAAGTATATTGAATAATGAAAATACTCATTCTATGTACCGGCAATTCCTGCCGCAGCCAGATGGCTCACGGCTTTCTGCAATCCTTTGATTCAACTCTAATTGTATGCTCAGCCGGAACGGAAGCTTCGGGCAAACTCAATCCCAAGGCCGTTGATGTGATGAAAGCTGCAGGGATCGACATCAGCCATCACACTTCCGACTCTGTCGATTTGTATCTGGGTGAAGAATGGGATTATGTGATAACAGTATGTGGAGGAGCCAATGAAGCCTGCCCGGCATTTTCCGGCAAGGTTAAACACCGGATTCATATTGGATTTGATGATCCGTCACATGCTACCGGAACAGATGAATTTATTCACAGCGAGTTTATCCGTGTGCGGGATGAGATTCAGTTTGCTTTCAGGCAATTTTATGATTCTTTGATTTTTGAATGTGATAATGATCCAAGCACCCTTTAAAAATTAAAAAATGAATAACGAAGAATTGAAAAACGTTGTAAAAGAGAAATACAGCGAGATTGTACTTCAATCAAAATTGGAAAATGAGTCTTCCTGCTGTGGGGCCTCGAGTTGCTGCGGTGATGTGGATTATACCATTTTCAGCGAAAACTATGATTCACTAACGGGCTATAATCCTGATGCCGATCTGGGGCTTGGCTGCGGAATTCCCACAGAATTTGCCCGGATCAAAGCCGGAGATACCGTGGTTGACCTCGGGTCAGGAGCCGGAAACGATTGTTTCGTGGCCAGGGCATTGGTGGGCGAAAAAGGTAAAGTGATTGGCGTGGATTTTACACAGGCCATGATTGATAAGGCCAGAGAAAATGCTGAAAAGCTGGGCTATAACAATGTAGAATTCCGCTTTGGTGACATCGAGAAATTGCCGGTTACTGCTAACAAGGCTGATGTAATAATCAGCAATTGTGTGTTGAATCTGGTGCCTGATAAATTAAAGGCATTTCAGGAGATTTTCAGGGTCCTTAAAGCCGGTGGACATATCTCTGTTTCAGATGTGGTGTTGAAAGGCGAACTCCCCGAAAAACTGAAACAGGCAGCGGAGATGTATGCGGGTTGTGTTTCCGGGGCAATTCAGGAAAACGAATACCTTGATAACATAAGAAATAGCGGATTAGAAAACGTTGCTGTCAGGAAAGAGAAAGTCATCACTATCCCCGAAGAAATTCTGCTCAGCTACCTTAATCAGCAAGAATTAGAAGATTTCAAGTCTTCAGGTACCGGTATTTATAGTGTTACAGTATATGCCGAGAAACCGACACAACCTAAAGCCTGTGGCTGTGATTGTAACTGTTGATTGTCTTTCGGGCAGTGTTTTTTTTAGTACAGAGCGTAAATCTATAACCTAAAATATAAAATTGCCAATGCCTTCAAAACCAAAACTCAAATTCTTAGACAGGTTTCTCACCATCTGGATATTCCTTGCCATGTTTATTGGTGTTTTATCAGGATATTTCTTTCCTGCAATTGCAGATTTCTGTGATGGTATGAAGTCTTCACCCGACAGTACGACCAATATACCAATCGCTATTGGTCTGATTCTGATGATGTATCCGCCACTTGCCAAAGTGAAATACGAGGAACTTGGCGATGTATTTCGCAACTGGAAAATTCTGACTCTATCGTTGGTTCAGAACTGGATTATCGGGCCGGTGTTGATGTTTGTGCTGGCAATCACGCTGTTTAAACTATTCCCGGGAGAAAATAATGCCAATCTGCCCTATATGTATGGCATTATTATGATAGGTTTGGCCCGCTGTATCGCGATGGTAATTGTTTGGAATGATNNGGTTTTCTGACCCGTTTTATTTTAATCAGGGTGAAAAGCAAAGAATGGTATCACCATAAGTTTATTCCAAAAATAAGCCCGTTGACTTTGATAGCATTGTTGTTTACCATCGTGGTGATGTTTTCGCTGAAAGGGGAATATATTGTGAAAATACCTCTCGATGTTATGTTGATTGCCATTCCATTGCTTATTTATTTTGTGGTGATGTTTGTGCTTTCATTCTTTATGAGTAAAAAGATTGGTGCCACATACAGCCAATCGGTAACCCTGTCATTTACAGCGGCCAGTAATAATTTTGAGTTGGCCATTGCTGTTGCAATCGCAATATTTGGGATGAATTCTGGAGAAGCTTTTACGGCTGTAATTGGCCCGCTTGTTGAAGTACCTGTAATGATCGGATTAGTAAGTGTAGCTTTCTGGTTTAAGCGGAAGTATTTCATCAATCAGGAAAAATGATATCATGATGCAGCTTTTAATCATGAATGATCACAAAAAAATAAATTTCTGCATTTAAATCTATGCAGGTTATTAAATTCAGCTAATTTTGCCGCGGATTTTAAATAAAAAGTAATGTCAGAAATTGTAAAATACCAGCCTGCCGAGGCTTTTCAGAAAATAAATGATGGTGCTATTCTCATCGATATTATTGATGAAGATGGTTATAGCGTAGTAGCCTACGATGGCGTTCCTTCAACACAGGTTACCCTGCTTCAGCTATTAGAGAAGTTGCAATGGCTTGAAAAAGACCCGACCTATATTGCCGGTGGTTATGACGAGACAAGTGGGTTTAAAGCTGCAAATTTATTGCACCATCAGGGATTTGAAAATGTTGGTTACATTGCCGGTGGTGTTCAGGCCTGGTTTCAGGAAGGCTTCCAGGTTAAATACAACGTAAACGGCGGCTGCGGCACCGGAAGTTGTGATACAGGTAGCTGTGATACAAATAGTTGTGGCACGGGCTTCGATGAAGATGAGTCTATGGGTGGCTGTGGTGGCTGTTCATGCGGACACTAAGGGGCACAGTGCTGAGGGCAAATGTATTTAATATTTCAGATTTTAGACCAGCCCGACAGGCCTATTTTTATTAGGTTGAGAAACTACATTTTGCCGGTCTGGCGGGTTTACGATTGAATGACGAATTCTGGTGGCTGAGTGATTTATATATCATTCCCTTAGCCAATCCGAAATCCACAATCCNNACAATCGAATAGCGGGCTGCAACCTCCCAGTAATTTCTGAAACAATAACTCAATTGGGTATTGATGCCATGACCAGTTACTACATTGGCCATCTGAGAAGAATCTGCAGAATTGTAAGTAAAGGCTGAGCCATCAACCGACCGGTTAATATATTCAGACGATAAAGCCCATCCCCTGTATTTGAAAAGAACATCGGCAAAGAGCGCAGACAAATCGCGGCTTTCGTATAGGTCAGTTCCTACCGTTCCGCGGGTGCGCCTTGCTTTTTGATTTATTGAATAACCGGCTGCCAACGATATTTTAGGAGTGGTTTCAAATTCGAGATCGCCTTCGGAGAAATCCCCGTTCTTTTTGAATTTTCC
>DINP01000060.1 GCA_002426025.1 Bacteroidales bacterium UBA5537 | reverse complement strand
CAGGATATCGAAGCACGACAGTTCAGCAGTATTCCGAAAGTTATTCAGGATATTGAAAAAAAGATAAAGCTTGACCTTGGTTCATACCAACGATATACTTACGAGGAAAGGCAGAAAGTTCAGCCTGACGAAGCCAAACTCCGTTTCTGGGAGTCGAAAATTTTTGAATTTGAGACGAAATATGATAGTCTGACCAAGGTTCTTGAGAAGGAGTATCCTGATTATTACAGCATTAAATATAAAGAACCCGATGTAAGCATCGAAAAAATCGAAAGCCAGCTTGAACCGGGCCGCGTAGTAATTGAATATACCTTAACCGATACACTACTTTATATTTTTGTTATCAAAAAGGGGGAATCTGATCTGATTACCCATATCATTGATTCATCTTTCTTCAAGAATATCAGCACGTTACGTGATGCAACTATTTCGAACGACCTGATGAGTATAAAAAAAGATGACTATGACAAATACACGAAAGCTGCTTATGCCCTATACAATGATCTGCTAGAGCCATGCTTGAAAATAGTTAACGAAAAGAAACTGATTATTATACCCGACTCAGAGATTAGTTATATCTCGTTCGATATGTTACTTGATGCCGCTCCCGACCTAACAGTAATGGATTTCAGGACCCTGCCCTATCTTATCAGAAACTATGTTATCAGCTACAGTGCTTCGGCCACATTCCAGTTCTCTGGCCTCAAAACCAGCCGTAAAAAAGCTACGGAAAACCTGCTTGCCATGGCGCCTTCATACGAAAATCTTACCTATCCTAAAAAGGTTGGTTTTACTGACGGAAATGGTAAAACTGTTTACCTGCTTCCGATTCCCGGAGTTGAGGATGAGATCAAAAGCATAAAAAAATCACTTTCAGGAAAAACAATTTCGGGGCAGGTTGCCACTGAAAAGAAATTCAAAGAAATTGCGGGAAAATACAATATTCTTCATCTGGCCATGCATACGCTGGTAAACAATGAAAAACCTATGTTATCAAAGCTTGTGTTTTACCAGGATAACGACTCGTTGGAAGATGGAATGCTAAACACCTATGAGTTATTTAGCATGAACCTGAATGCCGGTCTGGCTGTTTTGAGTGCGTGCAATACAGGTTCAGGCAAACTTATGAAAGGAGAAGGTTTGATGAATCTGGCCCGTGGATTTATTTATGCCGGTGTTCCCGGAATTGTTATGACCATGTGGGCTGTTGAAGACCAATCCAGTGCTGAAATAGTTCAGAAGTTTTATGAATATCTCGAAGATGGAATGACAAAAGATGAAGCTTTGCGCCAGGCCAAGTTAGATTTGATAAAACAGGGCGATCCTTTAAGATCGCATCCGTATTACTGGGCCGCCTATGTTACCATCGGCGATTACAGCCCAATGAAGTTTATAAAACCCATGTGGGTAAATATCCTTTTCGGAATAATCGGTTTCTTATCCATTGCCGGACTTCTATTGCTTTTCAGAGACAGAAAGCGCTAGAAAAACGTTCTGATTCCTTAACCTCTCACCACAAGGTTACCCCTCCTCATTTATTCTTATTTTTGCGTAAAATTTCTGTTGTGATTTACCCTGAAACCTACGATGTAAAAACCGGATTCGATAAAGTCCGGAATATGCTTCAAGACATTTGCTATAGCCCCTTCGCTAAGCAGATGGCTGCCAATGTCACATTCTCTCATGATTTCGGTAAAATAACCGAACTCATAGGGCAGGCAGCAGAAATGAAGCATATACTGCAGTTTGTAGGAAATTTCCCTTCACAGGATTATTACGACCTGACAGAAGAACTGAAACGGGTAAAACTTCCGGGCACTTTCACCGAGCCCGAATTAATGGTCGAACTTAAGCTTTCGCTGATAACTATTACCGAAATTATAGGTTTTCTGAAACAAATGGAAGCCGATAAAATTCCCTATCTGTCGGCATTAATCCCGGAATCAGTTCCTGAGCCCGGGCTGATTCAGAAAATTGAAAAGATTATTGATGAAAAATCTGACATCAGGGATAAGGCAAGNNACCATTAGAAACGGCCGCCTGGTTATACCGGTTTCAGCGTCAAACAAGCGCAAAATCAGCGGCTATATTCACGATACCAGTGCAACCGGCCAAACAGTTTTTATAGAACCAGCCGAAGTTTTTGAGATTAACAATGAAGTTCAGAACCTGAGAATTGAAGAAAAACAGGAAATTATCAGCATTCTGATTGCTTTTACAGATTTTCTGAGGCCACATATTCCTGATCTTGCGAAGTTTTACCGCTTTCTNNAAAACTGCCGGCTTGCTTCAATACATGCTTCAGTGCGGGCTGCTGATTCCGGTTGGCGATGACTCGGAAGCCGGGATTTTCACCAGTATTTTTCTTGAAATTGGCGATGAACAATCGCTTGAAAATGATCTGAGTACTTACAGTTCCCATCTTATCCATATCAAGCAACTGCTTGAGAATGCAACCAGCGGAACCCTTTTTCTGATTGATGAATTCGGGGCAGGCACCGAACCACAACTTGGCGGTGCTATGGCCGAGGCCAGCCTTGAAAGCCTGAGCAAAACCGGGTGCTTTGGCGTGGTAACAACCCACTACACCAATTTGAAGCTAATGGCCGGGAAACATCCTGGCATTGTAAACGGAGCAATGCTTTACGATACAAAAGCGATGACACCGCTTTTCCGGTTGAGTATTGGCAAGCCGGGCAGTTCCTTTGCCTTTGAAATTGCCCGAAAGATAGGCTTTCCGACCAATGTACTTGAGAGTGCCACGAGCAAAATAAGCAGTTCACAACTCAATTTTGAACATCAACTTGCTCAGCTTGAAGTTGATAAGAAATATATTGATCAGAAGAAAACAGATCTTAAAGTTGCGGATGAAATGCTTGCATCACTGGTAAACCGATACGAATCACTGCTAACCAGCCTCGAAACGCGCAAGCAGGAAATAATTAAAGAGGCCAAAACAAAGGCGCAACAACTGCTCGACAATTCAAACAAGGTGATCGAAAATACAATAAGGGGCATTAAAGAGAACAATGCCGAAAAAGAATTAACCAGAAAACTCCGCGATCAGCTTGTTGAATCGAAAGTAACTCTTCTGAACGAAACAGAAGAGCCCGAGCCATTGCCTGAACCCATCCTTAACAAAGAAATTTTAAAGGCTTCGCGTGAAATACCCCCGGGACCTTTAAAAGCTGGAAGCTATGTAAAAATGGAAGGGCAGGAAATTATCGGGAAGATTGATGATATAAAAGGTAAACAGGCAACTGTGCTATTCGGCTCGCTGAAAATAAAAACAAAAACTGAAAACTTGATAGCTGCAACTATTGCAGAAATAAGAACCTGGGAAGCCAATCAAAAATTCAGCAAACCGTCCACCAGCGTTTATCATCAGCTAAATGACAAAATGGCCGATTTTAAAATGTCCATTGACATCAGGGGCAAAAATGCCGAAGAGGCACACGAGATTATTGCCCGATATATTGATCAGGCCATTTTATTGCGTGTTCATGAAGTAAGAATTCTTCATGGCAAAGGCGATGGGGTTTTGCGGAATATCCTGCATTCGCATCTGCGCGAAGTTCCTGATGTAGAACGCTACGAAGACGAAAGCCTTGAAAGGGGCGGGCATGGGGTAACTCTGGTTTATTTCAGATAGGTTTTATGGGCGCAGGGCAAAGGGCTCAGAGCGCATGGTTCGGGGTGTCTGTGACGCTTCTTTACAGTATTTCCAATAAAGCTCAAAGTATAAAGTCTGAAGTTCAAGGTAAAAATAGCTTTATCCTTCTCATTATTTCAACATTTTCACCCTGAGCTCTTGTGGGAGGGCTAAAATCCACCTTGGCAGGATATTTGACATGTTAGAACCTCCATATTTCAATTCATCAATCTACTACAATGGATTCAACATCTGAAAACAAAGGAATTTCAAAAATAAAGGCAAATCTTACCAAACCCAATACACTGAAGAATATTGCAGGCCTTATAATTGGTGCAATAGGTGGATTTATCTATTACAAAACCATAGGCTGCACGTCAGGTGGTTGTGCCATAACATCAAATCCGTATATGAGCATATTGTGGGGTGGTGTAATGGGATATCTTTTGGCTGATATTTTCAAGATAAAAGATAAAACAAGCCCATCCCTCAATCAGGAAGAAGAGGTATAGTATTACTTTTTCTTTTTTGGCCCGGCAATCAGTTGATATGAATGATCAATCCAATTAATAATCAGTTTATCGCTGATAAAGCCATCAATCTCTACTGTATTCCAGTGTTTTTTATTCATGTGATAGCCCGGCTTTACCGATGGGTAATGCTCTCGCAGGTCAGCAGCCAGTTCAGGGTCGCATTTCAGGTTAACTGATAATGGCCCTTGGAGATCGGTAAGGGCGAACATTTTACCGTTTACCTTGAAAACCAATGTCGTTTCATCAAAAGGAAAGTGCTCACTTGTGCCCGGAAGGCTCATACAATATTCTCTTAATTCTTCAATATTCATTGTTTCTAATCTGAAAATGGAATCGCAAAATTGAATTACGAAGATAAGCCGATTTGGGCATCAACAGATTGCAGCAATGTTAAAATTTTATCAACATGAATGGCTAAAATGATGGATTTTAACCATTTGCATCTCCGTTTTTTGTCAGTAAATAATTGGATTTGGGAGTTCGGTTTTTAAATTATTGGTTACCTTTGTATGCTTTGCCGGCAACCGAAGCCGGTATCAGGGATAGAAAAAGAACATTATCTAAATCTTCGGATATGTCATTGACCAAAAAAACAAGTGACCTCAAAAAGAGGATGCGTGACGCTTTGATGGGAGGTGGCCAGGTAGCTATTGAGAAACAAAAAGCCACGGGAAAAATGACTGCCCGTGAGCGAATCATTGCCCTGGTTGACCCAAAATCGTTTCACGAGTACGACCTGTTTGTTGAACATGCAGGCAAAGATTTTAATATGGGCGACAAATACCTGCCCGGCGATGGTGTTATTACCGGTACCGGAACCATAAACGGGTATCCTGTTTGTATTTATGCCCAGGACTTTACTGTGGCTGGTGGCTCACTTGGCTGGATGCACGCCAAGAAAATTACGAAAATCATGGATCATGCCATGAAACTTAAAGTTCCTATTATTGGAATTAACGACTCAGGCGGAGCCCGTATTCAGGAAGGGGTTAACTCCCTTGCCGGTTACGGCGAAATTTTCTACCGCAACACCCAGGCATCAGGGTTTATCCCACAAATCAGTGTTATTTTGGGTCCTTGTGCCGGTGGTGCAGTGTATTCACCAGCGCTCACCGACTTTGTTTTTGTAGTTGACAAGATTTCCAAAATGTTTATTACCGGACCGGAAGTTATTAAAACGGTGCTTGGTGAAGAAATTTCGATGGAAGAACTTGGCGGAGCCCGTGTTCAAAGTGAGATTACCGGAAACGCACATTTCTTTGCCGAAAGCGAGCAGGAATGCTTCGAGCAAATTAAAACCCTCTGCAGTTTTATTCCCTGGAACAATATCAAAAAAGCGGAAGCTTTTCCTAAAAAACCACCCCGCACCCGTTCTTACAACATTGATCATATATTCCCAACAAACCCACGCCAGCCTTACGATGTAAAAGATATTATCCGCTCTATTGTTGATGATTCCGAGTTTTTTGAAGTTCATAGTATGTTTGCCGCAAATATCGTGGTTGGTTTTGCCCGCCTAAATGGTAATACCGTTGGGTTTGTAGCCAATCAGCCACTGGTTCTTGCCGGTGTACTCGATGTGGACTCTTCGGACAAGGCCGGAAGGTTTATCCGCTATTGCGATTCCTTTAATGTTCCCCTGGTTACCCTTGTTGACCTTCCTGGATATCTGCCTGGTGTTGATCAGGAACATGCCGGAGTTATCAGGCACGGAGCTAAAATTTTATATGCNNCTGAGAGCCGACTTTGTATTTGCCTGGCCAACTGCCGAAATTGCAGTAATGGGCCCTGAAGGCGCAGCAAACATTATTTTCCGCAACGAAATTAAAAATGCTGAAAATCCTGATGAAATGCGCAAGCAGAAAATCAAGGAGTACAAGGAAAAGTTCGCAAATCCATACGTCGCCGCTGCTTATGGTTACGTTGATGCCGTGATCGAACCAGCTGAAACCAGAAATATGCTCATCCATGCTCTTGAAATTTCGGCTGATAAGGTCGAAGTACGTCCAAACAAAAAACATGGTATTCCACCTTTTTAATTCATGGATATGGAAGAAAACAACGATTCCCCTGCGTTTAAGACCCTTATTATTGATAACATCAAATACAAAACCACCTTTACCAAAAAGTACAATTCGCGAAAAATGTACGAACCGGTGGATTTTAACAAGGTGTTCTCATTTATTCCCGGAACCATCGTAAAAGTTAACGTAAAGCAAGGGGCAAAGGTGAAACAGGGAACAAAGCTCCTCGAACTGGAAGCCATGAAAATGGTGAATATTATTACTGCTCCGGTTGACGGGATTGTATCTAAAATTAATGTCAAAACCGGCGATATGGTTGCGAAAAACTTCCTGCTGGTTGAAATGAACTAAACACATTCTGAAGCATAAAAAAAACCATGAATGACTCATGGTTTTTTTTATGCCAGCAATTTTTTGTTCTTGTCAGTACATCAGCCCGGTTGATTCACTATTCAATTCCTGATAAAAAAGCTTTGTATTCAATATTTCCTTTACCGATAAAATCGAGGATATCTTCACGCCCCAACCCACTTTCAGCAGATGTAATAAAAACATCGGGTAAGGTTTCCCAATGTTCTGATAACTTTTTCAGAAACGCAGAAGTATTGGCAGCCAGTGCATTGGCATTATTCTTATCGGCTTTAGTAAAAACAATGGTAAAAGGCAGTTGCTGTTCTCCAAACCAGTTAATAAATTCAATATCAGAATTCTTTGGTTCAATCCTGGAGTCTATCAAAATAAAAGTATTCATCAGATTTTCGCGCCGGGTAAGGTATCTGCGAATCATACCTTCCCATTTCTCGCGTTCCTTTTTCGATATTTTGGCATAACCATAACCAGGTAAATCAACCAGATACCATTCATTATTAACCAAAAAGTGGTTGATCAGGCGAGTTTTACCAGGTGTTGAAGAAATCCTGGCCAGGTTATTTCTTTCGAGCAATTTATTAATGAGGGAAGATTTACCAACATTTGATCTGCCGATAAAAGCATACTCCGGCCTGTCAGCCACAGGGCATTTCGAAAGCTCAGTATTACTTGCAATAAAATCAGCAGTTTTAATTTTCATTTTAGGTGGGTATGGTCAGGTGACGTTCTATTTTCATATCATAAATATCGCCAATGGTAACAATGATACCGGTTTCCTCAACCTCTCCGAAATCATTATTGATAGCTGTTCCGAAAAACTTCATGGTCGAAGAAAGGTTCATATAGGCATTTACCAGAGGCGGTATAGATTCGCCAAGAGCCCTGACCTGCTGAATAAGCAGCTTGTAATCTTTATCATAAACATCGTGCGGAAAAGCATTTTTCAGAAATTCCGGATCTGTCTCGGGTTTCAGCGGCTCAATCGGGTAAACCAGTTGCTCATTGTCCCCAAAATACTTTTTCATAAAGTACAGGATAAGGTCACGGGCCTGCCTGTTAAAATCGGGATACATGGTGATTTTGCCGAAATAGTATCTGGCATCGGGATGCATGAGAATAATCGCGCCAAGTCCATCCCAGATATTATCGAGGGAGTACATCCCTTTGCGGATGTTGTTTGCCGGTTGATAGGCCGGCTGAACGAACGAACGGCCCAATTCGATGGTATGAGGCAGATACTCTTCAACAAATTTGTCAGAGTATTTGAAGAGCTTAAACGTTGGAGTATGGAAAACCCCGTCATCGCCCTTTTTCAATAATTTGCAATCGAGATAACGATAGCCTCCAACAATTTCCTGATCATCAGGATTCCAAACAATTAATTGCTCAAACGGCTCTTCACAGGTATCGTAGTAATCAAGGTCAATAGCCAGGCCGGTTCCGCCACCCGCATCACGAAAAGTTATTTCGCGCAGGCGCCCGATTTCTCTGGTAACATTTGGCGCATTAAAATGATTTACAATGTATATCAGGTTATTACCAGCATTCGTTTTTCGTACCAGCCTCTCCTGGGTTAATTCCTTTAAAAGTAGTCCACGGTCAACCGGTGGGATAATATTCTCCATAAAAAATTTATTTTCCATTAAGATGTAAACAAAACATCAGGATTTTTTTCCAACTTGTAAACATGTTCCCGAATTCTGGCAACCCATTTTTTATCGTTCATCCTTTTGTCGAAAACACTGAGTGGTATTGGCTTACCAAAAGTAATTACGATATGCTTATCATTCTGTCTGAACATTTCATCTACCAGATAAAGCATTTCAATATTTACCTTAAGTCCTAACCATTTTCTGAAATTAGCAAGGTTATAAAAAAAGTTGGAATTTCTTCCACTGATATGTACCGGAAGAATATCGCGGCCCGATATTCTGGCTTTGGAAAGAAAGGTTTTCTTCCATTCGAGGTCTAAAATTTTCCCGTTCGACTTACGAGAACACAGGCCTGCAGGAAAAAAAAGCACCGCCTTATCGGAGGAGAAAGCCTCGTTGAACTTTGAAATATTTTCAGCATTGGAACCGTGCTTATTAACAGGAATAAACAAGGGTCTCAAGTTAGGCAGATGCAACAAAAAATCATTGGAAGGTACAACAATTTCATTCCTGATTTTGCCAACTGCGTGCATAAGCGCCATCCCGTCGAGGCCACCCAGTGGGTGATTTGAGACTGCAACAAAGCGTTCAGCCTTCGTAAGGTTGGTCTCGCCTTTGACCACAACTTTCACATTGAATTCCTGAAGAATTGCAGCAACAAAATCGAGTCCCATCTTGTCGCGATGCTTATACAACGCTGCATTCAACTTATCCTGATGCAAAATCCGTTTAAGGTATTTTATCAGAAAACCGGGGATATATTTCAGAAGCCGCGGATTTTTGCCCGCAATAACCCGCTCAATATCAATAAGTCTGTCGGGCTGACCAGTTGTATCTCCTACTACCATAACCATTTCGAAATTAAACTGCTCTTCTGATTCAGTTTACAAATTTAGTCAATTCCGCACTCCTATCAAGAAGTTGCCAGCAAAATCTACCAAACCAGGCACATTTATGGCCATTGCCTAAAACAATGCGAAACGCTTCTACTATATATGGCTGTTTATCAAATACTTATAAAATCAGCGTCATTATAAGTTACAATAATATGAAAAAAGTTATCAACATTGGTGGTAAAATGTGGTAGAAAGTGGTAAAACTATCCTATATTTACACCTCAAACTGACAAAATCTATCATGGTCGAAATCATCGGTGTACATGACTGTAAAGTTGATTCCAAGGGGCGCTTGATGCTCCCTGCGGCGCTTAAGGGTCAATTGGACGCGATTATTTCGGAAGGATTTATCCTGAAGCGGAGCATTTTTCAGCCCTGCCTCGAATTGTATCCACGATCGGAATGGAACAGGTCGGTGAAGGGTGTAAACAAACTGAACCGGTTTGTAAAGAAAAACAATGATTTTATCAGGGTTTTCATGGCCGGTGTCCGCGAAGTTGAGCCCGATAACACAGGAAGGTTGCTAATACCCAAAGACCTTGCTGTATTTGCTTCCATTTCAAAAGAAATAGTGTTGGCTTCAGCCTTGAACATGATTGAGATCTGGGATAAGGACAAATACGAAGCCTCGATAAGAGAAAGCCTGACGGATTTCTCCCAACTGGCAGAAGATGTTATGGGGCAAATTAATGAAATTGAAGAATAGAAAATGTACCACAATCCGGTAATGTTGAGCGAATGTATTGAAGGACTGGCCATTAAGCCAGATGGCATCTATGTAGATGTTACCTTCGGTGGTGGCGGTCATTCCCGGGCAATCCTTGAGCACCTGACCACTGGCAGACTGCTGGCCTTCGATCAGGACTCAGATGCAATGCAAAACCTGCCAGATGACGACAGGTTTATTTTTATTAATCAGAATTTTAAATACCTGATCAATTTTCTAAGGTTATACAAATCCCTTCCGGTTGACGGTATACTCGCTGACCTGGGAGTATCATCCTATCAGATTGATGTACCGGAACGCGGCTTTTCAACCCGCTTCGATGCAGATCTTGATCTGCGTATGGATCGCAAATCGGGATTTACAGCGAGTCAGGTGGTCAATCAGTATTCACCCGAAGAGTTAAAAAGAATTTTTGTTGAATACGGCGAACTGAACAGGGCCTATAAAATTGCTATGCGCCTGGTTGATGCACGCAGCACAACTGAAATAAAAACTACTGCGCAACTAAAAGAAATACTACTGCCCTTAGCCGAAAGAGGGCGTGAAAATAAATTCTATGCACGCATTTTTCAGGCACTCAGAATAGAAGTGAACGGCGAACTGGATGTGTTGAAAGATCTGCTTCAGCAAGCAATAAAAGTGCTGAAACCCGGAGGCAGGCTGGTGGTTATGTCGTACCATTCGCTCGAAGACCGCTTGGTCAAAAATTTTATAAAAGCCGGAAATTTTGAAGGCATTGAAGAGAAAGATTTCTTCGGTAACATCATTTCGCCATTAAAACCTCTCACCCGGAAACCCATTGTACCAAATGATGAGGAAATTGAGCAAAACAGCAGGGCAAGAAGTGCGAAGCTGCGCATAGCAGAAAGGAAGTCTGATGAATAAAGTCAGGAACAAAATACGGACCAAAGCAAAGGAAAAACCTACCAGAAAAAAGAGGTTCAAATCCTTCAATATGCTCAATCAGAAGATGCATGTTGGTCGATCGGTATCGGGTTTCCTCGACGGTAAATTCCTTACACGGGAAAATCTGGGCAAACAGATTCCCTTTATTCTCTACATTACTTTTCTGGGAGTACTCTATATCGCCAACTCCTACAATGCCGAAAAAACAATTATTGACATCAGCAAAACCAAACGCGAACTCGAAGAACTGCGCTTTTCCTATATCACAACAAAATCGGAGTTGATGTTCCATAGCAAACAATCAGAAGTAGCAGCAAAACTTGAAAGCAGTGGTATTAGGGAATCACTCGTGCCACCTGCCAAACTATATGTAAAGGTCAGCAAGTAAATGGATAACAATAAAAACGACATATTAAAAAAAGTTTATCTGGTTTACCTTGCCATGGCAGTGCTGGGTATTGGCATTATTGCCAAGGTATTTTATATTCAGGTGGTTGAAGGTGATGAATGGCGCGAACAGGCAAAAAAGCTTAGTCTCCGATATGAGAAAATTGATGCCATCAGGGGCAATATTCTTGCAAGCGACGGTAGTTTACTGGCAGCATCCATCCCGGTTTTTGATCTGAGAATGGATGCAGGAAATACGCATTATAATGATGATTTTTTTTATGAAAATGTTGATTCATTGGCCTATTTCCTTTCCAATCTATTCAAGGACAGAAGCAAACAGGAATACAAACAACTGATGATAAAAGGCAGGAAAGGCAACAACCGATACCTGCTCCTTAAGCGTGGAATCACTTACAACCATCTGAAAAAGGTGAGGAAATTTCCCATTTTCAAACTGGGGAAATTCAAAGGTGGAATTATTGCTGAATCGCGAAGCCGCCGCGAATTACCTTTTCGCTGGCTTGCGTTCAGAACCATTGGCTGGGACAAAGAAGGCACCAACAACGATATTGGCCTCGAAGGGGCCTACAGCAGCACGCTCGAAGGTGAAAGTGGACAAAGGTTGATGCAGCGCATCGGCAACGGTGTTTACAGGCCTTTGAATAATGAATCGGAAATTGAGCCAAGAAACGGCCACGACATCCTGACTTCATTCGACATAAACATACAGGATGTTGCCGAGGATGCCCTGATGAAACAATTAATCGCCAACGAAGCGGATCACGGCTCGGCTGTGCTGATGGAAGTTGAAACAGGTTTTATTGTTGCCATCGCAAATCTTGGCAAAAATAAAGAAGGCCTCTACGAGGAGAAATACAATTACGCTATTGGTGAAAGCTCAGAACCGGGCTCTACTTTTAAACTGGCTTCCATCATTTCTGCTTTGGATGACGGCCTTATTAAACTATCCGATACTGTCGACACCCAGGGCGGTGCGGTAAGATATGCTAATCGCATCATGAAGGATTCGCACGAAGGCGGGTATGGTCGTATCAGCATTCAACGGGCATTTGAGTTATCATCAAATGTAGGTATTTCGAAAGTGGTTTACAAAGCCTATCGCGATAAGCCTCAGCAGTTTATTGACAAGCTTTATACGATGCGCCTTAATCAGAAGCTCGGCTTAGACATTCCCGGCGAAGGCAACCCTTCAATAAAAGACACCAAAAGTAAGATATGGTCAAAGGTGTCACTTCCGTGGATGTCAATCGGTTACGAAGTAGCAATTACCCCGCTGCAAACGCTGGCTTTTTATAATGCTGTTGCAAACAACGGCAAGATGGTTAAGCCACAGTTTATCAGGGAAATACGACAGGCTGGTGAAACAATTCAGACATTTCAACCGGTGGTGCTGGTGGAATCGATTACCAAAAACCCTGAAACGCTTCCTCAGATCAGAAAAATGCTCGAAGGGGTTGTTCAATCGGGAACAGCAACTAACCTGCGCAACCCGGTTTACAAAATTGCCGGCAAAACAGGAACCGCACAAATTGCGCAAAACAATGCCGGTTACAACAAGTCTAATTACAAGGCATCGTTTGTTGGCTACTTCCCTGCCGACAACCCTAAGTACTCCTGCATTGTAGTGATTAACAACCCACGCAAAGGGGTTTATTACGGGGGTTCGATAGCCGGACCGGTTTTTAAAGAAATAGCTGATAAAGTCTATGCTACCAGGCTCGATCCGGTGAATAAAGAAATTGACAGCCTGCCTGTCCAGTTGCCGGTAAGAGCTGCTGGCTATACGAAAGACCTTGCAGTTATCCTGAAAGAATTGAACGTTACATTGAAAGGTGTTGCGGATGATTCTGACTACACTTCACTCTACGGAACCGACAGCACCCTGAGCATTGAGCCAAGAAAAATACAGGACCAGCAAACGCCTGATGTCACAGGAATGGGCGCAAGGGATGCAATTTATCTGCTCGAATCAGCCGGATTAAAAGTCCAGGTTAAGGGAAAAGGAAAAGTAAAAAAACAATCAGCAACACCCGGATCAAAAGCTAAAAGAGGAAGCAGTTGCATTATTGAATTAGGATAATAAGAGAAATCTTGAAAGCACTTAAAGACATATTGTACAAATGCAGAATTAACCGTGTGGTTGGCGATACCGGCATTGCGGTAAGCAGTGTTGTATTTGATTCGCGAAAAACCGATAGCCATTGTGTATTTGTAGCCGTTAAAGGAACCCAAACCGACGGTCATCAGTATATCAATCAGGTTCTGAAAGCCGGTGCAAAGGCCATTGTTTGTGAAACCATTCCGGCTGAAATGGCTGAAGGCATTTGCTATGTTGAAGTTCCCGATAGCAGTGAAGCTCTTGGAATAATGGCTTCCAANNTCTCTGTTACATGCTCTTTTTACTGAACTAGGCTTTAAAGCAGGATTGCTGTCAACGGTTAAAAATCTGGTTAACCAGAAAGTAATTCAGGCTACACATACCACGCCTGATGCATTAGAACTGAACCGGCTTCTACGCGAAATGGCTGATGATGGTTGCGATTATTGCTTTATGGAAGTTAGTTCGCATGCAGTAGTTCAAAACCGCATTGCCGGACTTACATTCAAAGGTGGTGTATTTACCAATCTCACCCACGATCATCTTGACTTCCATAAAACTTTTGATTCATATCTCGCAGCAAAAAAACGCTTTTTCGATACCCTTCCAGCTGGAGCCTTTGCTCTGGTAAATATAGACGACCGCAATGGGAAAGTGATGGTTCAGAATTCAAAGGCAAAAGTTAAAACCCTTGCATTAAAAAACCAGGCTGATTTTCATTGCCGGATTATCGAGAATCATTTCGACGGATTGCTGCTGAATATCAATGGCCATGAAGTATGGTGCAGGCTGGTTGGCACTTTCAATGCCTATAATCTTCTAAGTATTTATGCCACAGCGGTTATGCTGGAAATTGAAGACGAAGAATGCCTGACGGCTTTGAGTAAACTGAAAGCTGTTGAAGGCAGGTTTGAATACCTGAAATCGTCCGATGGCATTGTGGGAATTGTGGATTACGCCCACACGCCCGATGCACTTTTAAACGTAATTGAAACCATCAACGCCATCAGGCTGGGCGAGGGCAAGCTCATTACGGTTGTAGGAGCTGGAGGCGATCGTGATAAAACCAAACGGCCAATAATGGCAGCCATCGCTTCTGAAAACAGCAACCTCTGCATACTTACTTCTGATAATCCCAGAAGTGAAAATCCTGAGGATATTCTGAACGATATGCGTAAAGGCGTTCCGGTTGACCGCGTGCGCTTCTGTCTTGTGATTTCCGACAGGAAAGAAGCCATTAAAACCGCATGTACAATGGCCCAAGCGGGAGACATCGTTTTGGTAGCCGGAAAAGGTCATGAAACATACCAGGAGATTAAAGGGGTAAAACATCATTTTGACGATCGCGAAGTGCTGAGGTCGTGCTTTGGTATTGAACAATCAGAAACTGGGAAATAAAAAAGGGAGATATGCTTTACTATTTGTTCGACTATCTTGATAAATACTACGATTTTCCTGGAGCGGGAATGTTTCAGTACATCTCCTTCAGGGCCGCACTTGCTGTAATTACTTCGCTAACAATCTCCCTACTTTTTGGCAAGTCGCTGATAAATTATTTAAGAAAAAAGCAAGTCGGTGAAACTGTCCGAGACCTTGGCCTTGAAGGACAAAGCGAAAAACACGGCACCCCAACCATGGGCGGACTCATTATTCTGGGTGCAATTGTAATACCAACGCTGCTTTTCGCCAAGTTAAACAACATATACATCATCCTCATCCTGGCAACAACAGTGTGGCTGGGCTTTATCGGCTTTCTCGACGATTACATTAAGGTTTTCAGAAAAGATAAAAAAGGGCTGGCTGGAAAGTTTAAAATCCTGGGACAGGTAATTATTGGCATCATCGTTGGCTCAACCCTTTATTTTCATGATGGAGTTGTGATTCGCGAAAAAATCGCCCAGACAAGTTCCAGATCGGCTACCACGCTCAGCGAGTTTGAACAACTGACCGACCACGGGAAAAAATTTGCACGTCAGACCAAGAAATCAACGAAAACAACCATTCCGTTTTTCAAGAACAATGAGTTCGACTACGCATTTCTGCTGCGGCCTTTCGGAGAAAAGGCAAAGAATTATGCCTGGCTGATATTTATCCCCATCGTCATCCTGATTATTACTGCTGTGTCAAATGGCGCCAATCTCACCGATGGCCTTGATGGTCTGGCGACCGGAACATCGGCAATTATAGCGGTAACTATTGGCATCCTGGCATGGGTTTCGGGTAACATAGTATTTGCCGACTACCTGAACATTATGTACCTGCCAGATACCGGAGAGCTGACAATTTTTGTAAGTGCATTTGTCGGAGCCTGCACCGGGTTTCTTTGGTACAACACATTTCCCGCCCAGGTTTTTATGGGCGACACCGGCTCACTGGCCCTTGGTGGCGTAATTGCAGTGTTGGCGATTATGATCAGAAAAGAACTGCTGCTGCCAATCCTTTGCGGGATTTTCTTCGCCGAAAATCTCTCGGTGGTACTTCAGGTGGCATATTTCAAAAGGACTAAACGAAAATATGGCGAAGGCAGGCGGATCTTCAGGATGTCGCCCCTGCATCACCATTTCCAGAAACTTGGCTACAGCGAACCTAAAATTGTACAACGATTTTTCATTGTTGGGATAATGTTGGCTGTTTTCACCATCATAACATTAAAGATCAGGTAAGATGCGATTAAACCCCAGAGTAGTGATATTGGGCGCCGGCGAAAGTGGAGTCGGCGCCGCACTACTTGCCTCAGGCAAGGGGTTGGGTGTATTTGTATCTGATCGTGGCAGAATCAGGGAAGATTATAAAAAGACACTTCTGTCTGCAGGAATTGAATTTGAAGAAGGAAAACACAGTGAAGCTCTTATACTTGATGCGAAGGAAATTATAAAAAGTCCTGGCATTCCGGATACGGTGCCAATTGTGATAGATGCAAAGAAAAAAGGCATACCGGTTATATCAGAAATTGAATTTGCTGGCAGATACACCAAGGCGACCAAAATCTGTATCACCGGAAGCAATGGCAAAACCACAACCACCTCGCTGACCTACCATTTGTTAAAAACAGCGGGTCTCGATGTTGGGATTGCCGGAAATATCGGTAAAAGTTTTGCGTGGCAGCTGGCAAATCAAGATCATAAGTACTTTGTGTTGGAATTAAGTAGTTTCCAACTCGATGGCATAAAAGATTTCAAAGCTGAGATTGCCATACTCCTGAACATAACACCCGATCATCTTGACAGGTATGACAACAGTTTTGAAAAATACGCAGAATCAAAAATGCGGATTGCGCTCAACCAAACAGAAAACGATGTTTTTATCCGGTGCTCCGATGATGAAACCATAAGCAGTCTGGTTAAGCATCACGAATTGAAGCAGAAGAATTACGAATTCAGCATACAAAGAAAAACAGAAGAAGGCGCTTATGCCGATAATAAGAAAGTAGTATTCAACTTAAAAGGGGAAACATTCGATATGACGTTAGAAGAACTGGCTTTGCAAGGAAAGCACAACATTTACAATTCAATGGCAGCAGGGGTTGCAGCCAAACTGGTAGGCATCCGCAAGGAGACTATCAAACAATGCCTTTCCGACTTTCAGAATGTTGAACACCGGCTTGAGTCTGTAGCCAATATTCATGGCATTGAATTTATCAACGACTCTAAAGCAACCAACATCAATTCTGTGTGGTACGCGTTGGAAAGCCTTAACAATAAGGTAATCTGGATTGCCGGAGGTATTGATAAAGGCAACGACTATACAAAGCTTTTCGAATTGGTTAAACAGAAGGTAAAAGCCATTGTCTGCCTGGGCATTGACAATGAGAAACTGATTGATGCCTTCAAGGATAAAGTGGAATTTATCACCGAAACCTCATCAGCCGAAGAGGCGGTTAGTGTGGCTTATTATCTTGCCCGCAAAGGCGATACTGTTCTCCTCTCGCCAGCCTGTGCCAGTTTCGATCTGTTTGAAAATTACGAAGAACGAGGCCGGAAATTTAAAGAAGCAGTGAAGGCCCTGTAACTTTTTAATTATGAAAGCTATCCTGAATAATATTAAAGGTGATAAAGTAATATGGGCAATAGTGCTTATATTGTCTATATTTTCTATTCTTGCGGTTTACAGCTCAACCGGAACACTGGCCTATAAATATCAGTCAGGCAATACTGAATACTACCTTCTGAAGCATGTCGGTATCTTATTACTTGGATTTGTACTGATGTACCTTGCCCATCAGGTTAAATACAAATACTACGCCCGCATTTCGCAACTTGCCATTTACATTTCAGTACCACTGCTCGCCTATACTCTGTTTTTCGGAACAAACATTAACGAAGCCAGTCGCTGGTATACCTTACCATTAATCAACATAACTTTTCAACCTTCCGATTTCGCCAAACTCGCGCTGATTATATTTGTAGCAAGGCTTCTGGCTAAAAAACAGGATGAAATTGAAGATTTCAAGAAAGGGTTTATCTCAATTATGCTACCGATTGTGATAATAACCATGCTGATACTTCCTGCAAATTTTTCAACCGCTGCCATGATTTTTGCAACCTGCCTCGTGTTGATGTTTGTGGGCAGGGTAAGGTTCAGATATATCGGAATTCTTGTCGGCATTGGAATTGCTAGTTTCGCTTTACTGGTTGTTGTTTTAATGAATACGCCAAAAATAAATGGCCGTTTGGGAACCTGGCAAAACCGTATTGAAAGTTTTGCAAGTGACGATACCGAATCAAACTATCAGGTTGAGCAGGCTAAAATAGCCATTGCAACCGGCGGTATTACGGGTAAAATGCCAGGAAACTCAAGTCAGAAAAATTTTCTACCCCACCCTTATTCCGATTTCATTTATGCCATTATAATTGAAGAATATGGTATAATCGGGGGAGCGGTTGTGGTGTTCCTTTACCTATTACTATTTTTCAGGGCGATTAAGATTGTAATTAAAAGTCCTCGAAATTTTGCTGCTTTTCTAACGTTTGGTGTCTCTTTCAGCCTGGTATTTCAGGCTATGGTTAATATGATGGTAGCAGTCAATATACTTCCGGTAACCGGCCAAACCCTACCCCTGATCAGTATGGGTGGCACTTCCATCTGGTTTACCAGCATAGCGATTGGAATTATCCTGAGCGTTAGCCGCGAAATTGAGGAAGAGCAGGAAAAGGAAAAAGAAATAACCCATAAAAACACCGCACATGCAGTTGCCTGATGTAAAAGTGATAATCAGTGGAGGTGGAACCGGAGGACATATTTTCCCGGCTATTGCCATTGCCGATGCGATCAGGCAGGCTGAACCTACTGCTAAAGTTCTCTTTGTTGGTGCTGAGGGGCGGATGGAGATGGAAAAAGTTCCGGCTGCCGGATATGAAATTGAAGGCCTCTGGATCAGTGGGATTCAAAGAAGCCTGACATTAAAAAACCTGCTGATTCCGTTTAAAATCATCCACAGCAGCATAAAAGCCAGGAGATTAATCAGAATGTTTCATCCGGATGTGGCCGTTGGTGTTGGCGGATATGCAAGCGGTCCAACCATCAGGGCTGCAGCAGCTTTAGGTATTCCAACCATCCTGCAGGAGCAAAACTCATACCCGGGAATTACCAATAAAATGCTGGCAGCCAAAGCCAAAAAGATTTGCGTAGCTTATAGTGGTATGGAAAAATATTTCCCGGCCGATAAACTGATTGTAACCGGAAACCCGGTCAGAAAAGATATTGTTAACCAAAAGGACCTCCGTCACGAGGCAATGGAATTCTTCGGGCTTGATCCTACAAAGCCGACAATTCTGGCTGTCGGTGGAAGCCTGGGGGCACGAACGATCAATCAGAGTCTGCTGAATGGACTTAGTGAAATTGCGAACAACAATATTCAACTCATCTGGCAAACAGGCAAACTCTTTTCAGATCAGGCTGCCGAGGCTACAAAGGATTTTGAGAAATCCGGAATAAGGCAGGTGGCATTTATTGCCCGAATGGATCTTGCTTATGCTGCTGCCGATGTTGTAATCTCGCGCGCCGGTGCAATAGCGATATCAGAACTTTGCATCACCGGAAAACCAAGTATTCTGGTACCTTCACCTAATGTGGCAGAGGACCATCAAACAAAAAATGCGTTAGCCCTCTCCTCTCAGGATGCAGCCATCCTCGTAACAGATGCAGAAGCGCCATCTGAACTGGTAAAAAAAAGTATTTCACTCATTGCCAACAGAGAAAAAATGCTACAACTAAGCGCTAATATTTCAAGACTGGCGCAGCACGAATCGGCTCAACGAATTGCCGGTATCATTCTCGAATGTGTAAAATTGAATAAAACCGCATAAACTGTGAAGATCGAAAAACTGAAAGTGGTTTATTTCCTTGGCATCGGAGGCATTGGTATGAGTGCCCTCGCCCGCTATCTGCATAAAGCAGGTGTGAAGGTCCTGGGCTATGATAAAACCCCTACTCAGTTGACATCAACACTTGAATATGAGGGAATTGCTATTCATTATGATGATCGTCCCGACCTTATCCCAGCCGATACCGATCTTGTGGTTTATACACCAGCAGTACCTATTGATCTTGCAGAATATCAATTTGTTACAGAAAATGGCATCAGGATGATGAAACGTTCTGAACTGCTTGGTGAAATTACTAAAGACAAGACGACTCTTGCCGTTGCCGGGACCCACGGGAAGACAACTGTTACTACCATGCTTTCGCACATTCTTTACCAGGGAAGCGAAGGCTGTACTTCTTTTCTAGGAGGCATTGCCAAAAACTACGATTCTAATTTACTGCTGAGGCCCGAAAGCAAATTTATAGTTGCCGAAGCAGATGAATTTGACCGCTCCTTTTTGAGGTTATTCCCATGGTTGGGAATAATCACTTCTGCTGATGCCGATCATCTTGATATATATGGAGATCATCAGCAACTTCTGGATTCATTTGCAGCATTTACAGCCAATATTCAGGAAAATGGCTTTCTTCTAATGAAATTGGGGGTAGAAATTCCAAATAAGACCAGGCAAAGTGTAAGCAGATATAACTATTCTGTATCTGAATCTGCTGATTTCAGCGCATTGAATCTTAAACTAATTGATGGAATTTATCATTTCGACTTAAAGACTCCTGGTGAAACGGTTCAAAATCTTAAACCCGGCCTACCCGGCCTTTTTAACGTCGAAAACAGCATAGCGGCTGCAGCGGCTGCCTGGCTGAGTGGAAGTACATCAGATGAGATCAGAAATGGAATTAACACCTTCAAGGGTGTCAAACGGCGGTTTGATCACAGAATTAACCAGCCCGGACTTTTATTTATTGATGATTATGCCCATCATCCTGAAGAGCTGAAAGCATGCATCAGTTCAGTAAAAGCACTTTATCCTGAAAGGCTGATTACTGGTATATTTCAACCGCATCTCTATACCCGCACCCGCGATTTTGCTGATGGATTTGCGCAAAGCCTTTCATTGCTCGATAAAGTTATTCTGCTCGATATATACCCTGCACGCGAACTCCCGATTGAAGGTGTAAGCTCAGACATGCTGCTTAAAAATATTACAATAAGCGAAAAGCAGGTGTGCTCGAAAGAACAGGCTCTGCAATTAATTGATAAAAACAGGCCCGATATCCTGTTAACTTTAGGGGCAGGCGATATTGATCAATTGGTGCCTGAGTTGGAAAACATTCTTAACAGAAAGGAAACAAGATGAAAAAAATTCTTTTGGTTGCCTTCTGGATTGCAATAATAGCAGGCGTTAGCTTTCTGTTTATTTTTTCAAATAATAAGCAGGAAAAGCTGATCTGCCCTGAGTTTCAGATTAATGTCAACTACGATAATGCTCCGGTTCTGATTACACAAGGAAATATCCGTCAGCAGATTACGAAAAATAATATAAAAATCCGTGGAAAGGAAATTGGCAGCATTGATGTTGAAAAAATTCAGAAACTGCTGGATAAAAACCCATTTATAAAACAGGCTTCCATCACGATTGGTGTAAATGGTGTTGTAAAAGCAGATCTTACTCAGCGAAACCCAATTGTAAGAGTAATTGACAGAAACGGCACTCAGTTTTATATTGATGATGAGGGTTCTCTGATTCCACTTAGCCCCGAATTCCCGGCAAGGGTAATTATCGCAAGTGGAAATATCGAACCTGTCAAAGGGCTTTCGAATAAGGTAGCAGTGGATAAAAATCAGCCACGATATAAAAGTTTACCAGCCGATCTACAACAGGTTTACAAAACTGCAATGGCATTGCGAAACGATGTTTTTAGTAATGCACTGATTGAGCAAATTTACATCAATGAAACTGGTGAAACCGAGCTTTTCGCAAAAATCGGGAACCAAAATATCATCCTGGGCGATACAGCGCGCTTAAATGAAAAACTGAATAACCTTGCGATATTTTATACCAAGGGAATGAAAAATACAGGTTGGGATGATTATAAAACGATCAACCTCAAATTCCGGAATCAAGTTGTATGCACAAAAACAAAATAAAATGGCAAATTCAGAAATAATCGTGGGCCTCGATATAGGCACAACAAAGATTGCAGCCATTGTCGGGCGACGAAATGAGAACAACAAAATAGAGATACTTGGCTTCGGAAAAACCGAATCCATCGGTGTGAAAAGAGGAGTAGTCTCGAACATTGAGGATACGGTTCAAAGCATCAAAGTTGCAATAAAAGAAGCCGAAACCCGGTCAGAATCTGACATTGCCACAGTAAATGTCGGTATTGCCGGACAGCATATAAAAAGCATTCAGTACAGGGGTTCGATCATTAGGCCAAACGCTGAGAACGAGATCACATCAACCGATATTGACGGATTGACAGAAAATATGTACAAGCTGGCGATGAACCCGGGCGAAGATATCATAGATGTTATTCCACAGGAATATACGGTTGATGGCGAAACCGGAATCAAACAGCCCAAAGGAATGCTTGGCCACCAGTTGGAAGCGAACTTCCACATTATCACCGGCCAGACTATGGCAGCCAAAAACATCTTCAAGTGCGTAAAAAAAGCCAATCTCGAAGTTGACTCTCTGCTCCTTGAACCACTTGCCTCGGCCGAAGCAGTGCTTAGCGATGAAGAGAAAGAAGCCGGAGTAGTATTGGTTGATATAGGCGGTGGAACAACCGATATCGCTATTTTTCAGGATGGGATCATCAGGCACACCGCGGTTATTCCCTTCGGTGGTGATATCATCACCGAAGACATTAAAGAGGGTTGCACCATTATCAAAAAACATGCAGAAGACCTCAAAGTGAAATTTGGCTCTGCGCTCGCCAGCGAGAACCGCGATGAAGAGATCGTGGCCATCCCAGGACTGCGAGGCCGTCCTCCGAAAGAAATCACGCTTAAGAATCTTGCCAGTATCATTCAGGCCCGGATGGAAGAGATTATTGAACACATTTACTTCGAGATTAAGAATTCCGGCTATGAAAAAAAACTCATTGCAGGCATAGTTCTAACCGGTGGAGGTGCACAACTTAAGCATATAACACAATTGACCGAGTTTATAACAGGGATGGATACGCGAATAGGATACCCGAATGAGCACCTTGCTCCCGGTGTACCTGAGGAGATGGCCAGTCCCATGTATGCTACTGGTATTGGGTTGGTAATCATAGGGTTACAGCGGTTTGAAAAGGAACAAATGAAAACCGAAAAACCTGTTGGGAAACCAAAAAAACCAGCCAGATTGTCATTCTTCGATGGAATAAAAAAGTTTTTCGAAGAGGATGGCGAAAACTGAGATATTAACAAAATGCCTGTTGATAAAAACAGCTTGTTAATGGTGCTGTAAACATTAATAATCACGTAATTTTAGGAGATCAAAAATATGCCAGATATGCTCAAATTCGACTTGCCAGTTAATCAGTCGTCAATCATAAAAGTTATAGGTGTTGGTGGTGGCGGAAGCAATGCTGTTACACACATGTTTAAGCAGGGAATCCGTGGGGTTGATTTCCTCATCTGCAATACAGATTGCCAGGCTCTTGACACAAGCCCGGTTCCTGTAAAAATTCAACTGGGAGACAAAGGCCTTGGTGCCGGTTCAATTCCTTCAGTAGGAAAAGACGCAGCTATTGAAAACCTTGATGAACTACGCAAGGTTCTTGAACATAATACCAAAATGGTTTTCATCACNNGAACTGGGAATTCTCACCGTTGGAATTGTTACACTTCCTTTTTCTTTTGAAGGACGTAAACGCATCCAACAGGCACGCGCCGGGATTGATGAATTGCGTAATTCCGTTGACACACTGCTTATTATCTGCAACGATAAACTGCGTGAACTCGAAGGCGATTTAAAACTTTCGGAAGCATTCAGCAAAGCAGATAACATTCTGACTGTTGCGGCCAAAGGAATTGCTGAAATTATAACCGTCACCGGATACATCAACGTTGACTTCGAAGATGTTAAAACTGTGATGAAGGATAGTGGCAAAGCAATAATGGGATCGGGTATGGCCGAAGGAGAAAACCGGGCACTGGAAGCTGTGCAAATGGCTATGACTTCTCCCCTGCTCGACGATGCAAATATCCGCGGTGCCAGCAACATCCTGCTATATATATCATCAGGTACGGAAGAGATTACTTTGGATGAAGTAATGGAAATTACCGATTACATCCAGCATGAAGCCGGATCTGGCGCCGATATTATCTGGGGAAATGGAACGGATGAGACCCTCGAAAATAAAATTAGCGTTACTTTAATAGCTACCGGTTTTGATTCAAAAACCAAAACTTCAGAAACCTCAAGGCCCGATGTAATTGTTTACCCACTGAATTCAGGAACACCACAGGCTCCTAAACCGGTGGAGCAACCAAGACCCGAACCTGCTGCTGTTGAAGAGATTAAGCTTGTAAATAAAGTGCACGAAGAGGATAAAAAAGCGACATCTGAAGATGCGGAAGTAAAAGCTGATATCCAGCGCACTTTTACTTTTGAGATAAAGAACGATAATGATACCGGAGCTAATTCCAGGATTGAAGATAAACCAGCCGACAGCTTTGTATATGCCCCTGTAAAACCTGCAAATCATGTAGAGCCAGGTTTCGATTTTCTGCGCGATTACCGGAGAGATAACGAAAGAACTACTGAGGAAGAAGATGCACTGAAACAGGAAGAAAGGGCCAATGCCCGTCTTGCAAAACTCAGGGAAGTTAGCATCAAAGTCAACACGCCCGAAGGACTTGCAGAACTCGAAAACCAACCGGCCTATCTTCGCAGGAATGTTGAGCTCACCGATACACCACCATCAGACAGTTCTGAAGTTTCGCGTTATACACTAACCAAAACTGAGGATAAGTCGGTTGAGATGAGACCTAACAATTCATTTTTACACGATAACGTTGACTAAATAACATTTCATTTTAATGAGCCTTACCGATAAAATTAACGAGGACATCAAAAAAGCAATGCTTGCCCGCGAAAAGGATAAGCTGGAAGCATTGCGTGCTGTTAAATCGGCTTTGTTACTGCTGATGACAAGTGAAGGTGGTGGGGAAGTTAATGAAGATGCTGAAATTAAACTACTGCAGAAACTGGTAAAACAACGTCGTGAAACTGCTGAAATATATTCAGGCCAAAATCGTGAAGATCTTGCTGAAACCGAAAGATTTCAAGCCGGAGTGATTGCTACCTATCTTCCTTCACAAATGGGTGCCGATGAACTTAAACCCATCATCAGCCAGATAATAGCTGAAACCGGCGCAACCGATATAAAAGATATGGGACGGGTAATGGCAGCCGCATCGCAAAAATTAGCTGGTAAAGCTGATAATAAAACCATCTCGGTTATTGTAAAAGAACTACTTGGAGTATAACTCGGATACGATCCCCTGTCAAAAAGGCTGCCTCGGCGGCCTTTTTCTATTTTATATACATAGATAATTCCCAACAAAACAACAATAATTACTGATCGCAAATTGGACAAATAAGCACATCAACAATTTAAAATAATTCTAAATTGAAACCATAATTCCCATATATACCTATTATTCTGCATGTTACAAACAATTGTGAGCTCAATAATATACAGTGCATACATCCGACACAAAGAAATATTTTTTCAATTTCAAGTTAACTCAGTATCTTTCTCCACCTAACGACAGAGGGATATACTATAGTTTATAAGTTCATTGATACATTCATTTATTAACACAATTATTGTCATGGTTAAAAACATTTTCCTTGCAACTGTAATCCTTCTGCCAATGATAGCAGGTGCACAAAAATCATCTATGAAATATGGTAAGATTGATCCCGCACATCTCGCCATGACACATTATGATGCTGATACTTCTGCAGGCGCGCTTGTTCTGGGAGATATAGGCGAAATAAATATTACTTACGACAATATATTTGGATTCAGGGTTGAATTCAACAGGCATGTTCGTATTAAGGTATTTAACTCCAACGGTTTTGATCTGGCAAATTTTAAAATACCCTACTATAATTTCCGTGATCTGACAGAAAAAATCACCAAGCTCAAAGCTACTTCTTACAATTTGGAAGGGGGCAAAATTGTTGAAACCGATATTGCTCGATCAGATATTTTTATTGAGGAAGTTAGTCTTAAAGAACAAAGCCAGAATTTCTCTGTACCAAATATTAAAAAAGGAACTGTTTTCGAAGTTGAATACCACATCACTTCGGATCTTCTTTGGGCCTTAAAGAACTGGGAATTTCAATACACCGTGCCTGCAGTATTCAGTGAGTTGACAGTAACAATTCCAGAGTATTTCAATTATAAAACACTTATGAAAGGTTATGTTCAGCCAACGGTAAGCGATTCAAAAAAAGTAGGCGGAAGCATCTTTATAAAAAATAGCGATGGTAGTGGCATTAGTAAAATGTACACAGCCTTAGAGCAAAAATTCAGGTTTGAAAACATTCCTGCTTTTAATGAGGAGCCATTTATGAATTCTATCTCCAATTACCTGAGCTCTGTCGAATTTGAACTAGCCTCAGTAAATTTCCCCTACAGCCATCGTGATTATACAACAACATGGGAGAAAATCAGTAGCGATCTCTTAAAAGAGAATGATTTCGGAGTCCAATTAAAAAGAAACTGTCCGATTAAAGAGGAAGCTGAAATATTGAGAAGCAAGTATTCCGACCCCAAAGAAAGGATGATAAATGCCTATGAGCTCATCAGGAACACGATGATTTTCAATGATAGCTATGGTATTTATATAACAAAAACGCTGCGTAAAGCTTGGGATGAGAAGAAGGGGAAAGCTGCTGACATCAATCTGCTGTTGGTGTCATTGCTGAATGAAATTGGGGTAGAAGCAGATCCGGTTCTGATAAGTACAAGAAAAAATGGAATCATTCACCCGGCCCAGATCATGCTAACAAAATTCAACTATGTAATTGCAGAAGCCCGTATCGGAGATGAAACCTATCTACTGGATGCTACAGACAAGAAGCTACCATATAACATGTTACCAGAGCGTTGTCTCAATGGAGAAGGCAGAAGAATATCACAAACAAAAGAGCTGAATGACTGGGTAACCATTAACGGGGAAGAACAAAACGAAAGAGTTCTTTTCTGCCAATCTAAAGTAGAACCCAGTGGAAATATTAAGGGTGAGTTCAACCTTATGGAATCCAGGTATTTTGCATATGAACGTGCCAGGAAAATAAAAGCTGAGAACAGCATCGATGATTATGCTACAAAATATGAAGCGACTTTTCCAGGCCTGATGATCAATGAAATCGAAATTGAAAATCTGGATGACAGAAGTCAACAGTTGGTTCTTAAATACAAAGCAGATTATAATCTGTCCGATGATAGCCCGAAAGACCTTATTTATATTAATCCATCACTTGGGAATGGTATAAATTCGAACCCATTTATTCCTGAAAAAAGAGAATTTCCTGTTGATTTTATTAACCCATGGTCGTCGAAGATAATAAATATACTAACATTGCCTGAAGGCTACCAGGTTGAAGAACTTCCCAAAAATGCGTTAATTACACTTCTCGAACAGCTTGGAAGTTTCAAATATACTATTGCCGCTACAAATAATCAGATTCAACTGATGACTCAAATTATCATCAGGGATCCTTTGATTGTTGCGACAAATTATTCCAATATTCGGGAATTTTACTCAATGATAGTTGCAAAGTATGCTGAGAAAGTTGTTCTGAAAAAACTGTAAGATATGAAGGTCTTCTCAAGTGTTTTGATGTCATGTCTGCTTTTAGCCCAACTTTATTGGCAACCTGCCACTGCCCAGAACCTTTCAGCAGCAGATATTCCTGAACGTCTTATTGATGGAGCCAACTCTGTTGTCAGAAACGATAGCAGAACTTTCACCATTGTTAGTGAAGATAAAATGTCCATCAGGGTGGAATACAGCATAACAATACTGAACGAAAAGGCTTTACCACTGGCACATCTCAGAATTAATTACCGTGAAGGTGAAAGGGTAGATTTGAATAATGCAGCCATCTACAATGAATACGGCATAAAAACCAAAACAATCAGGAAGTCTGATATGGTTGATCAGAGCGCGGTTGATAATGCAAGCCTTTATAATGATTCCCGTATAATCTTTTGCCGGATACTTCCGATAAAATACCCTTTTACAGTGGTATATGATTATGAGACAACCTACAACAGATTATACACTTTTCCAACTTACTCGCCCTACTCATCTGATAATCAAAGTGTAGAAAAATCATCGCTCCAGCTCATCAATCATAAAAATATACCTGTAAATGTCAAAGAATTAAATTTACCTGACAATGCAGTAATAAGTAAAACAAATGAAAATTCAATCTGGAGTTTCAAAAATCTTCTTCCTATTATTGAAGAGCCACTTGAGCCACTTTATACCGAAATAATTCCTTTAATTAAAGTAGCTCCCCAGATTATTCAATACGATAATTACAAAGGGAATTCAGATTCATGGGAAAGCTATGGCAAATGGTTGGCAAAACTTACTGGTGGACGACGCAGTCTAAGTGCATCAACCATCACAGGTTTAAAACAGATGGTTTCAAATACAACTTCAAAACGGGAAAAGGTAAAAATTTTGTATAAATTTCTTCAGTCAAGAACACATTACATTAATATATCTTTAGGGATTGGCGGCATACAACCCCATCGGGCTTCTGAAGTTGATGAGGTGGGATATGGGGACTGTAAAGATCTGAGCAATTACATGGTCGCATTGCTTGAAGCAATTGATATTGAATCTTTCTATACTCTTGTGAATTCGGGAAAGGGGGAATACACCTTTATCAGTGATTTGCCCTGCCATCAGTTTGATCACATTATTGTATGTGTCCCTATCGAAAATGATACTATCTGGCTGGAATGCACAAGCCAGATAATGCCTTTTGGCTATTTAGGAAGTTTTACTGACAACCGTAATGTTCTGATTATAAAGGATGAGTCAGGGTTCCTTGCCATGACACCAGAGTATAATATTTCGGACAACTATATTAACTCAAATATCAGTGTGGAGCAGAATGACGAAGGCACATTTGCTTATGGAACAATTTCGTATAGTGGACTACGAATGGATGATGTAGTTTACTATGCAAATCAAAATCAGACGGATCAAATCGCCTGGGTTAATAAAAATCTGGAAATAACAGATTTTTCATTAATCAGCCACAAGTTCAAAATTTATGAAGACCCTAAACCTTCACTATGCTTAAATGTGGAAATTGCACTTAAATCCTTTTTTACAGGGAATAATGGAAGACTGTTTGCCTCGCTCAACATGAACAATACAATAAGTGTCCCTACAAGGATCAGAAATCGCAAACGGCCACTTTATATCCCCTATTCATTCCGAAATACTGACACGTTAAATATTAAGCTTCCAATCGGCTATATATCTGAGCAATTGCCTGAAAGTAAAATAACCGATGAACGGTTTGGAAAATACAGCATGCACATTGATATTAAAGATAATGTTTTAACCTGCATAAGAACTCTTGAAGTTTACAAGGGAATTCATCCTCCTGAACTCTATAATGCTTTTTATGAATTCATGCAAAAATCTTCAATTGCAGATTCAAGGCAACTGGTTTTAATCAAAGAGTAATTCTATCTTAGTACAAAAAATAAAAGGCCGGAAAATCCGGCCTTTTATTTTATTCGTCTCAACAATATTATGCTCCGAGCATAAAACGTTTGAAAGTAGAAACGGTAAGGTCTTTATCCAGTTTGGCCAGAAATTCGCGAACAGTAAGTTTATTGTCGCGAACAAATTCCTGATTGAGAAGGGTATTTTCCTTATAGAACTTATTCAGTTTACCAAGAGCGATTTTTTCAACCATCTCTTCAGGTTTGCCTTCCTGACGGGCCTGTTCTTTTCCGATTTCAATCTCACGCTCAATCACGTCAGAAGGAACATCATCTTTATCAACAGCTACAGGAGCCATTGCAGCAATCTGCATAGCCACTTCATGACCAGCCTGATCAATCCCTTCCACGCCAGCTTTGCTTAAACCAAGAATAGTAGCAAGCCTGTTGCCAGGATGATTGTAAGCAAATACCCTCGGGGCACTGATTACCTCAAAATGAGCCAATTCCATTTTTTCACCTGTCTTACCTACCATTTCGGTAATGTTGTCCATTATGGTACGTCCGTTCAGATCAATAGCCTTAAACTCATCAATAGATTTTGGTTTCAGCTCGATTGCTTTGTCCATAATAAGGTTGTTAAAATCAACAAATTCCTGATTTTTAGCAACAAAGTCAGTTTCGCAATTCAGCATAAAAACAACGGCAAAATCTTTTGAATCGTTGGTGCGGGCCAAAACAATACCTTCGTTGGCATCTTTGTCAGCTCGCTTATTTGCCAGTTTCTGTCCTTTTTTACGCAGGAAATCAATTGCTTTTTCGAAGTCACCATCATTTTCCTGGAGTGCATTTTTGCAATCCATCATGCCGGCTCCGGTCATCTGACGCAATTTATTCACGTCAGCAGCAGTAATATTAGCCATAGAAATTTTCAGTTAATTGGGTTATTATTATTTTCTTGGTCCACCCGGCTTTTTGCCTAAAGGTTTTCTGGTTCCTGGTTTACGACTACGGCCTTCTTCTCCGGCTTCAGCACCTGGAGCAGGTTTACGCAGACGTTCACCTGTTACTGATATTTCGTCATCGTCATCGTCATCAATATCGAACCTTGAACCGGTTGTTCCTTCTTCACGATCATCATCGGCACGCTTATCGCGGTCAATCTTACGCTCAGTCAACCCTTCTTCAATAGCCTGAACCATTTTGCTTATAATCAGCGAAATTGATTTAGAGGCATCATCATTAGCCGGAATCGGGAAATCAACAATATTGGGATCTGAATTTGTATCAACAATTGCAAAAGTTGGAATGTTGAGTTTACGGGCTTCTGCAATCGCAATGTGTTCTTTTACGATATCAACTACGAAAATAGCTGCAGGTAAACGGCTTAAATCAGCAATCGAACCAAGGTTCTTCTCAAGTTTTGCACGTTCACGGGCAATCTGAAGACGCTCGCGTTTTGAAATATTGGTATAACTTGGGCTAACCATCATCTTGTCGATTGACGACATTTTGCGGACAGCTTTGCGAATTGTGGCAAAGTTTGTAAGCATACCGCCAGGCCACCGCTCTGTAACGTAAGGCATGGCAACTGTTTTAACATGCTCAGCAACGATTTCTTTAGCCTGTTTTTTTGTTGCAACAAAAAGGACTTTTTTACCTGATTTGGTAATCTGCTTCAATGCTGAGGCAGCTTCGTCAATTTTGGCGATGGTTTTGTAAAGGTCAATAATGTGAATGCCATTACGCTCCATAAAAATATAAGGAGCCATATTGGGGTTCCATTTGCGTTTCAGGTGGCCGAAATGTGAACCGGCATCCAGTAATTCATCAAAAGTTGTTCTTGCCATTTAAATTTTTGTTAATTGTTTACATTCTGTGAAAATCAATTGCCAGGTAGCTCAGCTTATGCAGCATTGCACTGAATTTGAGGTCCTGGCAATTTAGATACTAAACACAATATGAGTTTAACGCTTGCTGAACTGGAATTTCTTACGGGCCTTTTTCTGACCTGGTTTTTTCCTTTCAACCATACGTGGATCTCTGCGCAATAGTCCTTTTGCTTTTAGCGGGGGACGGAATTCGGGGTTAATCTCACAAAGAGCTTTGGAAATAGCCAGACGAAGTGCTTCGGCCTGACCGGTAATTCCACCGCCATCGAGATTAACTTTAATATCATATTTTCCAACCGACTCAGCAATCTCAAGCGATTGTGTCACTACATACTGAAGTGTTCCGGTTGGGAAATACTCTTTATAATCCCTTCCATTTACAGTGATGGCTCCGTTGCCGTCTTTCAGATATATGCGGGCTACAGCAGTTTTCCTTCTGCCAAGGGCGTTTATCACTTCCATAGTTATTTGATTGAATTAAGATTGATCAATTGTGGTTGCTGTGCCTCGTGTGGATGCTCAGTACCTGCGTAAACTTTAAGATTTTTGTACAATGCATCTCCAAGTTTGTTTGAAGGAAGCATACCTCTAACTGCATGTTCAATTACCCTTTCAGGATGTTTTTGCAGCAGTTCCCACGGTGTAGCAAAACGCTGACCACCAGGATAACCGGTATGACGAACATAAACCTTTTCAGTCAGTTTTTTGCCCGTGAGCTTAATCTTCTCAGCATTGATTATGATAACATAGTCGCCACAGTCGAGATTCGGGGTGAAATTGGTCTTGTATTTACCCCTGATAAGATTGGCAACTTTACTCGACAAACGTCCGAGCGTTTGTCCTTCAGCATCAACCAATACCCAGTTTTTCTTAAAGGTAGCTGGTGTTGCTGACAAAGTTTTATAACTTAATGTGTTCATTTGTTGATTTATTTACTGAAAAACAATAAAACAACCGTCCAAACAACTGATTCACGGGCATGAGATTCAGAAGCCTACGGTACGTCCCTTTACAGAGTTAAGCTTTTCGCGCTTCAGGTTACGGCCGTTCACGGATAGTCTTATACTTAAAAGGGGTGCAAAGGTAGAGATTATTTTCTATTTAACAAATTTGCAAACAATAAAATGTTGATAAAAATGAGACACTTACCTCGATTCTTTCGATAATGGAATACAGCAGCCAATTCTCTTCTTCGTGGAACATATTTATCTTCCGGTCTTTATTGTTTTTTAACTTTGCAGCTGGTTATTACTTATGTGTTTCTCAGATGTCAATATCAGTTAAAAATATCAGCAAACAATTTGGCAGGCAACTGGCCTTAGATAATGTTTCGTTCAGCATACAACCGGGCGAAATTGTCGGGTTGCTTGGCCCGAACGGAGCCGGAAAATCAACCATGATGAAAATTATCACCTGCTTTATTCCGCCAACCGCGGGCGATGCAAGTGTTTTTGGTTTTGATATCCATGAACAATCACTTGAAGTGCGCAAACGGGTGGGCTATCTCCCCGAAAATAATCCGCTTTATACCGACATGTATATTAAGGAGTACCTCGAATTTGTGGCAGGAATTCACAATCTGGGGAAAGATACTGAAAAGCGGGTATCAGAAATGATGGATGTTACGGGATTAATACCCGAGAAAAGCAAGAAAATCGGTGCACTTTCAAAAGGTTACCGGCAAAGGGTTGGGCTGGCACAAGCCATGATTCACAACCCGGAAGTGTTGATACTTGACGAACCCACCTCAGGACTCGATCCCAATCAATTGGTTGAGATTCGCAACCTGATTTCCGAAATCGGGAAACAAAAAACCATAATGCTCTCAACCCATATTTTACAGGAAGTTGAAGCAATATGCAGCAGAGCTATCATTATTAATCAGGGTAAAATTGTTGCCGACGACAGTACCAGCCACCTACTCAGTAGTGCATCGCAAAGCGATCAGGTAGTGGTAGAGTTTGACCAGGAAGTTAAGCAGGCGGGACTGAAAACAATAAAAGGAGTTCTAAGTGTTAAACATGTTTCGGGATATATCTGGCTAATAGAATCAGCAAAAGAACAGGATGTAAGGCAGGAAATTTTCAGATATGCTGTTGATAACGGCCTCACAGTTCTCTCGATGCAAAAGCAGGCCAACCGGCTTGAGGATGTGTTTTTGCAACTGACAAGAAAATGACGAATGACGAATGACGAATGACGAATAGCAAAGTGCACAGGGCTGGTGGCTGAGTGATTTGTTCAATATTGTTGAATCTAAACAAAACACCTGTGAAATAGTACCGAAGCCACAAGGCGAAGGGCAGGGAGCACAGGGCGCAAGGCAAAGTAAAAAGTAAAAAGTAAAAAGTAAAAAAGCATGTGTTATTATACTGACAACATTCCATCCATCCATCCTTACCTTCCATCCTTCCAATTTTCATCATCAGAAATAAATCCCTACCTTTGCACCGTCGGTGAAAACCGCGATGGAGAAATTTGATTGATTGCAACCATTTAAAAAAATGCTAAAGCAATTCCCGCCATTGATCAAAGTCTTCCTATTTACTGAGTTATAACTAAAATATTGCTGTAATGGCCTATTTATTTACATCCGAATCCGTTTCGGAAGGGCATCCCGATAAGGTTGCCGATCAGATATCTGATGCATTACTAGATGAATTTCTGAGGTTTGACCCCGATTCAAAAGTTGCCTGTGAGACCCTTGTTACTACCGGTTTAACGGTTTGCAGTGGCGAAGTCCGCACCAAGGGCTATGTTGACCTACAGAAAGTGGTCCGTGAAACCATTGCCAATATTGGCTATACCAAAAATGAATACCGCTTCGAAGGCGAATCCTGCGGCATAATTTCTACCATTCATGAACAATCTGTTGATATTAACCGTGGCGTAGAGCGCGAAAATCCTGAAGATCAGGGAGCCGGTGACCAGGGGATGATGTTTGGATATGCCACCCGCGACATGGAGAATCTTATGCCTATGCCGATTGAGCTGGCGCATATCCTGTTGCAGAAACTTGCCGGGATCCGCAAGGAAGGCAAGGTAATGACTTACCTGAGGCCCGATTCGAAATCGCAGGTAACAGTTGAATACGATGACAACAATCGTCCGGTAAGGATAGATACCATTGTTATTTCAACTCAGCACGACGATTTTTCGGATAAGTCCCTTCCCGAAAAGGAAAGGGATGAACTGATGCGTCTTAAGATTGAGCAGGATGTGCGGGAAATTCTTATTCCTATTGCCATTGCTGATCAACCTGAACATATTAAAAGGCTTTTTGATGATCATTTTACCTTGCATGTTAACCCGACTGGCAAATTCGTGATTGGAGGCCCACATGGCGATACCGGACTAACAGGCCGAAAAATAATTGTTGATACTTATGGTGGTAAAGGTGCTCATGGTGGGGGAGCTTTTTCAGGAAAAGATCCTTCGAAGGTTGATCGCTCTGCTGCTTATGCAGCCAGACATATTGCCAAGAACCTTGTTGCTGCCGGTGTTGCCGATGAAGTTCTGGTGCAGGTTGCCTATGCAATCGGAATTGCCCGCCCGGTAGGGTTGTATGTAAATACCTATGGAACCGCCAAAATAAAGGATGGCACTGGCAAAAACCTGACTGATGGAGCAATTTCCAATAAAGTAAATGAGATTTTCGATATGCGCCCATTTGCAATAGTTAAGCGGTTTGGCCTCAGAAACCCCATCTATACCCCAACTGCAACCTATGGCCATTTTGGCCGCGATCCAAGGATTGAGGAAGTGGAGGTTTATTTCCGTAATGGCGACACTACTGACAGAGAGGTTGGTGGCGTAATCAGGCATTATAAGAATGTGGAACTCTTTGCCTGGGAAAAACTTGACTATGTTGACCGGATTAAACAGGCTTTCGGAATTTAGATTTCTAAACTTAAAGAGGAAAATATCCGAGGTATGAAAACACTTCGGATATTTTTTTTGAATGAGAATTCCGTTAAGGTCTGACAGAAAACCATTTGCATAAAAAAAGCCCCTTTTCGGGGCTTTTTTACATTAAGTAAAACAAGTAATCCTAGTTAACCAAGTTTTGAGAATTAACGCTTAACAACGAATTTTCGTGTGATCGTAGTAGAATTATTAGTAATTAGAGAGTAAAAGTAGATTCCGTTTTTAAGATTGGTCACGTCTAAAGTAACTTTCCCTTCAGCTTTTTCAAGAGGAATATCACGGACTGCTGTTCCCAGCA
>DINP01000100.1 GCA_002426025.1 Bacteroidales bacterium UBA5537 | reverse complement strand
GGAATGGCAAATAACTCAATTATAACCAGCACAACTCCAACAATAAAGATCAGAATTTCCCAATTGGCAGCCAATCCTTCGATATAGAGCGGGGCAAAATAGAGCAAAGCCCCGACTGCTGCAGCAGCCAGCGGAAATCCGATGCCGGGTGTTTGCAGTTCAAAATAAATTCCTCCAATAATCAGCATTATCAGAATGCCACTGATAATTGGATTGGTAAGAAATCCAATAATCTGGTCAGCGGCAGTCAATTCCTGTTCAACGATTTTATAGTTGGTAGTTTTGGTTATTTTCAGAATTTCTTCTATGGTTGTGGCTTCAGCATTGCAGAATCCATGCAATTTGGCTTCTGAAGTTGTGAATGTCAGCACTTGTCCGGTATCAGTAACACCGGCAATAAATATCCGGGGATCAACCATCGCCTGGGCGATATCCGGATCTCGACCAGTTGATTCAGCCGTTGATCGCATCATTGACCGCATATATGACTGGTACTTATCGGGAAGCGGAACGCCTGCCTGGTCAACTACTGTAGCAGCACCGATGTTGGCTCCCGGCCGCATGTAAATGCTGTCGCAGGCAATGGAAATCAACGCTCCGGCCGAGGCTGCATTGTTATCAATAAAAACCCAGACCGGAATTTCTGATTGCAGAATGGCTGTCCTGATCGAATCGGCAGATTCCAACATGCCACCATAGGTATTCATGTGGATCAGGATAACATCCGCTTTAAGCTCTTTTGCCTCAAGCAAAGCCTTGCGGGTTGTGTGCCAGACGGGTGGAGCAATCTCCTTTTTAATATCAAATTTATAAATGATAGTTTTTTCTTTCTGACTGCTTTCCTGTGCCGGCAGTTGATTAATGCTTGCTGAAAACAGACAGGCAAGAAGCAGCGCTGATATTTTATTGAATTTCATGGTTTTGTTTCTTGAATTTATTGCGAATATAACACCTAAAGCATCGTGAAGTGAAGATTTATCAGGAAAAATTAAATGCGGGAGATTATTTGAACAAATCGGAAATGACCTTCAACATTTCGGGATGAGCATGGGGTGTTCCGGCAATCATCTCTTTCCCGAAAAGGTAATCCTGCTCGCCTTTAAAGTCGGAAACCACGCCACCGGCCATTTGTACGATGTATGCCCCGGCTGCCACATCCCATGAATTTAGCCCGTATTCGTAAAATCCTTCGAAACGTCCACAGGCAACATAGGTCAGATCGGCAGCAGCGGAACCTAGTCGGCGAAGGCCTGCAGTGGTTTTCATAAAATGGCTGAAAACGTTCAGATATTCATCCATTCTTCCGTAATCGTAATATGGAAACCCTGTTGCCAGTAATGAAGAATTGAAATCTTTCAGACCAGAAACATGAATCTGATTCCCGTTCAACATGGCCATTCCGCCTTTCCATGCATAGAAGCACTCATCTCTGTTCACTTCGTAAACCACCCCAAGAACAACCTCTTCGTTTTCCATCAAAGCAATGCTGACACAAAATACCGGAACCCGGTGAAGGAAGTTGGTTGTGCCATCAAGCGGGTCAATTACCCAATTGAAAACCTTTCCTTTGTTGCTGGCAGTCCCTTCTTCGGTAATAAAACCCGATTCCGGCAGAATGAGTCTTAATTCGTCAACGATTAGTTTCTCAGCAGTTTTGTCAACATAAGTTACATAATTGTGCAGGCCTTTGTGTTCAATATCTGCCTGAATGGTTATTTCGGATTGTTCCAAAATATACTTTCCTGTTTTTTTAGATAAATCACAGACTTTTAGGCAGGTATCGAGGTAATTGATCATGTAGTAATTGATTGAAAATTATTGATTTATCAAAATGCTAAAAACTCCGTCATCCTCTATAGTGTCAAGCATAACCGTCTCGATGGTATTCACAGATTCAGGATTAAAGGCTTTTTTGCAACGGATATAATTATCGGTAAAACCGAACATAAAACCCTGATCTGTATCTGATTCCCATAAAACCTGTCTTACCGAACCCTTGTTTTCCCGATAAAAAGTCATTTTCTTCTGGTCAGAAAGCTGATGCAGTTTTTTACTTCGTGCTTGTTTTGCGGCATCACTCAGGTGATTTTCCATTTCGGCAGCTTTGGTGCCCGGCCTGATCGAATAGGTGAACACATGAAGATAGGAGATGGGGAGTTCTTTGATAAATTCGAGAGTCTCGTCAAAATCTTCATCTGTCTCTCCGGGAAATCCTGTAATCACATCTGCAGCAATGCAGGCATCGGGCATCAGGTTTTTAATAAATGTGACTCTTTGATAGAAAATCTCCCTCTTGTATTTGCGTTTCATCAGTGCCAGAACACGGTCGCTGCCCGATTGTAAAGGGATGTGAAAATGGGGCATAAACTTACTGCGATCTGCAACAAGTTGAATAATCTCGTTTTTCAAAAGCTCTGGCTCTACGGAAGAAATACGGATACGCTCAATTTCCCTGAGTTCAGACAGCCCTTTTAACAGATCGAGGAAGGATTCTCCATGCTGACGGCCAAAATCGCCTATGTTTACGCCGGTCAGCACAACTTCCTTGATTCCGGTAGTGGTTATTTGTTTGGCAACAGAAAGTGTCTCAGCAATTGTCGCACTTCGGCTTCGGCCGCGGGCGTATGGAATGGCGCAGAAAGTGCAGAAGTAATCACATCCATCCTGCACCTTAAAAAACGATCGCGTGCGGTCATTTGCCGAAAACCCGGGTTCAAAATGCCTGGATGTTTTCAAGGCCGAATCTTCATGCGCAGGTTTGTTTTCGCCCTGTTTGGTAACAACATCAAATAAACTGTATTTTTCGCTGTTTCCAAGTACGATACTAACCCCTTTTATTTTGCGTAACTCGTCGGGCCTGAGTTGTGAGTAGCAACCAATCACAGCGACTGATGCTTCGGGGTTGCGCTTAACTGCCTGCCTGATAGCGGCTTTGCATTTGCGCTCGGCCTGGGCAGTAACCGTGCATGAATGTATCACATATATGTCGGCTGTTTCTTTAAAATCAACTGTTTCAAAATCGCTATCCGTAAATTTACGGGCTATGGCTGATGTTTCTGCAAAGTTCAATTTGCAGCCAAAAGTATTGAATGCTATTTTCCTTTTTTCCATTGTTGCAAAGATACGCATTTGCAGTATTGCGGATATTTTAGCAGTCTTATGTTTTAAGGATTTTGATCAAAGTGTTGTTGATTTTTCTTGCCAAAAATGCCAGCATTTTTTTGCGGATGAATAAATGTTTATTTTTACATGAAGGATTATTTATTTAGCAGGAGGTTTGATGGTTACATTTATAGAAAAAGATCAATCTATCTAAAAGTTGTTAGTATTGGAAAATCAACATGGTATTTCGCAAAAGTTACTGATCAACCATTCGAAATGGATGAATCGTTGTTATGCTATTGGTGCGACTGAAAGCAGTTTTGAACTTTTCTGGGATGCTTTTGCCCAAAATATCTGTTCTCTCGATGGAATTTATGCAGCCTGGATTTACAGACGGACAATAAGTAATACAGCTTTTGTTAAAGTTTCGGCTTTCAGCAATTCATTTGATGTTGAAGATGCCAGCATATCTAACTCATTTTTGAAGCAATTCCGCTTACTCGACAAGCCATGGGCTGTGGTTAAAAGGAATTTTAGCAATGCTCATCTGTTTACAAATCAAACATTTCCTCAACCTGACAATGCACTCAGTGTTTTTTTACTTCCAGGTTATAATATTGATGGAAAGATTATCCTTACAGTCATCGCTGAAGCAGAATTATCAGGAATGCTTTTGGAATGCCTGCCGGGAATGTTCCAGAATATTGTTGAATTCTCAAATCTGAAATTTAAGGAAACTGATTCAAATTACCGTTTGCTGATTGAAAACCAGAACGAGCTCATTGTAAAAGTTGATAGTGAAGGACGTTTTCTTTTTGTTAGTCCAACATACTGCAAACTCTTCGGCCTTGATTCATCCGAACTAATTGGTAAAAGTTACGAGCCACTAATCCATCCAGATGATCGTGAATCTACAAGGATCGAAGTTCAAAAACTCAGCACTTACCCGCATACCTGCTATATAGAGCAGCGCGCTAAAACTGTATTGGGTTGGCGCTGGCTTGCCTGGTCCGACAAGGCCATCCTGGATAGAAAAGGGAATATTTACTCAATAATCGGCGTTGGAAGGGATATAACTGACCAGAAAAGAGTTGAGCATGAGTTGATTGACAGCGAAATGAAGTTTCAGAAAGCATTCAGGAACAGTCCGAACCTAATGCTGATTTCTACTGTGGCTGAAGGACTGATACTGGATATCAATGATAAATTTGTCAGCGTCCTTAATCTTAAAAGGGAAGATTTAATCGGTAAAACTACTTCTGAAATCGGTTTGTACAAGACAGCCCATCGTTCCGAAATGGTTTCCAGATTGATGAATGAAGGAAAAATATCTGATATGGAATTTGTTTTATCCGATATGAAGACCAATCAGGAGCGGCATGGACTCTTCTCGGCTGAACTTATTGAGTTGAACGGTGAGCAATGCCTTGTAAGCATATTCAATGACATCACTGAGCTGAAAATGGCACAAAAAGAACTTGATAATTACCGAGTTCATCTCGAAGGTCTGGTAGAACAACGCACGGCCAGAATTCAGGAAGTGAATGATGAACTCGATCGTTTTGCACGATCAGTTTCACACGATTTGAAAGCGCCATTGCGTGTTTTGCAAGGGTTTGCAAATGCTTTGATTGATGACCACTCGGGCCAGCTTGATGAACAGGGATTAACTTACCTGCAACGGATCAATAAAGCCACCCTTAACATGGAAGAGTTGATTGATGATTTGTTACAATATTCGAGGTTGACAAGTCTTGAATTAAACCTCTCACCTATAAATGCTAATGTAGCAATTGAAAGAGCGCTGAATGCGGTAAGAGGCGAGATAAAGTCGGGGAAAGCTGTTGTTTTAGTTAATAATGATTTACCCGAAGTGATGTCTTATATGCCTGTACTGGTGCAGGTTCTGATCAACCTGATTTCAAATTCACTGAAATTCGTTGAAAAGGGAATAACTCCAAAAATCCAGATTAGTAGTCATTGTGCCAACGGGAAAGCATTCATAAGTATAGAGGATAACGGAATCGGTATTCCTGAAGATAAGCGCAAAAGGGTTTTCGAGGTATTTGAGCGCCTGCATGGCGTCGAAAGCTATCCGGGAACCGGTATTGGCCTGACAATAGTCAAAAAAGCAATGGAAAGAATGGGCGGAAAAATTATTATTAAATCTGCTCCTGAAAAAGGAACTATATTTGAACTTGAAATGCAGTCAGCATAACTAAAGTAAATAACTAAAGAACAATCATTTACAATACTCCTACTCAAAACGATGTCTGATTTACTGAAAATACTGCTTATTGACGATAACCCCGACGATCGCATGTTGATTATCAGGGAATTAAATAAACTATTCGTTATTGATGTTGAAGAAGTTATTGATATACAGGGTTTTGAATCCGCAATTGAGCGTCTTGACTTTGATATTGTGATAACCGATTATCAGCTTCGCTGGACGAATGGGATTGAGGTTTTGATCAAAATTAAGAAACTCAGTCCTTTACTACCGGTTATCATGTTTACCGCTACGGGAAGCGAAGAAATTGCTGTATTAGCAATGAAAATCGGCCTCGATGATTATATTCTTAAGTCGCCTCAGCATTACATAAGATTGGCTATGTCAGTTAATTCAGCAATCAGCCGGATGCATGAAGAACTGAAGCGGAAACAGGCGGAAAATGCCTTGATGAAATCGGAAGAAAACTATCGGACTTTAGTTGAGAATATCTCAATCGGATTTACCCGTATTGACAAAGATTATAAAATAATCATGGTCAATAAGGCGCAGGGAAAGATGTTCAGGCGTCCGGTTGAGGACTTTGTGGGGATGAATTGTTTTGATTTATACAAAAATCAATCAACATCCTGTCCATGTCTTAAAAGTTCCTTTTCGCCAGATATTCCAATGCCTTCCATGGAAACCATAACCCAGGGCATCCGCGATGATAAATCCTTGTTTGATGTTAAGATCAGGACTTTCCCAACATACGGCAACGATGGAAATGTTACCGGGTTTATTGAAATTACCGAAGATTTAACAGGTCATATTAAGAATGAGCGGATTAAAGAATTTATTATAAAGATGACTGGTGTTTTTCACGAAACAGGTAAACCCGATGATATCATTCCCATTTTGCGTGCTGAATTATCNNGTTAACCTGTTCACTGAAAAGTCACTTGAAAGTCTGGTTATTGAGAGTGGCAAAGCATTATTATTTAAAAAGATAGAAATTGATGAAATGATCCGGAATGGTAAAATATTGCTATCTAACCCTGATTTGCATGCATGGGCTGGCGCACCCCTAAAGAGTAAAAATGCCATTGTGGGAGCCTTGGTACTTCAAAATGCCGACAATGAAGATGCCCTTACCGTTTCTGAACTTGATATGCTACAACTTGTTTCAAATCTGATCGGAATTGCTATTGCAATCAATTTACCATCAGGAGAACATGCCTCTGCAAATTGATTATTTGCTTTAAATTCTGGTGTAAGGGCTTGATTAGCAAGAATAACATGGTTCCTGTTTGTTTTAGACGATTTAATCAAAGCGGTAAAATCAGGCTATTATCGCGAAAAGGTTGTAAATTTGCTGAAGGGAGTATAACAGAATGCCCTTGAATACCTTGCAATTGCTAATTCAGAATTGAAATTCTGTGAAAGAATAAATATAGAAATATCTGTCAATGGATGAGTTTAAAATGGATAATATAGCTTCAATCACTGATAAATGGATAGAAAAAACGATTCTGATTGTTGAAGATGTAGAATCCAACTATCAGTTTCTGGCAGCAACATTGCGCAGGTCGGGTGCTACTCTTGTGTGGGCTCGGCAGGGCGAAGATGCCATTGAAATGATTGAGAATAATCAGCATTTTGATCTTGTGCTTATGGATGTTCAGTTAGCCGGCATAGATGGTTATGAAGTAACATCAAGAATAAAAAAACTTCGGCCCGATCTTGTAATAGTTGCTCAAACTGCCTTCGCTATGGTTGGCGAAAAGGAAAAGAGTATGGCTGCCGGTTGTGATGATTATCTGGCCAAGCCCATCAGGCCATCTTTATTACTGCAAACCATCAGCAAATACTTTTGATTTCTTTCTGCTCCTGACAGCGACCAACTGTTGTAGCAAAATTCCCCCTATAATCAACAACAAGCCCACTATTGTTGAGAGAAGTATCTTTTCACCAACAGCGATGGATACAAACATGAGCGAAAGAAAAGGAGAAAGATAAACCAGGTTGCTGACTTTTGCTGTATTAGCGGCGTATTTCAAGGCATTGAGCCAGAGTATAAAAGTAATTCCCATCTCAAAAAGGCCGATATAAATTACGCCAAAACTTGCTTCAGGCCCGGGAATAATGAGGTTATTTGTCAGAATGCTGTATACAAGAATATAGACAAATCCAAACCCAAAATTTACAAAGAGTTTTTCTTCAGTTTCCCGATGGTCTTTCATGTTCAGCAACCAGTAAGCTGCCCAGAAAAAGGCACTTGATAAAGCCAGAGCTATTCCGGTAGGATTAGAGAATTCGAGCGAAAGCAGATTGCCTTTTGTAGCAATAACAATGGTTCCCGAAAAACTGATCAGCAAAAAAAATATATTAAGCCATGATATTCTGTGTTTCAGGAATATTGCTGAAAGNNGGGGTGTTTAAAACCTTTTTCAGTTTGCCTTTAATCATCAAAACAGTTCCCAGGAAGAGAACAGCAACGAAGGTAGAGAATAGTAATACCTGTGTGAAATTCAAATAGTTAAGCGTAAGTTTAAAAGCAGAGCCAATAGTGGACCAGCACAAAACGGCAAGAAGTGCAAGAATGATTGATTTATTACTCAGCTTCATTTGGTAAAGATATGAATTGACATCGTTTGCAGGCTACTCTTTAATGCTGTATGGCGAATTAAATACTGCTTCTGATCAAAGGATTGTAAGTATCTATATTTTTGTATGTTAAGTAGCAATCAACAGTTTAGAACAAGGCTTGGAAATCATCTAAAAGTATTTACTTTTGCAGCAAAATTAACCTATTGAATTTTTATGAAGAAATTAGCAGTTGTAGCATTGGGTGGCAATGCATTATTGAGAAGTGACCAAAAAGGAACCATTGACGATCAGGAATCAAATGCATATTATACAGCCGAGCGTATACTAACGCTCATAAGAGCTAATTATAATATTGTGGTTACCCATGGCAATGGACCTCAGGTAGGAAATATTCTGCTTTCGAATACTGCAGGTAATAAGTTGTACGGTTTGCCCGATATGCCGCTTGATGTTGCTGTGGCCTATTCTCAGGGATTTATCGGATACATTATCGAGCAGCAGATGCGCAATGTAATGATGGCCAACGACCTCGACCGCGATATTATTTCGATTATAACACAGGTGCTGGTTGATAAAAATGATCCTGCTTTTTCGAATCCGACTAAACCAGTCGGGCCATATTACACCAAAGAAGAATCAGTGCGCATTTCAGCTGAAACAGGTGCAGTATTTGCAGCCGACCCCCGCAACAGAGGTTACAGGAAGGTAGTCGCAAGCCCCAAGCCATTGGTTATTAGTAATCAGAAGTCAATTGAAACCCTTGCCCGTGCCGGCCAGATTGTAATTGCTGTTGGCGGCGGCGGAATTCCTCAATTCTATGTTGAAGAGAACAAACTTCAGGGAATTGATGCCGTAATTGACAAGGATCTTGCTTCTTCTTTGCTGGCTGTTCAAATAAGGGCCGATAAGTTTTTTGTGCTAACCGATGTGCCAAAAGTCTGCATCAATTACAATACGCCGCAGGAACAGGCTATTGACCGCATGACTATTTCTGAAGCAAGAGTTTACCTCGAACAAGGTCAGTTTGCAGAGGGAAGCATGGCTCCGAAAGTACGTGCAGCAATCAGTTTCGTTGAAGGAACCGGCAAAGATGCCATTATCACCAGTTCCGATAAACTGGGCATTGACAATGGAGGCACCAGGGTAGTGATTGTTTAATAATTCATCAAATAACCTAAAAGAGAAAATAATTATGGCTTTTAACTTAAGAAACCGCAACTTTTTGAAGTTGCTCGATTTTACCCCTCAGGAAATCAAATATCTGCTTCAGCTTTCAGCCGATCTGAAAAAAGCAAAATATGCCGGCACTGAGCAACAGAAACTGAAAGGCAAAAATATTGTTTTGCTTTTCGAAAAAGACTCAACCCGCACACGTTGCGCTTTCGAAGTAGCAGCCCTTGATCAGGGTGCACATGTTACTTATCTCGGTCCTTCTGGATCGCAAATGGGTAAAAAAGAGTCAATGAAAGATACTGCAAGGGTGCTTGGTCGCATGTACGATGGTATTGAATACCGTGGTTATGGTCAGCACATTGTTGAAGAGCTTGGAAAATATGCCGGTGTTCCTGTTTGGAATGGCCTTACAACCGAGTTTCACCCAACCCAGATTCTGGCTGACTTCCTTACCATGATGGAGCACAGCGATAAACCACTGCATCAGGTTTCATTNNGCTCCAAAGGCTTGCTGGCCAGCAGAAGAGCTTGTTGCTCAATGCCGCGAAATTGCTAAAGAAACCGGTGCAAAAATAACCCTTACCGAGAACGTTGAAGAAGGTGTGAAAGGTGTAGATTTTCTTTACACTGATGTATGGGTTTCAATGGGCGAACCAGCCGAAGTGTGGGCTGAGCGTATCAAATTGCTGAGTCCTTATCAGGTTAACCTTGATGTTGTTAAGAAAACCGGCAATCCGAATGTGAAATTCCTTCACTGTCTTCCTGCATTCCACAATCGCGAAACAGCAGTGGGAGAGGACATCTTCCAGAAATATGGCTTAAGCGCTATGGAAGTTGACGACGCTGTTTTCGAATCNNTTGTTTTTGCATCGCATTATTCACTTCTTTGAATTTTGATTTGTCATCAAGAACCCCTTTTACACCAAAATAGAATTTTATTTTGGGCTCAGTTCCTGAAGGACGGACAGTAATCTTACTGCCACTTTCGAGGAAAAATTGCAGTACATCTGATTTTGGAAGATCAATCTTCTTTTCTGTTCCGTTTATGAGATCAGTCTCTTTTTGAAAAAGATAATCTTTAATAACGGTAACTTTCTGATTGTTGATTGTTTTAGGTGGATTGCTCCTGTAGTCAAGCATCATTTGCTGAATTTCTTCGGCTCCGGCTTTACCTTTCTTGGTAATTGAAATCAGGTCTTCGAGGTAAAATCCGAATTCATGATAAATGTTGATCAGTAACTCGTACATCGAAAGTCCCTGATCTTTTGCCCAGGCTGCCGTTTCTGACAGCATACAGCAGGAAATTACAGCATCTTTATCCCTGACATTATCCCCGACAAGATAGCCATAGCTTTCTTCGCCTCCGCCAATAAAGGTTTTTGTGCCTTCATATTTCCTGATAATTTCGGCTATGTATTTAAATCCGGTAAGCACATCATAAGATTCCACCCCATATTTCAGGGCGATATCTTTCAGTAGCTCAGAGGTAACAATTGTTTTTGCAATAAACTCTTTTCCGGTAATCTTACCATTTGCTTTCCATTGTTGCAGAAGGTAATAAATGAGCAATGTGGCCGATTGATTTCCATTAAGCAGTATGAAATTACCATCGGTATCTTTAACACCCGCTCCAACCCTGTCAGCATCAGGATCTGTTGCCAGGATAAGGTCAGCATTAATTGCTTTTGCTTTATCAAGCGCCATAGCCATTGCAGCCTTTTCCTCAGGGTTCGGTGAGTGAACGGTCGGAAAATTGCCATCAGGAACCATCTGTTCTTCAACAGTATGCACTGCATTAAAACCAAATTCTTTCAGTGCCCTGGGAACAAGCATAGTGCCAGTGCCATGGATGGGTGTGAATACTATCTTCATATCACTCTGACGCTTAATTACTTCAGGCGAAAGTGACAGGGATTTGAGCATTCTGAGGTAATACTCATCAATTACATTGCCAATAAGTTCAATCAGCGAATCATCGCCATCAAATTTGATGTCATCAACATTTGTAATCTTTGATACTTCTGCAATTACGTTCTTATCATGCGGGGGGACCAATTGTCCGCCATCATTCCAGTAAACCTTGTAACCATTGTATTCTTTCGGATTATGCGAAGCTGTGATAACAATACCGGCCTGACATCTTAGCTGCCTTACTGCAAATGAGAGTTCGGGAGTTGGCCTGAGACTATCGAAAAGATAAACTTTAATGCCATTTGCAGAAAGTACTTCAGCAGAGATTTTGGCAAAATAAGGACTATTGTTTCTCGAATCGTAGGCAATTGCAGCGCTCAACTCCGTCATGCCAGCATAGCTGGCTTTCATGTAATTGGCAAGGCCCTGTGTTGCAGCGCCTACGGTGTATTTATTCATCCGGTTGGTGCCGGCCCCCATAATTCCTCTTAATCCGCCGGTGCCAAATTCAAGGTCGCGATAGAAACTTTCTACCAGTTCGGCAGGATCGTTGTCAAGCATATTCCTGATGCTTGCTTTCGTTTCCTCATCATAGTTTCCATTCAGCCAGGTGTTGGCTTTCATAATAATTTTCGAATCAACTTCCTGTAAGGTCATAACACTCTTTTTTTTGTCTAATTTACAAATATTTTCAAAATATCCGGGTTTTGATTCAGCCCAAATCTTCAGGGGTTTATCATAACTTTCCTGTAACCGTCAATAATACTCTGGCAATTAAATGAAATTACCGCCCCGATTCGTTTGCCAGATATTTTCAGTTTTGATTGTAGTCCATTGATGCTGAGCATGCCAATTTCCTGATCAGAAACAATCTCAACAACAAGTTGGTTTTCTATCAGTATACCAATTTTCAACTCATTGCTGGTTTTGATATCCTTATAAAAAACCGGGAATACCGAATCTCGCTTAAAGAACAAACCCTGCAAGCGTAATTCCTGAAGAAAACACGACCTGTAAATCTGCTCATCAAGACCAGGGCCAAGCACAGAATATACTTCTGAGGCAGCTTCAAAAACCTTGGTATGCAGGCGGTTCAGTTCACTTCTGTTCATTCAGCAAAGCTATGCATTTTTTCAGGCTGTCGCGCCAGTATGGAATAGATTTCCTGGTAAATGCTTTGTACTTTGACTTATCGAGAACACTGTAAAACGGTCGTGGAGAGGGTAGTGGATATGATTCTGTATCGGTAGGATTCACAATACATTCTATGCCTGAGAATTCAACTATTGCTTTTGCAAAATCGTACCAACTGCAGATTCCTTCATTGGCAAAATGATAAATACCCGGTTCAGCATTCAACTCAATCAGGTTATATATAGCTTCTGCAAGATCGTGCGCCCAGGTAGGAGAACCAATTTGATCGGCAACTACTTTCAATTCGCCATGTTCACTGCCAACCCGCCTTATGGTTTTAACAAAATTGTTTCCAAACCAGGAATACAACCATGATGTCCTTAATATAATTGCTGACGAACAATTGCTCAAAACATTTTCTTCCCCTTCAGCTTTGCTTTTTGCATACACGCTTTCGAGTGGTACACTTTTGTGATCTTCACGATATGGTTTGCTCGAATTTCCATCAAATACATAATCAGTTGAAATGTGAACAATGCGCGAATTGCATTGTGAAGCAATACTGGCAAGAAGACCCGGGGCAAAGGCATTTACTAGCATTGCTTTTTCAGGTTCCTGTTCTGCCTTATCAACACCCGTATAAGCAGCACAATTTATTAACCATGATGGTTTAAATTCGCTGAAAGTATTTTCAACAGATAACCGATCAGTGATATCCATTTCATTCAGATCGGTAAACAGAAATTCAATTTCCGGGGTTTTCCGCGAAAGCAACCTAAGTTCCCTACCTAATTGACCATTACTTCCGGTAACAAGTACCTTCATATTGATATGCAATTACTTAACAATATTTTTAAAGTATTCGATTGTGTGCATCAAGCCTTCTTCAAGNNCGTTGCATGGGGTCGTCGGTTGGCAATGGCTGCAGGATAATTTTTGATTTAGATCCGGTAAGCCTGATCACCTTTTCGGCAAGCTGAAGGATGGTAAACTCATTCGGATTTCCGACATTTACAGGTCCTGTAAAATCATCGCCGGTATTCATCAAACGGATCATCCCATCGAGCAAATCGGAATAATAGCAAAAACTTCTGGTTTGATTGCCATCACCATAAACAGTAATATCCTTTCCTTGTAAGGCCTGAACGATAAAATTAGATACTACACGCCCATCGTTTGGGTGCATTCTGGGGCCATAGGTGTTGAAAATTCTTATAATCTTGATTTTTACGTTGTTCTGCTTGTGATAATTTACAAAAAGAGTTTCTGCAGCTCTTTTACCCTCATCATAACAGGCGCGTTCGCCAATAGGGTTAACATGTCCCCAATAACTCTCCGTTTGTGGATGGATTTGAGGATCGCCATATACTTCGCTGGTTGAAGCCTGCAATATTTTGGCTTTAATCCTTTTGGCAAGCCCAAGCATATTAATAGCTCCCATAACGGAAGTTTTAACCGTTTTTATTGGATTGTACTGGTAATGTATGGGTGAGGCGGGACACGCGAGATTGTAAATTTCATCAACCTCGATGTAGAAAGGCATGGTAACATCATGCCTGATTAATTCAAAAAACGGATTATCCATCAGGTGAACGACATTGTTTTTCTGACCGGTAAAGTAGTTGTCGAGGCAAACAACTTCGTTTCCATCATTCAGCAGGCGTTCACACAAATGCGACCCTAAAAATCCGGCACCACCGGTTACCAATATTTTTTTCTTCATTTTGTTTTCAAATCATTAATAAAGGTATAACAAAAACCGGAATCAACGCACTTCTTAAAACAGGTGTTGATTCCGGTAGAGCGTTTACAGGACTTTAAACTTTTGTATTAACTCCAATACAGAAATAGTCAAAACCTAATTTATTCAATTCATTACGGTCGTATATGTTTCGCCCATCAAATATCACCTTCTTTTTAACCAGATTGCTGATTTCGCTCCAATCAGGATAACGGAATTCAGTCCATTCGGTCAAAAGGAAAATTGCATCAGCATCTTTAGCTGTTTCATACTGGTCTTTGCAATAGGTTATATTATTACCAAGCCGCCTTTCGGCCTCGTGCATGGCTACGGGGTCGTATGCTTTAACTTTACATCCGCGGGCAAGTAGTTTCTGGATGATAACTAATGCTGGGGCTTCGCGCATATCGTCAGTCTGTGGCTTGAATGAAAGCCCCCATAAAGCTACCGTAAGTCCTTTGATATTATCTTCAAAGTAGTTTACAAACTTATTGAAGAGTATCGATTTCTGATCATCGTTCACATATTCTACAGCTTTCAGTATCCGCATGGAATAACCAACAGTATCAGCGGTTTTAATCAGCGCTTTCACATCTTTAGGAAAGCATGAGCCACCATATCCAATGCCTGGATATATAAACTTGGTGCCAATCCTGGTGTCACTTCCAATGCCTTTTCTAACATTATTTACATCGGCACCTACTATTTCGCAAAGGTTGGCGATATCGTTCATAAAGCTGATTTTAGTTGCCAGCATGGCATTGGCAGCATATTTGGTCATTTCAGCCGAAGGAACATCCATAAAGATAACCGGATGTCCGTTGAGGGTAAATGGCTTGTAGAGTTTGGCCATAATCTCCTCGGCACGCTCCGATTCCACACCAACCACAATCCGGTCAGGTTTCATAAAATCGTTGATCGCATCACCTTCTTTAAGAAACTCAGGGTTTGAGGCTACATCAAATTCGAGATTAAGGCCCCGTTGGTTTAGCTCATCCTGAATTGCAGTACGCACCTTCTTTGCAGTACCAACAGGGACAGTACTTTTGGTAACAACAAGAATATGATGATTCATATTTTGCCCAACCGTACGTGAAACATCGAGAACATACTTAAGATCAGCACTTCCATCTTCATCAGGTGGTGTGCCTACGGCAATAAAAATTACATCAGAATCATTTACACAACTGGGAAGATCAGTTGAAAAGTGAAGTTTCCCTTTCTCAACGTTACGGGCAATCATAGCATCGAGCCCGGGCTCATAAATGGGAGAAATTCCTTTTTTCAGGTTGTCAATTTTCTTAATGTCAATGTCAACACAAACGACTTCAATGCCAACTTCAGCAAAACAAGTGCCAGTTACAAGGCCAACATAGCCTGTTCCAACGATAGTTATTTTCATAGATTCTGATTATTTAATGCGTTAAATCTTATTGAAGCAAAAGTATCAAAATGTAATGCTAACGACAAATTTATTTTGATGAATAGGTTTGACTTTTCTTTTGGGAATTCTTGATGATGAAAATTAAGAATAATTCTATTAAAAATTGGCTATTTGCCGACAATTTAAAGGCAAAAAAAAAGCCCGGTAAACTACCGGACTTGCTGTGATCCCGCTGGGGCTCGAACCCAGGACCCCATCCTTAAAAGGGATGTGCTCTACCTGCTGAGCTACGGAATCGTTTTGGGATTGCAAAAGTACTGCTTAATTCTTTATATCCAAATTTTATAACAGGAAAATAACAACAAAAAAAGGCTGTCAATGCTCATTGTGCTGATTTTCAATATGAAAAATTATGAAAAATTTCCATGAATTGCCAACCATACACATGCCGGGGATGAACTTGTGTATGTAACTCTGTGTTTTTGATGGGCCGGAATCAACATATAATCTCCCGGGGTCAAATGAATTTCGCGTTCATCTTCAAGTAAAATAGTAGCTATGCCCTGGAGCAGCACCACCCATTCATCAGATTCCTGATCAAACCATCCGTTTTTGGGAGTTATCTGTCCCTGTGATACAATTCTTTCTATGCGAACCGATCCCTCGGCCAAGGGCTGAATTATTTCGTCAATGTTACCTTCAACATCCTTAATATCAAACAAATTACCTTTTTTCATATTATTACTTAAGTATTCCTTTTCCTTCACGTACAATTAAGATTTCTTCCTCGGTGCAATCAATTACAGTTGAAGCCTCATTATCGCCATATCCGCCATCAATCACAATATCTACTACTGAACCATACTTTTCGTAAATAAGTTCAGGATCGGTGGTGTACTCAATAATCTCATCGTCATCATGTACTGAGGTTGACATAATCGGATGTCCCAGTTCTTTAATAATTTCAAGGGGAATTGAATTATCTGGAATCCTGATACCAACAGTCTTTTTCTTACTCTGCATCAATTTTGGAACGTTGTTGTTTGCATTGAGAATAAAAGTAAACGGTCCGGGAAGATTCTTGCGCATCAATTTGAAAACATCATTATTGAGTGGCTTGCAATAATCGGATAATTGGCTGAGGTCGTTGCAGATAAAAGAGAAGTTGGCTTTTGAAGCATTGATTCCTTTAATTTGAGCAACTCTTTCGATGGCTTTCGATTTAAAAATATCGCAGCCGATACCATAAACTGTATCGGTTGGATAGATGATTATTCCACCATCCATCAGGCATTCTACTACTGTCATAATATGCCTGTGGTTAGGGTTCTCAGGATAGATTTTGAGCAGCATGATTCTGGTTTTAAGCAAAAAACTATTCAATAAAAAAGGGTAAGCTACTTACATCGCACCGCTACAACCATCTACCCTTGCTTCATTCCTGACCTGGGGGAGTTCAATGGGAGCTGGTCGTATAAGACTTACCCGCTGCAAAGATACAAAAAATGATGATGTAAGCAAATGTCATCAGCATTTTTAAAGGCAAAACATATTTATTACATTTGCAGAAACCAAATACCGAAAGACCATGGAAAATGTAATTGAGAACAATCCGATTGAAAATCAGGGAAGTGAATCTATGCTAATGCACTCTTTAAAGATTGGTCTAATGACTGGTGTGGCATATATACTGGTTTCTTTGTCGTTTTATGTGTTGGATATTCCGCGCGATAGCTGGATTCAGTATCTCTCATTTCTGATATTAATTGGTGGAATCATAATAGGCACCACTCAGTTTCGCGATAAGCATTCAGGCGGATTTCTCTCTTATGGCCGGTGTCTTGGATCAGGTGTACTGATAAGTTTAACAGTTGGTCTTGTTATGGCGGTCTATGTTTACCTGTTTTTTAAATTTTTTGATCCGGGCGAAATAGCAAAAATGGTTGAAATGGCAGAGCAGGGAATGGCTGAAAAAGGATTGAACGAGCAGCAGATTGATCAGGCAATGGCTATGTCTAAAAAAATGATGACCCCCGGTATCATGGCGATTCTGAATATTTTTTTCATGGTTTTTTGGGGAACTATTTTCTCGTTGATTATCTCAATCTTTCTAAAAAAGGATGATCAGAGTTTTGACAGCACCTTTAATCAATAGATTGATTACTAAGACTTTACACTGAATGGATATTTCTGTTGTTGTACCACTCTATAATGAGGAGGAATCATTGCCCGATTTGTGTTCATGGATCAAACGGGTAATGGCTGAGCATGGGTTTACTTATGAGATAATTCTTGTTGATGATGGCAGCAGCGATAATTCGTGGAACATTGTTAAATCGCTTCAATCTGAAAACCAGTTTATCCGTGGACTGAAATTCAGGCGAAACTATGGCAAATCGGCTGCTTTAAATAAAGGATTTGAAAAAGCTCAGGGTAATGTTGTAATAACAATGGATGCCGATTTACAGGATAGTCCTGATGAGATTCCCGGATTGTATCAAATGATAACCGAAGAAGGTTTTGATCTAGTTTCGGGGTGGAAGAAAAAGCGTTACGATTCAAAGCTAACCAAGAATATTCCTTCGAAAATTTACAATGCAACCACCCGACGTTTATCTGGAGTAAAGCTTCACGATATGAATTGCGGGCTGAAAGCATACAGGCGTGAGGTGGTTAAAGCAATTGAAGTATATGGTGAAATGCATCGCTATATTCCAGTAATAGCTAAATGGGCCGGATTTAAGAAAATAGGGGAGAAAGTTGTGGTTCACCGTAAACGACAGTTTGGCGTTACTAAATTTGGATGGGAACGCTTTGTAAACGGTTTTCTCGATCTGGTTTCCATTATGTTTGTATCTCGTTTTGGAAGGCGGCCAATGCATTTGTTCGGGTCACTTGGCACCCTGTTGTTTCTTGCGGGCTTTGCCATTGCCGGTTATCTGGCCTATGCAAAAATCTTTCTCGATAGCTACAAAATGACCGAAAGGCCATTGTTTTATCTTGGATTACTGGCTATGGTGTTGGGTACACAACTATTTCTGGCAGGATTCATTGGCGAATTGATCAGCCGGAGCTCAAGCGACAGAAACCATTACCTCGTTGAAGAAGATAATTGAAAATCAATGATTTAACTCAAATTCTGACTTAATTTAAGTATTTGATGCAATCGAAAAAGAAAGTTGTAATAATCGGATCAGCTTATCCTTTGCGGGGAGGTGGAATTACAACTTTTAATGAAAGATTGGCAAAAGCTTACGCTGACAGGGGCGATGAAGTTATCATTTATACATTTAGTCTTCAATATCCATCTTTCTTTTTTCCCGGTACTACTCAATATTCAAATGAAGAACCTCCTGAAAATCTTGATATACGAATAAGAATTAATTCAATAAATCCAATCTCATGGGTCAAAACTGCCATTGAAATTAGCCGCCTCAATCCGGATCTGGCAATTGTTCGTTTCTGGCTACCATTTATGGCCCCATGTCTTGGTAGTATATCCCGAATAATAAGGTGGAAAAGTAAAACCAGAATAATTGCAATTACTGATAATATAATCCCTCATGAGAAAAGACCAGGCGATCGTATTTTGGTGAAATACTTTGTAAATTCAGTTGATGGATTTATAGCAATGTCTAAATCTGTGCTGAGTGATCTGAACTGGTTTAACAAATTAAAGCCGCGTAAGTACTACCCCCATCCGCTTTATGATAATTTCGGGGATGCTATTCCCAAAGCAGTTGCAAAGAAACTATTGAATCTTGATCTGGATACAAACTATATGCTATTCTTTGGTTTTATCCGCGATTACAAAGGATTGGATTTGCTTTTGGAAGCAATGGATTCTGAACGTATAAAAAAACAGTCACTGAAGCTTATCATTGCAGGTGAGTTTTATGGCAATAGGGAAAAATACATTGATTTAATAAATAAGTTGAATCTAAACGATTTTGTAGAACTCAAAACGAATTTTATTCCAAATACAGAGGTATATTTGTATTTTTGTGCATGTGATATTGTTGTACAGCCATATAAGCATGCAACTCAGAGTGGTGTTACACAGATTGCATATCACTTTGGAAAGCCAATGATAACTACTGATGTTGGTGGGTTGTCAGAAATGATTCCTGATGGAAAGGTTGGCTATGTAGTTAAACCTGAGCCTGAAGCTATAGAAAATGCGATTTATAAGTTTTATTTTGAAGAACGGGAAACAGAGTTTATTGAAAATGTGATTACCGAAAGGGATAGGTTCTCATGGATTGGATTGCTAAATGCGATTGATACTCTATAAAATAACCTTAATACATTTTAATTATGAAATCCCTCATTTCATTGTTCTTCATCCTGTTATGCATTTTTTCAGGTTTGGTTTCAAATTCTCAAAATATTGAAACATTAGTATTGCGTCCAGGCCCGGAAGTTGGATTTGATGCGGAAGTCAGAACAGATATGAATTATCCGATCTGGTATGATGATGATTTTATAGCCAATGCCTGGACTGTTAGTGGAAATCCATTTTTACAAAGAAGTTTAATAAAATTTGATCTGACATCGATTCCTCAAGGTTCAGAAATTGTGAGTGCAAGACTTTCGCTTTTTTGCAATACTACATCTGGTCACCATCAATTGCATGCTGGGCTAAACTCATCATATCTACTAAGAATTACATCCGAATGGGACCAGTATTCCGTTGTGTGGGATAATCAACCCGATGTAACAATGGATAATGCAGTTATTCTTCCTCAGTCTTCTTATCAGACACAGGATTACTCAGATATTGATGTTACCAGTCATATTATATATTTTTATAACCATCCTCAATTAAACTATGGTTTTTTACTAAAGCTGGTCGAAGAAGATTTATACAGCGCATTAGTATTTGCTTCAAGTAATCACCTCGATGCTTTGAAAAGACCTTTGCTTGAAATAGATTATATTCCATGTCAGAAACCTGATACGAGTTTTAGTTATTCAATTTCAGAGAATTCTAATAAAGTGAGTTTTGCGCTTACATCCAATAATTCAACTACATATTGGTGGGACTTTGGCAATGGATACTATTCTGATATTCCCGAACCTGTCTTTACATATCAACAAACTGGAAATTATAATGTCTGTTTAACAGTAAGTAATGAATGTGACACGCTTACCAATTGTGAAACTGTTGTTGTATGCAGTGATATCAATGCTAAGTTTAATTATGATGTTGAGGGAACTTCAGTTGAATTTCAACCTGAGCTTTCGGCTGAAGGAATCCAGTATCTGTGGGATTTTGGAGATGGATTCCTGTCCTACTTGCCTGAACCGGTGCATAATTTCAATAACTTTGACGATTATATTATTTGCCTCACCGTTTCAAATGAATGCAATTCTGTTCAGTATTGTGATTCCATTAGTCTGAAATTATTTGGTGCTGAAAATAAAGAGTTTAACTTATTATTGACATTATATCCCAACCCCACTTCTGGAATGATTTGCATCAGAAAAGGAGAGACTTCGCTTATTTTTAATAACGTAACCGTTTATGGCACAAAAGGAGAGATAGTGTTAAATATAAGTGAATTTTCACAGCTCAATAGGACGGAAGGGATTAATTGTGATTTATCAAATTTTTCGGGAGGCTTGTATAGTTTTGTGATTGAAACTGATAAAGGGAAAATTAACCGAAGGGTTATTTTACAAAGTAAAAAGTAAGGAATAAATGATAGTAAGAAGTAAGGCTCCTTTGAGGATTGGGTTGGCAGGTGGTGGTTCAGATGTATCTCCTTATTCCGACCTCTACGGTGGTGCCATTCTCAATGCTACAATCAGCCTGTATGCTTATGCAACTATTGTTCCGCGATCTGATGGGAAAATAGTTTTTCACTCTATTGATAAAAATGAGTATTACGAATTTGAATCTGCTGATTACCTGCCTGTTAACGGAATATTAAACCTGCACAGAGGAATTTATAACCGGGTTGTAAGGGATTTCAGCAAGAAGTCTCTTTCTTTTACGCTTTCAACCAGGGTTGATGCACCGGCAGGTTCTGGACTTGGGACTTCATCCACACTTGTTGTTGCTATTTTGGGCGCATTCGCTGAATGGCTTAAGATACCACTGGGTGAATATGATATTGCCAAACTGGCCTATGATATTGAACGAAACGATCTTGCAATGGCTGGTGGAAAACAGGATCAGTATGCTGCAACTTTTGGCGGTGTAAATTTTATGGAATTCTCCTCAAATGATAAGGTAATTGTAAATCCACTCAGAATTAAAGATGTTTATTTAAATGAATTGGCGCATAACCTTGTTTTGTTTTATACTCAAACCAGTCGCCTTTCTTCAAGAATAATAGAGGCTCAATCAGCTAATGTAGTCAGCAATAATCTCAGGTCAATTGAAGCCATGCATCAGCTCAAAAAGCAGTCGGTAATGATGAAAGAGGCTCTGCTGAAAGGTGATCTGGATGAAATCGGACCCATACTTGACTTTGGCTGGAAGCACAAAAAGCAGATGGCTGATGAGATTACCAATCCTTTTCTTGACGAGATATACGAACTTGCCCGGAAAAATGGAGCCACCGGAGGGAAAATAAGCGGTGCAGGAGGTGGAGGCTTTATGATCTTTTATTGTCCCGGTGAAACCCGATCCCGTGTTATTGAGGCCCTCGAACAGTTTGGCGGCGAATCAAAACGGTACGATTTTACTTCTGTCGGGCTAACTACCTGGACCATTTAATAGATTTCTCTAAAAGCATGCTTATTCGGGCAAGCAGGATTTGCTACTTTTGCATAAAATTATTCTGGCAATGCAAATAAAAATTAAGGAAGTTCTCCAATCTTCAATTTCAGTTAAAGCCCTGGTACTGGCCGATGAACATTTATTAGCCAGAATCCAGGAAGCAACTGAATTAATTGTAGCTGCTTTTCGAAACAAAAATAAGGTGCTGTTTTGCGGTAATGGAGGCAGTGCCGCTGATGCCCAGCACCTGGCTGCTGAATTCTCGGGCCGGTTTTATTACGACCGCGAGCCATTGGATGCCGAAGCATTGCACGTAAATTCAAGCTATCTTACAGCCGTGGCCAACGATTATGCTTATGACGAGGTCTATTCCCGTCTGGTGAAAGCCAAAGGAACCAAAGGAGATATTCTGGTTGCAATGTCAACCTCCGGTAACTCGGGTAATATTATTAAGGCTATGAAAACGGCTAAAGCTGCCGGAATGAAAACCATTGGCTTTACCGGGGAAACCGGAGGCGAGATGAAATCAATTTCCGATATTCTGATTAATATTCCATCAACAGACACGCCTCGAATCCAGGAATCGCACATTACTGTAGGACATATTATTTGTGAACTAGTCGAATCCAGCTTATTCCCACGCTAGATGTTCATGGATTTTCCCGATATAATTATTCTGGCCGGAGGACTGGGTACAAGGCTTAAGGAATCGGTAAATAATCTGCCTAAAGCCATGGCTCCGGTTAACGGCAAACCATTTCTCGAATATCAGTTTGATTTTATCAATCAATTTGGATATAAGAGAGCGATACTGTCAACCGGCTATTTGAGTTCTTCAATCGAGAGTTATTTCGGGAAAAAGTATAAGAACCTTGAACTGGTCTATTCAATTGAAACTGAACCACTCGGAACCGGAGGTGCTGTAAAACTTGCATTCAATAAAGTTGAAACGCCTCATGCTCTTATTTTAAATGGGGACACCCTATTCAGGATAAATCTCGATTTGTTTTTTCAGAAGCATATTGAGAATCTAGCCGAAGTTTCAATTGCCTTACGTCCTGTTGACGATGCTTCGCGTTATGGACAGGTTGAATGTATGGAGAATGGCAGTATTACTGCTTTTCGCGAAAAATCTGCTGAGTCATATCCCGGTTTGATAAACGGAGGAATTTATCTGATCAAATCAAAATACTTCAAAGGCCTCGATCTGCCAGCACAGTTTTCGCTTGAAATGGATTTGTTTGCCGCAAAGTTAAACCCGGATACTTATCTGGCTCAGATATTTAACAACTATTTTCTCGATATTGGCATTCCTGCCGATTATGAAAGGGCTCAAATTGAATTCAATGAATTTAAAGATCGATAAATCCTGGACTCTTTTTCTTGATCGCGATGGTGTGATAAATGAACGCCTACAAGATGATTATGTAAAATCCTGGGAGCAGTTTCGCTTTATTGATGGAACGCTGGAGGCTATAAATATGTTTACTCAGCATTTTGGCCGGATTGTCGTGGTCAGCAACCAGCAGGGAGTAGGCAAGGGGCTGATGCCTGCATCCGAGCTTGAACTCATCCATAAGCAGATGCAACAAGCTGTGGCAGAGGCAGGAGGGAAGATTGACAGAGTTTATTACTCCCCATATCTCGAAGTCGAGAAACATATTACGCGAAAACCAGCCATCGGAATGGGTTTGAAAGCCCGACAGGATTTCAATGAAATTTCATTTAAGAAATCAATTATGGCAGGTGATTCATTCAGCGATGTATTATTTGGTAAAAGACTGGGAATGAAAACTGTTTTAATCGGTGAAAGGGACATGGCACGCGAACATCCGAACCTGATTGACCTGGTTTATCCTGATTTAATTACCTTTGCGCGATCAATAAAATAAATAATAATACATCTACTTAAAGGCAGAACGTGCATCCACTGGCAATAATTGCAATATTTGTTTCCTATTCAGCTCTCCTTTTTATCATTGCAGCCATTACTGGTCGCAAATCAACCAACGAAACATACTTTACCGGCAATAAATCATCTCCCTGGATCGTAGTTGCCTATGGTATGATTGGTGCGTCACTGTCTGGCGTCACTTTTATTTCTATTCCCGGCGAGGTTGGCGGATCAGGGTTCTCCTATCTGATGATTGTATTTGGCTATCTGATTGGCTATGCAATAATTGCGCAGGTACTTTTGCCACTTTACTATAGCCGGAATCTTACTTCCATTTATGCATACCTCGAACAGCGGTTTGGGAACTATACCTACAAAACAGGTTCTTCCTTTTTCCTTTTATCTCGCAGTATTGGCTCGTCATTCAGGGTTTACCTGGTTGTAAATGTGCTGCAGATATTCGTTTTCGACAACTGGGGAGTGCCTTTTGCCATTAATGTTGCAATTTTTATGGGGTTAATCCTTTTGTACACTTTTCGTGGAGGTATTAAAACTATTGTCTGGACCGATACACTCCAGACAACATTTATGCTTGCCGCTGTGGCTGTTTCGGTTTACTATATTTCAACCGACCTTGGTCTGGGATTGAAATCGCTGTTTAATGAGGTTGTTTCAAGCGAATATTCCAAGATTGTATTTACTGATGTGAACGATAAACGATTCTTTGTCAAGCAGTTTATTAGCGGAATATTTATTGCCATTGTTATGACAGGTCTTGATCAGGATATGATGCAGAAGAATCTTACCTGTCGCAATCTGAAAGATGCGAAGAAAAATATCTACTTCCTGAGTTGGGCGCTGATTCCGGTAAATCTGCTATTCTTGTTTTTAGGTGCATCGCTTTATATGTATGCAACAAAAATGGGTATTTCAATTCCGCAAAGTACCGACGACCTTTTTCCAATTATAGCACTCAAGTATCATGGTGCTTTCGCCGGAACAGTTTTCCTTATCGGGCTTGTTGCTGCAGCATTTTCGAGCGCCGATGGATCGCTGACTGCTTTAACAACTTCCTTTACTGTTGATATTCTGGGTATTAAGAAAAAGGAAATTATGCTGGAGACTAAAAAGGTAAAGTTGCGAATGATGGTGCATTTGAGCATTGCTGTGTATCTAACACTTCTGGTTGTCGTTTTCAGGGCAATCAGCGATCAATCTGTAATAAATAAGTTGTTTACAATTGCCGGTTACACTTATGGGCCACTATTAGGCCTTTACACATTCGGGCTTTTTACCAGATTGAATGTTTACGATAAATGGGTTCCGGTGATAGCAATTTTGTCTCCGGTGCTCAGCTATCTGCTTAGTATCAATTCTGAATATCTCTTTGATGGATACAAATTCGGCTTTGAACTGCTTCTTGTCAATGGGATATTTACTTTTATTGGCTTGTTGATACTCTCTAAAAAGAAACCAATTTCTGTTCAATAATGCAGAATTAATGAAAAGATAACATGCTGCAGCCAACAAAATACCTTGCAGCTTGTTTTCATACCTTTAATGTTAAACCCGATTCTAAATGAGCAACATCAGATTTAAAGCACTTGAAATTGCTATGTCGCGCCAACGCAGGCAAATGCCGGTTTTCCCCGAAAGAATTTCGGACTACTATGGTGAAATGACTTTCAACCATGGTGTTATGCGTGAGTATATGTCGCGTGAAGCATACGGTTCTGTTATTAAAGCCGCCGAATTAGGAGAGAAAATTGATCGCAGCATTGCCGATCAGGTTGCTTCAGCCATGAAAGCCTGGGCTCTCAGCAAAGGTGCTACACATTTTACCCACTGGTTTCATCCGTTAACCGGTTCGACTGCTGAAAAACACGATGCTTTTATATCCCCGAATGGTGATGGCAAAGCAATGGAAAGCTTTAATGCCAACGAACTTATTCAACAGGAACCTGATGCCTCCAGTTTTCCTAGTGGAGGAATCCGTAATACGTTTGAGGCCCGGGGATATACAGCATGGGATCCGACCTCACCTGCATTTATTATGGACAGAACCCTCTGTATTCCAACGATATTTGTTTCATATACAGGAGAGGCACTTGATTATAAGACCCCTTTACTAAAGGCTTCGAGTGCACTTGATCGTGAAGCAACGGCTATTTGCCAGTATTTTGATAAAAATGTAAGCAGGGTTTATGCTACCCTGGGATGGGAGCAGGAATATTTTCTGGTTGATACGGCGTTGTTTAATGCCCGCCCCGATCTGGTCCTGTCAGGAAGGACATTGTTCGGGCATTCGAGTGCTAAGGATCAGCAGCTTTCTGATCACTATTTCGGGATGATTCCTGAAAAAGTTATAGATTTTATGCGCGAGTTTGAGTATGAAGCGCACAGGCTTGGTATTCCCGTAAGGACACGTCACAATGAGGTTGCCCCGAATCAGTTCGAGTGCGCCCCGGTTTACGAAGAAGTAAACGTAGCTGTTGATCATAACCAATTGCTGATGCACCTTCTCGAAAAGATAGGTAAACGCCACGGCTACACTGTTTTACTTCACGAAAAACCGTATGCTGGTGTAAATGGTTCGGGTAAGCATAACAATTGGTCGTTGAGCACAAATACCGGTGTGAATCTTCTTTCGCCTGGGCGAAGCCCGCAAGCAAACCTGCAGTTCCTCGTTTTCATGTCGAGTATTTTAAAAGCACTTGATACTCATTCTGACATTCTCAGGGCTCATATTGCTACAGCAGGTAACGACCTTCGCTTAGGCGCCCATGAAGCCCCGCCTGCTATAATATCAGCATTTATTGGCTCTCAGTTGACTGAAGCACTCGATCAGATTGAAAAATTAGATAAAAAGTCATTTCACAAGAAAACAGAGGGCAATGGATTGAATATCAACATTCCAAAGATTCCTGAGATTTTACTTGACAATACCGATCGTAACCGGACTTCGCCTTTTGCTTTTACAGGAAATAAGTTTGAATTCAGGGCTGTTGGCTCATCGTCAAGTTGTGCAAAGCCAATGATTGCATTGAACCTTATTGTTGCAGATCAATTGCGCAAATTCAGGGCGGAAGTTGACAAACTTATGGCCAATAAAGTGAAAAAGGAAGATGCCATCTTTGCGACGATCAAGAAATATGTGATTGAGTCGAAAAGAATAAGGTTTGAAGGAAACAGTTACAGCCAGGAGTGGGTGAAGGAAGCCGCAAAACGTGGTTTGTCAAATATTCCCGATACTCCAAATGCCTTGAAAAGCCTTTTAAACAAAGATGCTATTAAGCTATTCAGCGATTACAATGTGCTTTCGGAACGTGAAGTACGTGCCCGACACGAAATTAAACTCGAAAATTATACACGCAAAGTTCAGATAGAATCAAGGGTTATGGGCGATTTGGCTATCAACCACATAGTTCCAATTGCCATCCGTTACCAAAATCAGTTGATCGAAAATGTGAAGGGCCTGAAAGAAGTGCTTGACTCCAAAACTTATATGGCACTTTCGAAAAATCAACTCGACACCATCAAGGAGATTTCAGAGCATATATCAGGAATACGGAATCTGGTATATAAAATGACCGAAGCCCGCAAAGTTGCCAATAGAATTGATTCTGTTGAGAAACAGGCTCTGGCTTATCGTGAAACAGTTTTGTCGTTTTTTGAAGAAATTCGCTTCCATGCAGATAAACTGGAACTATTGGTTGACAACGAGATGTGGCCACTGCCCAAATACCGTGAGTTGCTTTTTGTCAGATAACAAGCTTTTTAAAAAAAAATCCCCGATGTTCAAAATCGGGGAATTTTTTTTATCTCTGATTACATGAGGATCTCTTATAACGGAAAATCTATTTGTGTGCTTTGCGGTAAGCTTTTTTCCATGCTCTTCTGACCCAATAATTTTTTTTCCAGTATTTTCCCCAAACAATCCCCGACCAAATGCGCTCGTGGAAATAATAAATTATCAGTTTAACTGTAAAATCAATCACACTGATAAGGGTAGCATCGCCAAGGCTTTCGTTAAGGGTGCGCTGGGTGGTGCTGCGGAATATGATAAAAAACACTACAAACATTACCCCGGAAGCCATTACCCGGTAGGTTAGCGCTTTGATCAGACTACGTTGTGGGCTGTCACGAAATATCTGTTCATTCTTTTCATTTGATAATGAAGCGCTATTTTTCTTGGGAGTAGTGTTCATATAAATTCACAAATTTTGAATTCAAATTTACAAATATTCCCTTACCCTTAAGGATTAGAACGAAAATAAGTGTTTAATAAGCGGACTATAATTGATAATATGATTTATAATATACTGTAGATCAAATTAATATACTAAGCGTAGCAATGTTGTAATTTAGCCGGATGTGCTTTGCTCAGTGTTATTTAACCTAGCGAACTCAAAGCGATTTTCATTCTGAAAAATAATTTAACTTTGACACGAAATTAATCAAGTATGAAAACCCGAACCTTATATCCGATTAACCAATTGATATTGATTGTTTTCCTCTTTTTATCGTCTGCCGGTTTTAGCCAGATTAATGTTGTTCCTTTTAATGATGGGAAACCTTCGACAGATAAGGATGGTATAATTTATAGTCTTCCCCGGAATGTAATTCAGGTACAAATCGAGGTTGTGAAAACGGAAATCTTCAAAGGCCCTTATGCAGATTTTGCTTCTAAATTGCTGGGAATTTCTGATGTAATTACTGAGAATTCTGTTGTTTACGAAGTTGGTAAAGTAAATCTGACCACCATTTCCGAAATTGATCCCGATCAGTTTTATTTTATTGAAATTGATGATAAAGTAAAAGATAGCCGCTCACTGATGGTGACATATTCTGAAGCCGGCTTTATCAGCGGTTTTGCCGATATAGGACAGGTGAAAAAGGAGGTCAGAAACGCATTGGTATCTGGAAATTTCAGTAATGAAAACCTTAAACCTTTCCGCGACCTTATGAAGCCGGTTCTGATCGAGAAGGTTGACACAATAATCAGGCGGATAAGCATTGATACCACTACGATTGAAGAGAAAGTGCTGAAAAGAAGCATTTCAGAAAAAACGCCTGAACAACAAGCCCGTGAAGTTGCTGATTTGATTTATCGAATAGAGGATAATAAGTTTAGTCTGGTTACTGGTTATCAGGAGGTAAACTATTCGCGCGAAAGCCTCGAATTTATGCTGAACCAGTTGAATAAAATGGAACGTGAATACCTGTCGCTGTTTAAAGGGAATATCAGGAAGACTTCACAGCAATTTACCTATTATGTGACGCCAGAATCCAATAAAGAAGGTACCCTCGAAACAGTCTGCAGATTTTCAAAAACGAAGGGATTAAGCGACAAATCAACTTCTGGTGGGGAATCTGTCAGTTTGATTGTTACACCTCTGGGACAGAATAAAACCATTGAGGATTTTGTAAAACAGCGCGATCAGGCTTCAAGGAAATTGCATGGGTTTTATTACCGTATTCCGGAAAAGACTCAGGTTACACTCAGAGTAGGTGGTGTGCCGGTAGCTGAAGAACAGATGATGATCAGCCAAATGGGGCTGATTACTTTTCTGCCCGCCGGAAATATGTCAAATGTTCGTTTCCATCCGGTTAACGGGACAATTATAAGTGCAGTTACTGAATAATTTATTACGAACAATGGACCAAAAATCCAGCCAGGGGCGTATTAGAAATATATTGCTTTTTCCACGATGGGAGTGGAAAGTAATCAAGCTTGAACAGCGTTCGCTGAAGGAAGCTTTTGTTTCTTACGCGTTTCCTTTGATTCTGGCCGGGGCTGTTTCGCAGTTTATCGGTAGCTTTTTATATGTTAGAAACGAGCTTGACATTGATGCATACCGGTTTTCCCTTCCGCTGATTCATGCTGGGTTTTTTATTTTTCTACAGGTGATTACGCTGATGCTGACTACCGTTTTCGTATATGGATTGTCGGGCAGATTTATGTCGCAAAAAGATTATTCTAAAGCCGGGAAAGTAGTAATATATTCATTTACACCACTCTATCTGTTGTATGTTCTTGCTAATCTGCATGCCTCACTAACTTTGGTTATGCTTCCGGCATTTTATGGTCTCTATNNCCCGGTGTTTCTTAAAGATCCCTTTGCTTATATAGTTTTAAGATAAGCCTGGCGAATCATAACCAGATCGGTAAGTAGTTTTTCAAGATGTTGGAGTGGTAGCATATTAGCTCCGTCAGATTTTGCTGAAGATGGATCAGGATGCGTTTCGAGAAAAATACCATCAGCCCCGACTGCAATTCCGGCTTTACCTATAGTTGAAATCATTGCCGGATTTCCGCCTGTTACTCCTTCTTTTTGGTTGGGTTGTTGAAGAGAATGTGTAATATCAAGTATTACTGGTATATCCATACCTCTCATAACCGGAATGGAGCGCATATCAACTACCAGATCGTGATAGCCAAGCATAGTGCCGCGGTCGGTAACCATAACATTGCTGTTTCCTGCTTCTTTCACTTTTTCAACAGCAAATTTCATTGATTCAGGAGAGAGAAACTGACCTTTCTTTATATTCACCCATTTTCCCGTAAGCGCTGCCGCTTCGAGCAGGTCTGATTGTCTGCAAAGGAAAGCAGGTATTTGCAAAGCATCAACATAGCTGGCTGCTATCGCTGCCTCATCCGGATTGTGGATATCGGTAATAACCGGAATTCCGAGTTTTGCTTTAACTTCACCCAGGCATTCAAGTGCAACAATATCGCCGATTCCGCTGAAGGATGATGATTTTGAACGGTTTGCCTTTCGATAGGAAGCTTTAAAAATAAAAGGGATTTCGAGCCTGTCGGCAATCTCTTTTATCTTGATGGCAATTTCCATGGGCATTTTTCGGTCTTCAACCACACAAGGCCCGGCTATCAGGAAGAAGTTTTCGCTGTCAAACTTATTTAAACCATCTATATTGGGAATCATTGGTTTGCTCATATTGGTAATACCTAATATTTATACTTGTTTTTCCATAGGTGTTTCAATCTTGTTCTGAACTCATTTTCACGCGGGTTATTGCCTGGCTCATAGAATTTTGTGCCGGCAATCTGGTCGGGCATAAATTCGAGTTCGGTAAAATTGCCTTCAAAACTGTGGGCATACTTATACTCAGCGCCATAACCCAGGTTCTTCATCAGTCTGGTAGGTGCGTTCCTTATTTGCAAAGGAACAGGCAGATCACCTTTGCTTCTTACCATTGCCAGTGCATCTTCAATGGCCATATAAGAAGCGTTACTTTTGGGCGAACATGCAAGATAGGTAGCGCATTGCGACAGGATGATCCTGCATTCGGGATAACCGGTTTTATGAACCGCATCAAAACATGAATTTGCCAGTAATAGTGCATTGGGATTGGCATTCCCAATATCTTCCGAAGCCAGAATCAGCATCCGACGGGCAATAAAAAGCGGGTCTTCTCCCGATTCAATCATACGGGCAAGCCAATAAACAGCCGCGTTTGGGTCGCTGCCGCGCAAGGATTTTATAAAGGCTGAAATGATATCATAATGCATTTCACCTTTTTTATCATACAGGGCAAGGTTCTGCTGTATGATTTTCAGGGTCCTGGCGTTGTCAATCTCAAGTTTACCGCTTTCAGCCTTTGAGGTGCCGGCAATGATCTCGATTGCATTCAGAAGTTTTCGGGCATCTCCGCCTGAAATACGCATCAGGGCTTCATCTTCTTTTATCTGAAGGTCAATGCCTGTTGTTTCTTTAATTTTTTTGATCGCTTTCGCGATGATGGTTTTGAGTTCGTCTTCGGTAAGTGATTTGAGCACGTAAACCTGGCATCTCGACAGCAGTGGACCAATCACTTCAAATGATGGGTTCTCAGTGGTTGCGCCTATTAGTGTTACTATTCCTTTCTCTACCGCACCCAACAAGGAATCCTGCTGCGACTTACTGAAACGGTGAATTTCATCAATAAATAAAATGGCATTGGATGCCGATGTTTTAGCAATATCAATTACTTCCCTGATATCTTTAACACCAGAATTTATAGCACTTAAGGTGTAGAACGGGCGGCTGAGTGATTGTGAAATAATAAAAGCAAGTGTTGTTTTGCCTACACCGGGCGGTCCCCAAAAGATCATGGATGGCAGATTTCCCGATTCAACCGCAAGTCTGAGTACGCCATTTCCACCTACAAGATGCTGCTGGCCAACATAACCATTGAAAGAATCGGGGCGGAGTTGCTCTGCTAGAGGCGGAAATTTTGCTGTTTCAGACATTTTATATTGTATGCACGGACAAAGATAAGCCATATTTTTCTGCCGATAAATGTCAAAGTTTGGATGAGCTCATTTTAATGAAATTAAAGAAATGACACAATTTGAGTGAAAAACAGACAAAAATTCAGCCCATTTTAAGGTCAATTTAAGGTCAATTAATAAAAATAAATTCAGAAATGGATATAATACATTGATATACAGTACTATAGTGCGATTAAAAAAAGATTAAAATATTTTGCAAAAAGCTTGCATTTTAATATGGTTTTTATTTATCTTTGCCTTGTTTTAAACTAACACACAAACATGAAAACATTATCACAGATTTTAGTAGTAGCCGGACTGGCAACTTTAGTTGCTTGCGGACCAAGTGCAGAACAGAAAGCAGAACAAGCTCGTCTTGATTCAATCAGGGTAGCTGACTCTATCGCAGTTGTTGAAGCTGAAGCCATGAGGGTTCAGGATTCAATCAATGCTGTTGCCGCTGAGCAGCAGAGGATAGCTGATTCAATTGCTGCAATTCCAGTTAAGTAATTGTCAGAAAGCTACAACTCTGAATTTATTGGAAAAGGAGGCCTTTATGCCTCCTTTTCTGTTTTTTGTATTTCCCATTCTAATTAAATAGCCTCTTTATTTTCAATTATTTAATTAAGTGATCTTTTGCTGTTCATTGTAAACATAGATAATACAGTAAACGTTAGCTTGACTTAATTTCCTATTTTTGACATCCTGATATAGAGAATAAATCTTGTCTCCAGACTGATTATGACAGAACAAATAAATACAACAGAAACACCTGATTTCAAGCAGTTTGGATTCGTTGACGGTGTAATGCAAGCCCTTGATTCTATTGGATTTGCAAATCCAACGCCGATTCAAACGCAGATCATTCCGAATGTGATGGCCGGGCTCGATGTAATAGGCTGTGCTCAAACCGGCACAGGTAAAACTGCCGCATACCTTCTTCCTATTTTGCACAGGATAATCGAAAATCCTGTAAAAGGCATCAACACAATTATCATTGCTCCAACCCGTGAACTTGCCGTCCAGATCGCTCAGCAACTGGAAGGCTTTAGTTATTTTCTGAATATCAGTTCATTGCCTGTGTATGGAGGAACTGATGGAATGGAGTGGGAACAACAAAAACGCGCTTTAAGCCAGGGCGTTGATATAGTTGTTGCAACCCCGGGCAAATTGATTTCCTTTCTGAATATGGATATTGTTCCGGTGCAAAATCTGCAACATCTGGTTCTTGACGAAGCTGATCGCATGCTTGATATGGGATTTTTTGATGATATCATGCGCATTATCAGTTATTTGCCTGAAAAGCGGAATACATTGCTGTTTTCTGCTACCATGCCGCCCCGGATTAGGGAAATGAGCAAGAAAATCCTTAAAAATCCCATCGAAGTCAATATTGCCTTGTCGAAACCGGCTGCCGGTATTTTACAGATTGCTTACCTGGTTTATGATAAACAGAAAACCAAATTATTGGCAAGTCTTATTTCAGGACGTGACTTACAAAGCATCCTTGTTTTTGCTTCTACCAAATCTAAAGTGAAGTCAATAGCACGAGAACTGGCTGCTGAGGGTTTTCAGGTAGCCGATATTCATTCCGATCTGGAGCAGTCTGATCGTGAAAAGGTATTATTGAAGTTCAAAAACCGGCAGTTGCAGATACTGGTTGCAACCGATGTGCTTTCGCGGGGCATTGATATTGAGAATATCAGCCTCGTTGTAAATTATGATGTTCCGCGCGATGCCGAAGATTATGTACACAGGGTTGGCCGAACCGCCCGGGCGGAGCAAACCGGCATTGGCATTACTTTTATCAATCAGGAAGAGCAAGCTGAATTTGCACGCATCGAAAAGCTGATTGGCTATGAAATCCGCAAACAAATGCCACCTGAATCTTTTGGACCTGGTCCCGAGTTTAATCCAACTGTAAACAAACGGAAGTTCTCCAGAAAGCCTGCTAATGGCAGAGCTAAACCCAGGAAAAAATAATTAAACCATCATTATGGAACTAAACCTGAAAAACCGTCTTTTTATTGTTACCGGTGCTTCCTCGGGTTTTGGTGAAGCAATTGCCCGTCAACTGATTTTTGAAGGGGCTTCAGTTATTGCTGTTGCCAGAAATCAGGAGAAACTCAAGAAACTTTCTGCAGATTGTGGCTCATCTCTGGAAACCATGGCTCAGGATGTTACCGGGTTAGATTTTCCTGAAAAGATCATTCAAAAACTCAAAGGCAGAGTTCCTTACGGGATAGTTGTAAATGCCGGAGGCCCTCCTTCCGGTGGATTCTTTGATGTGCCCGGTGAAAGCTGGGATAAAGCTTACCGCGATGTATTCCTGTGGAAAGCGGGTTTCCTGAAGTTGATGGTTCCAATAATGAGGGAAGCTGCAGGCGGAAGAATCCTTATGATTGAAAGCGTCTCGGTAAAACAGCCGGTTGAAGGCCTCATTCTGAGCAATACCTTTCGGCCTGCCGTTGTTGGGATGTCCAAAACGCTTGCTGCAGAAGTTGCAAGTGAAGGAATAACCATCAATATTTTGGCTCCGGGTTATCACGAAACGGCCGCTATGCAACGTTTGTATGAAAGAAAATCTCAGAATACCGGGATTTCAGTTGAAGATGCTAAAAACTTGTTTATCAATGAATCAGGAGCCGGAAAGATGGGCGATCCTGCTGATTTTGCTATGCTTGCTGTTTGGTTGTTATCGCCTTCGTCATCCTATGTTAATGGTCAGGTAATTAGTGTTGCCGGCAATTTGGTAAAAGGGATATTTGGTTAATCAACTTCTGCAATAGCTTTGTTTTCTTTGTTAATTAGCCGACGGAATACCGGTAAGGATATCTGGTAAAGTAATATGCCAAGCGGGATGCTGACCAAGGCCCATATAGCTGAAGCAACAGCAGCGGTCAGGCCGAGTTCTGAAATAGTTCCCCACCAATCCACCCTGAATCCATCAATAAAAGTTGACAATGTTCCTGATATTACTTTTGAACCGGTAATCAATGCCCCGGCCTTGAAAAAAGGAATGATAAGCAATAACTGTATCGGAAATACCATATAGTTAATCAACTGTATGGCCCCAAAATTAAGGCGAAGAAATATGGCCGCTAAGGTACATGATAAAGTTGTGGTTCCCGGCAAGGGGTTAATTCCAAGGCAAATTCCAAGCGAAAAGGAAAGAGACAGTTTCTCAGGGCCGAGGCCGGTTTTTAGAAACCTGGTAAAGGGTTGAATTAACCATGAATTGACTATGATTTTGAAAAAGTTTTTCATACGGGCATCGAAGGGTCTATATCCCTCGCATACTGATAGATTCCTCCTTCAAGGATAAAGAGTTTTTTTATCTTCAATTTATCCTTCAGATAAATATAAACCTGTTCACTTTTCATCCCGTAAATACAATAAATAATCACCGTACCATCCTTGTTTACCTCCTGAAGCCTGCCAGGCAATTCGAGCTGAGGAATTGAAATCGCCGTATGAATATGACATGATTCATATTTTTCAGTTTCACGGGTGTCAATTAATTGAATTGGTTCGTGGGCATCGAGCATTGATTTAAGCTCTTCCGGACTTATGAAATTCATTATTAGCTAGTTGATTTGATTATTGTAAGTTTTGTGAACCAAGTAATTCTATTTTGTCCGATTCAAGAATATTCAGGCCAGGCTTTCCATTGGCTGATATGATCATTGCTTTTGCAACTGTTTCGGCATGAACAGGTTTATATTTCTTTAACTTCCCTGCTATAACAAATCCCAGCGCTTTGAAAATAACCTTGCTTATTTCTTCCAATGGCCTGCGCTCGGGTCTGATACCCAATAGCAAAGAGGGGCGAAGGATACTCAGGGTTTTAAATCCAATTGATTTTAAGACCTCTTCAGTATTTCCTTTGGTATTCAGATAGAAATTCTTGGATGTGGCATTGGCTCCTAAAGAAGAAATCACAGTAAAAACAGGAATATTGTTTCTTTTTGATGCTTTGGCAATATCAACAATCAGATGATGATCGGTTTTATAAAACGCTTCCTGACTACCGGCTTTTTTTATGGTTGTCCCCAGGCAGCAAAAGAGCTGATCGCCATTGATTTCATGCAAAACATCCTCAATTCTGTCAGGATTGAATACCACTTGCCTGATTTTTCCATGATAGACTTTGATTTCTTTTCTAACAAACAGGACCAGCCACTTATAGCGGTCATCCTTTAATAGTAGTTCGGTCAGAAATTTACCAGTAAGACCGGTGCTTCCGAAAATTACTGCTGTAAGCTTATTCTGGTTTGTCATATTTTAGTCATATTACCTCAAAATGATTAAGTAATATCAGTTTTTGCAGGTATCTCACTTCTGAGCTTTCCACGTTTTATCGAAAAATAGGTGCCCACGACACAAAGTGCAGCAAATACAGAGAAAGTGAGCTTAATTCCTGTTAGCAATTCTGCAGTATTGGTTATGCTACGGCCAGTTTTTCCCATTACCAGCGCCAAAATCAACAATGTAATTCCCATGCTCATTGTTTGACCGGTCAGTCGCATGGTGCCCAGCGTTGCAGAGGCAACACCATACTCAGCCGGTTTTACAGAACTCATTACGGCATTGGTATTTGGCGATGAAAATAGTGCGAACCCAAGTCCGAGCAGCATCAGCATTGCTATGATAAAAATTAGGCTTGTTTCAGGTGTTAAGAATGATAATGCGGCTAGTCCAATAACCGTTATAGCCATTCCGGCGGTTGCAACAATTCGGGGTTCAATTTTATCGCTTAGCTTTCCGGCCAGTGGTGAAAGTATTGTCATCATAACCGGCTGAGCCACAAGAATTAATCCAGCCTCAGCAGGTGAATATTTGCTGACCTGCTGAAGGAAAAGACTAAGTAAGAATACAAGGGCAAAAGTAGCGCTGTAGTTAATAAAAGCGGCAAAGTTTGAAAAAACAAAAACCATATTTTTCCTGAAAAGACGAATATCGAGAAGCGGATCTGATGCTTTGTTTTCGATAAGTGTGAAAAATGCCAGTCCGGCTAATCCTGTTAAAACCAATAAAATCCCCCATATGCCTGGCATTAATGGAAATCCATAGATAATTGCAGCAAGGCTGATTCCATATACAATACTTCCATTCATGTCAAAGGACGAATCAGGGGTCTGTTTATCATCACCCGCAAGGTTATACAAAGCTATTGGCAGGATTATGACACTCAATAAAAAGGTCAGTAAAAAGATGCTCTGCCAGCCTAACACCATGGTAAGATAACCGCCAATAGTAGGTCCCAGGCTGAGGCTAAGGTAAACAGATGCCACATTGATTCCCAACACCCGTCCTCTTTCACTTTTCGGATAGGATGAAGTGAGAATGGCCAGAGCCGTGGCATAAATCATCGCACCGCCAATTCCATTCAGTAAACGGGAAATTATGAGAACAACACTGCTCCATGCAACAGCAGATAAAAGAGATGCTATCCCGAAAAGGATAATTCCGTAAACAAAAAGTCGTTTTCTTCCGTTACGATCAGCAAGTCTCCCGAAAGGCAGCAAAAAAACAGCAGCAGCCAACAGATAAGCAGTCGCAACCCATCCAAGTGCAATGGTGTTCATATTCAGTTGTTTGCCAATCTGCGGAAGCGCAATATTGATTGCCGATCCCATAAACGGTGTCAGAAATGAACTGGTGGTTGTGATAAAAAGGACCGATTTTTTTCCTTTCAAAGTAGAAATTGCTCTTAAAAACGGGTTTGTGATAACTGCGATGAATCCTGCAAATATAGCCTGAGATTTGAAACAAACCCTCAGTTGTTGAAAATTGGTAACTGAATTTTAAACAAGAAGCGATTCGTATTTGTTGTTTGAATAAAACGTATTTCTATGGACTACTATTTTTCGAAAGTATTGAATTGCCCGTTCAACGAAGCAGTTGATAAAGTTACCATCCTCCTGAAAGAGCAGGGTTTTGGGATTATAACCCAGATTGATGTGAAGGAAACATTTAAAGTGAAGCTGGATAAAGACTTTAGGAATTATAAAATTCTGGGGGCCTGTAATCCAAATTTCGCTTTCGAAGCGCTTGGTGCAGAAGATAGGGTAGGCCTTATGTTGCCCTGCAATGTGATCGTTCAGGATAAGGGAAATGGTAGAACGGAAGTTGCCGCTGTTAATCCTAAAATGGTAATGCAATCAATAGGAAACCCTGCTCTGACTGATTTGTCGTGCAAGGTGACTGAAATTCTCGATAGTGTAATTAAGAAATTAGGCTAAGTTTCTTTTTCTTCAGGAATGCTTTAGAAATTAAGCTTTATTGAAAAATTGAAAGTTCTTCCAGGCGACCAGAAACCGGTGAATGTATCCAGATTATGATCAGGGCCATCTTCACCCCGCATAATTGATTCCTGATTCAGCAGTTTATAGCAACTCATTGATGCAACAGCATCTATACCTCCTAAGTTGAAGTTGTAACCCAGATGTACATCGGTCGCGAAATAATCGGGAATTTTGTAGGGTTGCGATCTGTCATCGGGATTATTTCGACCAGATGGATCAAAATTGGCGTATAAATTCCCGTAATATAGCATGTTGGCTGTAAATGTCCAGTCATTGAAAAATGAAAGATGACCAAACAGTCCCCATGTAAATTGTGGAGCGTCACCAACTTTAATATCCTTTACATAAACGGCCGTTGAATCTATAAGTTCCTGATTGTCATTATAGAGCGCCGCTACAACATCGTTTTTCCAGCGCCAGTCGCCCATTGATGCCGAAGTTCCAAGTGTTAAATTTGCCGAAACCAGAGTATTCACCTCTAGTTCAATACCCATATGCACAGCGTTCAGGCCTCTTATCAGTGCACGGGTGCTTGTATTATTTTCGAGTTGGATATTTTCATACGACAACAGCGATTTGTCTTTCCACGAAGTGTAGTAAGTGTTAAGATTGATTGATGTAAACGATTTGTGATAATTGTATCCTATTTCAGCAGAGGCAATTTTTTCATTAGCGAGGTTTTGAACCACGGCATTGCTGAAATTGGCAAAAACAAATTTGAAGTAAGGTGATCTGGAGTAATATCCGGTGTTAAAATAGAGGTTATGGTTTGTGTTCAGATTGTAATTGATTCCTAACTTAATGTCAGCCCCTGGTTTAGTAACCAGCTCACTTTCGGTATTTTCCAGATAGTTAATCCGGTCTGCCCGTCGGTACCAGGTATTGTTGATGGTAGATGCAAGAAATATGCCTGCCTTACCAATGGAATATTCTGCCTGCGCAAAATAGCTGACCACATCAATTCTTGAATCGTTGTCAACATTAATAATGTCACCTTTTTGCTTAAGTTGAGTCCTGTCTCCAATACCTTCAATTGCCCATGCATAGTTGTCTATCCAGAATTTTCCTCCCAACAAATCGCTGATTTGTTCTTTCAAATTCGATTTGAAATACCTAGCATGAATTCCTGTAATGATTTTTAATTTTTTATTTGCCTGATAATTGAGTGTTGAAAGTCCACCAAACCACACATGACTTGCAAGATAATCTGACTGAATAATCTTTGAGAATCCGGTTACTTTTTCACCGTTTGAAAGTGTTGCAGTATCTGTATTATTGATATTCTGAAGATAAATGGCGTCCCAGTCAATTTGATTGTTTTTCCTGAAATTATAAACTGGCTGGCTCATAAACGACTCGGCAAACTTTCCGCCACCAGTCCCGAACGAAATGTAAGCTGAGGAGGCAAGTAGTGCTTTATCATTTATATTCCAGTAATGGTTTAGCGACAATTGCGGCTTGTGGTAAAAGTTTTCAGAAAGGCTGTTGATTTTTCCATTAAACATGCCCCAATTCGGATTGTACTTATTTCCGAAATTATCATATTCCTCCTTGGTAAGCCCATAGTTTCGCTGACCATGCCTTTCGGGTGAACCAAGGCCTGTAAAAACCAGAGTGTGTGTAGAGTTTATTCTTTTACTGATGGTGAGAAACCATGCCCATGCATTAATGGCGGTGGCATCAACATAGCCCGGTCCGCTTGTTCGTGAGCCCAGAAAGGTAATTGCGTAGTCGTTTTTCAGCTTGCCACTCGAAAGGCTGAGCGTGGTTTTATGATTCCCAAAATCCGATATCGCATAGCGAATGCTGCCTCCTTTTTTAGCTTCTGTTGATTTGGTAATGATGTTGATGGTTCCTCCAACTGAATTCAGCGCAACTCTTGATGCTCCCAGGCCACGCTGTACCTGAATAGTTTGGGTGGCATCGCCAAGCCCGGCCCAGTTCGACCAGTAAACAAGTCCGTTTTCCATGCTACTAACCGGAATGCCATTAAGCAATAGAGCAATATTTTCCTGCTGAAATCCCCTGATACTAATCCGGGCATCACCATTTCCACCGCCAAGTTTGGTTGCGTAAACTCCCGGAACCATCTTCATAATTTCGGGATAGTCCTGATTTCCCATTTCACGTTCGATGCTGGCTGTTTTTATAGTGCTTACGGCAACAGGTGATTCGCGTTCACGGGCATAGGTTGCAATAATGCTGATTTCATCAAGACCCAGAATGTTGGGCTGCAATTCAATAAGAATAAATCCCCGGGCAGAACCTTGATTTAGTTCATAATCAGTTGGTTTATACCCTAAATAGTTAACTTTTAAAGTGGTCAGTCCCTCAGTTTTTGAGAATTCGAAATACCCGTTGTGATCTGTTATGACTCCAGTTAAAGGAATGTTAGTCATAACAGTAGCTCCGGGAAGTGGATTTCCACTGTTTTTATCTTTAACCTGACCTCTGATTGTTTCCTGGGCCTGAACACTTAATGTGACAAAGGCTACCAATACTAAAGTTGCAATAAAAATTTGTTTCATAGCAATCTATTATTTTAACAGGTTAGCCGGAAACACAAAGCCCCGGCAATATACTCACCAGGGCTACATATCATACATGGTGCATTTAACAGTGGCAAAGCCGCTGTTTTAGCAACATACAGATTCTTCTTCCATCCAGACTTTACTGTCGGTACCGGAATTTAACCGGTTCAGTCAAGCAGCAAAACTGCTGTTTGAGTCGCGGACTATACCGCCGGTCGGGAATTTCGCCCTGCCCTGAAGAATTCAATTACGCGGCAAAAGTATCAAGTTATTTTGAAAGAGCAAATGAGAATCTGTTTTAATTCTTTTTTATAATGAACGCAGTCTCTATTCAGTTTCAGACCGGATATGCTGATTTTATTGATTCTTATTTTTTGTTTGGAAATCAGGCAGAAATATTCAATGGTTTCTATTGAAAAGCAACAGTATTGTGCTATACTGCTAACCGGTTTTTCAAACATTTAAAAGCTTTTTCTGTTTAATAAATGTAATAACAAATGATCCTCAGCGTATAAAATTAAGAGCAATTGGAAAACCAAGAAATGATCTGAATGGGAAAGAAGAAAAAAGCGGAATATGAGGAGGGAATTCATATTCAGCTTAATGGAGATTCTGATAATCAGGATTTTTTTAATGCAGTCTCGGGCGATTTGTTTATTAAATCTTTCGAGGTGCTACCACAACCTTCTATTCTTACAGATGAAAGTTTTACAATTTTAATATCAAACCATTCTGCTTGTAAGCTTTTAAATACCGATTATAAGTTTCTTTCAGGTAAATCCATCTTTGATATTTTCATTTTTCGTGAAGACTATGATAAGCATTCTCTTAAATTGCTGATTAAGCAAGTAATAAACCACAATAGTATTTTTGTTCAGTCAAATCTTTCGGATCAACATTATAATTTCCGTGTAGTTCCTGTTGAGATTAAAACCGGTAATTTTTTTCTTATACAGCTTACCGAAATCAGCAAAGTTACTGTTACATCATCTAATTCAAAATCAGCGGGTCTTCCTTCGGATGGTAAAGAATCCAGGAACACAAAAGGATTTCAGAGTGATACATCAGGTCAATTTGAAAATGCCTTTCTCAGGAAAATAATAGATTCCCTGCCGCACCCGTTCTATATTCTGGAAGCAGTTTCCCAACTACCACTTGTCCGTAATATTGCAGCCAGACAATTCGAAGAATCAATTTCTTCTGTTCATTGCAAAATGAAGGACAGACCAGAGAGTTGTAGTGGAAACGCTTATAATTGTGCGCTGAATCTGGTTATAAATTCAACTACTCCAGCGCGGATAGAGCATGAATTCATAACTAAATCAGGCGAAAAGCGCATTCATGAAATATTTGGCTATCCGGTTTTTAACAACGAAGATAAACTCTGGTTCGTAATTCAGTATTCTATTGATATTACTGATCGAAAGCGAAATGAAGTTGAGATATTGGAATATCAGGGAATTCTTGATAATCTGATGAGCAACTTGCCCGGAATGGCTTTCAGATGCCTGAATGAATCAAACTGGACAATGGAATATGCTAGTCCGGGAAGCAGAAAACTGACCGGGTTTACTGCCAATGAACTGATTAACAACAAAAAAACGCATTATGGCGATCTGATTTTGAAAGAAGACCGAAACATGGTTTGGAATGAAGTTCAAAAGGCAGTGGCAAGGCATAGGTTATACAGGATTGAGTATAGGATTGTTACGAAAAATGGAAAAGTAAAATGGGTTCTTGAGCAAGGCAAAGGTGTTTTTGACAAATACGATAAGCTTGTCAGGCTCGAAGGACTTATTACCGACATCAACAGCAGTAAAAATGCTGAACTTCAGTTGAAAAAAGAGTTAGCCATTAATCAGGGCATCGCAACCATTGGGGTTGAATTGCTGAGTGAAGCGATCAAACCTGCTCGGGTAGCCTATCTGGTTCAACAGTATTCGCGCATGTTTACCGGAAGCGAGTTTTCATTGGTGATCTCTCCGGCTTCCGAAGATGAAACTTCTTACCTTTTCTGCTTTGATGAAAGTGATGAGAATGACGAAAATGCACGATCAAAGAGGGTTCGAAGGCACTTCCCCAAACCGGGCGAGCCTGCCGGCCTGATAGATAAACTGCTGACCGAACAAAAGCCGGTTATTGTTAACAAACCGGGCTTAAAAGTTAAAATACCCTGTGTCTCACCTGGTGAGTTTACCTTTTCGAGATTGCTTAGTGTTCCTGCTTTTATCAATAATAAATACGCTGGAATTATTATACTTGCCAACGCATCAGACGATTATACAGAAGAGATGGTTGCCATTGTGCAACGGTTTATCAATATGTATGCTTTAGCAGCCTATCGGCTAAAGGCTGAAGAAACCCTTCAAAAGGCAAAAGAAAAGGCTGAGGCATCTGACCATCTGAAAAGCCTGTTTCTTTCTAATATGTCGCACGAAATCCGCACACCAATGAATGCCATTCTGGGTTTTGCCGAAATGCTTCAGGATGTGGAACTTAGCATTGATGAAAAAGACCGCTTTCTCGATGTGATTATAAAAAGCGGGGATAATTTGCTGCGTTTGATCAACGATATTATTGATATTTCAAAGATTGAGGCCGGGCAGCTAAAGGTAATATATTCAAACTGTTATATTAATGAGTTGCTCACCGATCTTGAAGTTTTTTTCAACAGGGAACTTACCCGCTTGCGAAAAGACCATCTCACACTTTATATACAACCAGGGAATTCTGATCCTGATTTTGTCGTTTACACTGATCCGGTAAGAATTCGGCAGATTATCAGCAACCTCGTCGGAAATGCTTTAAAATTTACAGATGAAGGTTTTATTGAATTGGGTTACAGCATAAAAAATAAAAATATTGAGTTTTATGTCCGAGATTCTGGGGTCGGTATTCCTGCCGATCAGCAGAAATTTATATTTGAGCGTTTTGGTCAGGTAAAAGATGAAGCTGCGCGCAACTTATCAGGCACTGGTCTTGGATTAACTATTTCAAAAAATCTGGTCGAATTGCTTGGTGGCAGAATATGGCTTGATTCTTATCCTGGCGAAGGGTCAACATTTTGGTTTTCAATTCCATATATAATTGGTCATCATCGTTTGCAAAATGAAGATGTTCCAAACAGTTCTATTTCCCCTGAAACAGACCTGAGTGGAAAGACCATTCTTGTGGTTGAGGATGTTGAGACTAATTTTTTCTATATCAGTTCGTTGCTTGGAAAAGTTAACGGTAAAGTTATACGCGCTGAAGATGGTGAAAAGGCTGTTGAATTGTGCCGGACAAATCCTGAAATTAACCTGGTTCTGATGGATATAGAACTTCCTGTCCTGGATGGATATTCTGCCACAAGGCAGATAAAGAAGATAAGACCCAATTTGCCGGTAATCGCGCAGACCGCCTTTGCCATGATAGGTGAGCGAGAACGAAGTGCCGCTGCTGGTTGCGATGATTATATTGCCAAGCCTATTCGAAAGGAAATACTGCTCGAAGTTATTTCAAAGCACATTTAGTCGCCCCTTTATATATACCTCGGATCGCTTTCAAAAGGCAGTTTCGCCATTTTTGATATCTCTATCGAAGGAAATCCAAATTCTTCCACCACTTTGCCAAGCAGCAGGTAAACTCCTCTGCCTCTGAACGGGAATGCTTTGGCAATATCGGGAAAATGCACCGTATCGAAAAACTCTCCGCTACTGTCGAAGAAGGTGGCGAAGTGCATAATCTCATTTTTTATTGTCCGTACATACTTTATAGTAACCAACACGCCAGCCATTTTTACTGTTCGGCCTATTGAACCGCTTAAATCTTTTGCTATTATATCGCCCCTGAAGCTGGTTTTTAGCATGTCGAAATAGGTCATACTAACCGGAAAATCAAGTAGTTCAATTTCGTCGTAGGCATCTTCGAGCGGGCTGTGTACCAAGGCCGGCAGGCTGAATTGCCGCACCGGTTGTCTGAATAATGAAATGGCGGGCTCGGGCTGTTTCTTGCCTGAAAGCATGTGGGCTTCCCATAGCAGCTGTTGCTTCCCAAGCCCGGTAAACCTCAGCGCCCCGGTCCTTATCAGGATAATCAGTTGCTCCATAGCCGGATGCACCCTTTCCAAAAAATCGTAGAGGTCGTTAAAGATTCCATTTTGTTCGCGTTCAGAGAGCAGGGCGTAGGCGAGCTGGCTTTCGAGGCCCGATATGTGTACAAACCCAATGTAGATAGTGTTTCCCGAAAGGGTATTGAGGTAGCTTCCGCTGTTGATACATGGTAATTCTATTTCGGCCCCGCAGCGCCTTGCCTCATTAAAATAAACCCAGCTTTGGTAAAACCCGCCAAAGTTGTTGATTACTGCTACCATAAATTCTACCGGGAAGTAAGATTTAAGGTAGAGGCTCTGGTAACTTTCTACCGCGAAAGAGGCCGAATGTGCTTTTGAAAACGAGTAACCGGCAAACGACTCTATCTGCCGCCACACTTCGTTGGTTACTGATTCGGAATATCCCCTGTTGCGGCAATTTTCAAAAAACTTATCTACAATCTTCTGAAATTCAACCCTCGACCGGTATTTTCCACTCATGGCACGGCGCAATACATCGGCATCGGCAAGGTCGAGGCCCGCAAAGTGGTGGCATATCTTCAGCACATCCTCCTGGTAAACCATTACCCCGTAGGTTTCGCTCAATTGTTCCTTCATTACCGGGTGTATGTAGTCAAATCCATCCGGATTGTGGAAGCGTTTGATGTATTCGCGCATCATGCCCGAACGTGCCACCCCCGGCCGTATTATTGAGCTGGCTGCCACCAGGCTAAGGTAGTTGTCGCAACGGAGCTTCTTCAGCAGGCCACGCATGGCAGGGCTTTCAATGTAGAAGCAGCCATTGGTTTCGCCATCGCGGAGTTGCTGTTTTACTTTCGGGTCCTGCTTGAATTTTTCCACCTGGTGTATATCAATGCTGATGCCATGGTTGGCTTTTATGATGTCAACGCTGTCGCGGATATGGCCAATACCCCGCTGGCTTAGGATGTCAAGTTTTTCGAAACGGAGGTCCTCGGCCACATACATATCCCATTGGGTGACGGGCATTGATTTTGGAGGCAGATCGAGTGCCGTGTAGCAGGTGATCGGCTCTTCCGAAATCAGTACCCCGCCCGCGTGAATGCTCCGTATGTTGGGGAAATCAGTCATACGCTTACCGATTTCGGTAATATGACGGGTTATATCATCCTGGTTCAGGGGGTTGTTGGGCTCGTCAACCAGGCGGTCGAGTTCGGCCTTGGGCAGCCCCATAACCTTACCCAGCTCGCGGAGTATTGATTTTCCTTTAAAAGTTGATGTTGCACCCAGCAGCGCTGTGTGGTCGCGGCCATACCGCTTAAAGATATAATCCAGCACATCGTCGCGCTCTTTCCACGAATAATCAATATCAAAATCGGGGGGACTGCTGCGTTTGGGGTTGAGGAAACGCTCAAAGTAAAGGTTTAACTCAATGGGGTCAACATCGGTGATTCTGAGGCAGTAAGCTACTATGCTGTTGGCGCCACTGCCACGGCCAACATGGTAAAACCCGCGCGACATAGAGTACCTTATTATATCCCAGCTAATCAGAAAATAAGCGCCAAACTTCAACCGGTCAATAATATCGAGTTCGTGGCATACGCGGGCTGCAGCTTCGCGGTTGTTTTTGCCATAGCGGTAAACCAGGCCATCGTTGGCCAGCTTTTCGAGCAGCAGGCGGTCGTCATAGCTGCTGCCGGTAAAGGTTTTTTTGTTCTTGATAATACGGTAGTCAAAATCAATGCTGCAGCGGCCGGTCAGCCTTTCGGTATTCCTGATTAGTTCCGGATAGTTTTCAAACAGCTTTTTAAGCTTTTCTACGCTTATCAGTGTGCGTTCGCTGCCGGCTACCATTTCGGGCATCAATCTGCTCAGCAGTATGTTGTTATCAATGGCGCGCAGGTAGCGGTGCAGTTCCTGGCTTTTCTCATCCGTAAAGGTAATGGGCGAATGGATAATGTACTTACCCGGGTATTTCCGGTAGTCCGACATCAGCAGCTTGTTGATATCGGAAATTGTGATGCCTGCAAACTCATTATCAGCCATTTCGCTTACCTGCCTGCTTCCTAAGGGGTAAACCACCAGCACATTGCTGAATGGTGGTGCGGGCCAGGGCAGGGGAGTTCCCTGCAGGTTGCTTCGGCTCAGCAGATCGTTCAGCTCTTTAAAACCATGGTTATTTTCGGCAATTCCGGTATAAAGCAGCCGGTTTCCATCCCTGAACTCAACCCCCGCCATCGGGCGGACACCTGCTTTTTGGCAGGCCTTCACAAAATCAATGGTGCCAGTGGTGTTGTTGATGTCGGTAAGCAATGCAACTTCAGCCCCGGCCTCCATTGCCAGAGGTGGAATTTGATCTACTGGCAATGTACCGTAGCGCAGGCTGTAGTATGAGTTGAAAGTCAGATACATTTCTTAAGTAAAAAGTAAAAAGCTCAAAGT
>DINP01000068.1:271-13996 GCA_002426025.1 Bacteroidales bacterium UBA5537 | reverse complement strand
TGTCTTACTCCTGAAAATCCCTAGCTCTATAATGGAGTTGTGGCTTATGGTTTATTACAGGATATTGAGTCTTCCCGATTTTGAAAAGTGAAATATTATCAATTATCAATCTATACTTTATTTGCTCATGTGCACAACCCTTTGCGGGAAAGGAATAACAACCCCGTTTTTCTTAAACTGTTCGTAAATCCTGACCCTAATTTCACTTTTTATATTCTCTACCCTGAAAACCTCGTCGGCCCAGAAAAAAACCGAGAAATTTAGCGAAGAATCACCGTAATCAGTAAATCTGACAAATGGTTGAGGTGATTTCAATACACCATGCTGAATTTCAACGGCCTCTTTTAAAATTTTCATAACAAGTAAAACGTCGGATGAATAATCAACACCCACTGATACATCAAAACGAGAGGTTATATTGCTGTGCGTCCAGTTAATAATCTGATTTCTGGTCAAATCTGTATTTGGAAGAATGATGTATTTGTCGTCGCGGGTAAGCACGGTGGTGGTGCGGAGATTTATAATCTGTACCTGGCAAACAAGGCCGTTTACCTCTATAACATCATTCACTTTTACAGTTGAGTCAACCAACAGGATAATCCCTGAAACAAAATCACTGAAAAGGTTTTGTAATCCCAGTCCAACACCTACCAATAAAGCAGATGATCCGATAATCAGTACCGAGAGGTTGAAGCCCAAAATCTGCAATCCGAAAAGAGATGCAAAAACGAGAACAAAGTATTTTATCAGGCTGTAAATGGCATGTTGTTTTGCAGTATCAAATTTCCTGACCCGAAAAATTAATTTTTTGCTTATTTTTAATAAAATAGTGATGACTATAAAAAATACAAGCAATTCAATTACCGAGGATGCTTTTATTGTATAGCCGCCAAAATCAAGCAAATTGAAATCAAAGAATTCTTCCATACGATTATTTGTTTAGTGCTTTACCGCAATGATTGCAAAACCTGGCATTTGCATCATTTTTCTGATTACATCCTGAACAATTAACTGAGCCACTGGCCCTTGACATTTCAACAGTTACAATACCGGTAGGCACTGCAATAATTGCATATCCTATCATCATTGCAATGGACGAAATAAATTTACCGATAACGGTATGCGGCACCATATCGCCATAGCCAACCGTTGTAACAGTTACAATTGCCCAATAAATACTTTGTGGAATGCTGGTAAATCCCTCTTTGCCGCCTTCAACTACATACATAATTGTTCCCAGAAATGTTACTATTGAAAGGACAACAATCAGGAAAATACCAATTTTGTATGAACTTGCCCTCAGTGCCTTAATTAATACCTGGGCTTCGGAAAGGAAACGGACCAGTTTTAACACCCTGAATATTCTTAGTAATCTGAAAATCCTGACGATTAATAGGTAGTGATAGCCCGTAACAAACAAACTCAGGTAAGTGGGGAAGATGGATAAAAGATCTATAAATCCCCAGAAACTGAAAATATACTTCAGCGGTTTAGGGCTTATCCAGATTCTTAGTAAATATTCAATAGAAAACAGTATTGTCAGCCCCCATTCGATAGCAAAAAATGCATTGTGGAATCTGNNGCCGGAATGGTTGTCATATTGCCATCGCGGGCAGCCCTATAGTGAGGCGATAGTATTTCAATGCCTCGTTCATTGCAAATATCCTGAATATTCTGATGAAGATTGGAATAGATTACAGCCTGCTTGTTCGACTCCCTCACATAGCCATTAATCTGGTAAGAAACATAAAAATCATCGAGACTGGTTTGCAAGACAAATGGTTTTGGGGTGTTAAGAATCAGATCAGTTTTTATTGCTGCATCAATTAAAGCCTGATGCATTTCACGCCAGGGGACATCATAGCCAATAGTTACAGTAGTATGTATGATCAGTCCCTTTTCAGCAGCATCACTACTATAGTTTATTGTGTGGCTGTTCATTATCGTGGAGTTCGGTATTGAAATAATTTCATTTTTAATAGTTCGAACCCGTGTAACCAACAATGATTTCTCAATAATATCACCAACCACATCACCAATTTTTACACGGTCACCTTTTTTGAACAAGCGCATGTATGTTAGTATCAACCCAGACATAATGTTCGATAAAGAGCCGGCTGAGCCAAATGTGAACAAGAATCCAAGGAAAACAGATACACCTCTGAAAATGGGCGATTCACTTCCTGGTAAATACGGAAAAATAACAATTATCATAAAAGCGTAAACAAGCACCCTGATAAGCTGATAGGTAGGATTTGCCCATTCGGGATAAAAACCAGGTAAACTCAGTTCTCCCTTTTCAACTTCCAGTTTCAGAAACTTTAAGCCCTTTAATACATAGCGGAATACAATTATTATAACAATTATTGTTATAAGGTTAGGCAGGTAGTCCCAAATTGAAAGTGCAATGCTTTTTACAGGATTTAGAATAAAACCGAAAAGTATATTGGCAAAGTTTTTTGTCCAGGGGAAGATGCCAAACAGAATGGGCAGGGATATATATATTATTAAAAGGATAGAAACCCATTCTACTATCCGGTTGATTGTAAGAAAAAGTTTTATCTGCATTTTAGCATCGAAAAGGGTGTAATTTTTAATTTTTATACCCTTAATCTGTTTTTCTTCTTGTTCGGTAATTTTATGGGCTGTCCACCTGAACAGTTTAACTGTATATCGGATTATGAAAAAAAGAACCAACAGGGCCAGTAGGGCAAGTGCTACTTTTTTTAGAATTGTACTAAGGCTGGTTTGCGATTTGTAATTCATAACCGCAGTGCCAATAATTTTTCTGGTACTCTCGGCTAAATCATATTTAGTAGAATTATTCCATATTGCATCATTTTCTGAAATACTCATTATTATGTTTTCGCCTGAAACAATATCAATCGTTGTTTCTGCTTCAACTAATTTCAAGGAGTCGGCCGTGAATAAGAAATTATCATTGAGTTGTCTGATACGTTTACTGATTATCTGAGCCCTGTCCTGAGCCGAAAAACTACCTAACCTGCTGTATATCAAGAATAAGGTGTCATTAAAAAAGCCTGTTACTGGAAATGCTTTTGCACTTTTACGCAATGAGTCAATCTGAGCTCTTTTTTGCGCAATACGATTCGCATCTTTGTTGCTTAACTCCTGAAGTTGCTTTTGCAACTCCTCCTTTTTAATATTATCAGTAGTTTTTAAGGATTTAAGCTGAGCTTCCAGCTCTGCTTTTTTGACAGAATCTGCTAATCTGATCAGTTCAATTTCTTTAACTTTATCATTATACTCATTCAGGATGGCAGAGTTTAACGAATCACTTAACTGGCCTGTTTCGTCATTATTCTTTAGATTCAAACTGTCTTTTTGTGAAAACAGGTAATGAGGGATCAGAAATCCCATTACGAATAAAACTACAATTGACTTTTTCATCTGTATAGATATTTAGTTAAGATGATCAGAAAAGGGTTTGCTTTCATGTAGTTTTGAAGATTAATCACGACTGGATTATACATGTAAAATGATTATAAAGATACCAGATTTTGCAATTGGTTGACTATTTATGGGTGAATGCCTGCATAAATTACGGACAATAATAACCCGAGAAATGGAAATTGATTTTAAGCAGAAAGATTTAAAAACATCTAAGTGGTTAGTTTTCAGACTTAAGTGTTGGGGCTTTAACCTCTTTTTTATCGGCTCCCATAATACCTATCATCATAAATATTGAAGTTAGAATAATTATTTGTGTTACCAGAGATTCGTTTACAGTTGAAATCCTTTGTGATTGGCTTATTGATAAAAATAAAAGTATTGTAATCAATCCACGAGGCGCAACAAACAACAATGGTTTTAGCGGAAGCTTGGAAAGGCTAAGTTGAATAACCCTGAAAATATAGATAACATAAATAATGGCCAGCGACCAAACCAGTGATCTTGTATTCAGTATCTGTGAAGTGTCAATCAGGTAACCGAATAATAGAAAGAAAACAGATCTTACCATAAAGGTAGCTTCTATGGTAAGTTCTTTAAATTTTACAATCTCTGCCCTTAATTCCTCAGGGTGGAACCGGTCAAGAAACTTAAAACGCCTCAGCTCATCTATATTTCCTATAAATAGGCCAAAAACCAGAACAATAATAAGTGCCGGCAGATGAAAAAGCTCAGATATCGCATAAATTAGGGTTACGAGCAGGATAATAGGTACAAATTTGATATGATGTTCGATCTTGTGAAGTAAAAAAAGCAATCCGATGGTGGCTACAAATGAAATCGCGATAATAATCAATATCTGGAATCCGAAATGGCCGAATGAAGCAAGATTAAAAACCTCATTAACAGCAATAAAATTGAAAAATAAAACGCCCAGTATATCTGAAAAGCTACTTTCATATATGATAAATTCTTTATGATTCGCTGACAGGTTTTTAGCACTCGGGATAGCCACTGCACTGCTGATAATAACAAATGGTATTGCGTTTATCAAACTGTCACGCAAAGAGTATTGTCCAAAGTACAGAAAAATAAATGCCAATAGAAAGGATAGTCCAACAATGCTGAACATTGACCCGAAAAACGATTTTTGGATAAGTCCGATTTTTGATTTGTTCAGATCAAGTTCCAGTGAACCCTCAAGTACAATTAATATCAGTCCGATTGTTCCAAGTGTTGGCAGAAAATCAGAGAAATCAGGTAAGTCAATATTGAGAGATAGCGTTATTTGTCTTATAACATACCCTAGCAGCATTAGCAATATAACAGATGGTATCCTTGTTTTTGAAGACGAAAGATCAAAAAGGTATGCAAGAAGTAATAAAATACAAAAAGTGATAATTATTGTAATTGACATAGTCAGTCTTTAGTGTCTCAATCAGATTCCGGTTCAGTAAGCTTTTACTAATTTCGTAAACAAATTCAGGATTAATCAACGGATTGGCTTTATGGAGATATCCGTGTAATTAAAAGTAAATGGGATGATACATTCAAAGAGCATTATGATACAATAAAAGCCAATACAAATATACAACAGTATTATTTCACGTTGTTTTCATCGCCCTCATTAAGCTTGGAATCGCCAATATTGAAATTTTCGGGATTGTAATTTATAACCAGAATTCCCAGGCGTTTATCGTATCCCATTACCGGAGAAGCAACCAGCAGTTCTCCATTTTCCATAGATATTACCACTGTTGAGTCAGTCGACAAAATGGCTGTATCAAATAATGCCGAAGCTGGTTGTCCTTCAAGTTTTTTATTTGTTGAAATTATTATGTTTCCAGAAGGCTCTACCAAAGTGATAGATTTGAAGTTTTTCTCTTTAACAAGATCGCTTGTGAAAATATCGACCTGCTCCAGATTGTTACGCAGTAATTCTGCCCTGATAGCCCAAACCAAAGGTTTGCACAGTAAAACCATCATTTCATGATTCTTGTTTTTTAGTTCAATGTTCGCTTTTTCGAGGATTGCTTTTCTTTCGTTCCGACCCTGAATGTCTTTCCAGAAATAGACAATTACAATCAACAACAGCCCAGCCAACACAGTAGTTAAATAGGTGTGATTTTTAATGAAACCAAGTATACCAGGCTTCTTCTGATTATTGGGGGCGTTTTTCACTTCTGAAGAATCACCGGTTTGATTGTCTGATAAATTCAGATTGTCCTTTTCCTGCATGTTTGAGATATTATTTACTGCAAAATTACTCTAAAAAACGAAGAACTTTTAATTCAACTCTTCTGTCATTCTTATTTATAGTTTCAGATGCTTTCTCACTGCCAAAATACTGTTCAACAATCTGGGTTTCTGTGAATTTGCTCTTTTTCATATTTAACAGTTGAAAGTTAATCATTTTTTCAACTTTCAATCTTTACTAATTTAAGGGATCAGGAAATAACGATCATATAAATAAATCGTTCGTTCATGAAAGAACTGTTATAAGAGTATGTATCAGATTAAAGTAAACTTCAGGCTTATCTGTATTGGATGTAATCCACTCCGAAAGCTTGTTAAACAACTGATTTTCCTGTGCATTATAAATCTTGTGCATTTTCCCGGGTTCATTTCCGGCTCTTACGGGGTCGGTAATTTCGGCCCAATTGGTTTGAGTATCAGACTCAATCGTGCATGCTAACAACCATATTAATCCGGCCAGTTTGTGCCTGTTTTTTTGTTTTTGCCCGGGATCATCAAAAATAAGCGCTTCCAGTTCGGCAATCCCGGTATTTCTGATAGCTTCAAAATAGCTCAGGGTGTCCGGGTACAAGTCAGGATCAAGTTGAGCACATAAGTTTTGGGTTTCATTGCTGCTAAACAGGTTCGATTCAAGCGAACTTTCATTATCTGCAGTCTCCAAAGAAGTGCTTCCATCTGCAAGTAATAGATTCAGTAAAGCCTGCAGACTATCAACCCGAATACTTAAACTATCCTTATTGCCAGATATGAAATCTGAATTTTCAGGATTCATCATTCGGCTGATTATTTCTTTTGCAGGACGATCATTCTTATTGATTTGCTGTAATTTAAGATTGGTTTGCTTCAGGTAAATTTCCCTCGCCTGAGCCGGTGTGAAACCAGCATTTACCCACATAGTAACTGCGTCTTTTGGTGTCTGGTTTAAAACCTGAAAGCCGGTAATATAAAAACCAATCAGGATGGCCAGAAAGGAAGCCAGACCTGTAAACGCAAGCCTGTAGGAGCCAGCTGCCTGATGATTTGATTCGTTTTTCTGCAGGGCTTTGCCGGCATAGGTTATTAGCGCTATGGCTATGGCAAAGCGAAGCCAGTCGGCTTCGCTTATACCTATAACCAACCCACCAAAAAAGCCTATTCCAGCTCCTTCAAGCGAAGCTCTCAGATTGTATGCCATACATTAATTTTCACTAAAAGCGCTCATTTGCATTCCGATTGAATAATGAAGGTATTGTTTCAGGTAATCATCATCATACTCCAATCTTTGTTCGTTATGTAGTGTAAATACAATGAGCAGGTACTCGCCGTCAACCTCGGCATCAACACTTGCAAAATTCTGATTGCTATCAATAAAATTGCCACTGAAAATGTGAAAATACTCATCAATCGATGTCCAGCCAAATTCCTCTTCGACAACCGGACTCCAGGTGTTGGACGGAAAAATTGCTTCAAGAATACCGGTAACGGTCAGAATTGATTCCTCGGTTCCTGATGTTACATATGAAGAGGCGAAGTATTGAAGCGTTTCATCGCTGTTTGAAGCGTTAAACCAGCTGCCATCATGAATCTGGAGATTTTCACCTCCGGGTATCGCGAAGGTGGCCCCGGTGTTAAAATCCTCATAAATGTCGAAACTCTTACCCGACATGTCAATATTAAATAACGAGGTAAGTTCATTCAGTTCGCGTTGACCCTCGTAATCCATCGTTTCAAGAATGTCATTGTAAGAAGCTGTCCAGGTTTTTGAAACTGATTGCGTCCCATTAACCACCTTATTTTCTGATGCTTCTGACTTAACTTTTTCAAGTTCCTCTTGTTCGGTAGCATCCAGATCAACGGTTGTCAAGCTTGAATAAAGACTGGTCTGAACCGAAGGTGATCTTGGAATCTGATCATTCGATGATATTAGCCGGGGCACATAATAGGCAGCCGGCATAGCCCAGTTTATGCGAGCTGCACCTCCCCTGAGTCCACCGTCAGCAATGCCGATCACAACTCCATTTTTGGCCATTATTGGTGCTCCGGAATGTCCGGGCTGAATGGTCGAACTGATCCGGTAAATGCGGGCAACCGGCAATGGATAGCCCTGGGTAATAAGTTCTGATTTCAGGCTGTTGCCTGTCAGAATGCTATTCAGTGTCGGGGATTGTTCAAGACTTCGCGAAAAGCGAATGTCATCTCCCTGCATTGAGAATACACCCTGAGGAAACCCCCAGACATAATATTCCATTCCGGAATTAGGATCAGCGTCCTGAAGGTTTAACGGCCTGAGCCCAATATCTGAGTTTAAACTGAGCAGGGCGAGGTCTGCTTCTTTAAGCACTCTTTCAATGCTTGCCTTTGTTGAGGAGTTGTTATCGCGGTGAATGGTAATTTCATCAGCTCCGGCCACGGCGTGCAAAGCGGTAACAACAAGGGTTGGTTCTTTCCAGCACCAACCCGAGGCTGTACCTATTTCTTTTACTTTTTTTCCGTTGCTTACCTTAATGAAACTGGTTTTTACCTTTACAACTGAAGTTTGTGCACTTTCTCTGTCACTGCTCTGGGCAATAACTTCTGAAATCTGATACACCATAACCAACAGTACATTCAGTAGATAATATTTGATTTTCATGGGGTTTGGTATTTAGTTTGATTGTTTCTTTTCGAGTCTGCAAACCATTCCTGAAAGGGTACGCATCATATTTTGCTGATTTTCAGGTTCAAGCTTCAATATCTCAAGAGCTACACCGGAAGTTGCGCCTTCGCTTTTCCAGGAATCGATATTCTGCCCGAGTTTACAGAAATGGGTGTTTTCTCGGCCCATGGTGCACAGCAAATTGTATAATCCTGATAGAAATGCAAAACGATCCGATTCAGGAATGTTTTCTTCAATTGCAGTGACAACCGGTGTTATTGCATCATCATCCAGGCCGAGAAGCGCTTGTTTGGCAACAGCCCAATCGTTGTTCCATTGATCGGGATCGGTTGATCCACACAATTCCTGAGCCTGTTCTGAGCTAAACAGACTTGATCTGGCGCTTTTATTCAATTCGGTTTCAGGTCGCAATTCGCCTGTATTTGGATCGATGGCAAACCTCTGGTAGGTAACCAGTTTCCGTGCATACAATGAATCATAACCGGCATCAGTCCATTGGTCAACGCTCCATTTTACACTGGGTGTAAAAATCTCGTTGGTGCGAATCCACATTGCCGATAGAATTCCGGCAACTACAGCGAGGCCAAACCAGCCGGCACGCAAAGCAGTAAAAAGTGAATTATGCTTCTCTTTAAGGTACTCATCTGCTTCCATTCCGGTGAAACTGCGCTTGTCGAATCCAAGGAAGGCTCCAAGTAAGGCGGTTAGAATCCCCATAATTACTTTTACAACCTCAGTTGTAGAAAGGCCTATGATGATGCCCAGTAAAAGCCCCATTCCGATACCCGATAAAATTGTGGCTCTCTTTATGCTGTTTAACAGGTTTTTTTCTTCTTTTTCCATGATGTACTAAGATTAGATAAAACTATTTAAGCAGGTTGAAATATTCATAGAAGTGCTTTATTCTGTCAGGAAGCCCTATGTTTCCCCCGTTTATGCGCAGTGTTACTGAAGTTATTACCTCTTCAGACTCACCGCGATCACATATCGGCCAGATGTTTCTCATGTTGAAGTAAAATGCTGCAGATGATAGCGCATATTTTGTCGCGACCAGATCGGGATCAGAAACAGTGTCTTCGCCAATAAAATCAGCAAAACGGCCATAGTTTTCTTTACCGGTTAGTTGGATATAACCCCGGCCTCTGTACTTGTATCCATCACCGCTGGCTTCATCGCCATTTCCAAGTCTGTTTGCATAAACTCTTGATCTAATTTTTTCTGGATTACGGGCATATAAATTACTGAGCTGACCAGGAAAGTATTTCGAAAAAATAACCTTGAGCCTGTCGGCTGAATAGTTGAGATTTTCAGTTAAAATGGTGAACCCGCCACTTTCGTGGCCGCATTGCGACAAGAAGTGAGCGAGCCGAAGTTTGGTTGCAATGTTGAACTTAATTGCAGTTTCGGGGATCTGGATCAATACCTGATCGGGAATATGCCCACTCAGCTTTTGTAGATTAAAATTTTCTGGAGTAATTTCGCCGGAAGGTTTATAATCTGGGAATAAAATTCTCCAGCTTATGTCGTCAATAATTCCATCGGGTTCAATGCTTTGCAGCAGTTGCCATTCTTTGACTTTAGCCTCTGTGACATTCCCAAAATCTCCATCGGCTGTTAAACCTAATCTTCTCTGAAGCATTTTTACATCATCACCGGTTGATCCTTTTTTTAGTAACATCACGCATTGGTTAAATGGTTAATGTTTATTAAAATCAGATCACTCTAAATTATTGATTAACAATAGTCAAGGAGATTTACCTGAGAGTGTGCAGTACTGTAGTAAGTACGAAAGTATATTTTAGAGTCAATAATTTGCAATAATCTGATTCCAAATATACAATTAATATTAATTAAGACTAAATAAAAATAAGAGTTTTTCATCATTTTTCTAATTAATCGAATAATCGGGATTGATAACTGGCAACCGTTTAAGTAAAAACTTAATCACAAGTATTTACCGAAAACAATTTAGTACGTGATTATGCAGATTCAGCCTAAATGTGGTTAAGACTCCTAAATATCCCCACATTAGAACGCTAACATTCCAATATAAATCCAGGATTTTGGGATCTTAATGTCTGTTATAGTAGTTGGGATAATCCGGATCCAAACAATCTGTTGCAGTATTATAATTATAAACTGCGATAAATTATAATTTTCTTAAAAAGAACGCTGTTTAAAGGTATCATTTTGAAAAAAATACCTTATATTTGTTAGCAGTAAAACAACCAAAACCATTGGTAGAATAAGGTTTTAGCAGTTGTTTTTTTTACAGTACTAATTAATCTTGTAATTCACTAAACCCGTTTGTTCCAATTTTTAATAAACCCCACGGGGTATTTTTAACTTATATTTTGATTTTTGCAATGTATATAAATTTTACAATTTTGGGTGAGTTTATTTTACAGAATGATTTTTTTCTCATACAGCAGGAAAGAAATCACAGTCAATTTAAAGTTAAAATTACTGTCCGGTCATAAATTATCTGGTAAAAAATGGACTCATGTAAAAAAAAATTCTGATGCCGGTTACTTTTACAATTAAAATAAATAAATATATCACAACTGAGAAATGCAGTCAAATGACTGTTATTTCTATAAGTTACTGCATTGCTGAATGAGACTATCTGAAAATGGTTCTGCAAAGACGGACCCAGGAGTATTAACAAATTGCACGGTTTGTCCGCGAAATTGCTATGCCAATCGGTTTTCTGAAAACCGCGGTTATTGCAATGCCGGTGCCGGGTTCGAAATAGCCTCGATATGCGCACATAAAGGGGAAGAGCCTCCAATAAGTGGGTTGAACGGAATTTGCAATGTCTTTTTCTATCGCTGCAATCTGCAGTGTATCTATTGCCAGAACTGCCAGATCAGTACTAATTCAAATCAAAAAATCTTTAAGGAATGGAGCCTTGCTGAAGTGCTTGATCGCATTTGCAGTATTCTCGATTCAGGGTGCAAAGCACTGGGGTTCGTTTCGCCTTCTCATATGATTCCTCAGATAATTGCAATAACAGAAGCAGTTAAAAAAACTGGCAGAAATCCTGTAATCATTTATAATACAAATGCTTATGATAAGGTTGATGTTTTAAAAAGTCTCGAAGGAATTGTTGATGTTTATCTCCCCGATTTAAAATATGCGGATGCTGAACTTGCCAAAGAACTATCTGATGCCAGCGATTACCCGCTTGTTGCTCAAAAGGCAATTGCTGAAATGTATAGACAGAAAGGTGCCCCATTGATTACCGATGCTGATGGCCAGGCGATTAGTGGTTTGATTATCAGGCATCTTGTTTTGCCAGGTCAGGTAAACAATAGTATGAATGTGCTTAGATTCATAGCAAATGATATTTCTACTAAAGTGCATATTTCCTTAATGTCTCAATATAACCCTGTAACTGCTGTTATCGGGCATCGTTTTTTGGGAAGATCACTTTCAGAAGTTGAATATGAAGAGGTAGTTGCCGAAATGGAGAAACTAGGGCTCGAACGTGGCTGGATTCAAGCCCTTGAGAGTAGTTCCAACTATCTTCCCGACTTTTGTTATGAACACCCGTTCGAAAAAAAAGTAAAATAATATTACAAATTGGCTAATTTGGTTGAATATTTTACCACCGGAATGAAATTGCTCAGAGTAAGCCTGGTTTTAGGTTTTATGGCTGTGTTGCTGGCTTTTGGCAGTGATACTTCGCAGCAGAAAGCTGACAGTCTCAGGCTTTTGCTTGAGAATGCCTCTGATCCGGCTACCAAAGCTTCTGTATTAAAGCAACTTACACGGGTTTCGTTCGAGTCGGGAGATTATGTTTCTGCTATTCAATATCTTAACCAGGAATTAGATACACATATTCATAACAATGATTCTGTTTCCTGGGCAAATGCTCAGTATAGCCTGGGTATGGTTTATAGTGTTGTCCGGAATTTTGAAGATGCTGCCAGACACGGTCTGCTTGCAAAGGAGTTTTTTGAGAAAAACCGCATGTATCCTCAGGTTGCCAATAGTAGCATTAATCTTGGTTTTATTTATAACGAGCTTGAAGATACGGATAAAGCTATAGAATTTTATAAAAGAGCAATGATTATCCTTGAAGAACAGAATAATCAGCAGGGGATGGAGGCATCCTACATGAACCTTGGCGTGTTGGGCGACAAGACCGGTACCCTCGATAAAACAAGAGAGTTTTATGAGAAATCACAAGATGTTACCCGAAAGATTAATAGTACTTCACTGATAGCGGTTTATACGAATCTCGGAATTCTTTATCTAAATAAACAGGATTTGGCGCTGGCTGAAAGTTATTTGGATAAGGCTTTTATTATGGCACGGGAAACGGGCAATTCTGAGTACATGGCCACAGCTCAGATTTCGCTTGGCTCGGTTTATTTTAAAACCGGACGAAAACCTGCTGCTTACCGCGCAATAGAAGGAGGAATTGAGCTGGCCAAAGAACTTGGTTTAAGACAACTTACCATGGAAGCTTACGCTGAATTGGCAAAGGTTTCAATGAGTCTGAACCAACCGGTTCTGGCGTATAAATTTCTCGAAACATATGCAGCACTTAAGGATAGTTTGTATAAGGAGCAACTTGCCAGTCAGATAAACTCAGTTCAAACCCGCTTTGCAGTTGGCCGTGATGAGTTGGATAGTGAGCGTTTGTTGCGCGAAAATCTTGAGCAAACGCTTAAACTTGAGCGTGATCAGAACTCGCGTATTGCTTTGATTTCCGCCCTTGTTGTGATTATTATTTTGCTCGGTTTTTTCTTTAAACGTTATTATTTCAAAGCAAAATCTGCTACAAATCTTCAGGAAACAAATCAACTGATTGAGGATCAGAAAGTGGAACTTGAGCAGTTAATCCAAACCAAGGATCGTTTTCTGTCAATTATCGCACACGATCTTAAAAACCCGTTTACTTCTTTATTGGGTTTTGCCGATCTGGCTTATACCGAATTTGATGAAATTTCCGATCAGGAAAAACGATCATATCTGGGCATCATCAGGCAATCCAGCCAGCATATATATTCATTGCTCGAAAATCTGCTTACGTGGTCGAGAGCCCAATCGGGGCGGATTGACTTTAACCCCGAACCTGTAAACCTGCTTGAGATTGTTGATTTATCCATTGATCTTGTGCGGACTGCTGCTGAAAACAAGCAAATTTCACTCTATACCGATTTTACGAAAGATGTAGTTGTGAATGCTGATAAAAATATGCTTTCAACGGTTCTCAGAAACCTGCTGAGCAACGCGATTAAATTCACACCCAACGGAGGATCGGTAACGGTAAGTTGTAAAAACCCGAATGGTAAGGCAACCCTGAGTGTTTCCGATACAGGAATCGGACTAGATGAGGATGAATTATCGAGGTTATTTAAAATTGATGGCAATCTTAAAAATCCCGGAACCAACAAAGAAACCGGAACCGG
>DINP01000068.1:0-173 GCA_002426025.1 Bacteroidales bacterium UBA5537 | reverse complement strand
GCTTCGAGATTTGTAAAATAGTTAACATTACCATCTTTTTCCCAGCGGCGTCCTTTAAGGTTGAACCCAACCTTAATTTCCTGCCCGATTTCATACGTATCAATCAGTCCACACCTATCCTGTGTTAACTGAAATTTAAGCATTTCAGAGAAGCTCAGATTTGGGTTATCCTG
>DINP01000072.1 GCA_002426025.1 Bacteroidales bacterium UBA5537 | reverse complement strand
TGAGTTTTGTTTCTGCTGTGGTTATGTTTGATAAGGACACCCCTTACGAACTGATTAAAAAAGTGCAGCCCGATATCCTGGTAAAAGGAGCAGATTACAAACCCGAAGACATCGTAGGTTATGATATTGTGATGGCCAAAGGTGGCAAGGTCGAAACACTTGAATACCTGCCGGGCTATTCTACCAGCCTGATTGAGAAGAAAATTTTGAATGACGAATGACGAATGACGAATGGCGAAAGGCTCAGAGCGAAGGGCAATTGACGATTTACGAATGAAGATTTGTTTGGCCAATAATTTGAATATTTATCTCATTAACTGAGCATAGTACTACCTTCTCCTTAAGCGCCTGTCCCGATTTCCTCGGGAAGAAGGTGCCCGAAGGGCGGATGAGGTGAAAACGATTTACGAATGACGAATNNAAAATACCACCACATCCAAATGGCTAAAACCAAAACAGCTTTTTTCTGTCGCAACTGCGGAGTTCAATCGCCAAAATGGATTGGTAAATGCCCCTCATGCGGTGAATGGAATACTTACGTTGAAGAAGTTATTCAACGCGCTGAGCCAGGCCTTGCACAGGGTTTCAGTCCGAAAAGGCAATCTGCACCAACCCTGATAACCGAGGTTGAGCTCAGCAGCGAAAACCGCATTGATACTGCCAACGAAGAACTTAACAGGGTGCTGGGCGGTGGACTTGTCCCGGGCTCTGTTGTGCTGGTAGGCGGAGAACCTGGCATTGGCAAGTCAACGCTTATGTTGCAGGTTGCACTTACCATTAAAAACCTGAAAGTGCTCTATGTATCGGGTGAAGAAAGTGAACAGCAGATACGGATGCGAGCCGAACGACTGGGCATGGGCCGAAACGAGTGCTATATTCTTACCGAAACATCAACTTCCGAAATTCTTGGCCATATAGCAAAGTTAAACCCTGGCATCCTGATTATTGATTCCATACAAACCCTTACCAGCGATAATATTGATGCTTCGGCAGGCAGCATTTCACAAATACGCGAAACCGCTTCCGAATTGCAGCGTTTTGCTAAAACTGTGAATGTGCCGGTTTTCCTGATTGGCCATATAACCAAAGAAGGAACCCTGGCTGGGCCAAAACTGCTCGAACACATGGTTGACACCGTACTTCAGTTCGAAGGCGACCGCAACTATGGCTATCGCATTCTGAGATCGGTAAAAAACCGTTTTGGAAGCACTTCAGAACTTGGCATTTATGAAATGCAAAGCAATGGCTTGCGCGAAGTTTCAAATCCTTCCGAAATTCTGATTACCCAACACGATGAACCCGTAAGCGGAACCGCAGTTGCTGCTACCATTGAAGGCTTACGTCCTATGCTGATAGAAACCCAGGCGCTGGTCAGTTCTGCAGCTTATGGCACACCGCAACGCTCCTGCACCGGTTTCGATACCCGCAGGCTGAATATGTTGCTGGCAGTGCTCGAAAAAAGAAGTGGCTTTAAGCTCGGCGTTAAGGATGTGTTTCTGAATATTGCAGGTGGCCTCAGGGTTGACGATCCTGCAACCGACCTGGCTGTAGTTAGCGCGGTACTTTCATCCAATATAGATATTCCCATCAGTTCAAAAACCTGTTTTGCTGCCGAAGTTGGCCTTTCCGGAGAAATAAGACCGGTTACCCGAGTCGAACAAAGGGTTTCCGAAGCCGAAAAACTTGGTTTTGAATCCATCGTTATTTCAAAACTTAATCTGAAGGCAGCAAAAAGTGCTGCCAAAACTATAAAAGTGCAGCCCGTCAGCAAAATTGAAGAGGTGTTCAGATTGCTGTTCGGCTAATTATTTTATCAATAATTTTCAATATGGTCCGATAATCAAATATCGAATATCAAAACAAATTACAAACGAGCGAAGGAGCCCCTCTCCTTGAGGAGAGGTGTTTGGGGTGAGGTAATTCGCTGGAGTTCAATAAATGAATCATATTAAACAGACTTAACACATAACTAGTTTCCTTATGCGCATCCTGAAAAAAGCATTCCTCCTGCTGCTGACGCTTAACTTTATCAGAATTTTCGTTAGTTGCGGTTGCCCCGACGATTACGACTACTTCAGGTTTAACCAGATAGGCGTTTCCAATCTCGACAATTCAGGGCTCTATGCCATCAATTCCATATCAGACACTATGCTTTCCAAAGCGGTGGCTTTTCAGGTAACTGTATCCGATTCAGGTGGTTACCTGTACACAAATCTGCCAAAGATCAGCGATTTCGGTTTCACATCGGCCATGGCTATGCGCAAGTGCGATTTCCCATTTAAGCCTATGAATCCGGTTACATCTTTAAAAATCAAAACTATATTTCCGCTTAACGGTGAAACCCCCGAAAACAGCGATGTTACTGATCAATTTGTNNCGAAACCTTCAATATCTTCCTCAAAACAGAAGTTGAACATCCCCTTGCCGGATTTGCTATTGAAGTCACACTTGATGATGGCAAATTATTCAATACAACTACCCGCACAATAACCATCCTAAATAACTAAGCAGCTATGGAAAAGATAAAATATTTCCTTATCGGGATGGTGTTTCTGGCCAATATGGCAATGTTGAAAGCTCAGGAAACAGATAAAAACCAGTTTAAAATAACCATTCTGGGCGGCAGCCGAGAAATCAGTAACGACAGTCTGGCAGATGCCGCTGACCTCGATTTTATGAATTATCTGCACCATCAGAACCAATACTCAGATTACGAACTGGCTGGCTTCGCTTTTGACTGGACGATTAACCCCACCTGGGAACTTGGCATACGCATACTAACTGAAAGTGACCTGAATCCCCGCGAACTCAGCCTGACTGCCCAATACACACACGAATCATGGTATGGCATCCGCTTCAGCGCGTTTACCTATCCGCAGTACATCGAGAGCTTTAACCAGTACCATATCAATAACGACGCAGGCTATATCGCCGATATTGACCCTAATTTCAGGCAGGTAAGCATCAGCGATCGGGGCTTTTCGGTGGGGCCGTTTGTACACTTTGAGCACAAACGATTGTATTTCAACATCAGGCTAAATGGCGGTATATCGTGGTTTACACAACTACAGGAGTCTATAGCTCAAAAAGAGTTACAAAGCAATCTCCGCCGCGAATTCCGCTACCAAACCAAAGGCTCTGCATCACTGTTTATATCACCCGAAGCAGAAATTGGCATTGATTGCTTCAAAATCAGCGGTTTATGGTGCGGCGTTCAACTCAGAGGCAGCTTGTTGTATTCAAAACGATCTATCAATTACACCCGCACCCTCTACAACTGGACACCTGATAACTCCCAGTCAGAAAACATTACAAACCCACGCCACCGCTACCAAAAACAGGAAGGCGATTTGGGATTTTACATCCGGTTTTAGGAGAAATAAAGAGAATAACCCTATCTTTAGTTGTGACGTCCTTCTCCATTGGTGCCTGAGCGATTTCTAT
>DINP01000063.1:120539-121891 GCA_002426025.1 Bacteroidales bacterium UBA5537 | reverse complement strand
TAGGTTGGGGTAAGGGTTGTTTGGTTAATAAATGTTCCGGTTCCGCTGGTCGCCCAGTTAAATGAACTGTAATTGCTTGCTGTTGCTCCGGTTATCATATACGAAGGGCTGCAACTTACACCATCAATTCCTGCATAAGCAGTTGCGATAGGTGCAATAGTAAGGGTTAAATTGTCGCTAACCGGTGTTGAGCATGGTGCTACTGGTGTTGCAGTAAGGGTAAGTGTTACGCTTCCGCCGAGGATATCTGCTGCACTCGGGGTGTAAACCGGGTTCAGGATATTGGCGTTGCTGAAAGTTCCGCTACCTGATGTAGTCCATGTAATGAGTGAAGCAAATGATGCATTGGCTCCATTGATGGTAAATGTTGAAGAAGCACAGATTGAACCATCGTTTCCGGCATTTACTACCGGACCCTGATTCAGGTTGATACGCATTACATCAGTTGCATTTCCGGTACACGGAGCAGTTGCCTGAGCAGTAAGTGTAAGATTTACAAAACCATTCGACAAATCGGTTGCACTTGGCACATAAGTTGGATTTAGGGTTGTCGCATTCGACAGTGTTCCTGTTCCGCTTGAAGTCCACAACAGGCTGCTGAAGTTTGAAGCAGCAGCACCATTGATGGTAATTACAGCATCGCAGGAATTCAAATCCGGTCCAGCATTAACTACAGGTAAGGTATTGAAATTCAATGTCATCATATCGCTTACCGATCCGGTGCAAACTCCTGTTGGAGTGGCTGTTATTGTCAGTACTACCGATCCATTGGTAATATCTATAGCACTGGGGTTATAGGTTGCATTTACAATCGCCGGATTGGAGAAAGTTCCGCTTCCTGATGTTGTCCACATTACCGATGCATAATTTGATGCGGTGGCACTACTGAGCGTATAGCTAAGACCCTGACAAACAGTTGCATCAGTTCCGGCATTAACTATTGCCATTTTATTGATTGTCAATACCATAGCATCACTTACTGCTGAGTTGCAGGCTCCACTACCCTGAACGGTTAGTGTAATGGTAACTGAACCGTTGGCGATGTCAGCAGGGCTAGGGCTGTAAGTTGGGGCAAGGGTATTTCCATTGATGAAACTACCTGTTCCGTTTGATGTCCATGCAAATGAAAGGCCTGTTGTTGCTGCAGCACCTGAAATGGTGTAGGTTTGTCCGACACAAATAGTTGCATCGGTTCCGGCGTTTGCCTGTGCCATCGGACTAATAGTAAGTACCATATAATCGCTGGCTGGAGCACTACAAGGTGCAGCAGATAAAGCCGAAAGGGTTAAGGTAACTGTTCCGGCAGCAACATCTGCAGGGCTTGGTGTATAAGTTGGTGAAAGAGTTGTTGG
>DINP01000063.1:85290-120491 GCA_002426025.1 Bacteroidales bacterium UBA5537 | reverse complement strand
CCACTTGCTGTAGCTGCACTTACCGTGAATGTATTGCCCTGGCAAAGGCTTGCATCAGGACCTGCATTCACTTTTGGAGAAGGGGTAATATTGATAACCTTGATATCTGAAGCTTGTCCGTTACAGGGTGCTGTTCCGAAAGCAGTAAGGGTAAGATTTACCGAACCGGCAAGGATGTCAGCGGCGCTTGGAGTGTAGGTTGGGGTTAATGTGCTTGGGTTAGAAAGGATACCAGTTCCGCTCGAAGTCCAGTTAACAGATGCGTAATTCTGAGCTGTAGCTCCTGCTACAATNNCCCGAAGTTGTCCACGAAAGTGAAAGATATTCAGTTGCACTTGCTGTAGATACGGTAAAACTAGAGCCTTCGCAAATAGTGGCATCAGCACCTGCATTGGCCATAGGACCTTCTTTAAACATAAGGATCATAAAATCACTCACATTTCCGGCACAAGGCGCAGTTGCATTCGCAGTGATGGTAAGTATTACTTGTCCGGCAAGCAAATCGGCTGCACTTGGAGTGTAAATTGGATGTAATAAAGTTGGATTTGAAAAAGTTCCGCTTCCCGATGTTGTCCAGTTTACTGATGATTGATACTGTGCTGCTGAAAGGCTCAAAGGATAGTTACTTCCAAAACAAACAGTAGCATCAGGTCCTGCATTAACTATAGGGCTTGCGCTGATGGTGAGTATTTTAGTGTCGGTTTTATCTCCGCATGGGCTGATTCCGTAACTGGTCAGCATCATGGTTACAGTTCCTGCCAAAGCATCAGCAGCAGATGGTGTGTAGGTTGGGGTAAGTGTATTTCCATTGGTAAGAATTCCACTTCCATTGGTTGTCCAGTTAACTGCCGTATAATTGGTGGCAGTTGCATCAAAAACTGTATAAGTACTTCCTTCACAAATAGTTATATCAGCTCCTGCATTGGCGGTTGCTTCTGGCTGCAGATATAGGATAAATGAATCGAAAGGATTAACGGTACAAGGGCTGGCACTTCTTGCCGTAAGTGTAAGGGTAACACTTCCAGCCAGAAGGTCGGCAGCGCTTGGATAATAAGTTGGGTTGAGAGAGGTTGCATTTGAAAAAACACCGCTGGCTGTGGATGACCACATCAGGCTGACATAGTTTGAAGCTGATGATCCTGTAATATTATATCCGGCAAGACCACAACTGGTTGCATCCGGTCCGGCATCTACAATAGGCATTGGCCTGACGGTGATAATTTTTGTACTTGTAACTACTCCAGTGCAGGGTGCAATACTATTGGCTGTAAGGGTGAGAACTACCGTACCATTGGTAACATCTTCCGGACTTGGGAAGTAAGTTGGAGTAAGAGTGTTGCCATTATTGAAGGATCCTGTTCCTCCCGTTGTCCAGTTCACACTTGAATAGTTGGTAGCAGTTGCATTCAATATTGTAAGGCCTGTGCCTTCGCATACGGAAGCAGGAGGACCAGCATTGGCTGTTGCTATTTTATTAACGGTCAGAACAAATGAATCAGAACTCGGAAGAGCACAGGGTGCTTTTCCTTGTGCTGTCAATGTTAATGTTACCGACCCAAAAGTATTATCAGCAGAACCAGGAGTATAGGTTGGATTTACGGTGGTTGCATCCACAAAGGTGCCGTTTCCACTGGTAGTCCAAAGTAGAGTGGTATAATCAGAAGCCGAAGCTCCGGTAACATAGTAGCTTTCGTTTTCGCAGATTGCAGCATCAGGGCCTGCATTGGCTAAAGGAGCTGGTTGAATGGTAAGCACAAGGAAATCGCTTGTTGGACCTACACATGGAGCCTGGCTGGTAGCTGTAAGGGTGAGGATTATTGTTCCATTGGCAATATCTGCCACACTTGGAGAATAAGATGTATTCAACAGGGTCGGGCTGCCAAAAGTACCTGTGCCGCTTGATGTCCATAGCAATGAAGTTTGGTTTGATGCGGAAGCTCCGGTGGTGGTGTAAAGCGAACCTGCACAAATTGTAGTATTTGGTCCTGCATCAACTACAGCCTGACGGGTGATGGTAAGTATCATGTTGTCGCTTACTGTCTGGGTACAAGGAGCAATGCTGTTTGCATTCAGGGTAAGGGTGATCCAGCCAAGAGCGATATCAGCAGGGCTTGGTGTATAGGTTGGGGTAAGGCTATTCGCATTGATAAACGAACCGCTTCCCGAGCTTGTCCAGTTCAATGATGAATAATTAACAGCAGTTGCGGTATTGGGCGTAAAAGTTGATCCCTGGCAAATAGTAGCATCGGCACCGGCTGAAATAATGGTGAGTGGCCTGATGGTTATGGTCATCTGGTCAACAGCATTACCGGCACAAGGAGTGTTTGCCGTTGCTGTTAAAGTAAGTACGACCGAACCAGCCAAAATATCAGCAGCACTCGGTTGATAGGTTGGTGTAATGGTATTGGCATTCAACAATGTGCCTGAGCTTCCGCTGGAAACCCACTGAAGTGTGTTGTAATTTGATGCCGATGCGGTAGTAATGGTAAATGATCCCACACAAATGGTTTCATCAATACCAGCATTTACAATCGGGCTTTTAACTATGGTCAGAACCATCTGATCAGTAACCTGACCAGTACATGGTAATAAACCGGTAGCTGTAAGGGTTAGGGTAACATTACCACTAATAATATCAGCAGCACTCGGGGTGTAAATAGGATTCAGTGTTGCGGAATTTGAGAACCATCCTGATCCTGAAGAGGTCCATTGAAGATTGCTGTAACCCAGTGCAGTTGCTCCTGACAATAAATAGGTATTGCCCTGGCAGGTTGAAGCATCAGGTCCTGCATTGATTTGTGGCATCGGATGTATAGTCAGCAACATGGCATCACTTACCGAACCGCTACATGGAAGCAGGCTGGTAGCATTCAGATACAGTAAAACTGATCCGGCAGCTATATCTGCAGGTCCCGGGGTGTAGGTTGGATTTATTGAATTGTGATTTGAAAAACTTCCATCGCCCATGGTTGTCCATGTGATAGCTGAATAATTGATGGCTGAAGCATCAAAAATGTAATATTGTCCTGTTTCACATATATCACCATCCGATCCGGCATCTACTACCGGCGGCTGACTGATTTGTAAAACCATTGCATCTGTAGCAGAGGTAGTGCATGGTGCAACACCCTGTCCGGTAATATTTAGTATGATTGTTCCATTAGCAATATCCTGTGCACTTGGAGTATAAACCGGATTGATCAGGGTAGGATCGGAGAAAGTTCCGCTTCCGGATGTTGTCCAGTAAACTGATGAAGTTGATTGCGCTGTAGCATTAATTAAAGGAACATTTGATCCGACACAAATCTGGATATCAGGTCCGGCATTTACAATAGGTTCGGCAACTACGGTAAGCAACATCTGATCTGTGGCATTTCCTGTGCAGGGGTTGTTTCCGTAGGCTGTAAGGGTTAGTGTTGCAAAGCCTAGTGAAGCATCCATAGTACCCGGAATATAGGTAGGATAGAGTGTGTTGGCAGCAAGAATGATTCCATCACCCGAAGTTGACCAGGCCATTGATGAATAATTGCTGGCTGTTGATCCACTGATGGTATGGGTCTGATTGGCACAAATGGTAGCGTCATTTCCTGCAAAAGCGGTAGCCATGCGGGTAATGGTAATCTGCATGACGTCCTGGTTTGTAGTAATACATGGTGCAGTAGCATTCACTGTCATGGTTAACTGAACAGAGCCAATCATAATATCGGCTGCTGATGGAATATAAGTTGGTGTAAGGGTAGTCGGGTTCTGAAGTATGCCGCTGCCGCTGCTCGACCAGAGAATGCTTCCTGCATTGGTTGCGCTTGCATTGTTTACGGTGTAGCTTGTTCCTTCGCAGATGGCAGCATCGGTACCTGCATTTGCCACAGGGTTTTGCCTGATGCTAAGGGTCATCTGGCTGGTTTGCGGCTGGCAGGGAGGATTATTTAAAGTTAGTGTAAGTGTTATAGAACCATTGGCGATATCGGCCAGACTTGGTGTGTAAACAGGATTCAGGGTATTAATATTATTGAAGTTTCCCGATCCGCTTGTGCTCCATGCCAGGGAAGTGTAGTTGGTTGCAGTAGCATTAATCAGAGAGTAAGTTCCACCTTCGCAAATAGTTGCATTTGGTCCGGCATAAGCCAGCGGTAGCGGACGAATGGTATAAATTACATTGTCAGATACAACGGAAGCACATGGTGCTATTGATGTAGCAGTAAGAGTTAAAGTAACAATTCCGTTAATCAGATCGCCGGGACCCGGGGTGTAAATGGCATTTAACACCGTTGGATTCGTGAAAACTCCGTCTCCGCCTGTTGTCCACATTAGGGTGTTAAAGTTGGTTGCTGTGGCACCGGTAATATTATACGGGCCTTCGCAAATAGTAACATCATTTCCTGCAAAAACTACAGCGTTTTGGTTAATGGTAACTAAAACAGAGCTGGTAGCCGGAGTAACACAGGGTGCGTTTCCGTCGGCCTGAAGCGTTAGGGTTACCTGTCCATTGGCGATATCTGCAGCACTTGGGTTATAGGTAGGATTGATCTGGTTTGCATTTACAAATGTTCCTGTTCCTGAACTGGTCCAGTTTAAACTTGAAAAAAACTGGGCACTTGCTCCGGGAACCATAAAACTACTTCCGGCACAAACCGGGAAACCTATACCCGCATTTGCAACAGGAGCCGGAGTGACTATAATCTGCATCACATCAGTAGCTGTTGTAGAGCAAGGGGCAATTCCTGTTGCAGTTAATGTGAGGGATACTGTTCCTATCAATGCATCATTCATTGAAGGCATATAAGTAGGCGTGAGTGTTCCTGCATTGGTTAATGTGCCTGTGCCGCTTGATGTCCAGTTAATGGTCGAATAATTTGTTGCGACTGCTGTACTTACAGTGAAAGCAGTTGATTCGCAGGTAGCGCCATCAAGGCCTGCATTGGCAGTTGGGGCATTATTAACAGTGAGTACTACATCATCAGTTACAGGCACTGCACATGGCGAATTGCCTGTAAGAGTCATGGTAAGCGTAGCAGATCCACTAATAAGATCGCCTGCGCCGGGTATATAAGTCGCATTAAGCAGAGCTGGATTTACGAATGATCCCGATCCGCTGCTGGTCCAAATAAGTGAGGAGTAGTTGCTTGCACTTGCACCAGTCAGGGTGAAAGGTGTAAGTCCGCAAATTGCTCCATCAGCACCTGCATTGGCTATTGGCCTGCGGGTAACTGTAAGCGTTTTTACGGATGTTGCATTGGTAGCACATGGTGCTATTGGTGTAGCTGTGAGAGTTAAGTTTACCGATCCGGTAATGGCATCGGCCAGGCTCGGGGTGTAGGTCGGACTTAAGGTTCCGTTGTTGGTAAATGTACCTGAACCGCTTGTTGACCAGATCAAAGCTGAATAGCTGGTGGCTGTTGCATCGGAAACCGTAAAGCTTGTTCCTTCACACACACTGCCTGCAGCTCCTGCATTTGCAGTGGCCTGTGGATTGATGGTAATAACCATCTGATCACTTACACCGGTTGCTGAACATGAACCATTTCCGAAAGCAGTGATGGTAAGTGTTACAGATCCTGAAATCACATCAGTTGCACTTGGGTTATAGATCGGATGCAGAGTTCCGGGATTTGAGAATGTTCCGCTTCCTGAAGTTGTCCACAAAATTGATCCGTAGTTTGNNCCGCTTCCGCTACTGGTCCAGTTTACTGAACCTGAGTTTGAGGTTGTAGCATTCAATGTAAATGCATTGGTACCGCATGATGTAGCATCAATACCTGCGTTTGCTGTTGGTGCCTGGTTGATGGTTAGGGTCATTATATCGCTGACAGCAACGGTGCAAGGTGCAACAGGATTGGCTGTAAGCTGAATATTTACAAATCCCTGGGCAATATCGGCTGCACTTGGATTATAGGCTGTGGTAAGACTCCCGGGATTGCTGAAACTTCCGCTTCCATTCAATGCCTGCCACTGAACTGTTGAATAATTGGTTGCTGTTCCGCTAAGGCTATAAGTTCCGGCTGAGTAACAGATTGAAGCATCAACGCCAGCATTGGCTGTTGGCAGGGCCGAAATGGTAAGGCTCATTGCATCAACCACTGGACTGCAAGAACCGTTTCCGTTGGCTGTGAGGCTAAGGGTTACATTACCTGATGCAATATCGGCTGAACCGGGAGTGTAAATCGCATTCAGGTTTGAAGGATTGTTGAAAGTTCCGTTTCCACTGCTTGTCCATTGTATTGAACTGTAATTAGTTGCAGATGCACCCACCAACTGATAAGTACTCCCGGCGCAAACAGTTGCGTCAGCACCTGCATTGGCTGTAGGGCTGGCACTAATTGTTACATTAAAATCAGGCGAAAAGTTGCCATTTCCACAACTGTTTAATCCACGCACCCTGATAACGCCTGAAGTTGCTGAAGCAAGACTGTTTAGGGTAATGGTCGAACCGGTTGCTGATCCGCTTACGGTAAATCCGGCAGGAATTATCCATTCGTATGTTGAAGCATAAGCTACAGCTCCAACGCTGTATATCAGGTTGGTTTGGTTCTGGCAAACAGTTGAAGGACCACTGATAACACCAGCCGTTATTGGAAGATTGTTTACACTAACTGCAAAAGCAGCCGACCACTGGCCGGCTCCGCATCCGTTGGTTCCTCTTACAAGGATATTGCCTGATGCTGCTGAATTGCTGAAATTGACTGTTATCTGGTTGGTGTTGGTTCCTGTATTGATAACCGCACCCGCCGGAAGTTGCCATTCATATCCGGTTGCAAGATTGATAACCGGAATCATATAGGTTACTCCGGTTTGTCCCTGGCATACAGTTGAAGTTCCGGTTATTGTTCCGGCACTGACCGGTAAACGATTGACATTTATCGGCAGGTTTGGCGACCATGCCCCGCTACCACATGAGTTGATACCCCGAACGGTGATATCGCCAGATGAAGCTGAAGTATTAAAATCAACGGTAATTGTATTGGTATTTGCACCTGCCGAAATGCTTGCACCGGCCGGAAGAATCCATTCATAAGTTGTAGCGTTTGCAATAGGGTTAACCGAATAAACGACCCCGGTTTGTCCCTGACACACTGAAGTTGGTCCGGAAACAGCCCCTGCTGCTGCAGGTACTGAGGTTACGGTAACAAATAGAGTAGATGAAGCTCCGTTGCCGCAGCTATTGGTCCCATAAACTGAAATATTTCCTGATACTGCTGAATTGCTGAAATTAACGGTAATCGAATTGGTATTGTTTCCACTAGTAATATTAACTCCGGTAGGAACTGTCCAAACATAACCGGTAGCATTGGCAACCACCGGAACAGAATAAACAACTGAATTGGTTAACTGGCAGGCTGAAGCTGCACCTGTTATCGCTCCTGCAGCTGAAGGCAGCGGATTCACAACTATAGAAACCGGACTTCCAACATCAATACCGGGAGTACCAATGTTGTCGAAAATCTGAACAAGTTTATAGTCGCCCTGGGTACTGGTATTAATAACATAAGGGCTGGTCAGAATGCCGGTAATTTCGGGCTGGGGCACCCCGTTAATGCTGTATATAACACGCCATGGAGTAGTCCCAAGCGATATATTCAGCAGCACATTGGTGGATGTACCCTGACATATTGTTGCATTGCCTGTGAGGAATGCCTCTGGCGTTTGTGCAACTAATTGTAAAGTTGAGAAAAGCGCAAATAGTATCAGCGCCCTTTTCCTGCTTTTCCCCCCGAAAATTCTGTAAAAGGTCTTCATATTCTACGATATTTTAATTTCAGCTGTAAAGAACTCTTCATCATATCAGGCTGCTTTTAGCCTTCTTATGAATTCATTTGTTTATCATTCCTATTGCAAGAAGTAATACGAGAATTGAAAAATATTTTACCATTTTTTAGCCTTCTTTTTATATCAGGCATTTAAATAGCTCATAATCAGTAATATAAAAATGACAGTTTTTCAATATTCTTTTTTCACAAGATGTTTGAACTCAAACCCGCTCAGGTTCAGCCAACAGCAGGTATTTCAGAAAGGATAAATTGCTGTTTCAGAATAATTGATCACTAATTAATTTACATTATCAGTATAAAATATTTACAGCCTTAAGTTGCAGGTCCCTTTTTCATATTTATACTAAGAAATCCCGCTCTGTGCCCGGGCAATATTTTCAATAGGATGCAGATGATAGTTATAATAATCTGGGATTACATTGTTATTGAGGTAAAGAAGGTGAATTCTGTGTAATATTATTTACGGTCCTGATAAAGAGACTGCTGCAGGTTTATGGATTTTTTAACGATTTGTTGATTTTAAAGATTCGGGGAGACCTGTTAAAATTAGGCGGCTTAACCGTTTAGGAGTGTTGTCTTCCAATTGATAAAAAAACCTAACTTTGCTAAACAGGTACATTCAAATTTATTAGTCCGGGCTTATTCCGGATCTTTTCAGATAATGCTTTATGAAGATTCCAACTACTGTTCAGGGTTTTACATTAAATAACGGCAATGCAATGCCTGCTGTTGGACTTGGTGTTTACCAGATGCCGGATGGCAACCTTACCCAGCGCGCGGTTGACTACGCGCTCAGATATGGTTACCGGCATATTGACACGGCAATGATTTACCGTAATGAAGCTTCTGTTGGGAAAGCCATTAATTCAAGCATTTTTCCACGGGAGCAAATTTTTTTAACAACCAAATTGTGGAATTCAGACCATGGATATGATCAGGCGATTAAGGCCTGCAATGCCAGCCTTGCCCGGCTCGGGCTCGNNGAACTGCTGGGATATTGTAAAGTTGTTCCAGCCGTTAATCAGATTGAACTGCATCCTTATATATACAATTCCAGGATCGACACCATTGATCTTTGCCGCCGTTCAGGTATTATCCCGGTGGCTTACAGCCCGCTTACCAAAGGTGTTAAACTCAGGGAGCCTTTGCTGGTTAGTATGGCAGAAAAATATCATAAAAACACGGCCCAGCTGCTGATACGATGGGCATTGCAGCAAGGTTTCGCGGCTATCCCAAAGTCATCGGTTACCTCGCGCATAGCCGACAATTATAAAGTGTTCGACTTTGAAATTAGTCCTGATGATATGACTATTCTGGACGGACTTGATGAGAACCTGGCTACTGGCTGGAATCCGGCTGATACATTCTGAGTTAGGACGAGGAGATTTGGGGAAGATGAGAGAAGGAGAAAATGGGAAACACTGAGTCTGACACCTTGCATTCTTTTGACTTCTTTAAATGTTTTGGAATTTTTTGAATAATTCCTAAGATTATTAATAATTGGCGGGTGGTTTGGATAATTGAAAACTTTCTATATTAGCTGTAGATTTTTGTTGGCTCAATTATAATATTAGAGCTATACATAAGGCAGATATATAAGCTATATGCGTATACACACTCGTTACCAGCAATATTCGAGAAAATTCGACAATGAAAACAGATATTATGAAATTTTTAGTTTTTGCGACAGTTTTATTGACTTTGTTTTTTCAAAGTTGCAGTCCATTCAAAGAAGTAACAAAAACAATCAATCCAAAGACGGAAATAATTGGATTATATTCTAATGACTGCGATTCAATAGACAATAAATATTCAGCTAAAAAACAACTGTGGCAGACTGTTGACAAAAAGTTCATTGCGAAAAAAGTAGGACTGGAAGTTAAAATCCATTTGACCAAAAATACTAAACTATTTGTTCAACTAATTGATAACGACAGTGTGATTTCTGAAAAAATAATTAAAGGACATTATAAGGACGACGAATGCTATTATAAGCGAAGATTTTTTTATGTGGTGCCTATTTTGCCAATTCTTTGGTGGTTTGAAAATAGACAGACTCGAATATATCTTAATCAAGATTATTTAGTATTAGAAGAAAAGTATGACACTGGTGGGGCAGTGATACTTATGGCTGGAGGAAATACAACAACGACAAATAGATTTTACAAAAAAATACGCTAAACTAAATTTAAAGATACAAAATGGAAAACCAAAATACTGCTGCTAATAAATAGGAATTTGAGCGGTCTGCAAGACCCAGCNNGAAGCTCAAAAAAAGAGCATTGTTGATTTGGTTGATTTCCAAAATCTTGACAAGGAATTTATTTACAAAATAAATGGGCAACAACTCAGGGAAGAATTAAAAAATCACGATAAATCAATTGTATATATATTTTCGAATGGCTGCTCATCAGATCTGTGTAAACCAATATCGGTTTACGAAGATTTTGCTTTAAAAAACGGGTACAGTCTTTTTCTGGTAATGAACGGATTTGCCAATCTTGATGCTACCTTAAAACAAGAGGTAATCAATGTTCTGTTTGTTATGGACAATAATTATTACAATGAGAAGCTTAATTATAAGTACACCAGGTATTTTGAGAATGACTTGAAAAACAGACCTATAAATGAAAAGAACAGAGAATATTATGGCAGCCTCTATTTCTTTCAAGGCGATAGTTTAGTGCAAATTCTAAAGGAATTGCCGAAGGATTTTGTCAAGGATAACTAAAGCTTTGGTCAGTTTATATACCAGTATCGAAAAAATAATTATCCACATTTAACAAATTCAAAAAATGAAGAAAGCCCTGATTTTTATTATGATTTTTGGATTATCTATCGATCTTTTAGCGCAAACGGACAATGCGTATTCATTTATGGAAAGAAAAAGCCTTACAATTGGAGTTCTTCAGGGTGGAGGTTCTCTGATCGGGGCAGATTTGGAGATTTTAATCACCAATCATATCGGAATTCAGATTGGCATGGGATTTATTGGCTACGGTGCAGGATTAAATTATCATTTCAAGCCTACGATCCGAAGTTCATTTCTATCACTACAATACTGGAATCAGGGTATAGGAAATTCATTTGCGCAAAATGCGATCGGGCCAAATTTCGTGTTTAGAGGTAAGAAATGGTTTACCTGTCAAATCGGAATCGGAAAAACACTAGCAGAGGGTCCGGCCATGCCTGATGATTTTGAACAACCTGACGTAATGCTCTTGTATTCAATTGGTTTTTATATACCATCAAAATAGCGAAGTCGTTTTAATAAGTTTTTTTGAGAAATTAATTATAGCTTCATTGTTATCCGGTAAATCACTATATCGTCCGCCTAAGGCGGACGATATATATAAATCATTTTCTTCATTTAATCCAATTTATATTGGACCTCAGTGTTTTAGTTTCTACATTTCACAAAGCTTCATCACCGTATTCCAGTTTCGTGCGGTGGCATTTACCTTGAGTTTCTTCTCTAAAAGGGCATTGGTTATTTTGGTGTTGGCGGCGCCGGTTACAAGGTTCAAATAAATTGCCCTTCCGGCAAAAATCAACTGATCGGGGCTGAAATCAAGTGAGCATATATGGTCAACAACGGCTTGTTCTGGAACGGAGCTAAGCAGCGTGACATAGAGTTGCTTTTCAATAATACCATCTGTTCCGATAAATGGATTATTATCCCTGATTAGTCTGAGTTCGTCCTGTAAAAGCACTATTACCGGAATATTGAAACCAAACTGTGTATGAATTTGCGCAGCAATCAGATCAGCCAGGCGATAACCTGCCTCATCCGACTCAAATACAATATTTCCGCTTTGTATATAGGTTCTGATGTTCTGTAGCCCTGTTTCAACAAGGGTGTTGCGAAGCTCAGCCATTTTAATCAGGTTTTTTCCACTTACGTTGATGCCGCGCAAAAAGGCAATACAGGTCTTCATAATCAGAATGTTGGTTATTAATTATAGTTGTTTGCAAAATTCTGTAATTATCCCAAAAAGTAAACTCCTGCCACTATCATCAAACCATAGAGCAATAATAAACCATCCAGAACCAGAACATGATAAAGCGGATTTTTGCTGCATTTAATGCATAAGAGCAAAGGCACAAGAATGATCTCTGTAATCATTGCCGTTACAGGGATAAACAGCTTCCCTGTCAAAATTCCCAGTGCAAGGGCTGACATAAAGAACATCAGGGAAGTTGCAATCGAAATGTTGATGCTTTTCCGGATGCCAAATACGACCGGCAGTGTTTTAATACCAAATGCCCTGTCGCTTTCCATATCGCGGATATCGAACGGAATGGTAACCGCCAGCACCAGCAGAAAATATCCTGTAAGAGCCAGGAGCACGGTGGTCTTATCCTGGGTGAGTAAATCTCCGGCAATGGGAAGAATTACGGTAGCCGCAGCCCAGGCCAACGCAACCAGAAAAACCTTGATGTAGGGGATTTTCCTTACCGGAAAAAACCAGAGTTTGAGCCGGGTGGGCAGCGAGTAGAGGAAGGTAACAAATGCAAGTGGGGCGAGGATAATAAGGATAATCCGGTTAACATAAAACAGTGACAATAAAAGTACCGGAAGTGAAAACAGCAACATAAGAAGCGGCAGGCGGTTTTTTCGCAGATACCGGACCCGGTTTAGAGGGTTTTCTGCCTGTTTGGTTTTTACCAGCCGATGCCAGTTGTAGGCCGACAGGGTGCCTGTAAACAATAGCAGGTATAGTGGCTGAAAAGTAAGTTCCTGATAAACCACTGCCTGCGTGGCCATAGCCAATGCTACTACTGCCAGTGAAACCAGCATAAAACCATCAATAAACAGCAGGTAGATTAACGAAAAAATAATTTTCATTCAGGAATAACAAACATAAGCAGTGTTTTATCCGCCCCGGATAAAAAAAGAAATTTAATTGCAATTATTGATGATTTATAAACAGATAAGCAGTTATTCAACCTTACCAAGAATCACAACATAATTTTTGCCGTATTTCTTAGCGCATTTCGGGCAGGTTGTGTACCACATATACCATTTCTTTACATCGAAACCACTTTCTTTTGCTGCTTTCTGCGAATCGGTCATCCATTTGCCGGTATCGCTGAATGAGCCTTCATAAACCTTGCTGAAAAATTTACCGCTCATAGATACATTTTCTGTTCCTGGAATTTCCTTGTCGACGGCAAGATAGATGTCCATATTCCATTTGGAAGTATGATCCGACAGACACAGATAATCAGGCATTGCAACACCGGCGGCTTCCACTTTTTTATTCAACCGTTTCATAGCACCTCCAAAATTCAAAGGCATATAAAAAAAGGTAGCCACCTTGTCGCGGATAAACTTTTTGTTGTCCCATTCAGCAACCTGGTCCTGCCAGGGAGCCGGATCAAACTTCGGACAACATTCCGGCTCTTGATTCAACTGTTCCATAAATCAGGTTTTTATACTTTAAAGATAATGAGAAAAAAACCGATTATTAAAAATAACCTGAAGCAGAATTTTTCAACTTCAAACAAATACTCTTAACCAAGTAATTGTATCTGGAGAATATATACGGCTATTCCCGAAAGGTATCCAAGTAAGGCCAGAAGCGATATTTTTTTCAGGTACCAGATAAAGTCAATTTTTTCGAGACCCATTGCTGCAACACCTGCCGCGGAGCCGATAATGAGCATACTGCCACCGGTGCCTGCTGTATAGGCAAGGTATTCCCAAAAAACACCATCAACAACAAAATTAGATGCATATCCAACTGAGGTAATATCTGTAATCTCATACATCCCCATAGCTCCCGCAACTAAAGGCACATTATCAACAATAGCCGAGAGCACCCCAATACTGCCGCCGATCAGGTAAACATTACCCAGGTTTTTGTCGAGCACCTGTGCCAGAATGCCTAGTTGTCCGGCCGATTGCAAGGCAGCTACAGCCGATAAGATCCCGAGGAAGAAAAACACGGTAGGCACATCAACTTTGGTAAGGATGGATGTAACGCTGAGTTTTTCCTCTTTGGGTTTGCTTTTGTGCATAATTTCAGTTGTAATCCATAGGATGGATAAGCTGAGCAGCATGCCCATGTAAGGTGGTAAATGGGTTACGGTTTTAAACACCGGAACAAACAACAGTCCACCAACGCCCATGATTAATATAAGATTGCGCTCGAGTGGCGTTGTAATAGACTTTTTGTTTAAATTAACTTCGGGTCGCTTTGCATTACCTTTCATTGTGAAACTCAGCCATGTTAATGGAACTACCATACATACAAGACTTGGCAGGAATATCTTCAGTATTATATTAACGGTGGTTATCTGACCCCCAATCCACAACATAATGGTGGTAACATCACCAATTGGCGACCATGCACCACCGGCGTTGGCAGCAAGTACAACCATACTTGCATAAAACCAACGGGTTTGTTTGTCATCAATAAGCTTACGCAGAAGGGCAACCATTACAATAGTGGTAGTAAGGTTATCAAGGATAGCTGATAAAAAGAAGGTAAGGAAACTCAATACCCACAACAATTTAACTTTATTGGTGGTCTTTATCTTATCGGTTATAACCTTGAAACCCTGATGCTGATCAACAATTTCAACAATAGTCATTGCTCCAAGCAGGAAGAACAGGATTTCACTGATCTCGCCCAGGTGTTCAATAATCTGGGTGTGAATAATAAAATGTTGCATAGCTTCGATAGTATTTGCTTCGGGGTTCGAGGCAAAATACTCGTTCCAGGCGTGGCTCGCTCCACTGGTAAAAATATCGAAGGCACCAAAGATGTAGGCAACCCAGGTGGCCGTTCCGATAAAAAGGGCTGATGCAGCTTTGTCAATTTTTAGTGGGTGTTCAAGTGCTATGGCAATGTAACCAAGTACAAAGATTACAACCATCAGTAAAAACATGCTCATAAGATCGTGGATTTGATTTTGGTCAAATGTATGAAAAGCATTTAAATTGAGATAAATATTCAGGTGAACTGAGGCAAAGAGGAGGGAAATTTCTTCTGTATATGATATATAAGATACTCAATCTGAAATGTTTTCCGGATTTTTTTAAATAAAAACCAATATTTTTAAGGAATTGATCAGGTATTTGGACGATTCCCCAAAAAATTAATAAAACGCAGACAATCAATAATATAGGTGTTATATTTAGGATGTTGAGGGCGTTAATGATCAATAAGAGACAGCATGGTTCAACAATTTTCGGAAAGAATTTTGCACTAAAAGAGACGTTAAACCAAATTATTTAGAAATATTTAAAATAAAGTGTACCTTTGCCGCAATCAATATTAAACAAAACAACATCATGAGTAAAGGAACAGTAAAATTCTTCAATGACTTGAAAGGATTTGGATTTATTAAAGACGACGAATCGGACAAAGAATACTTTGTACACGTTTCAGGTCTGATTGACGAAATCAGAGAAAATGACCAGGTATCTTTCGATCTTCAGGAAGGTAAAAAAGGATTAAACGCAGTAAATGTTAAAGTGATTTAATTATTCACAGTATATAATTCTTTAAAAGCCCTGCAAATGCGGGGCTTTTTTATTGCTGTTTATTTTAGCGGCAATTAAAATCAGGGGAAAAGAGATAGGAAAAAAATGATTTATTGCGATCTGCGCCGGATTTGCTCTACAGGAGTTTCCCTTATTTTTTCCATTTGTTTTTTAGAAACAAGTTCATCCAACGGTTTTGCCTCGTAATACCTGATATTACCAATTATTTCTCTGGCAGCCTGGGTTTGTTCGGCAACCACCTCCGGATCAACCGCTACGCCACTGCCTGCATCGCCACCGCCTGTTACAGGCCTTTCAGCAATCAGTTTGCTGAGCGATTCGATTTTCTCGAATAACTGGTTGTAATTTTCTTTCAGATTGTCATACTCATTGGCAACATTAGCTGTTCCCTGGTCGGCTTCCTGAATTTTCTGCTGATTAAAATAGGCATTCAACCCTCCCGAAACAGCAGTTATTACGGCAATAATTATACTGGCATTAATAAATTTCTTCATCAGATCAGGCTTCCACTTTGGGGCATCGTTGGGCAATTTGAAAATGCTGTAACCAATAATGAAGATAGCCAGAATGCAAACCCCTGCGGTTCCAAAACTTGCAAGTTTCACCAACAGGTCAAATGAGCCTAAGTTTTCCATTTCTTTGAGGTATTTGTGAACACTAACTAAACCGCCGGTGAACCCTTAAGTTCATAAGCAATCAACTATCGGTTCAACCGCAAAAGTTCAAAGCAGGCTATTACGCGTTTTCACAGGCTTATTCCAACCCAACGAGTTTTATTGTTTTACTATACTTGCCGGATGTAAGCCTGCAAAAGAAAATTCCATTGCCAATCAGGTTGTCAGTTAATTGAATGGAGTGAGTTCCGGCACTTTGTGTTTCGTTTACTAGGTTGGCTATTTCGCGCCCGAGCATGTCGCTGATAACAATACTTACATGTGCTGATTTCGCGAGCCTGTATGTAAGTCGTGCATTTCCCCTGCAGGGGTTAGGACTGGCCTGTAGAGCAATTATAGGGTTTTCGGCTTCGATGGATGAATTTCCGGTGATAACGGGGGTAATACGCCCATAATAAACATCCTGCTCACCATTCAGGGTATTTGACCATGCGAGGTGGGCGTTGTCATTGTCGGAAATCAAATCAAAATAATCTCCCATTTTTTCCTGGTTTGGCCATCCAAGATGAGGGTCAAACGATTCTGACAGTAGTTCATTGTCCGACCATGTTTCACCCTGATCGAGGGAGTATGAATAGTACAAAGCCGAATACAAAGGGGAGAAAGTCGGTGCATCGCGGGTGTCGAGCCAAACTACATCAATGCGTCCGTTTGGAGCAACCGACATAGTTCCGAACCATTGCGTATTGCTGTTTGAAAAGTCATCGTTTATACGGATCGGCGCCCCGAATGAAAGCCCGCCGTCGGTGCTCTTTGCAAACATTACATCACCCGGATCTAAGTTTGTTAACCGCGCAACGGAAGCCAACACATAAACATCGCCCAGGCCGCTGCCCGGTGCATGATTTACTGCTATTGAAGCCTGCCCCAGCAAACCTCCGGGATTCACATCGGGACCAGCCATCATGGCGCCATCCATATCAACCTGTGTATAATATTCCCATGCTACATAGGCATCAGGGTCATTGGCATTGTCGCTTCTTACAACTACAATTCCGTCGTCAAACCCAGCACCGGCAATATAGAGTTCGCCATCAGGGCCTATGGCCATAGTTCCCCAATAGGGATTTCCATCAACGCTGATACAATCTTCGTAATAATCACCACCATCGGTTGAGCGGGTAAAATTTCCCGGATAGCAAATGCTGTAATAGGAAGTCCAGAATGAATAGATGTGTCCTTCTCCCAGCCCGCCGGTTCTATCAATTTCCATCCATTGTTTGTCTCCTCCCTGTGCTGAAGTCCCTAAATCCCATGAAGCACCACCATCATCGCTTTTATAAACACGGCAGAAATAATTTCCACCACTCGAAGTAAGGCTGTTGTAATAAAACACACCCTGGTTATCGGCTTCAAGCACCGGATCAGACCTGAAAACGCCCGGGTTTATAACCCCCGGAAATGTCCAGTTTTCGCCGCCATCGTTGGTGTAGGAATAACCTGCCTGTCTGAAATTATTACCCACATTATCAAATTGCCGCCATCCAATAGCAATCCGCCCTGTATTTAGCGGGTCTATTGCCATTGAAGGTTCATTTGCCGCATCGTTCAGAATGTTTTCGCCATTGCTGTTAATATTTACCTGGGTGGTATAAAAGAGGGAGCTTTCGAAGCGATAAGCCGGCGAAGTCAATTGCCTTTGCGGATCTGCAGGCAGATAAGCATCGCCAGGTATTTCGTTGTGCATCTGCAGTTGCCTCGCTCTGTCAATTTTATCATTCTGTGCCTTACTCATGCTTGGAATTGCGAGCAGTGTGATAGTTAGGCTGATTAGTAAAATGTTATTTTTCATTGCCTGGGTTGTATTAGATCCTTGACGGACTTATGGTTTTCTGTTAGTTCCTAAAAACTTTGTTGTAGCTTTATCAAAGGTAACGAATTTCCGGTTAATTTATTCATATGATGACGGAAACTGTTTTGCAGAAATACTTGAAATTCTGGTAAAAAATAGTAAGCCAATCAGCTTAACTTATCGGGGAATAAAAAAAGCCGCACTTACGCGCGGCTTGAATAATTATTGAGAAATCTCTCTACTTGAGATTTAATTTCTTTTTAACCAATGGCATAATGTCATCACCTGATTCGGTATATAGGAGCAAGCCTTCAGTTGAATTGAAAATATAAGTATAAGCGTTCTCTTTCGCTACTTCTTTCACGGCATTACGGGCTTTATCAATAATCGGAGCAGTCAGTTCAGCCTCTTTGTCCTGAAGGTCTTCCTGAGCTGTTTGCTGGAAATCCTGAATACGACGTTGCAGGTCAAGAATTTCTTTTTCTTTGGTCTGCTTAATAATATTCGACATCGAAGCCTGGTTGTTCTGATAATCGGTAAGCTTGGTTTCATATTCACCCTGCATTGCTACAAATTGTTTCTGCAGCGACTCCTGGTATGTAGAAAAGGCTTTCTTTATAGAATCCTGACCTGGCATTAATTCATAAAGCTTTGCAAAATCAATATGACCTAACTTCTGGGCTTTCTGAGCACTCACCTGCATAGCTGAAACAGCAATGGCAAGTATTAGGAAGAATTTTAAAATGTTTTTCATTGTTAACGGTTATGGGTTAAGGTTTATTTGCCGGGCAAATTTACTAAAATTAGTCAATCTGCAAAAAGATGTTATTTCGTAAAGGTGCAATAGTCAATTCATTTACATGGATTTGAATCAGTCAAACCCTGAATGCTGGCTTTAACAGAATTATGAAATTCGTTTACTGCCTGCTTTTGTATGAATATCCGAGTTTATCAAGTATATCCTCACTTATGTCGTAGCGTGGATTGGCATACATCATGGATACGCTTCCTGCTTTGTCGAAAATCACCGCGTAATTATCGGTAGTTGCTATTGACTCAATGGCATTAAATATCTTTTCCTGAATCGGTTTGATAAGTTCCTGACGACGTTTAAACAGGTCACCATCTTTACCGAAGCGTTGTTTCTGAAGGTCTTTTGCAATTTTTTCTTTTGCAATTATTTCTTCTTCCCGCTTGTTTTTAATATCATCAGGTAGCAGCACAGCTTCGGCTTTGAAATTTTTGTAAAGCTGGTCTATTTCACTGAATTTAGCTTCTATGTCGCGTTGCCATTGGATTGAAAGTTCATCAATCTCTGTTTTCGCATCGGCATATTCAGGTATGTTTTCCATGATAAATTCACTGTCAACATAAGCAAATTTCTGAGCAAAGGAAACGGCTGCTGTTGCTAAAAAAATGGCGGCAATCATTAAAGTCTTTTTCATTTTTTTGATCCTCCCTGGTTTTAAATGAAGGTTATTGATTTTATTTTTATTCAATCAGATGTTACAAAAAACCTGCCACAATTAATTCTGCTTGCTCTTAGGATATCGTTTGTTCACTAATCAATACTCTGGTTAATTGAGAAGTGGAACTGTCCTTTGTTGGCTGAAGGCAATCCGGGAACATCGTCAAAACCATATCCCCAGTCGAGACCAAGCAATCCGAACATTGGCAGGAACACCCTAACACCAACCCCGGCAGAGCGCTTAAGTGAGAACGGGTTGAAATCCTTAAACTCTTTCCAGGCATTGCCCGCTTCAAGGAAACCCATTACATAAATGGTAGCGCTTGGATTAAGCGAGAGCGGATACCTTAGTTCGAGTGTGCTTTTGTTATAGATTGTTGCTCCAACATTCTTGTTTTTGTAATAATTGGGGGTAAGACTTTCGTTGGAGTAACCCCGCATTCCGATAATCTCACGGCCATCGAGATTGTTGGCACCCGAAAGTCCGTCACCACCAAGGTAATACCTGTCAAATGGGGTTATACCAATATCATTGTTATATTGTCCCAGAAATCCGTATTTAACGCGGGCACTTAAAACCAGGTTTCCAACTACCTGCCTGTAGAGTGATGCACTGAATTTCCATTTGTGATATTCAATCCATCTGTACTTCTCCTGGTCTTCGAGGCTTGTGTAATCTTTATCACTGAAAAGGGAATAGGGAGGAGTAACATCAAGACTAACAGATACCTCAGAGCCTGAACGCTGGAAGATCGGGCTGTCAACTGAGTTGCGGGCAAGGGTAACTCCATAACTGTAATTGCGGTAAACTCCGTTTCCATTGCCAAAGGCGAAAATATTGCCGTAGTTGTTCAGGTTGTAAGTTTGGAAGCTGACACGCTGCATCAGCGTAAAGAAGTCATCAGGTCTTGCAAGACGCTTGCCGAGCATAAACGAGAGTCCGTCTATTTTAAAAGCCTGATAACTTTCGTTTGACTTTGAAACTCCATTGGAATACAGCGAGTGATAATAACTTACGCTGAATGAATTTGGTTTTTTTCCACCAAGCCATGGCTCGGTAAAAGAGGCACTATAGCTGATGTATCCCTGGCCATAGGATTGAAGACGGAGGCTGACCTTTTGTCCATCGCCTGATGGAATTGGCCGCCAGGCACTGGCATTAAACATTTTTCTGGCCGAAAAATTATTGAAGGAAAGTCCTAAAGTACCAACCACCCTTCCGTAGCCCCAGCCACCAGAAAGTTCAATCTGGTCGCTCGATGTTTCTTCAACCTTATATTCAATATCTACTGTTCCATCATTCTGGTTTGGAATTGGAGTCGGGACAATTTTTTCCGGGTCGAAATAGCGCAATTGAGCTAGTTCGCGGGTAGTGCGGATTATGTCAGACCGACTGAACAACTGACCCGGGCGGGTTCTTAGTTCACGCATTACCACGTGGTCGTTTGTACGTGTATTGCCTTTAACAATAACCTTGTTGATGGTGGCTTGTTTACCTTCCCTGATGCGCATTTCCAGATCAATGGTATCGTTCTCGACCCTGACTTCAACCGGTAAAACCTGGAAAAACAGGTACCCATCATCGAGGTATAAGGTGCTGATATCAATCTCGTTAGGGTTATAGTTGAGGTTGGCGTCAAGTTCTTTCTGATTATAAACATCCCCTTTCCTGATTTTCAGTACTTCATTTAATTGAGTTGCTGAATACTTGGTGTTTCCAACCCACTTAATATCACCAAAATAATAGCGTTGACCTTCATTAACCTGAATGTCAATGTTTATCTGTTTTGGACTGTTCCTGAAAATAGTATCTTTAACGATAACAGCATCCCTGAATCCTTCTTCATTGTATTTGGCAATAACTGAAGCCAGGTCTTCCTCAAATTCGTCCTGAATAAATTTTGATGTTTTAAAAATCCTGAATTTGAAATTATCGTGCAGAAGATCAGTCGTAAAGTTAACAACTGTATCGGGACTTAAACTGAGCATTTTGCGGGGCAATTTCAGCACAAGCTGATCCATTGCATTGAATGGCTTGAAAACAGCTTTGTCTTTAGTGTTTTTCATGGCCCGTTTCAACTGGGTAGAAGTCAGTTGTTTGTTACCTTTAAAAACAATCTGGTCAATACGAACCTTACTGCCTTTGTCAATATTGATAGTAAGACTAACATCATTGGCATTGGCCGAATCGCGTTTCTGAACAATATCTACACCGACGTTCAGAAACCCTTTACCATTAAAGTGTTTCTTGATGATGTTTGAGGTTCTGATAATAACATTGTCAGTAACTACATCACCTTTAACCAGTTTGATTTTATCACGCAGGTCATCAGCTTCCGATTTACGGATTCCTTTAAACGAAAACCTGGAGAGCCGAGGCCTTTCCTGAAGATGAATATCAAGAAAAATAAGGTCGTTACTTATACTTGTGGCTGAAATCCTGATATCTTCAAATAGTCCCTGGTCCCAGAGTTTTTCAATCGCTTTGCGGATTTTGTCGCCGGGAACCTCAATCCGGTCGGCTACCTGCAGGCCCGAGATCATGATGAGCACATTGTGATCGAGAAACTGAACCCCGGAGACTGTTACGCCACCGATGATGTATTCTTTGGGATTGGTGTAATCAATTTCGCTGAGATCGTCGCCCAGGCGAATTTGTGCCTGGGCTGCTATTGAGAAAATGAGGAGTAGAAAAACTATTGATCGGCGGTAGAGGCTCATTTATCGGTAACTTATTTTATTTGTTCACTTATCATCCCGAAACGGCGTTCGCGGTTCTGGTAGTCAAGAATTGCTTCGTATAAATCATCTTTCCTGAAATCGGGCCATAGCTTTGGTGAAAAGTAAAGTTCCGAATAAGCTATCTGCCAAAGCAGGAAATTACTGATCCGGTTCTCGCCACTGGTTCTGATAAGTAGCTCCGGATCAGGTATTTGTTTTGTTTCAAGATAATTTTCAAAAACTTCAGCATCAACCGTATCAGGATTGAGGCGTCCGGCAGCAACCTCAAGAGCAATTTTATGCGCAGCTTCTGCTATTTCCCAACGACCGCTGTAATTCAGGGCGAGTATCAGATCCATGCGGTCGTTGTTACTGGTTTTCTCCATTGTTTCTATCAACTGGGAATAGCAACTTTCCTGCAAATGCGTCAGATCTCCGATTGCTCTAAGCCTGATGTTGTTTTCCATCAGGGTTCCCAGCTCCGAGTTGAGGGTTTGAACCAGAAGGTTCATTAAAGCATCAACTTCACATTTTGGCCTTTTCCAGTTTTCGGTAGAAAAAGCGTACATAGTCAGATACTTTACTCCAAGTTCAGCAGCAGCAGTAGAGGTTTGCCTCACCGATTCAACCCCGTTCTGATGGCCAAAAACCCTCATTTCGCCCCGGCTTGTTGCCCACCGGCCATTTCCATCCATGATGATGGCGATGTGCAAAGGCAACTTGTTCGGGTCAATTTTCTCTTTAAGATCCATGTGTTTGAATCACAAAACTAAATTAGGCTGTATTCTGTTACACCTGCTAATTCAGGGTGTTAATAATTGTTAAGTCGTTCAATAAAAAATGTTAAGACAACGAGTACGCTGCAGATAATTCAGCTTTAACGAGACGCTGACCGATACAATTGAGTACCAGTCATTGTTGCTCGAATCGCCACGTTGCATTCCTGCATTGTGCCGTAGCGTAGGGTCAGATGCCAGTTCAACTTCCGAAACCTCACCGGGTACTGATCCGGCAAGATCGAGATAATAGGTTGTGCTCACATCATCTAGGTAATCAGTGAATGTTTTTCTCATACTCCAATCGAGCGACATACCTATAAAATTGTTGAGGCTGTATTTAATTCCTATACCAAAAGGAACAGCAAACGCAATCTTACTGTATTCTTTGCGATCGGGATACATGGCGCTGCCCTGTCCTTCGGTGCCCAAAGGTCTGAGTTCGGTCAGTGAACCGTTAACGATTCCTTTTGGATTGAAAAGAAAAAGAGCGGCTCCTCCATACATATATGGAGTTACGAAATGGCGCTGGCTTCCGATAAAGTAATTGAAAAAATTAAATTCAAAAGTTCCGGCTATATCGGTCAAATCACTTTCAAAGTTAAGGTTTCTTAAAGGATTCCTTTTCGATACGGCATCATCACCTTTTATTTTACCAAAAGTTAAAGCAGCTTTTACGGCCAGCCGTTCGTTAAAGTTATGCCTGACAAAACCACCGAAAGCGGGTTGGGTTTGCATAAATTGCTTGCCCGGATTCAGATCGCCAAGGTAATACATACCACCGACGGTTGCGCCAATTTCCCCGTAACGCTGGGCAAAGGCCGAAACGCCAATGAACAGAAAAAATAAAAAAGAGAATTTTTTCATACTTAAAAATAACCCTTAAATAGCGGGTCAGATTTGCCGGATTGTTAAAATAAAACTAACCGGCACTTAAACGCCTGAATCGGCTGCAAAAGTATAAAAAAAAATGAGCCGGAAAGTAATGATAAGATGTTGAGCCTAATTAGTTACGGATATCATGCCCCCACAACAATTTTTGTCTGATGGTTGTGAAGAAGTTATCGTTTGTCCGCTGCACGAGGTTTACACAAAACGATGCTTTTCTTACCAGCAATTCAGTTGAGGAGTCAATTATTGCTGACCGTGAATCAAGGCCGGCAAGATATTGCGACATCCGTCCGTCAACTTTAATCTTTATCACACTTTTGTCAGGAATAACGACAGGCCTTACGGTTAAATTGTGTGGGGCAATGGGAGTAATGACAAAATTTTCGGAATCGGGCGTAATAATAGGACCATTGCAACTAAGCGAATACGCAGTTGAACCGGTTGGGGTTGAAATAATCAATCCATCGGCCCAGTAGGAATTAAGCAGCAGATCGTTAATATATACATGCAAAAGAATCATTGAACCCGAGTCCTTTTTGTTGATGGTAAGTTCATTCATGGCATAATTAAGTTCGCCGAATAAATTTCCCTTTGTTTCAACACTCAGCAACGATCGCTTGTTGAGCGAATATTCACTTCGTAAAATAGCATCAACTGCCTGTCCTATTTCATTTTTTGAGATGCTTGACAGGAAACCCATCCGGCCAAGGTTGATTCCCATCAGAGGTAAACCCGAATCCCTGATTAGCGAAATTGCATCGAGCATGGTGCCATCGCCACCAATTGAGAACATAAAATCTGCAACACCAGGCAATTGATGATGATCGTTAAAAATTCCAGGCGTCTTTGTAAACACGGCCTTGCTTTTTACATAATCATAAAAAGGTGCGAAAATCATGATGGAAATAGCACTTTCTTCAAGTTTTTCGACGAGTTGCTGAAAATAGAAAAAGCGGTCATCAGCAAAGCTTTTTCCGAAGAGGGCGATTTTCATGATGCTGTGTTTTAACAAATGATTACTACCAGTATAATGCAAATGTACGATAGCAGAATGGGTTTCGATCAGATTGCGGCCATAAAATGCAGGAAAAAGCCTGTTTCTCCGCGGCCATTGGCCGAAAATTCAGCCCTGAATACCTTGTCGTAATAGGTTACAAAATCCAGACCCACGCCAATTCCTTTTAAAAACTTTCCGGATAAACTGTTGGAAACAGACTTAACTTCGGGCCACACTTCACCAGCATCTGCAAAGGCACTGAAGTAAAGTGCGTAGGGAATTGTGTTAAACTTATCAGTGGGCGGCCATTTCAGCTTCTTTATGGCAGGCTTGATCAGGGTGTATTTCAGGTTTAATTTTGCCAGCCAGAAATTTCTGCCATCAACCACATAATATTCGTAACCCCTAACATAATCGCGCTTATAACCAAGAGCCTGTGAAAGGTAGTACGGCAGTGCAACATCAGAAACAAGCCTTCCTGTAAAACTGCCTGCCAGATGCCAGTCTTTGCTGAATTCGTGATAGCCGCGCAAGATCAGTTTTGCCGAATAATAATTGTAATCATCAGCCGTTGAAAGTCCTGTTTTAGCCATAAGCACTTCAGCATACCAACCCTTGAGCGGGTATGAGCGCTGGTCGCGGAAATCGGCTCTCAGCAAGTAGGAAAGTTCAAAAAAATCTGGATGTTGTTTTTGATCCTGCGTAAAATTTGGATTCAGTTCCATCAACGAATCGCTGATGCTCAGCTTGTTGTATCGCAACTGCAGGGTGTGTGACAAATGAATATCGGGCCGCCACCTAACAAATACACTTAAATCGGTGGTATGCAGCATAAAGTTATCGGCACGGATATATTCAAGTTTGTCTTTTTCAGTAATATAGCCTGTTTCGCGCTGCCGGCTCAAGGATATTAGGCTGCCGGCTCCAATTGTCTTTTGCCTGTTGAGGTAAGGTTTTTCGTAGAGCAGGGTAACCTCTTGCTGATAACCAAGCTTTATTTTAAAGTTTAGCTTTTCGAGCCTCCCCCTGAAATTCTCCTGCTGGAAAAACAATCCGTAAGAAAGCCTGGTGAGGTCGCCGTTTTCGAGCCAGGTGTTGAAATTCCGGTCCGAAAGTTCAAAAACCGGCCAAACCCATATGTACCAGCGTTCGGTTACATCAACTATGAAATCAACTATTCCCGGATTTCCCGAAGAAAGTGAATCTATGGTGACAAAATGAAAAAGCGGCAGTTTCAACAGGTTGCTGCGCGAATTCAGTATAAGTTCATCAAACTGACTTTTATTCAGCGTATCGCCCGTTTGGAATGCAAGTTCCCTGAGAATAATGCTTTCGCGGGTAACTTTATTGCCGGTAATGGTAATATTTCCGGCAACGAATTTATCACCGGCCCATACCTCAAGTGAAGGGCAAACGGAAAGCAGGATTATGAATGAAATAAACAGCCTTTGCAGAAAAACCATAAGCCGTTATCAGATATCGAGAAACTTCATCAGTGAATCGTAGCGGTCTTTTAAGGTATCTGACAGATCGCCTTCGTAGAAAGAAGCTTTTATAGTATAGCCAAACCGGATAAAAGCCTGAATTACCGAACTGATATCCATGCGGTCAATCTTTAGGGTTACCTCCATGCGGGTAGAATCAGGCATTGTAGTTATGTAGAGGCTGAGCACAGTGGCATCGCAGGATTCAACAATGCGTGCAATTTCGCTGAGGGAATAATCGCGGATACCTAGTTCAAGAACAATTATCCCTCCCGGATTATCAACCGCGGCAAGTTTTGCGAAATATTTAACCAGGCACTGAAGCGTAATTGATCCCAGGTACTTATTCTGTTCATCTACAACCGGAATAAGCGTAAGTTTTTGCTCGTAAACCTGTCGGATAACATCATAAACATGCTGATTTTGTGTAACATAGGGCTTGTGTAGGGAAAGAACATGGTTTCCCAGGGGTTCCTCGTAACTGTTCATCTCAAATATATCAGATTCAGAAACAAGGCCAAGAAAGTCAGCATTATTTACAATGGGCAGGTGTGCCACCCTGAATTCTTCCATCCAGTTTAGCGCAATCAGGCCACTGTCAGAGGTCTTCAGGGGCATAATCGTATCGCTGATCAGTTCTTTGGCAAGCATAAATCCTTTGGTTATTTGCTACAAACTTAATCAATTAACCCTTACAAGCATACCTGATGTTAGTATAATATATGTTAAATAAATAGTTTAATCCCACACAAATTTCCACTTTCCATCAGTTTGCCGTTTCCAAACGGTATGAAAAATGCCCTCCTGTTTCCGGATTGTTCCTGTTGAATCGGGAAATGAGTAAACGAACTTTCCGTAAGTGTAAGCCAAATCACCCGAAGCAGCAACATCTGAAAAATCAGGATACCAGGTAAGTTCAGCTCCGGCCTGCTTGTTTTCAACCAGATAAGCAGATATGGAATCAAACCCGACAATCAGTTTATTCCCACGTTTGAGAACTGCATCTTTTGCAGCGTAGTGCAGAAACGCGGCTTCAATCCCGCTATCTGCAGCCATTCTGGTAAAAGCGAGTTCGGTCTCTATCACCTCTTTCTTTATTCTTTCCAGTTCTTTTGCAGATGGCAAATCCGAACAAGCATTAAATGCAAGTAAAAACAAAAAGGCAACGCTTTTTTTCATGACCGAAGTTTGAGATAAGTGCTCTGATTTTGGGTTTTTCAATGATGGTTTAATTTTTACCTTTGTACCACCAATACAACAAACAATGACCAAATTAAGTGTAAATATAAATAAAATTGCTACCCTGCGAAATGCAAGGGGTGGTAATTTACCCGATGTACTGAAGGCAGCTGTGGATTGCGAACGTTTCGGGGCGCAGGGCATAACCGTTCACCCCCGGCCTGATGAGCGGCACATTCGCTACCGGGATGCAGTTGATCTTAAGCCACTGGTTACCACAGAGTTTAATATTGAGGGGAATCCCGAACCGGCTTTTATCGAACTGGTTCTGGCCATTAAACCTACCCAGGTTACCCTGGTGCCAGATGCACCGGATGCGCTTACATCCAATCATGGCTGGGATACCATAAGCCACCGTGAACACCTTACAGATATTATCGCCGCTTTCCATAAGCATGGTATCAGGACTTCCATTTTTGTGGATGCCGACCCTAAAATGGTTGAAGCTGCTGCAAAAACAGGCACCGATAGGGTTGAATTATATACAGAAAGTTATGCAGCAGCTTATCTTGCCGACAGGGAAAAAGCAATTGCTCCTTTTATTGCTGCTGCAGAAGCCGCTGCAAAAACAGGGCTTGGGCTCAATGCCGGCCACGATCTGAACCTCGACAATCTCAGGTTTTTCGCACAGCGGATTCCAAACCTGCTGGAAGTGTCAATAGGCCATGCACTCATTGCTGATGCCCTCTATTTTGGCCTGGAGAATACCATTCAGCTTTATTTGAGGGAACTGAAACCCTGGCTTCCGGCCTGATTAAATCAATTTCATGAAACTTTTTTACCGTCATTTCGGCGAAGGCCAGCCACTGATCATATTACATGGCATTTTCGGCATATCCGATAACTGGGTTACGCTCGGAAAACGTCTGGCTGAGAAGTTTTCGGTTTATATCCCCGATTTGCGCAATCACGGGCAATCGCCGCACAGCCCTACCTTTAATTATATTGCGATGGCTGATGATCTGCTCGAATTTATCGAAGAGCATCAGTTGAAAAAGCCGATGATTATTGGTCACTCCATGGGCGGAAAGGTTGCCATGACTTTTACTCTTGAACATCCTGAGATGGTTGAAAAGTTGGTAGTGGTTGATATTAGCCCGCGCAAATATCCCGGACGCAACGTGCATTTCGATATGATCAGTGCGATGATGTCTGTGAATTTTGAAGCGGTAAGCTCACGTCAGGAGGTGGAATCATTGTTGGAACAGAGCATTCCGAATAAGCGTATCAGGCTTTTTGTAATGAAAAACCTTTACAGAAAAACCCGTACCACCTTCGACTGGCGGTTAAACCTTGCGGCAATCAGTTCAAATATGGATTATGTTTTTGATGGCGTTGAAAGTGCCGAAACATACAACGGGCCTGTTCTTTTCATCAAAGGTGGCAAATCTGATTACATTCAGGATGATGATCTTCCACTGATCCACAGGAACTTTCCCGGTGCTCAGGTTAAAACCATTGAAAACGCTTCGCATTGGGTTCATGCCGATACTCCCAATGAATTGTGCCACTTGTTCAGCATGTTTTTGGGTAAGGAATGTTCAATTGAAGAAATGAATCCGGAAGAATAGACGGCCTTTCATGAAAAAAAAGCACCGATCTGAAACAAACCGGTGCTTTTATTAAATAAGGTTGCAGTTAGTACCTTCGGATATCCACACTTGAAACCCCCGCATCTATACTCATGTTTATTTTTTTGGTCGCGGTTTCATAGTTATCGGTTCGGAACAATCCACTTTTTATTTTTTTGAATCCCTGGAAGTTGCGGCTCGAAAGTACGGTTTCGGTGCGCAATTCAGCTCCGGTAGTTTCAGGTATTTGTATGTCTATTGACGATGCACCGGCATTGATTTCAACTTCGGTAAGATCATTCAGGTCGCCGAGTCTGACATCAATTGATGAAGCGCCTCCATCAATGCTGAGCTTTTCGACTTTGTAACTACTCAGATCAAAATCAATGCTTGCGGCTCCAATATCGAAGTTGAGGTCCCACACAGGATTCGGATTTAGCCCGAGTTTAACGCGCATCCCTTTGTTGTTGAATTTCACATGCGAATCCTGAATATTGAGGTTGATTTCTGTTGAGGTACTGTCATCGTTTGAGGTCATGCTGTAATTGCCGATGGTTCCTTTTTTCCAGAAAGTAAGCAGTTTGTTGGAAGGTGCGGTATCGTTCAGGCGGAAATCACCGGCAGCTGCATCCAGGTTAAGCACAACGTGTTTTATGCTCGAATCATACAATTGGAAAAGTTCCTGTTCGGCAGTTCCCTCGCTCCAGTTGTCATTATCGCTGCTGCGCTCATGATGATTGCCTCTTCCATCCCAGTCGAAACTATAGTAGCCGGTTTTATCGTAGGTATTGACAAGGATAAACGAAATGGCAATGGCGGCAACCGAGAAAATCAGTTTCAGGTAATCCTTAACGGGAATAAGTGAAACTCCCCAAAGGATAAGAATCAGTGGCCACAGCCTCCAGATGGTAACCCAGTCGAAATAGATAAGGCCTACATTTTTCAGAATGAACAGAATCCCGATCAGCACCAGGATAACTCCCCAGAATATTTTACGATAGCTCATGGTATTTTTGCTTAAAGTTAAAACAAATACAATTATTGATTTTCATTCCCCGCCTTGTTCTTATCTTTTTTCGGCAAGCTGTTGAATATCAGCACAAGGCCAACAACTACCAGTAACATCGGCCAGAAATCGCCGAAATTGATACGGGGAATAAACCGTTCGGCAAGAAAAAAGCTTCCGATCAGAATCAGTACTAAGCCTCCGATAAGGCTGCCTTCGAATTTGCGCCTTGTAACATCGGCAGGTTGCGATGTAAAATCCTGTCCTGGACCGGCAAAGCCTTCGTAAGTTTCGCCAATGCCCGATTCGCTTCCTGATGGCGCCCCTGAAGGTGGTGGAACTGAATAGGGATTATTTGGTGTGTTATAGATGTTCCTTTCAGGAAGAACAATCCATAAAATAATGTAGAGTAAGATTCCGCCTCCGCCAAAAAAGGCGATCAATACGAAAACTAACCTTACGATTGTGGGATCCATGCCGAAAAAATCAGCAAGTCCGCCGGCCACCCCACCAATGACCCTTCCGTGAACGGAGCGGTATAATCTGGTATCTGCCATAGTAGTATTTTTTGTTTCAGCAAGTTTGACGCCGCGATGCCGGAAAGGTTACAGATAATCTTTCAGCTATCTACAACTTCTTATAAACCCTGCCTGAAACAAAGATACTTAATTCATAAAGTCCGTAAAGCGGTATGGTAACCAAAATCTGGCTTATGATGTCGGGAGGAGTGATGATAGCGGCAATAACCAGCAGTAAAACCAGTGTGTATTTGCGGTTCTTTTTCAGGAAAGCAGGGGTAACAATCCCGACTTTGGTAAGAAAATAGATAAAAACCGGAAGCTCAAAAACCAGGCCGATGGCAAACGTGACAGAAACAACAGTGCTGATATAAGATGATAGCGCTATCTGGTTATTAACCTCTTCGCTTACTTTATACGAACCAAAAAAGCTGAGGGTAAGCGGTACAATAAGGAAGTAACTGAACAGTACTCCCAACACAAAGAGAGTGGACATACTGAAAACCGCGCCTTTCGAATGTTTGCGTTCCTTATCGTAGAGTGCTGGTTGGATAAACCGCCAAATTTCCCATATCATATAAGGTGCAGCTACAATCAGCCCTGCAAAGAAACTGATATACATGTGTGTGGTAAACTGCCCTGAGAGGTCAATATTTATTATTTGTAACTTAAGATTTCCCAAACACAAGGAAGGTACATTTGCCCATTCACCCAGCCGGCAAAGCAAGCGGTTGGTGATAAACTCAGGCTCTTTGGGAGCAAGAATCAGTTGGTCGAATATAAACTCCCTGTTCAGAAAGGCAACAACGGCCATGACGATTATAGCAACTGCTGAACGAAACAAATGCCCTCTCAGGGTATCGAGGTGATCCCAGAACGACATCTCGACTTCGGGGTCGGGTGCGGGATTTTTCTTTTTGTTAGTTACTACTTCAGGCATAACCTTTGCTGATTGAGTTGCCAAAAATACGCAATCTAAGCGATCTGAATGCCGACGATTTTCAGATTATTATCTCAAAAGTCGTTATTGTTGTTGCTGGCTCTTATCGCCATAGTGCAGAAGCCATTGACGTGCATTGATCAGCGAAGAAGCTATAGCAGTGCGGGGGTGGAAAATAAGGGTGCGGGCATCGGGAATCCTTGCAACCATAAATGGCAAAGCCGAAAATGCTACCGAAATTGCCAGGTAGAGATTGCGCATCCCTTTCTTTTCGAGAAAAGCCCTCACAACAGGGTTTCTCAGTTCAACGCTGAAAGCTGAAAAGGCCATTATTACCACCACAGCCCTAAGTGTCATGGCCAAACCGCCTTTCAATCCTGTTATGCTGAAGCATATAAAATAGGAACAGTCTCTTTCCCAGAAAAAAGCGGCGATCAGAATTATTATCAGAAACTGCATCCATAAAACCGGCTTGCTAAAACGCCTGTAAACACCGGGATATTTGCTGTAAAGCAATACAGCCCATATCAGAATTGCCGCCGTACTGATCAGTAAACCGGTTTTAACAATCAATAAAATAAACAATGGTATAGCCGCCAAATGTATCAGCATCAGTGTTATGGAAAATTTGTTGTTGCTGATGGCAAATGGGGAAGTTGTTGCAGAACCTTCCTCAATTTCGGGTTTATCAACCGTAATTTCACCGTTTACCGGAATTGAAATCCCTATTAAGGCCGCGATAAACCCTGCGATGATATAAACGGCTATCAGCGCGAAAACAACCAACCAGGGATCAGCATTGGGCAGGCCGATCTGTTTAACAGCAAAGCGGTAAATATTCAGGTATATTTCAACGATATCCATCCCGTAAAGGATAAGAATACTAACAACTTTGTGGATCAGTGCACTGCCAACCCCCAGCACCCCGCCAATAAGGTAACCTGCTTTATTCGCACCGAACGATCTGAGCGATAGTTCAATAAGCAGGGCTTCAGTCATTATGCCAATCATAGGACCGAGAATCAGGGCACTTGGTGAGATGGATTTCATAAGTGCACAAATCAGCCCGGCGCGCCAGATTAACCCCTTAACAGGCCATAGCCGATGAAACGATATCATAAGCATTACCGCAAATGCCGATAGGATGCTTCCGGCAAACGGTATCCGCAGGTTGTGCAGGAAACTGCCGATGATAATTTCAAAGGCAGCCCATAAACCTCCGGCAACCGCGGCTTTCATCCAGCGGTCGTCTCTCAGGATTCCATTTGTCGGGCCTTTGGAAACAGGGTTTGTCATTTATATGAGTTCGTATAAATTGTCGGACAAATTTATGAAACTAAACAAGCAAACATTGCTTTAGTAGCTGTAAAGCTTTTTATAATCCGGATGCATCAATAGCGTTGATATCATCCAATGAATTGAAATTGGTGAACCACAGCTTATTATAGGGTAGGGGATAGTCTGCTGGATGAATATATTTTATCTGTTCTTTCAGGTATAAACTGGTCATTCTGAAAGTGTTTGATTCGATCATTTGTTTCATTAAGGGCAAGCTATTCTGGTGATACATAGCGCAGAGCGGTTCAGCTCTTCCTGAATGGTCAAGTGGCACTACGAAGGTGTTGCCTTCGGTATTCTTTAGCAGGGTTTCAAGAATTACCGGTTCGAGCAGCGGCATATCACATGACAGGATAAGATTTATTGCTGAATCGCTGTACTCAAGGCAGGAGGCGATTCCGGCCATCGGGCCTGCACCGGTAACCTTATCGGCAATTACCTCATAGCCCAGTGACTGGTATTCGGGATTATTGCTGCTGATAAGGATGCGGTCGCAGAATTTGTTTAACAGATCCAATGAATATTGAACAAGCGGTTTTCCCCTGAAAAGCATCAGGCCTTTATCTACGCCCATGCGGCGGCTTTTGCCCCCTGCCAGTAAGATGCCGGTTATTGATACTTCATTTTTCATTTGGTGGAAAAGTTACATTGTTTGCAGATTTCCCGAAAAATGATATCGGCCTTTTGATGCAAGACCGGGAAAACAGCCGAAGGGGTGAAAGCCCAGCGTGATTGCACATCAGCGATCAGCTCAGGCCTTACGGCCCAAATTTGAGGCCGCGGTGACTTTGCCAGGATGTTGAGCGCGGGAGCCCAACCTTTGCCGCTTAGTTCATAAGGGCCAACTTCATCAACAACAATAAGGTCAATATCGTTTTGTGCTGCCTGGGTGGAAAGTAAGTGGTTTCCCGATTTCAGGGTTTCTTCGTTAAATACAAAGCGGCCATACATTTCAGAACCTGACTTGCCTGTTTCTGCCAGTACATAATCAAGCTTATTGTAAAGGTCATGCAATGTAAAACCCGAGCGTTTTCCATTAAGCCAGCTTCCCGGCGCAGTAAAACCACCCGTAATTATACCATTTGCAGTAAATTTTGATGCCAGTTCTTTGAGTAAAGTGGTTTTCCCCGATCCGCTGTCGCCTGTAAGAAGAAAGATCATGATACGAAGATAAGGATTGTTGAAACAAGTATTGAATTTTCGGATTTGGCTTATTTTGCCTGGTCTTTCCTGAAAAAAAGGCAACTATCGCCATAGCTCAGGAAACGGAAATCGTGGTCGAGGGCGTATTGGTATGCTTTTTTCCATCCGTCGCCAATAAAGGCCGCAACGAGCAGCAGCAGGGTGCTTTGAGGCTGATGGAAATTGGTAATAAGCAAATTACAGATTCTGAAGCGATAGCCTGGAACAATCATAATTCCGGTGTGGCCGCTGACCTGGGTAAGATTATTGCGCTGCATAAAGTCGTAAATAGCCTGTATGGATTCGGCAGCAGGAATTTTTACTTCCGATTCGTAGGGTTCCCATTGCCGGATATAGAACCTGTCTGATGGCTCTTTGCCATTCAACAACTGAACGCCAAACCAGTAGAGGCTTTCGAGGGAGCGCATGGAGGTAGTCCCCACCGGGATGATGTTGCCCTGAATATTTTGAAGGAGTTTCAGCAAAAATACTTTTTCAACGATTACCTCCTCTTCATGCATCTGATGCTCGCGGGCATCGGCTACCGAAACCGGTTTAAACGTGCCGGCTCCAACATGAAGGGTAAGATAATCGAATCTGCAGCCCTTCGTTTCGAGGCTATTCAGCACAGTAGGCGTAAAATGCAGCCCGGCAGTGGGTGCCGCCACCGAGCCATTGAATTTTGCGTAGATGGTTTGATAACGCTCTGCATCACTCGAGACAGGCTCGCGATTAAGATAGGGAGGAAGGGGAACTTTACCGGCAAACTCAAGCACCTGCTCAAAAGGCATTTCAGGCAGGCTCCAGTTGAAGCGCACCCGATGTGCATCACCAATGGCTTCCAATCGTTCAGCCAACAAAGTTATGGCTCCCTTGGGGCTATCAATTTCCATTTTCAGGTTATCGCTTTTCCAGCGCTTTGCATTACCGATAAAGCATTTCCAGGTGGCCTCACCGGTTTGTCCATAAGCACCGTCGGGCTGAAGGCAAAAGACTTCAATTCTTGCACCCCCGGGCTTGAAAAAAACAAGCCTTGCACGAATTACCCTGGTGTCGTTAAATACCAGCAGGCTTCCCTGTGGAATGTGTTCAGAAATATTGGCGAACTGATCGGTAGATATTTCTTCGTTATCAGAAATCAGTAATCTGGAAAGATCGCGTTCTTCGAGCGGGAAACGGGCAATGCGGTGATCGGGAAGGGGGTAGTTGTAGTCGGAAATATCAATTGCAGGAATGTTCATGACAGAGTGGTGCGGTATAAATGCTGGAATATCTGTAAGCCGCAAAATTAGTTAAAAAGCTTTTGGGATTTTATTTAGATT